>CAKULE010000028.1 GCA_934667095.1 uncultured Oscillospiraceae bacterium | reverse complement strand
CGGCGCTGCCGGGCATTGGCCAGAGCACGGCGCAGGTGATCCACAACGTGGACGAAAGAGCGGGGAAATAAGGAGGCCATTCTATATGTTCGACCAATCTCATATTCGCAATTTTTCCATCATCGCCCACATCGATCACGGGAAATCCACTCCCCAGTTTGCCTGACGGCAAACCGGGGACCCCGGTTTGATCTGACATCCTCGGCGGGAGTGAATCCCGCCTGCGGCAAGGTTTTGCTTCGCAAAACACTTGTACGCGCTCCGCGCGGGCAGCGTGGATTTCCAAAGGAGGCTATTCTATATGTTTGACCAATCTCATATTCGCAATTTTTCCATCATCGCCCACATTGATCACGGGAAATCCACGCTGGCGGATCGCCTGCTGGAGAAGTGCCACGCCGTGCCGGAGCGGGAGATGGAGAACCAGCTGCTGGACAACATGGATCTGGAGCGGGAGCGTGGCATCACCATTAAATCCCGCGCCGTCCGCATTTTCTACACGGCACAGGATGGGGAGACGTATGCCCTGAACCTGATCGACACGCCGGGTCATGTGGACTTCAACTACGAGGTCAGCCGCTCGCTGGCCGCCTGTGAGGGCGCGCTGCTGGTGGTGGACGCCACCCAGGGCGTGGAGGCGCAGACGCTGGCCAACACCTATCTGGCTATGGATCACGATCTGGAGATCCTGCCGGTGTTCAACAAGATCGACCTGCCCGCCGCCGACCCACTGAAGGCCAAGCAGGAGGTGGAGGACATCATCGGCCTGCCGGCGCTGGAGGCGCCGGAGATCTCCGCCAAGCTGGGCATCAACATCGACGCCGTGCTGGAGGACGTGGTGCAGAACGTGCCCGCGCCCAAGGGCGACCCCAAGGCGCCCCTGCAGGCGCTGGTGTTCGACAGCCAGTACGACCCCTATGTGGGCGTGGTGGTGTATTTCCGCATCAAGCAGGGCACGCTGCGCAGGGGGCAGACCATCCGGCTCATGGCCACCGGCGCGGAGTACACCGTGCTGGAGTGCGGCTATCTCAAGCCCATCGGCAACGAGCCGACGGATGCGCTGCAGGCCGGCGAGGTGGGCTACTTCACCGCCAGCATCAAGAACGTCAAGGACACGCAGGTGGGCGACACCGTCACCGATGCGGCGAACCCCGCCGCTGAGGCGCTGCCCGGCTACCGCCCGGCGCAGAGCATGGTCTACTGCGGCATCTACACCGAGGACGGCAGCAAATACCCCGACCTGCGGGACGCGCTGGAAAAGCTGCAATTGAACGACGCCAGCCTGACCTTTGAGCCGGAATCCTCCGTGGCGCTGGGCTTCGGCTTCCGCTGCGGCTTTCTGGGGATGCTCCACATGGAGATCATCCAGGAGCGGCTGGAGCGGGAATTCAACCTTGACCTTGTGACCACGCTGCCATCCGTCATCTATCACGTCTACAAGTCCGACGGCACCATGGTAAAGGTGGACAACCCCCACAACTACCCTGACCCCTCCCTGATCGAGCACGCGGAGGAGCCGTATGTGAAGGTGTCCATCATCAGCCCGCAGGACTATGTGGGCAATATCATGCCCATGTGTCAGGAGCGGCGCGGCGAGTTCAAGGACATGCAGTATCTGGACACCCATCTGGT
>CAKULE010000027.1 GCA_934667095.1 uncultured Oscillospiraceae bacterium | reverse complement strand
ATGGTGGTCCGTCAGCCCCTGAACGCCACCAACACCCTGGGCAAGGTGGACATCGTTGCCACCGTCGAGGGCGGCGGTGTGTCCGGCCAGGCCGGCGCCCTGCGCCACGGCATCAGCCGCGCTCTGCTGCTGGTGAACCCCGAGTACCGCGCCATCCTGAAGAAGGCCGGCTTCCTGACCCGCGATCCTCGTATGAAGGAGCGTAAGAAGTACGGTCTGAAGGCCGCCCGCCGCGCACCTCAGTTCAGCAAGCGCTGAGTCTATATCTGTTTTCTGCAAAGGCTCCTGCTCCGGCAGGGGCCTTTGTTTTTTTCCGGAACTGAGGTGTCCTCGCGGCACAGCCGCTGCGGTCGGCGGCTAAAAACGTGCCCCCGGCACGTTTTTAGCCGTCCTCCCCCACACACACGCGCAGAAGCGGCGCACGATCTGTGCGCCGCTTCTGCAAAATTGTAAGGAAGGTAGTGTGTTGTTGTTATGCGTGTGCCGTTACTGCGCCAGATACTCCAGCGCGATGGCGGTCAGGCCGGTAACGCCGTGCTTTATCACGTCCTCGTTGAACACGATCTTGCCATTGTGGAGGGAGACCAGCTCCTCGCCCCGTCCGGCGTCGATCATCATAAAGGCGGAGGGCGTACCGGTCAGCTTGCCGAAGAAGCTGAAGTCCTCGCTGCCGGAGAAGGGCCTCTCGATGAACTCGGTCCTGCCGCCGGCGGCGGTAACGGCCCTGTTCACCAGATCGATCATTTCGCCGTCGTTGTACTGCAGGGCATAGCCCTCCTCCAGGTTCACCTCGATGTCGCAGTTGAAGGCGATGCCGATACCCTTGCAGATGCGCTGCACCTCCTCGATGGCGGTATCCCGCGCCGCGTCGCTGAAGCTGCGCAGCACCGCCACCATCTGCGCCTCACCGGCGGTGATGTTCACCGCGTCGCCGCCGGACATGGTGCCCACCGTCAGCACGGCGGAATCCATGGGATCGATGCGGCGGGAGACCACCGTCTGCAAAACGGTGATGAGATACCCGGCGCAGGCAATGGCGTCGTGGGCGGTGTGGGGCGCGGAGCCATGTCCGCTCTTGCCGTGGACGGCAATATGGAACAGATCCACAGCACTGGTGAAATAGCCCTTGTACAGCTGCATCCGGCCCACGGTGTCGTTCTCGGAGGGGCAGACATGCTGGCCGAAGATGGCGTCCACATGGGGCGCCTCCATGACCCCCGCCGCCACCAGCTTCCGAGCGCCGCCGGGCATGGTGTCCTCGCTGGGCTCAAAGATCAGCTTGACGGTGCCGGCGAACTGGTCGCGGAAACGGCACAGCGTCCTGGCCGCGCCCAGCAGCATGGTGGTGTGCAGGTCGTGGCCGCAGGCGTGCATCTTGCCCTCGTACTCGCTGGCGAAGGGCACGCCGCTCTCCTCGTGGACGGGCAGTGCGTCGATATCGGCGCGGAGCGCCACGCACTTGCCGGGGCCTTTCCCGCCGTGGATCAGCGCCACCACAGCGGTGGGCAGGGGCTGCTGGATCTCGTCCACGCCCATCTTCTCCAGCTCGGAGCGGATGAGGGCGGAGGTGCGCACCTCCTGCATGCCCGTCTCGGGGTGGGCATGGATGTCGCGGCGGATGGCCACCAGCTCGTCAAAAATACTATCTGCAAACGTCCTGATCTCAGACATTTTTCAAAACCTCTTTTCCGGAAAATACGCTGTGTTACAGCCATGCGCTCATGACGCCGGCCACCAGCACGGAGGTGATGGACACGGTGACCATGCCGGCCACCAGCATCTTGGGCATGATCTCCGCATTGATGGCGGCCTTCTCCTCGGCGGTGGTGCCGGTGGACTCAGAGACCTCGTTGGAGATGATGACGGTGCCGGGGAAGCCGAACAGGCAGGAGCTGCCGATGGCCACGGACATCTGCCAGCTGTAACCGAAGATCTTGCCCACCAGGATGGACACCACGGAGAAGGCGATGGTACCGATGACCACGCACACCAGCAGGGGGACGACCATGCTGCCCACCATCTCGGGGGTAGCGGAGGCCAG
>CAKULE010000026.1 GCA_934667095.1 uncultured Oscillospiraceae bacterium | reverse complement strand
TACGGCGGCGGGCGGGGCGCGGTGATGCAGGCCGACCCGCTGTACCGCTGCTGGCAGCATATCTGCGATGAGGCCGGCGGGCGTGTTCACACCATCTACATGTCTCCCTGCGGCCGGGTGCTGACCCAGCGGGTTGCACGGGAGCTGAAGGCACAGTACGATCACCTTATTCTGGTCTGCGGCCACTACGAGGGCGTGGACCAGCGCTTTCTGGACGAGTGCGTGGACGAGGAGATCTCCATGGGCGACTTTGTGGTCACCGGCGGCGAGATCCCGGCCATGGCGCTGGCGGACTGCCTGTGCCGCATGGTGCCCGGCGTCCTGCCGGAGGAGAGCTGCTACACCGACGAGAGCCACTGGAACGGCCTGCTGGAATACCCCCAGTATTCCCGGCCCGAGGAGTGGCACGGCCGCAAGGTGCCGGAGGTGCTGCTCAGCGGCCACCACGGCAACGTGGCGGACTGGCGCACGCGGGAGAGCTACAAGCGCACCATGGCCCGGCGCCCCGACCTGTGGGAGAAATTCGACCTGACCCAGGTACACAGCCGCCACGACAAAAAGGTGCTGGCCCAGGCGCTGGCGGAGTACGAGGCGGCGCAGCAGCCCGCCGCCCCGGCGAACACGGAGTCCGAGTAAGCGGCACACGGAAACAACATACGCGGGAGACGGGCCATGGCCCGTCTCCTTTTTTCGGTGGATTTGTCATTTTTGCCGGAAAACCGACAGTTTTCCCGTTTTCGTTGTTGTAGTTTCCCCAAAACTCCTGTATAATAGTATGGCAAAAACCGGCAGTATGCTGAAAATATGAGGAGGAACACCGAATGAACGAAAAATACAGCGCGCTGTTTACCCCCTGGAAGATCGGCAACGTGGAGATCAAGAACCGTATCGTGCAGCCCTCCATGGGCGGCACATCCCTGTTCGGCTGGCTGGAGCCCTGTCATTTCGACAAGGAGGCCGCCTACCACATCCTGAACCGCGCCCAGAACAACGTGGGTCTGGTGCTGCCGGGCATGCAGTGCGTCCGTGACACCATGGGCGGCCGCTGGCTCTATCAGAACAAGAAGATGTTCAAGGACCTGGCGGAGTGGCTGCCGGAGTTCCACAAGACCGGCTCCAAGCTGTTCATCCAGCTGTCCGCCGGCATGGGCCGCTCCATGGCCATCAACGACATCATGGTGAAGATGCTGCAGAACAAGCCCTTCGGCACCGTGGGCAAGCCCTTCCTGAACGTGGATTACATCACCGCCTCCGCCTCCGCCACTCCCAACCGCTGGTATCCGGAGTGCAAGTCCCGCCCCCTGACCGTGGAGGAGATCCACGAGATGGTGGACGCCTTCGCCAAGACATCCAAGCTGCTGCAGGACGCCGGCGTGGACGGCGTGGAGATCCACGCGGTGCACGAGGGCTATCTGCTGGACCAGTTCACCCTGGCCAACATGAACTACCGCACTGACGAGTACGGCGGCTCCTTTGAGAACCGCTACCGCTTCGCCGTGGAGATCGTGCAGGCCATCAAGGCCGTCTGCGGCAAGGACTTCCCCGTGGCGCTGCGCTACTCCGTGGTGTCCAAGACCAAGGGCTTCGGCCAGGGCGCCGTCCCCGGCGAGGAGTTCACCGAGTTCGGCCGCGACATGGCGGAGTCCGAGCGCGCCATCAAGTACCTGGAGGATGCCGGCTATGACATGTTCGACTGCGACAACGGCACCTACGATGCGTGGTACTGGGCGCATCCGCCGGTCTACATGCCGGAGAACTGCAACCTGCCGGAGGTGGAGCACATCAAGAACTTCACCACCAAGCCCGTGGTCTGCGCCGGTAAGATGGACCCCGCCAAGGCCGCCGAGGAGATCGCCGCCGGCCGTCTGGACGCCGTGGGCATCGCCCGCCAGAATCTGGTGGACCCCGAGTGGGTCAACAAGATCCTGGAGGACCGCGTGGAGGAGATCAAGCCCTGCATCAACTGTCATAACGCCTGCTTCAGCTTCAACAAGTCCGAGGGCACGCCCAACATGCAGCCCATGGACGATTCCCTCCATCTGGCCCGCTGCGCGCTGACCCCCTCCACCATGCAGCATAATAAGTACAAGATCGTGCCCACCAGAAAGCCCAAGAAGGTGGCCATCATCGGCGGCGGCATCGGCGGCATGGAGTGTGCGCTGGTGCTGAAGCAGCGGGGCCACACCCCCGTTATCTTCGAGAAGTCCGGCCAGCTGGGCGGCCTGTACATCACCGCCTCCGCCATGAGCTTCAAGGAGGCCGACAAGGC
>CAKULE010000025.1 GCA_934667095.1 uncultured Oscillospiraceae bacterium | reverse complement strand
GCGATGATGAGGGCCGGCAGGTAGTTGCGGAGATAGTAGAGAAAGGACTTGTCCAGCAGGCCGGCGCCGAAGCCGAAAATGAACACCAGGAACAGCGCCGTGAGAAAGTCGGAGTACTTACTTTTGCTTTTCATGCCGTGCCCTCCTTAAAAACGGAAGTAGAGGAAGGGATTGTACGTCCCGTCCACCAGATAGGCGGTGGACAGAAACAGCCCGAAGGCCAGAAGCAGCGGCAGCAGCACGGCCCGGACCTTCTCCGGCAGCTTCCGCCAGTATTTGGCCGCCAAAGGCGTGGCGGCCACGCCGGCGATGATGAGGGCCGGCAGGTAGTTGCGGAGATAGTAGAGAAAGGACTTGTCCAGCAGGCCGGCGCCGAAGCCGAACAGGGCCTTGAGGTACAGCCCCAGCGCCCCGATGTCCTCCACGGCGAAGAGAGCCCAGCCGACGAGGATGAGCAGCAGGCCGTACACATGGCCCACCCAGCGGGGAGCCCTGTCCAGCACCTTGCCGAACCAGAACTTCTCAAACACCAGCAGGACGAAGTAGAACAGGCCCCACAGCAGGAAGTTCCAGCTGGCTCCGTGCCAGATGCCTGTGGCGGCCCAGACGATGAGCAGGTTGAGCACCACTCGGCCCCGGTTCACCCGGCTGCCGCCCAGGGGAATGTAGAGATAGTCCCGGAACCAGGTGCCCAGCGAGATGTGCCACCGCCGCCAGAACTCCGTGGCCGAGCGGGAGATGTAGGGGTAGTTGAAGTTCTCCAGAAACTCAAACCCAAACATCCGGCCAAGGCCGATGGCCATGTCCGAGTAACCGGAGAAATCGAAATAGATCTGGAAGCTGAAGGCGATGATGCCCAGCCAGGCCCCGAGGGTGGTGAGCTCCGCGCCGGGGGTGGCCAGATACACGTCCCACAGCTTGCCGATGGAGTTGGCCAGCAGGACCTTCTTGCACAGGCCGATGACGAACCGCTGGATGCCGGCGGCAAAGCGGTCAAAGCTGTGGTCCCGCCGGTCCAGCTGGGACTCCACGTCCTTATAGCAGACGATGGGCCCTGCGATGAGCTGGGGGAACAGGGTGACGTAGGTGCCGAAGGTGAGGGGGTTCTTCAGGGCATGGGCATCTCCCCGGTAGACGTCTACGGGGTAGCTCATGGCCTGAAAGGTGTAGAAGCTGATGCCGATGGGCAGGGACAGCCCCAGCTTGGGCATGAAGCTCAGGCCGATGGAGGCCAGACTGCCGGCCAAAAAGTCCCAGTACTTGAAAAACACCAGCAGCGCCAGACTGACGACGGCCGACCCGGCCACCGCCCACTTGGCGCCCCTGATGTTGTCCCGGGCCTTACAACGGCTGACCAATAGGCCGAACAGGTAATTCACCAGAATGGTGAACATCATCAGCAGGATGTACACCGGCTCGCCCCAGCCGTAGAACAGCAGGCTGAACAGCAGCAGCACCACGTTGCGCCACGCCAGCGGCACGGCGTAGTAGATCAGCAGCACGGCGGGGAGGTAGAGGAACAGAAAATATGGAGTGGAAAAGACCATGTGAGTACCTCTGGTAGTTGAGAATGGGAGGACAGACAGTCCGCAGGAACGGCCGCACAGGACCGCCCCTGCGGACGGCAGAGAAGGGGAAGCGGGGCAGGGCTCAGAACAGCGCGTTGAACTCCTTGACGATGTCGGCGTACTGCTCGTTGACCACCATCATCACGTAGTTCCCGTTGGTCACCACAGTGGAGCACTCGGTCCAGATGCGTGTGGCCTCGGGGTACCAGGCACCGCCGTTGGCCATGGTGTCTACCCGGGACTGGAGAATGGCGGCGGCCTGGGCGGCGGTGGCGGCATCCTTAGGCTAAGTAGTAGGTGAGGCTCTATACCCGGTCAGACGTGGGTGCGGGCAAATAGGTTCCGCGGCAGGCCGAAAAGCTCAGCGCCGGGCGATGTGGCTGCGGATCCGCTCGGTGATCATGTCCAGCGCCACCAGATTGTATCCGCCGTCCAGCACCACGATGTCGGCGTACTGCCGGCTGGGTTGGACGAACTGCTCGTGCATGGGCTTCACGGTGGTGAGGTACTGGCTGATGACTGAGTCCAGCGAGCGTTCCCGCTCCTTCACGTCCCGCAGGATGCGGCGGAGAATGCGCACGTCGGCGTCAGTGTCCACAAAGATCTTGATGTCCATCAGATTCCGCAGGGCCTTGTTCTCAAAGATCAGGATACCCTCCACGATGACCACCCGGGTGGGGCGGACCTCCACCGTCTCTTCCGAACGGTTGTGGATGGCGTAGTCGTATACCGGGCAGTGGATGACCTCCCCGGCGGCCAGCTTTTTCAGGTCGGACACCATCAGGTCGGTGTCGAAGGAGTCGGGGTGGTCGTAGTTCAGGGCGGCCCGCTCCTCATAGGTCATGCCAACATGGCGCTTATAGTAGTTGTCGTGGTAGACCACGGAGACGTCGTCCCCGAAGGTCTCCATCAGCTTGCGGGTCAGGGTGGTCTTGCCGGAGCCGGTGCCCCCGGCGATGCCGATGATCATGGTGTCCATGAATGGTGCCCCCTTTTTCCTCTGTAAAATCGGGCGTGAACGCCCTGTATTCAATTGCTTATTTTACCACATGCACCGCCCCTTGGCAACTGCTTTCCCCGTCAAACCGACCGAAACGGGGGGGCAAATTGGGCGGCAGCGGAGAAAGTGAAAGGATTGACAACTATTTCGTATTTCGGTCTTGTATTTTTGGGAGCAAGCGCATATAATGACAGGGTCATAGGGGGAAAGGGGGCGGTTTTGTGGTCAATATCGTGCTGGTGGAGCCGGAAATCCCGCAAAACTGCGGAAATATAGCCCGAACCTGCGCTGCCACCCGCAGCCGCCTCCACCTTGTGGAGCCGCTGGGCTTCGACATCAGCGAGAAGGCGGTGAAGCGGGCGGGGCTGGACTACTGGCCCATGGTGGATCTTACGGTTTACCATGATCTGGACGAGCTGTTCGCCCGCAACCCTGACCCAGACCTCTGGCTGGCCACCACCAAGGCCCCCAGAGACTATACCCAGGCATGCTTCCGGGATAACTGCTGGCTGTTCTTCGGGAAGGAGACCGCCGGCCTGCCGCTGGAATTCAGAGAGCGGTACCGGGACCGCTGCCTGCGCATCCCCATGCGGGCGGATGCCCGCAGCCTGAACCTGTCCAATTCGGTGGCCGTTTTGGCCTACGAGGCGCTGCGCCAGCAGGGCTTCCCCGGTCTGAGCGGCGAAGGGGAGATGGGGCGGACATGAGTGCGCTCCATAGTTTGAAAGGAAGGAAAGGAGAACAAAAGATGAACTACAACAAGAAGACCGTCCGGGATGTGGACGTGAAGGGCAAGAGGGTCCTTTGCCGCTGCGACTTCAACGTCCCTCAGGACAAGGAGACCGGGGCCATCACCGATGATAACCGCATCGTGGCGGCCCTGCCCACCCTGAACTACCTGCTGGACAACGGCGCGGCGGTGATCGCCTGCTCCCATCTGGGCAAGCCCAAGGGGGAGCGCAAGCCCGCCCTGACTCTGGCCCCCGTGGCCAAGCGCCTCAGCGAGCTGCTGGGCCGCGAGGTCATCTTCGCCTCCGATGTGGTGGGCGAGGACGCCAGGGCCAAGGCCGCCGCCCTGAAGCCCGGCCAGATCATGCTTTTGGAAAATCTCCGTTTCGAGCCCGGCGAGGAGAAGAATGACCCCGCCTTTGCCAAGGCTCTGGCCGACATGGCCGACCTCTACGTGTCCGATGCCTTCGGCACCGTTCACCGCGCTCATGCCTCCACCGCCGGCGTGGCGGCCTATCTGCCCGCCGTGTCCGGCTTCCTCATCGAGAAGGAACTGTCCATCATGGGCAAGGCCCTGCAGGACCCCAAGCGTCCGCTGGTGGCCATTCTGGGCGGGGCCAAGGTGTCCTCCAAGATCGGCGTCATCAACCACCTGCTGGACATTGCCGACACCATCATCATCGGCGGAGGCATGGCCTACACCTTTATCAAGGCCATGGGCGGCAGCGTGGGCACCTCCCTGCTGGAGGAGGACCGGCTGGACTATTGCCGGGAGATGATGGAAAAGGCCAAGGCCAAGGGCGTGAAGCTGCTCCTGCCGGAGGACACCCTCTGTGCCGCGGAGTTCTCCGCCGATGCCAAGCCCGAGCTGGTGCCCACCATGGCCATCCCCGCCGACCGCATGGGCATGGACATCGGGCCCAAGACCATCGAGACCTTCTCCGCCGCGGTGAAGGACGCGGGCACCGTGATCTGGAACGGGCCCATGGGCGTGTTTGAATTCTCCGCCTTTGCCGAGGGCACCCGTGCGCTGGCCAAGGCGCTGGCTGAGAGCAACGCCATCACCATCGTGGGCGGCGGCGACAGCGCGGCGGCCGTGGCTCAGCTGGGCTACGCCGACCGCATGACCCACATCAGCACCGGCGGCGGCGCATCGCTGGAGTTTCTGGAGGGCATCGAGCTGCCGGGCGTGGCCTGCCTGCTGGATAA
>CAKULE010000024.1 GCA_934667095.1 uncultured Oscillospiraceae bacterium | reverse complement strand
GCAAAACACTCATACGGCGCACCCGCGCCGGAGAGGACTCCCCCGCGGTCAGTCTGCCTCTCTCACCCGCCGAACACGTAGCCCGCACCCCGGCGGGTGACAATAAACCGGGGGTCAGCGGGGTCGTCCTCCAGCTTTTCCCGCAGGCGGCGCACCGCCACGTCCACGGCCCGGACGTCGCCCACGTAGCCCTCGTAGTTCCACACCTGCTCCATCAGTGCCTCCCGGGACAGCACCTGCCCCCGGCGGGAGGCCAGCGCCCGCACCAGCTCGAACTCCCGCTGGGTGAGCTCCAGCGGCGCGCCATCCTTATATACCGTCATGGACTGCAGGTCCACGGTGATGCGCCCCAGCTCCAGCAGCTGGGCGGCAGGAGCCGCCGCGGCCGCCATGTCCGTGCGGCGGATGTTGGCCTTCACCCGGGCCAGCAGCTCCCGCATAGAGAAGGGCTTGGTGATATAATCGTCGGCCCCCAGTTCCAGCCCGAGGACCTTGTCGCTCTCCTCCTCACGGGCAGTGAGCATGATGACCGGCGTGGTCCGTCCCTGCTCCCGCAGGCGGCGGCAGAGCTCAAAGCCGTCCAGCTTGGGCAGCATCAGGTCTAGCAGGATCAGGTCCGGGTCCTCCGCCAGCGCCAGGGTCAGCCCGGTGGCGCCGTCCATGGCGGCGATGACCTCGTACCCCTCCCGCCTCAGGTTGAAGGCCAGAATGTCCACGATATTCTTTTCGTCCTCCACCACAAGGAGTTTTTTACCCATGGCGCTCGCCCTCCATCAGCAGATGGGCCCGCAAAAGGGCCGCCACCGTTTTGCAGTCCCGGATGCGGCCGTCCACCGCCATGGCCACGGCCTCGGCCATGGGGAGGGAGATCTGCTCCAGAAATTCATCCTCATCGGGATGGGTGGCCCCGAAGGTGAGCCTCCGGGCCAGATACACGTGCTGCAGCTCATCGCAGAAGCCGGGGGTGGGCAGGGCCTCCCCCATGGGGAGCCAGTCCTCCGCCCGCGCGCCGATCTCCTCCTCCAACTCCCGCTGTGCCGCGGGGAAGGGCTCCTCCCCCGGCTCCAGCTTGCCGGCGGGGACCTCCAGCAGGGTGCAGTCATAGGGATAACGGAACTGCCGCACCAGGTGGACGTTGCCCTCCCCGTCCACGGGGACGATGACCACCGCGCCGGGGTGGCGCACCACCTCGCGGACGGCCTCTCTGCCGTCGGGCAGGCGCACCGTGTCCCGGTACACCTTCAGCAGCGCGCCATCAAATACCTGTTCGCTGGTCAGTCTGGTCTCTTTCAGCTCCATAAATCTCCCTCGATCCTGAATATAACATGATGATCCTCAACAGGCCGCGTTTCCGCCTGCGGGTGGGACGAAAGCGCCGCTCCGCGCGGCGGCGGTCTCTGCTTTAATTTGATAATTATACCACGTCCGGGCTCAAATAGGAAGCAAAACCTATCTCCCCTCGATGACGGCGCGGATCTCGCCCTCCACCCGCTCCAGCTCCTGCAGGAACTCCATGGCGCTGACCCGGACGGCCCCGTGGCCCAGAATGATGAGCTGCTCCAGCCCATCAGAGGTAGCCACCCGCACCCGGTGGTCCTTGCGGCTCAGGTCATAGGTAGTCTTTTCGATATACATGTCGGCAGTCTCCGCCTCCTTGGTGTACACCACCCACAGGTCGCCGTACTGCTCCATACTGCCGGGGTTGCCCTTGATCTTATAGGCGTCGAACACCACGATGACCTTGCACCGCCGCCAGCCCTGATAGTTCCGCAGCCGGTGGATGAGCCGCTGCCGCGCCCCCTCCAGATCCACCGCCGCCAGCTCCCGCAGCTCGGGCCACGCGTGGATGATGTTGTAACCGTCCACCAGCACCCATTCCTCCCGGAGGGTGGTCTTCAGCCCCTTCCACGGCTTCACCTTGGGCTGGGCCGAAGGCCGGAACGCCTGAAAGGCACGGGGCTTGACGGGGCCGTAGGTCCGCTCGAAAATAGCGGCCAGCTCCTTCTCCAGCGCGGCGTGGCTCTCGTAGCTCATGGCGGGGCGGGCGGGCGCATGCTCCGCCTCCAGTTCTCCCTCGGGGCGCCAGCCGCTGTCCAGATGCATCCGGGCCGGAGCCTCGTTCCACGGCACGGTGACGCTCCCCCCGTGGTCGCAGAACACGGAGGAGGCTGGATTCTCGGTGTCCCGCTCCGGGTCGTAGCCCGCGGCGGCGATGACCTCCCCGGCGTTGTGGCAGGGGCGGTAGCCGTCCACGGTACAGCTCAGCCGGCCCCGGCCCCCTGTATAGGCCGCCACCTGTGCGGCGTAGCCCGTCAGGGCGGACACCGGGGCAAAGCCCGTGAGGATGGCGGCCTCCCCCTCCTGCTCCGGGGCGTCAAAGCTGCCCCCCAGCCGCTGGAGGTCGGTCATGGCCCGGCCCACGCAGTCGGCAGGGACGGACAGGCGCACGGCGTACCAGGGCTCCAGCAGAACGCTCTCCGCACTCATGAGGCCCTGCCGCACCGCCCGCCACGTGGCCTGACGGAAGTCGCCGCCCTCGGTGTGCTTCACGTGGGCCCGGCCTGCCAGCAGGGTGAGCTTCATATCCGTAATGGGCGCGCCGGTGAGCACGCCCAGATGCTGCTTTTCCGCCAAGTGGGTGAGGACGAGCCGCTGCCAGTGACCGTCCAGCTCGTCCTCCGGGCAGGCAGAGTCCAGCACCAGCCCGCTGCCCCGCTCCAGCGGCTCCAGCAGCAGGTGGACCTCGGCGTAGTGCCGCAGGGGCTCGAAGTGCCCCACCCCCACCACAGGGGCGGCGATGGTCTCCAGATAGACGATGCTGCCGGGGCCGAAGGTCACCTCCAGCCCGAAGCGCTCTGCCATCACCCGCTGGAGCACCTGTGTCTGCACCTCGCCCATGAGGCTCACCCGGACCTCCCCGGCCCGGCCATCCCACTCCACCCGGAGCTGGGGGTCTTCCTCCTCCAGAATGCGCAGTCTGGACAGCAGGGTGTGGGCGTCGCACCCCTCCGGCGGCAGCACCTGATAGGTGAGTACCGGCTCCAACTCGGGCCCGGACCAGCTCTCCTCCGCGCCGAGGCCCTCCCCTGCCCGGGTATGGGTAAGCCCTGCGACGGCGCACACCGTGCCCGCCGGGGCCTCGTCCAGCGCAGTGAATTTCGCCCCGGAGTAGAGCCGCAGCTGGGTGACCTTTTCCTCCCAGTCCGGGCCGCGAACCATATCCCGGGCCCGGAGAGTCCCGCCGGTGACCTTCAGCCAGGTGAGGCGCTCCCCCCGCTCGTCCCGGCTGATCTTGAACACCCGGGCGGCAAAATCGGGGGCCCACTCCGGCTCCAGCGCATACTGCTCCAGCGCGTCCAGCAGGGCGTCCACGCCGTCCAGCTTCAAAGCGGAGCCGAACAGGCAGGGGAACAGCCGCCGCTGGGCGATAAGGGCGGCCAGATCGCCGGTATCGGGCAGACGGCCCGCCAGATAGCCCTCCAGCAGGCCCTCGTCGCAGAGGGCAGCCTGCTCTGCCGCAGCGGCGCTGTCCGCCAGATCCACACAGCTCTCGCTGAGGCGGCGGCGCAGCTCTGCCAGCAGGGCGGCCCGGTCCGCCCCCGGCTGGTCCATCTTGTTCACGAAGATGAAGGTGGGCACCCGGTGGTGGGCCAGCAGCTTCCACAGGGTCTCCGTGTGGCCCTGCACGCCGTCAGCGGCGCTCACCAGCAGGATGGCGTAGTCCAGCGCCTGCAGGACCCGCTCGGTCTCGGCGGAGAAGTCCGCGTGGCCGGGGGTGTCCAGCAGGGTGAGCTCCAGCTCCCCCCGGCGGAGGACCGCCTGTTTGGCAAAGATGGTGATGCCCCGCTCCTTTTCCAGCGCCTCCGTGTCCAGAAAGGCGTCCCCGTGGTCCACCCGGCCCAGCCGGCGGATGGCCCCAGTGCGGTAGAGCATGGCCTCGGTGAGGGTGGTCTTGCCCGCGTCCACATGGGCTAACACACCTATACAACAGTTCTTCATAATGCAAAAAACTCTTTCATGATATATTGATAAGCCTTCCTAAGCGCGGATATAGATGTATTTCAATACTATCTGGCTTTCCCGGATCTCGATAGTATGTAATCTTTTCCATCAACAGTTTCCACTCACGATTCCTTTCTTCCGGGGTCATGCGGTCATAGTAATCAAGAATGTGTGCGGTAGTCGGTAAAAAGATTTCCTGCGCTTGCCTATATTCGCTTTTATTATGGCAGATTTCCTCTAATTCTTCAATGCCTGTCTGCAACTCTTTTATCTCACCTTGCAGTAGGGCATTTCTCTTTAGAAACATTTCTTCGAAAATGCACCATGGAAATAATCAACGACCCCCGTCTTTCACTCTCCAGCGGATAACCCGCATTTCCCTGTACAGTGAAACAAGGCGGTGATGAGCATGATTTCCGATGCTCATCGCCGCCTTGCTTCTCGTTGAACTTATTGGGTGTGAGTAGGGACCACATTTCATCAGCAGGCGGCCAAGCCCACGTTCGGTTCCTGAATGTCCAGACGGCACATTTCCCCTGCCACCGCGCCTTTCGGTGCTTTGCTTATGCGTTATGCCCGGAGGATCACTTCACACTGCCTTACGAGCATTTTTTGTTTCAGTGTCTCTCGATAGAATAGATGCGGGGAGAACTGCGTGTGTTTGGAAAAACGAAAGGGGGGTTCAGCCATAGCTCCGTGTCAGCTCAATGGAGTCCATATCGTCCGGCAGAAAGGGCACCCCTTCGCCGCTGCGTGAACGCTGGAAATGCATCTCCTCGCCGGAGGGGGAGATGAGGATCGGGAAACTGCCGCTGAGGGAGCTGCCGATGCCAGCGGAGAGATCCAGCCGCAGGCAGTCATCCTCCATGCGCCACACGCCGGAAAAGCCCTGCGTCAGCTCTGTATTGTCTTCAAAGCGGTGGTAGAGTTCGGCGATCCCGGCATAGTCAGGGTCACAGTCGCCGTAGTGCAGGTTCATCAGCCAGTCATCACAGACCCAGGTGGTGTCTGCCAGGCCCATATCCGTAGGCGGCAGCCACCAGTCGTCGCCC
>CAKULE010000023.1 GCA_934667095.1 uncultured Oscillospiraceae bacterium | reverse complement strand
TCGGCACGTTCGGGTTGTTCTCCTTCTTCGGCCATGCGCCGGTCGTCGCGATGGTAATGATCGTCTTCTTAGCCATAGTTCATTTCTCCTTTTGCGTTTTGTGCGGATCAGAGCAGAGGCAGGAAGTTCTTCAGCGCCTCGTCATACTTGTTGACGATACCCTGCGCCTCTTCCTCGGCCACGACCTTGCAGACCATGTCGTTGAAGGGGGTGGGCACGCCGTTGGCCTTGCCGCGGGCGGAGACGTAGCCGTTGATGTAGCTGATCTCGGTCTTGCGTTTCTTCTCCAGATCCTGCAGCATGGAGGCCTTCAGTGCCTTGTGGGGACCCCAGACCTTCTGGTAGAAAGGATACTTGCTGGGGATGTCTTCCTTGGAGGAGAGCTCCAGCTCCTCAAAGTCAACGCCCTGCAGGTGGGCCAGCCGGACGCCGTCCGCGTGGGCGACCTTGATGGCCTCGTCCGCCAGATGGGCCACGCACTGGATGGAGATGGGGCCGTCCAGCACCTCGCCGAAGGTGCAGCCCAGCGCGGCGGACATGCCGGAGAAGGTGCAGTTCATCAGGACCTTGGCCCAGCGCACGCCCATCAGGTTAGGCAGGATGGTGGTGCCGCCGCAGAGCTGGAGCAGCTTCTGAGCCTCCAGAATACGGGGGGTGGTGGAACCGTCCATCTCACCGATGTCGAAGGCGTACTTCTCAACGGTGGTCATGGGGGAGGTCAGCTGATCCACGCCGGGAGCCAGCCAGGTGGCACCGAAGCCCACCGCGCCGCCGGCCACGCGGCCCTTGCCGACCAGAGCCTCGATGGCGGGCTCGGGCACGCCGTTCTGCAGGGTAACAATAAAGCCATCGTCAGCCAGATGGGGCAGCACGTAGCCGACGACTTCCTCGTTGACCACCTGCTTGGTGCACAGGAACACCAGGTCGTACTTGCCCTCCATTTGGTCCGGGGTCAGGGCCTTCACCGGCACGGTGAACTCCGTGAAGCCGGTGATCTTTGCGCCGTTCTCATTCAGGGCGTCGATGTTGCCCTTGAAGGTGTCGATCAGATCGATCTGACCGCCGTTCTTCGTAATGCTGGCTCCAAGGAACATGCCGATGGAACCCGCACCCATAACTGCGCTTCTCATAAATTGATCTTCCTTTCTCCGTAGACTGTGAAATTATCCAATGTTGACCGATAGAAGCTGCTGCGCATCCGTCATGTCGCCAAGTTACTTATGCAAGCACCGTGCCAAGTTCCATTTCACATCCACGGCGGGGCCCCGGTTTTCCCCGTCAGGTCAGTCAAAAATGCCTTACCGCAAGCAAAAATTTTATTTCCGACTTTTCTGCCGTTCTCCTCCTCTCTTCCCCCGTTTCCCGGGAAAATGCCCCGCCCTTTTCTCCCCCGGCAGGCGGGACTGTCTTTTTTCCTGTACACTCCGCAAAGGACACAACGTCCTGTTATCAGGACATTATGTCCTGTCTTGCAGAGTTTGTCTTGACAATCCAGACAAGCGGCGTTATGCTGTTAAAAAATATTTTTGTCTATTTCCGCTCATATGGGGAGAGGTGACCCTTTTGACCGATAATTACACAGAAAGCCTGTTCCGCTGGGCCTGCGAGTCCTACTCGCTGAACATGATCGTAGATGAAAACGGGATCATCCGCTACATCGGGCGGCAACACGCGGCCATGTACAACGGGACCCCCGCGGATTTCGAGGGGCGGCTGGTGACGGACGTGATCCCCAACACCGGCGTGCTGCGGGTGCTCGCCACCGGCGAGGCCGAGCACGGCGAGCTCTTTGTCGTCGCCGAGGGCAAGGAGCACGAGGACGTCTACGCCATCAGCCGTATCCCCATCCGGGATCACGATGGCATCCTGCGGGGCGTATTCACCATGGCCCTGTTCAGCTCGCTGGATACCGTGGACCGGCTGCGGAAGGAGGTCGTCAACCTGCGGAAGGCCAACGCACTGTACAGCAAGCAGCTGCGCGGCCTGACCAAGCACGACTTCGTGCTGGAAGACGTGGCGGGCATCTCTCCCTCCATCATGGCGGTAAAGGGTGTGGTGGCCCGGGCCGCCCCCTCTGACCTGCCCGTCCTCCTCACCGGAGAGACCGGCGTGGGCAAGGAGGTCTTTGCCGACGCCATCCACCGGCTGAGCAACCGGAAGGACTACAACTTCGTCAAAATCAACTGCGCCGCCATCCCGAAGGACCTGATCGAGTCCGAGCTGTTCGGCTATGAGCCGGGCGCGTTCTCCGGTGCCCTGCGCACCGGCAAAAAGGGCAAGCTGGAGCAGGCCAATCGCGGCACCGTCCTGCTGGACGAGATCGGCGAGCTGCCGATGCCCATGCAGTCCAAGCTGCTGCGGGTGCTGCAGGAGTACGAGTTTGAGCGCATCGGCGGCACCCGGGTGATCCATCTGGACGTGCGCGTCATCGCCGCCACCAATCAGGACCTCCACCGGCTGGTGAAGGAGGGTAAGTTCCGCAGCGACCTCTACTACCGCCTGAACGTCATCGAAGTGGAGATCCCCGCCCTGCGGGAGCGGCCGGAGGATCTGGCGCCGCTGTGTACCGTGCTGCTGCAAAAGATCGAGGCCCGCTACCAAATGGAGCCTCACAGCATCAGCTCCAGCGCCATGGCTCTGCTGCGCAGCTACAGCTGGCCCGGCAACGTGCGCGAGCTGGAGCATTGTCTGGCCCGGGCCTGCGTCATGTCGGACCGCACGGTGCTGACCGAGCACGAGTTCTCCTTCCTGCGCGCCTTCGACTGCGGCCCGGCCCCCATCGCGCCGCCGGAGGAGCTGCCCGCTCCCCCGCGGGAGCCGCCGCAGCAGGCCGCCGGCGGCGGGCTCAAGAGCGCGAAGGCCGCTGCGGAGCGCGAGGAGATCGCCCATGCCCTCTGGCAGGTCCGGGGCAACAAGGTAAAGGCCGCCCAGCTGCTGGGCATCTCCCGCAGCCGGCTGTACGTGAAGATGAAGGAGTACGGCATCGACCCCTGGAGCATCTGAGCGTCAATTTGGCATCGTTTTTGCAGTCTATCATATTCGAGACCGCAACGCAAACCAAGGAGGCTGCAACGATGGCACTGTTTCATTTTCGTTCCCCCGTACAAAAACGATCCGCTCTCCCCTCCGATCCTTCCGCGCTGGAATTTCTGGAGACCGAGGACCTGATCGAGGGCTCTGATGGCGTCATCCTGCTCTGTGAAGTACCGGACGCGATGATCGACGCCGGGCAGCGGGCCATGGCCCTGCCCGAGGGCGCCGTGGAGCTGACCGACAACTCCTTTGACACCTATAACCGCGAGAGCGAAACGGTGCGCAACCTGCTGGGCATTTTCCGCAGCAACCACCGGGCCATCGAGATCGAGAAGCAGATCGTCCAGAAGCGCATCCCCGCCCGCAGCTTCCCCCGGGAGCTGAAGACCATCCGGGAAAAGCGGGACTATATGCTGCGGCAGGAGGAAGAGGCCCGGCTCCAGAAGCTCTGCCTGCCGGACTCCCTCACCGTGCTTCACCGGCACAGCTTCCCCATCCTGCTGAAGGCCATCGAGGTCAGCCCCGGGCACCCGGCCTTCTGCACCGTGGACGGGGTGCTGTTCTCCAAGGACGGGAAGACCCTCCTGCGCTATCCCGGCCTGCAGGACCAACGCAGCTACACCATTCCCGCCGAGGTGGAGCAGATCGCCCCCGGCGCTTTTGAAGACGCCGTGCTGGACACCCTGACCATCCCCGGCACCCTGCACACGCTCACCGAGGACAGCTTCGCCGGCCTGCAGGCCAAGAGCGTGGTTGTCGGCGAGGGGATAAAGGTCCTCGCCTCCGGGTGCTTCACCGGCAGCAGGATCACCGCGCTGGAGCTCCCCGCCTCCCTTGATCGCATCGAGCAGGAGGCCTTCCGCCGCCTCTGCGGCCTGACCCGGCTGGAGGCCCGCTGCGCCGAGCTGGAGTTGGGCCCCTGCCTGTTCCGGGACAGCGATCTGGAGGACGTAACGTGGTGGTGCTGGAGCTATATTCCCAAGGGAGCCTTCCTCAACAGCCGCCTGCGCAGGATCACCGTCCCCGCCGGGGTGGAGGCCATCGGCCCCTATGCCTTTGCCGGGTGCTATACTGCCAAGTCCGTCACCCTGCCGGAGTCCGTCAGCTCCGTCTCTCCCTTCTCCTTTGATCTGGGCCCCACCTACAACCGGCCCGTCCAGATCCCGGCGCATCTCTTCTCCGCCGTCTGCCGGTTCCCCGCCCGCTCGCCCATCAACAAGCATGGGCGGGAAGCCATGTTCCGCCAGTTCGAGGAGAACGGCATGCAGGAGCGCCCTGACATTCTGAAGGCCCAAATCTCCGCGCTGGAGACCATGCCTGCCTTCCAGAAAAAGATCCACGCCTCCCTCCGCCGGGAGCTGGAGTTCTACCGCCGCCAGCTGGCCAACTGCCCGGTTCAGGGCTGACCGCGCCCTTGCGCGGCCCCGCCGCCTGTGCTATAATTCCCTCAGACAGGACAGGTACGCGGCGCACAACCGCCGGAGCCCGCAGGCCGCAGCACTTATATTGACTCAAACGGGCTGAAACCATCTGGTTTCAGCCCGTTTTGCAGAAACGGAGGGTTTTTATGGACTGGATGCATTTCTCCGCCCCGGGGCGGGTGGAACTGGGCGGAAACCACACAGACCATCAGCACGGCTGCGTGCTGGCGGCGGCCATCGATCTGGCCGCCGAGGCCGAGGCCCTGCCCAGCGGCGTGCCCGTCATCCGGGTGCGGTCCGAGGGCTTCCCGGACGTGGAGCTCCCGCTGGACGATCTGGCTCCCCGGGCGGAAGAGCGGGGGACCACCGCCGCACTGGTGCGGGGCATGGCCGCGGCCTTTGCCCGGCGGGGCCTGCCCGTGGGCGGGTTCGAGGCCCGGGTGCGCTCCGCCGTGCTGCCCGGCTCCGGCCTGTCCAGCTCCGCCGCCTTCGAGGTGCTGCTGGGCCGGGTCCTGAACGGCCTGTTCTGCGGCGGACAGGTGAATGCCGTGGAGATCGCCAAAATGGGCCAGTGGGCGGAAAACATCTACTTCGGCAAGCCCTGCGGGCTGATGGACCAGATGGCCTCCAGCGTGGGCGGGCTGGTGTTTCTCGACTTTGCCGACCCTGCGGCCCCGCTGGTGGAGCCCATCGCCTGCGCCCCTTCCCGCAGCGGCCACCGGGTCTATGTCATTGACAGCGGCGCCAGCCACGCGGACCTGACGGCGGAATACGCCGCCATTCCGGAGGAACTGGCCGCGGTGTGCCGGGTGTTCGGCAAGAGCTGGCTCCGTCAGGTGGACGAGGACGAGTTCTACGCCGCCCTGCCCCGGGTGCGTGCCGCCGCCGGGGACCGGGCCGCCCTGCGGGCCATCCACGTGTTTGACGAGAACCGCCGGGTCCGGGCGGAGGTAGAGGCCCTCCGGGCCGGGGATTTCGCCGCCTTCCTGCGGCTGGTGAACGAGTCTGGGGCATCCTCATGGGAATACCTCCAGAACGTGGCCCCCGCCGGCAGCGCCCGGGCCCAGGAGCTGGCCCTGACGCTGGCCCTGTGCCGGCGGCTGTTGGGCGGGCAGGGGGCCGTGCGGGTCCACGGCGGCGGCTTTGCCGGGACGGCGCTGGCCTTTGTGCCTGACGGATTGGAGGATGCCTTCTGCGCCGGGCTGGAGCCCGTGCTGGGCCCCGGCGCCTGCCGCGAGGTACGGCTGGGATGAGCGGAGGAGGAAAAGATGAGCGTACACATTGTACCATACAGCGGGAACTGCAATGACCGGATCATCGCCCTCATTCTCGGAATTCAAAACAAATGAGGCGAAAATTGGGCTGACCCTTGTGGCGCACGTCTCATCGGTTTAATGAAAAGGCCGGCTTTCGCAGGATCGGTGCGCCGGAACTGCCGGTGGCCTACTCCTATTCTGACCGGAACAGCCTCCTCTACCTGCTGGACCTGTGAACCGCGCGGGGGGAAATGACCGGCCCATCCGCGCGTTCCCCTTGCAATTTGCGTGGAATGGGGCTACAATGGTGACATGAGTAAATGCGCCCGGGCTGCCTGCCCGGGCGTGCCAAAGGAGAACACTTACTATGGATAAAGAACGGATCGAACAGTATTTTGCTGACAAGGAGCCCATGCTGGTAGACGCCGTCTGCCGGCTGGTGTCCATTCCCAGTGAGGAGGGCGAGCCCGCCCCCGGCGCCCCCTTCGGCCCCGGCCCCGCCGCCGCCCTGAAGGAGGCCATGACCATCGCCCGTGAGTGGGGTCTGACCGCCGAAAACCGGGAGGGCTATGTGGGCACCGTGGACCTGAATGACAAGCCGGATGCCCTGCATATTCTGGGCCATCTGGACGTGGTCACCCCCGGCGAGGGCTGGACTGTCACCAAGCCCTACGAGCCCAAAGTGGTGGACGGCATGATCTTCGGCCGCGGCACGGATGACGACAAGGGCCCCATGGCCGCCTCCCTGCTGGCCATGAAGGCCGTCAAGGACCTGGGCGTGCCCCTGAAGGCAAACTGCCGCTGCATCCTCGGCACCAACGAGGAGTCCGGCTCCGGCGACATCGCGTGGTATTTCGCCCGCAATCCCTTCGCCCCCGCCACCTTCTCCCCGGACGCAGGCTTCCCCGTGGTCAACACGGAGAAGGGCGGCTTCAAGCCCGTCTTCACCGCCAGCTGGCCGGAGCAGACCGACCTGCCCCGCCTGCGCTGGCTCCACGGCGGCGTGCGCATCAATGTCCTGCCCGGCGACGCCTCCGCCGCGGTGGAGGGTCTGTCCATGCTGGACGTCCATCCCTACGCCCGGAACATCACCGCGCGCACCGGCGTGAAATTCCACTGCACGCAGGAGGATGACCTCACCGTCATCCACGCCAAGGGCGAGGGCTCCCACGCCGCATGGCCTGAGGGCGGCAACAACGCCATCACCGGTCTGCTGGCCCTGCTGTGCGCCCTGCCGCTGGCCGACGGCCCCTGCCGCCGCTATCTGGCAGAACTCAACGCCCTGCTGCCCCACGGGGACTGCTACGGCCGGGCCCTCGGCATCGCTCAGGAGGAGCCCATCGCCGGCCCCCTCACCGTGGCGTTCACCCTGCTGGAGGTCACCGACACCGGGCTGGAGGGCCGCTTCGACGCCCGCGTGCCCCTCTGCGCCACCGAGGCCAACTGCCGCGACGTGGCCAAGGCCGCCTTTGAGGCCAAGGGCTTCACCTTCTCCGGCGAGCAGGACAAGCCCCACCACACCCCTGCTGACGCCCCCTTTGTCCAGACTCTGCTGAAGCGGTACGAGGAGTACACCGGCCTGAAGGGCGAATGCCTCTCCACCGGCGGCGGCACCTACGTGCACGACATCCCCGGCGGCGTAGCCTTCGGCTGCACGCTCCCCGGGTTTGATACCCGCCTCCACGGCGCGGACGAGCGCGTGCGCATCAACGATCTGATGCTCTCCGCCAAGATGTTTGCCCACATCATCGTGGACCTCTGCGGCGAATAAAAAGCGAGCCCCCTCCCGCCCGGTTCGGGGCGGGAGGGGCTTTACAAAGCAGCGCCCCCGGCCGATGGCCGGGGGCGCTGCTTTTCCTGTCGGAATTACTTGTTGTACAGACGATAGATGAAGGTGATGATCTCCGCACGGTTGCAGTCATACTCCGGCCCGAACACCTTGGAGTCGCCGTAGCCCTTGGTCACCTCGTTCTGGAGCGCCCAGTACACAGCGCCCTCGTAGTAGTAGCCGGCGGGCACGTCGGTGAAGCTGTCGCCGGTGGCGTCCTCACCCTTCACGGCGCGCTGCAGGAACAGCACGGTCTGGGCGCGGCCGCTGACCGCGTTGGGTGCAAACACGTCGTGGCTGCCGTAGCCCTTGGTCACCCCGGTCTCATAGGCCCACAGGGCCGCCTTGTACCACGGGTCGCTCTCCTTCACGTCGGTGAAGGGGTTCTCAACGGTGGGCTCGGGGCAGCCGGCCACACGCCACAGGAAGGTCACCATGTCGGCGCGGGTGCAGTTGTCCATCGGGCGGAACAGGCCGGAGCCGTCCTCGTCCAGCGCCACGCCCTTCTCGGCCGCCCACAGGATGGCGGCGGTGTACCAGTTGTTCTCGCCGGCGTCGGTGAAGACGGGGGCCTTCTTGAACGTCGCGGCGACGGTCACCTTGGAGGCGGGCATCTTGAAGGTGTAAGTGCCGTTGCCCTTGTCGGTGAGCTCAACGGCGTTGCCGCTGCGGTCGGTGACGGTCAGGGTGTCCAGCTGGCA
>CAKULE010000022.1 GCA_934667095.1 uncultured Oscillospiraceae bacterium | reverse complement strand
CGCTCTGAAGAAGGCCAACCTGCTGACCGGCCTCGATGGTCTGGTCCTGTCCGCCAACCTGACCCGTGAGCAGGCCGCTCAGCTGGCTTTCAACGCCATGAACTACACCGCCACCGGCAACACCACCGGCAAGTATGTTCTGAACTCTCTGACTAGCAAGACCACCGCTCTGGACGGTCAGGTGTTTGAGTCCCGCACCGAGGCTATTCTGGTTGCCAACGCTGTGAACAGCAGCGCTGTTCTGGGCACTGACTACACCCTGACTGCTCAGACCGACAACTCCGGCTCCATCGCCGATCTGGTTTACGGCCTGAAGGTCGAGGATGGCGTTGTCACCGCCAACCAGGCCACCGGCGCTGCTTACACCACCATTGGCGCTGCTAACTACAACTTTAAGACTGGCACCGACCTCATCGGCCATCATGTTACTGTGTACTATGCCAGCACCTACACCAGCGCTGCCAAGCCCGGCAAGACCTATGCCGTGATCGACAACTCCACCACCTTCGAGATGAACGCCCTGACCACTCTGAAGGATCTGAACGCCGCGCTGGGCAAGCCTGAGGCCACCGCTTTCTCCGGCACCTACACCAAGTATAACGGCGCCTACGCCGCCAGCAGCGTGAGCACCACCCCCGTGGGCCAGACCGGCACCGCTGTGATCTACAACAACGCCGTGATCGCCTTCGTTGAGCCCACCTCCTACACCCTGAGCAAGGTCAGCACCATCACCACCACTGCTGGTGCTGAGACCATCACCCTGAACGGCATTGGCGAGCTGCAGAACAACGCTACCTCCGACGTCGTTGTTGAGTACGCTGGCATTGCCAAGGATGACTATGTTGTCGTCTATCAGGTTGGCTCCATCTATCACCTGTCCAAGGTCACCACCGTGACCGGCACCCCCTCCAAGATCAAGGACAACACCGTCACCATCGGCGGCGTTGCTTATAACCAGGCTGGTGACGACCACTCCGGCCTGACTGCGGTTGCCGCCAGCGCCATGAGCTTCACTGGCGAGTACACCCTGTATCTGGACGGCGAGGGCAACTACATCACCGCCACCGCTAAGGCTACCACCGTTGACACCAGCGTCGTCTATCTGGTTGCTAACTACCAGACCACGGAGACCGTGCACGATGACTTCGGTACTCCGACCACTACTACCACCTACTACGCTCAGTGCGTGGATATGGCCGGCAATCAGGTCATCTATCAGCTGGCCTCCGCTGGCACCAACACCGCCGGCCTGTACAAGGTCAGCACCTCTTATAACACCACTCTGAAGGCCACTGTGGCTACCTTCACCAGTGCTGCCAGCACCACCGCTTCCAGCGTTGATCTGGCTGCCTCTGCCGTGAAGATCGCCGCGAACCACTACTTCACCTCCGATGTCCAGTTCATCTATGTGACTGGTACGAAGGCTGACCTGAAGGTCGTTGTGAAGTCCGGTGTTCAGGCTCTGTCTAACAAGGCCGTTGAGTATGTTGCCGAGCAGGTCGGCGCCACCACCAACTACACCGTCAAGTACGTTGTGGTCAAGGACGCCTACGAGGCTCCCGTTGTCACCGGCAAGGACGTTATGTTCGCTGCTGAGGCCGCTGCCAGCACCACCAAGGTGCCCTACACCGATGCTGCTGGCGCTGTCCAGACCGGTTGGCAGCACACCGTCTACATTGACGGTGTGAAGACCGAGATCATCACCGCGGATGCGACCGCCCTGTCCGGCTTCAAGACCTACACTGTTGCCGGCAGCCTGTACACCATCACTGGTGATAACTCCGCCGCTAACCTGAAGGCTGTTGCCGCTGTCACCAACATGTACAACGGTCTGATCTCCACCAGCGCTGTCACCGACCTGTCCGTGGCTGACGCTACCGTGGTCAACCTGACCAGCAACACCAAGGTTCCCTCCGATCCCACCGCTCTGACCACTGCCGACACCGTCGCTCTGGTTCTGAACGCCAACGGCACCGCTGTTGTGACCGTCTACGTCGTCAGCACCACCCGCACCTAATCGTGCATCGGTAATCCGTATCGACCTGATATGAGACGAGCCCCCGCTCCGATGGAGCGGGGGCTCGTCCTTTTGGACGCAAAAAATGCCCCTCCCAACCGGGAGGGGCATTGTCGTTTTTCAGGCCGCAGGGTCAGGCGGAGAGCTGGGCCAGCTCGCGCTCCGCCTCGCCCTCGGTGTCCGCGGAAAAGCAGAAGCTGCCGTCCAGATAGACCTCCACGTGGCCATAAACGTTCCTGATCTCGTACATGCGGGACACTTCCTTTCCTGTTTTCTGAGGCCAGTATAACAGGGGAAGTGTCCAATAAAACGGACTATATTGTCAGGGTAGGGACGCCGTTGGCGCGGGCCCACTCGGCCTCCCGCCCGTGGCAGGAGAAGAGCAGGACCTGCCGCTCCCGGCCCATGTCCCGCAGGACCTCCAGCGCGCGGGCCATGCGGGCGTCGTCGAAGGCGCAGAGGGCGTCGTCCAGCAGGAGGGGCGCGCCGGGCAGCGTGAGGCGGCACAGGGCCAGCCGGACGGCCAGATAGAGCTGGTCCGCGGTGCCGGCGGAGAGGTACAGGGCGGAACGGGGCTGGCCGCCGTCACCGGCGAGGGCGGAGAAGTCCCGGCTGAGAGTGAGGGCGGTCCAGCGCTGGCCGGTGAGGGCGGAGAACAGGTCGGCGGTCTCCTGATTGAGGGCGGGGGAAAAGCGCTCCCGCAGGGAGGCGTTGGCGGCCTCCAGCGCCTTCAGGGCGGCGTCGATGGCATCATACTCCGCGGCGCGGCGGGTGAGCTGAGCCTCCAGCGCCTCGCGGCGGGCCTCCAGCGTAAGGGGGTCGGTGCGCAGGGCGCCCTCGGCCCGGTCCAGCCGGGACTGCCAGAGAGACAGGTCGCGCTCCACGGCGGTCATGCGGGCGTCGGCCTCTGCTTGGGTCATGGAGGGGTCGGGGAGAAGCTCCAGCGTGTCGATGGGCTGGCCGCCCTGAGCGGCGAGGTCCGCCTGACGCTCCTGACAGTGGGCCAGCTCCCGGGTCAGCAGCTCCCGCCGGGCCAGCCATGCGGCGTAGGCCTCCGGGTCCGGGAGGGGGACCGGGGGCTCCGGCACGGGGAGGGCGGCGAGGCGCTTGTCCAGCCTGCCCAGCGCGCTGACGAAGAGGATGGCGCAGGCCACGGCGACCAGCATGGCGGCGAAGCCCACCCACGAGATGGCGTAGCGACCGCTGACAAAGCCGGCGATCACGGCGGCCAGCCCGCCCACCCCCAGCAGGGGCAGAACGACGGCTGCGGCGGTCTTGATCGGGCCGCGGCGGCCCTCGATGGCGGCGCGGCGGGCGGTGAATTCAGCCTGCTGGCGGTCCTGCCTGGTCTGCCGGTCCGCGGTCTGCCGCCGGGCCTCTTCTGCGGTGAGGCCGGCAAAGGCGGGGTCAGGCCCCGGCAGGTCCGCCAGTGCCTGACAGGCCTCCTCTGTCCGCAGCTCAGCCTCGGCATAGCGGCGGTTGAGCTCCCTCCGCCGGGCCCGGCGGAGGAGGGACTGCTGAAATTCCAGATCGCCCTTTTCTGCCCGGAGGGCGGCCAGTCTCTCCTCCGCTTCATCCCGCTGGCTGCGGGCCTGTGCCATCTCCGCCAGCGCGGCGTTGGTCTCGGCCAGCCCCCGCTCCAGCTCCGGGATCAGGCCATTGGAGCGGTTGACCCGACGGCGGTTGCGCCAGTCCTTCAGCGTGCGCTCCGTGACGGAAAAAGATACGTCCTCCTGCCCGGAGGCGGCGAGGGCGGCAATGCGGCTTTCCAGCTCCGGCGCGGCGGTGACGGCGATGCCGTTCTGCCCAACCAGCGCGGTGCGGGTGAAGGTCTCTTTCCCGCAGCCCAGAATGGTCTGGCCTGCATTGGCCCCGGTGAGGCCGGGCACCGGGTCACCGGAGGCGGTGTACACCGCCTCGAACTGCTGGAAGGGCCCGGAGCGGGTGGAGGCGCGGCGCAGGGTGATGTCACGGCCCTGCCACTCCAGCTCCAGCTCGCCGGCCATGGGGGCACCGGACCACGGCTGGTAGCGGTTCTTGTCCGCCAGATAGCCGGTCTTGTCCCGGTCCCGGGTGTCGATGCCGTAGAGCATGGCCTTCACAAAGGCGGTCCATGTGGACTTTCCGCTCTCATTGGGGGCGGTGATGACGGTGAGCCCATCCCCGGGGGCCAGTTCGGCTCCGTCCAGCGCGCCAAAGGTGGCGCGCATGCGCTTGATCGTTACGGACATACGTCCTCCCCTCCCTCCAGTGCGGCCAGCCCGAACCGGGCGGCCAGCAGAATGTTGGGCCGATCCGCCGGGTCGGCGGCATCCAGCCGGCGGCGCATCTCCCGCAGGAAGAGGCCGGTGAGGTCGTCCTCCTCCGCCCGGGCCCACAGGTCGGCGGGGAGGGTGGTGGCGTCCCGCACCTCGGCGTAGAAGCAGCGGGCCTCGGCCTGCCGGGTGAGGGCGGCCAGATCGGGGGCGCGGCCGCAGGCTCCGGTGAGGACGATCCGCACCAGATCCTCCGCCGGCAGGGCGGCGAGGGCGCGGTCGAACTCCGTCCAGTCGGTCTCGACAATGCGGTACTGCCGCCGGGACAGGGGCAGGAAACGGGCCGTCGGGGCGGCGCCGGGGGCCAGCTCCACCAACAGAGCGCCCTTCTCGCCGCACTCGTCAAAGCCCCGGCCCTCCGGACAGCCGCAGTAGGCCCAAGCGGTCCCCCCGGCCTGCTGAAGGCCGGAACAGGCGTGAATGTGCCCCAGGGCGGCGTAAGCCGCGCCGGAGCGGGCCAGGGTCTCGGGCGGGATGGGGCCGTACCGGCCGGCGAGGCCCACCTCCCCGTGGAGGCAGAGAAGATGCATCATACCGTCCTGGGGGGCGGAGAAGCCCGCCAGTGGCTCATCCTCCCGGAGAGGGGCGGTGAAGGCGCAGCCGTGGACAACACAGTTCAGCGCCGGGAACGCAAAGCAGGCCATCTCCGGCTGCGTGAAGATGTGGACATTCTCCGGCCACTGGGCGGTGAGATAGGGGGAGCGGCCGTCGGCGGGGTCGTGATTGCCGGGGGCGATGACCACCGGCACATCCAGCGAGCCCAGCGCCGCCGTCAGGGCGGCCACGGTCTCCGGATAGACCCGCTCCCCGTCAAAGAGGTCGCCGGGGAGCAGTACCAGCTCGGCCCCCTCCCGGCGGGCGGTCTCTGCCAGACGGGCGGGCAGCTCCCGCAGTTCCCGGCGGCGGGCCATGGCCTGCTCCGCGTCCAGCCGGCTCAGGGGGGAGTCCAGATGAAAGTCCGATGCATGGAGAAGCTTCAAGGGTGCACCTCCTCAGTTCACATCCGCCCGGGTGACGCTGAGGCAGCGGCGGGCGGACGTATCGATCCCAAACAGGACAGCGTTCATGCGGCAGGGGCCGTCGGCGGGCAGGCCCCGCTGGGGCAGGCCGCCCAGAAAGCGGTCGATGGCCAGCTCCGGCCGGACGCCGATGACGGAGTCTGCCGGCCCGGTCATGCCCAGATCGGTGACGAAGCCCAGGCCGCGGGGCAGCACCCGGCAGTCCGCCGTGGGCACGTGGGTGTGGGTGCCCCACAGGGCCTGCGCCCGGCCGTCCAGGTACCAGGCCATGGCGGCCTTCTCGCTGGTGGCCTCGGCGTGGAAATCCACCAGTGTCAGGTCGGCGTCGGTTTCCTTCAGAACGGCGTCGATTTTTGTAAAGGGATTGTCGAAATTGAAGTCCATGCCGCAGCGGCCGATGAGATTCACCACCCGGATCCGCAGGCCCCGGGGGCCGTCAAAGATCCCCCAGCCCCGGCCGGGGACCCGGGCAGTGTAGTTGGCCGGGCGGAGGATGGCGGGGTGATCCTCCATATAGCCCACGATCTGCCGCTTGTCCCAGGTGTGGTTGCCCATGGTGATCACGTCCGCCCCGGCGGAGAAGATCTCCTCCGCCTGCTGGGGCAGCAGACCGTGGCAAGCGGTGTTCTCCCCGTTGACCACGGTGAAGTCCGCCCCCAGCTGCCGCCGCAGGGCGGGCAGGCGGCGGCAGAGGAAGTCCAGCCCGGCCTCGCCGTACACGTCGCCCACCGCCAGAATTTTGATGTTCATGGTGATCCCTCCTGTGGAAAGGGGCGGGCGCACACGCCCGCCCCGGTTGGGTCGCTATTTGGATTACTGCTTGTCCTCCACCAGCATGAGGCAGCCGTCCTTGTCATACTTCAGGGTCTTGACGTCGGCCCGGGTGTTGCGGATGATGTCCCGCATCTTCACGGAGTCGTTGGGAGTGGCCATCAGGGTGTAAGCCACGCCGTGCTTCTTGGCCCGGCCGGTACGGCCGATGCGGTGGACGTAGTACTCCTGCTCATCGGGCACGTCGTAGTTGAACACCACATCCACATCGTCGATGTCCAGCCCACGAGCGGCCACATCGGTGGCCACCAGCACGCGGAGCTTACCCTCCTTGAACTTCTTCAGCGTGGCCTCCCGCACCCGCTGCTGGATGTCGCCGTGAATGGCCTCGCAGGAGATACCCCGCATTTTCAGCAGGCCGGCCAGCCGGTCGGTCATGTTCTTTGTGTTGCAGAAGGTGATGGCCCGCTCGTACTGGCCGCCGGTGAGGAGGGCCACCATGGTGTCCAGCTTCTGCTCCCGGCCCATCAGCTCGATCTGGTACTGCTGGATGTCCGGGCGGTTCTCCTGCACCGGGCGGACGGTGATCTCCGCCGGGTCGCGCTGGTACACCCAGGAGATGTCCATGACCTCCCGGCTGATGGTGGCGGAGAACAGGCCCAGATTGCGCCGGTGAGGGATGCGGTCCAGAATGCGGGTGACGTCCTGAATGAAGCCCATGTCCAGCATCCGATCCGCCTCGTCCAGCACCACGGTCTGCACGCCGTCCAGCTTCACGGTGCGGCGCTTCATGTGGTCCATCAGCCGGCCGGGGGTGGCAACCACGATCTGGGGCTTGTTTTTCAGCTGGGTGATCTGCTTTTCAATGGGCTGCCCGCCGTAGAGGCACACCACCCGCACCCCCTCCCGGAAGGCGCACAGATCGTGGAGTTCGTCCTTGATCTGGATGGCCAGCTCCCGGGTGGGAGCGAGGATGAGGCCCTGCACCTGGTCGGACTCCGGGTCCACGTGCTCCACCATGGGGATGCCGAAGGCGTAGGTCTTGCCGGTGCCCGTGGGGGCTTTGGCCACCACATCTTTCCACTCCATGAAATAGGGGATGGCGCCGCCCTGGATGGCGGTGGCCTGCGTAAAGCCCTTCTTGTCCAGCGCCTTCATGGTCGCCTCAGAAAGGCCCATATCCTTGTAGAAATAAGTTTCCTGTACCTCGGTACCGTTGATCTCCATACCGCAGCTTCCTCTCTCCACATAATTCGTCAGAATAAGTATAGCACAGCGAAACGCAAAAGGCAATCATCAGTGCAAAAAGTCCCCGGCGGCCGCAGCGCGGCCGCCGGGGAAGCAGGGAGCTTATTCAGAGGACCGGATGGCCTCCAGCGCGGAGATCTTCACCGCTTTGTTAGCGGGGTAGAAGCCAGAGGCCAGCCCGATGAACACGGAGAACACCATGGCAAACAGGATGAGCCACACAGGGATCACGGAGGTGCGGGTGATGGCCTCTCCACCAGTGATGCACAGCAGAATGTTGGAGAAGGTGGGCGGCCCGCCCAGCGAAATGAGGTTCATGACGATCATGGCAATATAGCTGATGATGACGCCGATGATCCCGCCGATAAGGCCGATGGCCCCGGCCTCGGACAGGAACAGCACCCGGATGTCCCGCACGTAGCAGCCCAGGGCCTTCATGATGCCGATCTCCCGGGTGCGCTCAGAGATGGACATGATCATGGTGTTGGCGATGCCGATGGCCGCCACGAACAGGGAGATGGCCCCCAGACCGCCCAGCAGGAGCATCTTCTGCCGGGCCTCCTTCTGCAAGGGCTCCCGGATGTCCTCCATGGAGGAGGTGTTGTATCCGTCGGCATTAATGGTCTTCTGCACATCGGCCACGCGGTTGATGTCAACAGCCTTGACCACCACCTGATTGTAGGTGACGTCCTTCTTGGTGCCCTCCTGGACCATGGCCCGCTCGATGATGCTGCGCAGGGCGCTGGCATCCATGATGACGCCCTCGGAGGTCTCCCAACCGGTGTTGTAGTTCTCCTTCACCGTGCCGGTGACTTTCACCTCAGTGGTAAAGCTGACGCCGTTGCTCAGGGTGATTTCCAGAGTAAGCTTGGCACCCACAGGGTTAAAGTAGGGGTCTGGCACGTTGACAAGGTTGCCGTTCTCGTCCCAGCCGCCGCTGTAGCGGTCCACCCGGTTCATACCGTCGGGCCGGAAGGTGTCCCGGAAGTTATAGGCGAAGTACTGGCCCACCAGCACCTCGTCCGCTTTTTGGGGCAGGACGCCGTCCAGCAGCTCGTAGCCCAGATCGTCGGCGGAGTCCATGGAGATGCCCATAACCGTGGTCCAGTCGGCGGAATAGCGCCGGTTGGCCCCGGTGTACACGTTGGGAGAGTAGTAGTTGCCCATCTCCAGCTTGGGGCTGACGGCCAGCACCCCGCTGATCTGGCGGAAATTGCTCAGGGTGGTCTCGTTCAGCTGATGGTCCTTGTCGGAGCTGTTGTAGTTATACACCTGAACAAGGGTCAGGTCGCCCATCTCAGCCAGCATCCGCTCCTGCGCCTCCTGGGTGCCGAGGCCCAGTGAGACCATGACCACGATGGCGCAGCAGCCGATGAGCACGCCCAGGACAGTGAGGAAGGTACGGGATTTGCGCCGTTTGAGGTTCTGGAGGCACATGTGCAGAATGTCGCGCTTGCGCATGGCTTACTCCTCCTTCCCTCCTGCGCCCACGGAGGCGGCATCCTTCTCCCCGGCATCGGGAGTGTTGTCGTCATCCTCCCAATCGTCCCACTGGGAGGCGGCCGCGGCAGAGGCGGCGGCCTTGGCCTTCTTCTTCTTCACGGACACGACCACGATGACCACCACAACGGCCACACCCAGACCGATGAGCACCCACACCCACCACTTCAGGCCGGAGTTCGTGGGCTCCGGGTCGATGGGGTCAACGGGATCGATGGGGTCGATGGGCCCGGGCATCTCCATGACGGAGAGGGTCAGGGGGAACTCCTTGGTGACGGTTTCAGCGTTGGCGTCCTCGTAAGTAATGGTGATGGTCAGGTCGATGTCCCCGGCATTCCACGGGGTCACCACAAAGCTGATGTTGCCGCTCTTGCCGGACTCGAAGTTGCCAAGATACTGAGAGGCCTGCAGCACGTCCACATCGCCGGAGATGGCGGCCTCCACGTTGGAGATGTCGCCCTTGCCCTTGTTGACATAGGTCATGGTGATGGTGGTCTCCGTGCCGGCGTAGGCGGTGTCAAAGAGGGAGGGCGTGCCGAACTCCAGCCGGTCGGGCTGGTACACGGGGATGGACAGGCTGATGTCCGCCGAGGCGGAGGAGCGGCTGCCGCTGTCCACATACTCGTAGCGGAAGGAGATGCTGACGGTCTGGGCCCCGGTCTTGGCGGTGGCCAGCGTCTGGAGGGGGATGGTCTGGGTCTTGGTCCCGCCGGCGGGGATGGAGGTGTAGTAGAAGGTGTTGGTGGCGCCGTTGATGGTGAAGCACTCGCCGCCGTTGATGACGGCCACGATGTTCTCCACCGCCAGCGTGCCGGTGTTGCGGACGGTGAAGGTCAGGTCATAGGGCTCCCCGGCGGCCACGGAGCTGCCGCCGAAGCTGAAATCGCTGATGATCAGGTTGGGTACCGGGCTGGAGGAACTGTTGGAGGTGGGGTTGGCAGTGACGTTCAGCTGCTCGGAGGCAGTGGCGGAGGAGATGGTCCCGCCGGCGTCATAGCTGTAACGCAGGTCGGCGCTCACCGTCAGCATGGAGGAGGAGATCTGGTCCGACGCCTTCAGCTTCAGCACGATGCTGCGGCTCTCCCCGGCGGGAATGTCCTCCATGATGAAGGTGGCGGTGTCATTCTGCAGCACCAGATCATTGGGGGTGGAGATGCGGGCCACGGGGCTCAGCAGGGCGGTGGTCCCGGCGTTCCGGAAGGTGATGGTCAGATCAAAGCTCTGCTTGGCGCTGATGGGGTCCATGGCGTTGCGGGTGATGATGACCACCGGCTCGGATACAGAGCCGGACGCCTTGGCGGGCACGGGCAGGGACTCGGACACGCTTGCCTGTGTCATGCTGTTGCCGGAATTATAGCTGAAGCGCAGGTCGGTGCTGACACTCTGGGTGGCGGAGGAGATCTGGGCCGCAGCCTTCAGCTTCAGGGTGACGGTGCCGGTGCTGCCGGCGGGGATGTCCTTCAGGATGAAGGTAGAGCTGTCGTTCAGCAGCATGAGGCCGTCAGACAGGTTCACCTTGGCCACAGGGCTGACCAGATCGGTCTCGCCGGCGTTTTTATAGGTGATGGTCAGCTGGAACTCCTGCCCGGCAGAGATGGGCTCCAGCGTGGAGCGGGTGATGATCACCGGCGGCTCGGGGATGGAGCCCGCGGCCTGCGCGTAGATGACCACCTGCTGGCTGGCGCTGCCCCGCTGGGTAGAGACGTTGTTGTAGTAGTTGTAGGAGAGATCGACGCCCAGGCTCTGCTGGCTGGAGGAGATGGTGCTCATGGCTTTCAGCTTCACCTTGAAGGTGCCGGTCTTCTTGGCCCCAATGTCGCTGAGGGCGAAGGTGTTGGACCCGCCGGTGAGCATCAGGGAGTCGGAGGGAGAGCACTTGATGATGGGGCTGCGCAGGGCGATATTGCTGGTATTCTCGATCTTGATGGTGACCTCGAACTCCTGCCCGGCCTTGATGGGCTCAGACATGGGCTCCCAGCTGATGATGACCGTGGGCTCGGGCAGGGGGTCGGGGGTGTAGGGCTCGTCGGTGGGCGGCACATACTCCACCGCCTCGGAGATGTTCTGGGTGAAGTTGGTCACATAGCGGCCGTTGTAGCCGATCATAAGGGACAGGGACTTGCCGGTACCGGAGTACCGCAGGCCGCTGATGGCCACGTCAAAGGTCAGCGGAGCGCCCTCGGCAGAGGTGACGTTGGTGGTGATCTGGCTGGAGGAGCCAAAGCTGTCCACCAGCTTGGTCACATCGAACTTGAGGGCGTTGTTCGCGTCAGCTGGGGTGGTGACCTGAACATCCTTCACGTGCAGGGTAATGTTGACGGTGGCGTTGCGCTGAAAATTGCCCAGCGTGCTCCCGGAGGAGTTGGTCACCTCGTAGGAGGTCACGATGGGGTCGATACCGGAGCCCGCCGCCAGCGCGGCCAAGGGCACAGTCGACACCAGCACCGCCAGCAGCAGGGCTGCCGCGCCGAGACGTGCAAAAATTCGTTTCATATCAGGCACTCTCCTTATTTTTTCGTTCGTCGCTGATGATCTCGCCGTCCTTCAGGGTGACGATCCGGTCGGCGTAGGAGGCCATCTCCGGGTCGTGGGACACGAGGATGATGGTCTGGTTGTATTTCCGGGCAAAGCCGCAGATCATTTCCATGACCTCCACGGTGGTGCGGGAGTCCAGGTTGCCCGTGGGCTCGTCGGCAAAGACCACCTCCGGCCGGGCGATGAAGGCCCGGGCAATGCCCACCCGCTGCTGCTGGCCGCCGGACATCTGGCTGGGGAAATGGTCCAGCCGGTTGGGCAGGCCCACCCGCTTCAGCATGGACCGGGCCGCCTTGTCCCGCACCTCCTTGGGCACACCGCGGAACATCAGCGGCAGGGCCACGTTCTCTGTGGCGGTGAGGTTGGGCAGCAGGTTGTACGCCTGAAAAACGAAGCCGATGTGCTCCTGCCGGAAGGTGGCCAGCTCGTTCTCGCTCAGCCGGGTGATGGGCACCCCGCCGATGAGCACCTCCCCCCGGGTGGGCTTCTCCATGCCGGCCAGCTGGTTCAGCAGAGTGCTCTTACCGGAGCCGGAGGTGCCGAAGATGCAGCAGATCTCCCCCCTTCGGATGGAGAGGTTGATACGCTTCAGGGCGACCACCACCTCGTCTCCCATGGGGTATTCCTTGCGGACATTCTTGACTTCGATCAGCGGGCGGCCTTGGATGACGGCATCCGCCATGGCATTCAGCTCCTTTCGGGTGCGGGGCACGGGCCGATTTCGGGGCCCGGCCGTTGGGTATATAGCTTAGACGGAGGACCGGAGCGGAAGGTTCCGGTTTTTCTTCGAAAATATGGGCCTGCTGAAAAAATTTTCGTCCGACTGTACTAATTCGGTTAGTACAGCCATACTATCACAGCGGAGCGGGCCTGTCAACCAGAAAGCGGGCGAACAGGGTAAAACCGTCCTTGACATCTTCTGTGTTTGGTTATGATGCAGGTACATACAACGATGCACATGAGGGGCGGCTATCCCAGTGCCTTGCCGATATCCTCGGCGGCAGCCAGATCGCCGGGGCCATGGCGGGGGCGAAGCCCATCGATGCCTTCCTGACCCAGCCGGAGCGCACCATCCCGCCGGAGCGTGAGGTACCCGCCCGGGGGGTGTGGTCCTGTCCCACGTGACCTTCGGCTATGGGGAGCAGCCCGTGCTGCGGGACTTCTCCATGACCGTAAAGCAGGGGGGCAGGTCACGCTGGTGGGCCGGACCGGCGCTGGGCCTCTACAGGGCGCACGGTGCTGTCCATCTCCCACCGCATCTACGAGGGTCTCGGCGGGAGGACCGTGGAGATCAGGCCAAACAACGACTGAGTTCCCCTGCCCCGAGACCGAAAAGCTCCCCTCCGCACCATTCGGTGCGGAGGGGAGCTTGCTGTTACAGGCTGAACCGGCGCCGGACCTCTTCCCGCAGGAAGGGCACCCGGCGGATGATGACCAGGGGGATGATCAGTCCCACGCAGATAACGATCACGATGAGGGACCACGTGGGCTGCCAATGACCCCGGAGGTACAGGTCCAGAAAGAACTCCACCCCCATGGCGAACAGCCCTGCGGCCCCGATGGACAGGGCCGCCGTGGTGAGGATGGACCGCCGCCCGCCACGCAGCAGGAAGCTCAGCAGGAACACGTCCACGCAGGCCACCGCCAGGATCGGCAGCACCAGCGCCTTGAACCAGCTCCAGCCGTTCTCCCCCGCGGCCACCAGCAGCAGGTACACGCCGATGACAGCCACGTCCATGGTCAGCCGCAGGGAGATGGGGATACGGGGGGCGAACAGGGGCAGCACGAACCAGATCCACAGCAGGATGGCCGCCCCGATCACGAACAGCGACCACGAGTGGGGCGTGGGAAAGATGAGATTGATGACCCCGCAGCATATGGCCACGCTGGCCAGCATGGAGGACAGCACTGCCCCCAGCACCCGTCTGGACACCGGCTCCACCACGGCGGGCTTGGTGGGGAAATAGGGCGTCTCGGCGGGGGTGTGGTCCTCCGGGTGCCACACGAGGGTGTGGCACAGGGGACAGGTCTCGGCGTCCGGGTCCAGCTTGACACCGCAGTTCACGCAGTAGGGCATGGCAGGCCCTCCTTTCATCGGTTGCTCTCGATCTCTACCGGGATGCCCTGACGGACCAGAAAGCGGAAGAAGTCCCGCTCGGTCTCGGTCTCCGCCTGAGTGCCGGCAAAGGTGATCTCCATGGTGTTGCCGTAGCTGATGGAGGCGCAGTGGCACCGGGGCACGATGGCCTGCCCCAGAATAACCTCCATCCGCTGGATGTGGGGGCGCATGGCCTCCGGCACGGTAAAGGCCCCGGGGTTGGTGAAGGTGCAGGTGTAGGGCACCACGGCATGGAGCCGGTAGTTCAGGGACATCACCGGCGTCTTGATGAACAGCGGTACCAGCTGGAGCAGGCGGTTCTCCGTAAAACGCACGTTGCCGGTGAAGGAGGCCCGCAGCTCCTGCCGGTTGATGTGCAGCTTCATATAGTGGCGCACCTGAGCCACGATCTCAGGAAAGCTGTACTCCCCCAGCGCGGGGTCGATATATGGCCGCACGGTGGTAATGAAGTTGCGCAGGGTCTCGCTGGGGAAAAAGGCCCGCAGGTTGATGGGCACGGCCAGCGCCACCGGCCTGGGCCGGCGGTGGTGCTCCCGGGCCTGCTTCTCCAGCAGCACGTGGATGAGGACCGCCGCCAGATATTCCGTCACCGACGCGCCGTAGGCCGCCGCCGTCTCCTTCAGCCGGTCCAGCGGGAGAAAGCCCATGGTCACGTGGAAGGTGTAGAAGGGCTCCGGCGTGCCGAGGCTGGCGTAGGCCGTGGGGATACGGTGGAGGCCCGCGGCGTAGTGCCCGGCATAGCGGCTGTAAGCGTCCTCCATCTCCTCCCGCCGGGGCGGTGCGTCCAGATCGGCCACGCCCTCTCCCGCCGGGATATCATACCCCCGCTGGCGCAGGTATTCCGCCAGCAGCGCACGGAAAAAGGTCAGCGCCCCCGCTCCGTCGGACACAGCGTGGAACACCTCGATGGAGATGCGCTTGTGGTAATGGTAGAACCGCACCAGCCAGCGATTGTCCTCCGAAAAGCGGAAGGGCTGGCAGGGGTCGGACACATCCTCCTTCACGAAGGGGCCGGGAGCGTGGTTGGGCTCAAAGTAATGCCAGAACATCCCCCGGCGGATGCGCATGCCGAAGCCGGGGAATCGGGGCATGGTGCGGTCCACCGCCCGCTGAAGGGCCTCCGGGTCCACGTTCTCCGCCATCACGGCGGAGAACCGGTAGGTGGCCGAGTAGCTCTCCTTCTGGATGGAGGAATACAGGATCCCCGCGCTGTCCATCTTGTACCACTGGGGCCGTTCCCGCTTCATGCCCTCACCTCCCGTCAGATCCTTTCTATTGTAGCACGCTCCGCCCCGCCGCGCAACACAAAGCCGCCTTTGCTTTTTTGCCCAATGTATGGTAGAATGAACTCAGATCCTACCATCCGCAAAGGAGGACGCCACCCATGCCCTTTCGCATCCGCCCAAAAGATACCCCTCAGGACGCCCACCACGCCGCCGAGCTCCACCGGCTGGCCCCCACCATGCGGGCCCTGAAGGCCCTGCACAGCGCTGCCCAGCCCGACGCCATGACTCCGGAAGAGCTCTCCCGCCAGCGCCGCAGTCAGGACATTCTGGGCCGCCTCACCGCCCCCTCCGCCGGCCTGACGTGGGAAGAGTTCGACCTTGCCGGTATGAAGGCCGCCTGGTGCCGCCTGAAAGCCCCGCACGGCGGGCGCCACGCCATTCTCTACTGCCACGGCGGCGGCTACACCAGCGGCAATCTGGGCTACTCCCGGGTGCTGGCCTCCAAGCTGACCCATGCCACGGGGTATGACACCCTCTCCTTTGAGTACCGCCTCGCCCCGGAGCACCTCTACCCCGCCGCACTGGAGGACGCCCTCCGGGCCTGGGACTACCTCATGCTCCACGGCTACGGCGCGGAGCACATCGTCCTTGCCGGGGACTCCGCCGGCGGCAATCTGGCCCTTGCCCTGTGCCGCCGGCTGCGCTCCGCGGGCCGCAGGCTGCCCGGAGCCATGCTCCTCATGTCCCCGTGGACCGACATGACCATGTCCGGCCCGTCCTATGCCGAGCGCGCCGACATCGACCCCATGCTTACCCCCGGCTATATCGCCGCCGCCCGGGCGGCCTACGCCGGGAACGCCGACTTTGCCTCCCCAGACCTCTCCCCCCTCCTCGGGAACTTTGCCGGCTTCCCTCCCACCCTCATTCAGGTGGGAGACCACGAACTGCTCTACTCCGACTCCGCCGCCCTGTACGAAAAGCTCCGGGCCGCCGCCGTGCCCTGCCGGTTGGAGGTGGCCGAGGGCATGTGGCATGTCTACCAGATGTTCCCCCTGCGCAAGGCGGCCGCGGCCATGACCTCCGCAGCGCGGTTCCTGCTGGAATTGTAACACAAAAGGGCTCCCCACACCGGGGAGCCCTTCTTTTTTGCACCCAAACATGCAACTGTCCCGCGCTGTCCGCCTCCTTTCGGGAGGGATGCACATGAAACAGACCGAAACTTATCAGCTCAAACTCATCGAAAACAGCGACGACTTTTCCCCGGACCCCATCAACGCCAACACCCGCGCGGTGGAGGGCCTGCTGGCCGCGCTGGCCGGCACGGCCGTGCGCACCGCCGCGGGCAGCTACACCGGTACCGGCGGCTCAGGCGCGGACAGCCCCTGCGCCCTGACGCTGGGCTTCCGCCCCAAATTCCTGCTGGTCATGGGCGAGGGCTACTCCTGCGCCTTCGTGGGCGGCTGCGCCAAGGGCTACGGCGCCAAGCACGGCGCCCCCGGCCTCGTCAACGTGGAGCAGACCGTGACGTGGGCAGAGGACGGCCTGTCGTGGTACGTGGCGGGGGCGCACACCACCTCCGGCAGCTACGACATCAATGGCGGAGCGGTTTATCAGCTCAATCTGAACGGGCGGACGTACTACTATTTCGCAATCGGCTGAGTGCAAAAAAGCTCCCTGCGCCGGGGCGCAGGGAGCTTTTTTGCATTTTTTGATCAGCGCAGAGCTAATCTCAGGAGAAATTAGCCGACAACGATGAAGTCAACGGCCTCGAGAACATTTGCAGAGACGGTCTTGCTGCTATAGCAAGCAACGGTGTCGCCCACAGCGAACTCGGTGATTGCCTTGGTGGTGCCGTCCACAACAGTGTAGGCAGAAGCGAAGTAGACCAGCTTGGTAGTGCCGCCCTGGTCAACGAGCATGTACTCGCTCTCGACAGCCTTCACCGTGCCAGTGACCTCAGCGGTCTTCTCAACACCGGTGACGGTGCCAGCGGTAGCATTGACGGTCAGATCGTAGACCTTGCCAGTAGCCCAAGCGTTGCTGCCATCGTACTTGCCGTCGTTATCGACATAGGAAACGACCTCGCCGTTGACATAGAACTCATAGTAGGTCTTGCCGTCCACATCGGTCTCGCCAACGCCCTTGTAGAAGGCATAGTTGGCAGCAGTGGTGACATCAGCCTTGGCCTTGACGACCAGAATGCTGCTGACGAAATTGCTGTCGTCGGCGGTCACGATGGCGCCAGCGTAAGTGGCATCAGCAAAGTTGGCGTAACCGGTAGCGTTGGTCACGGTGGCACCGGTGATCGCACCAGTGCTATCGAGCGTATAATCAACCACGGTCAGCACGGTCTTGGCAGTCAGATAGTAGTTGTCAGCCTTGGCAGAACCCTTCTCGAGAGTGATGGACTCGCCGGTCTCGGCAGCGCCGGTCTCGATGGCATAGGTGCCATTCTCCAGCTTGACGAACTTGTGGAGGCCAACAGAGAACACAGAATCCGTGGGCCCATTGGTCGTAGTAACAGTCTTAGCAGAAGCAGCGCCAGTTCTGGTGGCATACACAGGCTGGCCGGCAGTGTTCTTCACAACAGCCAGATCAACAACCTCGACCTTACCAGTCTCCAGATTCAGAACCTTAGCCTGAGCCAGAGCATCGGTGTTGCCCTCATCGAACAGGCCGTCGCCATCCTTCGTAACGCTGGCAGCGCTGGCGAGGACGTAGATGTACTGATCCTCAACAGTAGCGGCAGCGGCAGCGCCACGCTCGGCGTAGATCACGTTGCCATAGTTGTCGTAGAAGAAGCTCACAGCCTGAGTAGCGTTGGCCACGATGGGGGAGTTGGTACCATTCCACTCGCTGTTCGCAACGGGAGTGGTGGCAGTGCTGGTGTACTTGGCGTGAGCGCTCTTGACAACCTTAGCACCGTCAACACGGAAGTAGTCAGCGGCAGTCGCGGTGATCTTACCCACGGAGCTGTCGGCCTTGACCACGTTGACGACGCTGTAATCGGTGCCGTTCTCGGTGCTCTTGGTGTACAGGACCACGTCGCCAGCCTTGAAGGCGGTGGTGTCATAGGTCAGACCGGTCTCCAGGACAACGTGGGCGGCCTTAGCATCCTCGGAAGTGGTAGCGGGCTTGGCGGCGACAACGTCGTTCTTGCCCAGCTTCTTCACGAAGGTCTCGATGACGACAACATTGTACTTGCCGGCAGCGGTCTTGTAGACCTCAACCAGGGTGCCCTGGCCGCCGATGTCGGTCTTGGTCTCGCCGCGCTTGACGGTTTCAGCAGCGGCGGGGCGGCCGTTGGTGATAACAGTCAGCTCCACACCCTCAGAGGTGGTGGCGCCCAGAGTGGTGGCGATCTTGACGGGGTTGACAGCGGTGGTGTAGGTCAGCACGGGGGTAGCAGCGAAAGAAGCATAGACCTTCTTAGCGTTGTCCTTGTCCACGTAGGTGGTGGAGGTACGGCCAAAAGCATCGGTCTTGGAGGACTGCTTCACGTTGTAGACAACGTCAGCGATGGAGCCGGTGTTGGTGGGCTCGAGCTTCAGAGTGGTGCCGGTCTCGGAAGCCTTCATCAGCAGAGCGGTGGTGGCATCGGTGCCGCGGTACAGCTCCTCGTCACCCTTGGTGACCACGTACTCCTTGGCGTTGCCGCCGGGGACATAGTTCATGGCGTTCCAAGCCAGCTGAGCGGCCTGCTCACGGGTGATGTTGGCAGACAGAACGAGGCCATCGAGGTCGGTCAGCAGGCCGGCCTTCTTCAGGGCA
>CAKULE010000021.1 GCA_934667095.1 uncultured Oscillospiraceae bacterium | reverse complement strand
GCAAGTTTGAAGATTAGACATAAACAAATCCTCCGCATGGTCTAAGCCATACGGAGGATTAACTGTTTTACGGACACTCGTCTATGCTGCCGGGGATCTTCTTTTCTTCAGGCCAGCGCGGGAGCGCCCTCCGCGCCGATCTCCTCCTCCGGAAGGAGGTCGGTCATACTCTTGAGGCTGATGCCCAGTGTGGAGGCGTTGTGCAGCAGGGCGGACAGGGTGGGCTGGATGACCCCGGCCACGCCCAGCACGATGAGCATCAGATTGAAGCCCACGATAAAGCGGTAGTTCTCATGGATGCGGGCCATCAGGGCCTCGCTGAGCTTCCGCAGGGTCACCAGCTCGAAAAGGTCCTCGGAAGAGATGGTGACGTCCGCGATCTCCCGGGCGATGGCCGCGCCGGAGTTGATGGCGATGCCCACATCCGCCTCGGACAGGGCGGGGGAATCATTGACGCCATCGCCGATCATGATGACCTTGTGCCCCTCGGCCTTGGCCCGGCGGATGTACTCCGCCTTGTCCTCGGGCAGGACCTCTGCCCGGAAGTCGTCCACACCCACCTCGGCGGCCACAGCTTCGGCGGTCTTGCGGTTGTCGCCGGTCATCATCACCACCCGCTGGATGCCGCAGGCGTGGAGGGCTGCCACGGCGGCCTTGGCCTCGCGCCGCAGGGGGTCGGAAATGCAGATCACCGCTGCCAGCTCCCCGGAGATGCACAGGTACAGGTGAGAGTACTGGGCCGGCAGGGCGTGGCACTTCTCCTCTTCCCCGGCAGGGATCACGCAGCCCTCGTCCTCAAAGACGAAGTGGGCGCTGCCGATGATGACCTTGTGGCCGTTGACTGCGCTGGAAATACCGTGGGCCACCACGTACTCCACGCTGGAGTGGTACTCCTCATGGCTGAGGCCGCGGTTCCGGGCTTCCTCCACCACGGCGTTGGCCATGGAGTGGGGGTAGTGCTCCTCCAGACAGGCGGCCAGACGGAGCACGTCTTCCTCCTTGCGGCCGCCGAAGGTGACGATCTGGGCCACCTTGGGCTGGGCATAGGTGAGGGTGCCTGTCTTGTCGAAGACCACGGTGTCCGCATTGGCCACCGCCTCCATAAAGCGGCCGCCCTTGACGGAAATTTTATGGTTGCTGCTCTCCCGCATGGCGGAGAGCACGGCAATGGGCATGGACAGCTTCAGCGCGCAGGAGAAGTCCACCATCAACACCGCCAGCGCCTTGGTGATGTTCCGGGTGGTCAGCCACACCAGCGCCGTGCCGCCCAGCGTATAGGGCACCAGACGGTCCGCCAGACGGGATGCCTTGTCCTCCGTGGCGGATTTCATCTTTTCAGACTCCTCGATCATGTGGACGATGCGGTCATACCGGCCGCCGCCCATGGCCTTGTCCACGCGGATAACGCACTCGCCCTCTTCGGTGACGGTGCCGGCATAGACATAGCTGCCCGCCCGCTTGGCCACAGGCAGGGGCTCGCCGGTGATAGAGGCCTGATTCACTGTGGCCTCGCCCGCCACCACAGTACCGTCCAGCGGGATCATACTGCCGGTGCGCACCACGATACAGTCGCCCACCTGGACCTCTCCAATGGGGACCAGCACTTCCGTCTCGCCGGTCTTCAGCCACACCTTGTCCACGTTCAGGCTCATGGCGCTGGCCAGATCGGCCACGGACTTCTTGTGGGTCCACTCCTCCAGGATCTCGCCCAGATGCAGCATGAACATCACCGACCCGGCGGTGTTGAAGTCGCCCCGGAGCATGGACACAGACACGGCGGTGGCGTCCAGCACAGCCACGGTGAGCTTGCCGTGGAGCAGGGCCTTCAGCCCCTCCTTCACGTACTTCACCGACTTGACCAGCGTGATGGCCGTCCGCAGGGGCAGCGGGAAGAACAGCTTGGACGCCACCCGCCGGGCCAGGGTGAACACCAGCTTGTCCTCGAACTCCCGGTTCAGGGCCCGGGACGTATGGTCGGGCACCAGCTCGGCCGCCCCGGCGAAGGAGAACCTCGCCAGCGCGGAGACCACTGCCGCCCGGGTGCCGGCGTAGAACACCACCACGTCCTGCGTGCGGTCGTATACCTTGACATCCGTCACCCCGGGGACGGCCCGCAGCCAGTACTCCGCCGCGTCCGCCTCGCTCAGGGTCATGGAGCCGCCGCAGCGCAGATGCACCCGCATCCGGCCCCGGGACTCGTGTAAGATCTCACATTTCATGGCTTGCCTCCGAAAAAGAGAGGGAGCCGCGCCGCGGCCCCCTCCTGCATTGCTTTACTCCGCATCCTCGCTCTTGTCCGCTTCGTCCTCGATGACCTCGGCCTTGGCGGCCTCCGCCCGGCGCTCATTGATCTCCTTGGCGTCAGCCAGGATGTCATCGGCGCCCTCGCGGACGGCGGTAACCGTACCCATCACGCACTCCTTGGCGCGCAGCACGGCGGCGGTGGTCTCGGTATAGACCTTCTTGGCGTCCTTGCTGCTCAGCAGCTTGATCCCGGCGGTGCCGAACAGCACGCCGGCGGCAAACAGGCCCAGCTTCTTCATGACCATGTTAAAAACCTCCTTGATTGTTTGGCTACAAAATAACACACTCTTTTACAGATTGCAAGCCTTAATTTGACGATATTTTCTTGCCCCGCCGGTTTGCGCTCCGGCAGTTTTTCCATGGCTCAGCGGAGGTCATTTCAGCTCGGCGGTGAACTCGATCCGCCCCTCCTCCGGGCAGTCCGCCGTGATGGCTCCATGGTGGGCCTCGGCGATGCCCCGGGCAATGGACAGGCCCACGCCGAAGCCGCCGGTGGCGGCGGTGCGGGATTGGTCCGGCCGGTAGAACCGGTCGAAGAGCTTGTCCAGCTCCTCCCGGGTCAGGGGGGCGCAGGGGTTCCCGCTGCGCAGGACGATGCCCCGCCGCTCTCGCCGCAGGCTCACGGAGATGGTCCCACCGGGCAGGGCATACTTCACCGCGTTGTCCAGCAGGATGGAAGTCAGCTGACGCACGGCGGCCTCGTCTCCGTGGTAGATGATACCGACGGGCACGTCCACCGTCAGGTCATGGCCGGCGGCGGCCGAGCTGTCCCGGAAGGACTCCGCAGTCTCCTCCACCGCGGCGCTGACATCGAAATCCGTCAGGGTAATGGGCGGCTCCTCCTCGTCCATGCGGGAGAGGGTCACCAGCGAGCTCACCAGCCCGCTCATCTTGTCCGCCTGGGCCTGCGCCTTGTCGATCCACTTCTGCTGGCCCACCTCCATCTCCAGCACCTTCAGACAGGTGGTGATGACGGTGAGGGGGGTCTTCAGCTCGTGGCTGGCGTCGGTGATGAACTGCTTTTGCCGCTCGGCGCTGCGCACCACCGGGTCGATGGCCCGGCGGGAGAAGAGCACCACCAGCAGATATACCAGCGCGATACACACTCCATCCGCCGCCAGCGACAGAAAGGCCACCGTCCGCAGGGACCGCACCGTCTGCCACGTATCGAGGAAAATGGCCATATAGCCCTCCCCGTCGGCGGTCACCAGATATTTGTACCCGCCGGTGTAGCCGTAGCCCGCGCCGCGCTTCACCGCGGCGGCCAGATAGGCCCCCACGTCGTCCCCGGTAACGGCGGCGATGTGGCTCAGGTCGGAGCTTATCAGGTTCCCCTCCGCATCATAGCGGAGCACGAAGTACCGGGTGGAGAAGGGGGCCTCCGGCCCGAAGGGGCTGCCCTGATCCCCCATGCCGCCCCCCTTGTCGTCCCCCGCCGGGCGCTCCGGCGGGTCCGGCGTATCCCCGTCGGGCACGGGGATGGTCCCCTGATTCTCGCAGATCATGTTCAGGGTGCGCCGCAGGTCAGCGTCGGCGGAGGCGAAGTTGGCCCCGTTGACGATGAGGGTCAGCAGCAGCATCACCACCGCCACCGACAGCATGGCGATGCGGATGAACCGCCTGCGCAGCCGGCGGATCATGCTTCCTCCTCCAGCACGTAGCCCATGCCCCGCACGGCCCGGATGGACACGCGGGACCCGATGGAGCGCAGCTTCTTCCGCAGGTTGGAGATGTGGACCCACACCACACTGACCTCCGCGTCGCTGTCCCAGCCCCAGATGCGCTCCATCAGCTTGTCCGCAGAGAAGATCACCTTGGGGGAGCGAAGGAACAGCTCCATCACCTGAAATTCCCGGCCGCTGAGGCGTACCGCCTCCCGCCCGCAGGTGAGCAGGCCCGCCGCGCAGTCCAGCGACAGGGCCCCGAAGGAGAGCACCGTGGGCTTGTAGTCCCCCGCCCGGCGCAGCAGGGCCCGCACCCGGGCCAGCAGCTCATCCGGGGCGAAGGGCTTGGGCAGGTAATCATCCGCCCCAGCGTCGAAGCCCTCCACCCGGTCGTCCTTCTGGGCCTTGGCGGTGAGCATCATGACGGGGGCGGAATAGCCCTCCTCCCGCAGGCGGCGGAGCACCTGAATGCCGTTCAGCTTGGGCATCATCACATCCAGAATCACCGCGTCGTAGTCCCCGGCGCGGGCATAGTCATAGGCGTCCTGCCCGTCGTGGACGGCGTCCACGGTGAATTGGTTTTTCTCAAAAAAGGCGGCGAGGGCCTCGGCAAGGTCCACCTCGTCCTCGGCGATCAGCAGTTTCATGGGCTGTCTCCCCTTTCTCCCTGCATTATACTAAAAACCTCGGAAATTACAAGCGGAGCCCCCCAGCGGAAAGGCCGCCGGGAGGCGCTTGCTTATAGTGCTTCCCTGTGCCCCACCCGGCCGCAGACGATGTTCAGGTTGCCGTTGCGGCAGCGGATGGCGTCCAGGAACTCCTTGGGCACCTGCTCGCCCTTCAGGCGCACCCGGTAGTGCAGCTCGTAGAGGGTGCCCATGCTGGTGGTCTTCACCCGCTCCAGCCGGGCGGAGGCGGTGTACTGGGCAAAGAGGTCGTCAAACAGGCCGTCATAGTCCAGATCCTCGGGAATGGTGATCTTCAGCTCCCGCTCGCTGTCTTCCCTGCCGCCGAAGTGCAGGGCAGAGAGTAGCAGCAGGAAGGCCGCGATGATGAGGAAGAATAGGGCGGCCACCACCACGTAGCCCATGCCGGTGGCAAGGCCGATGGCCATGGCCAGAAAGATGGCAGCGATCTCCCGGGCGGAGCCGGGGGCGGAACGGAACCGTACCAGACTGAAGGCCCCGGCCACCGCCACGCCGGCGCCGATGTTGCCGTTGACCAGCATGATGACCACCTGCACCATGGCGGGCAGGACGGCCAGCGTCAGGGCAAAGCCCTGCGAGCTGCGCTCCCTGCCGCTGTCCAGCCGGGTCAGAAGGGCCGTGGCCAGCCCCAGCAGCAGGGAGACCCCAGTACAGATGAGGAAGGTCCCAACGGTGAGCTGGGAGCCGATGATGGAATCAAGCACTGAGGCTCATCTCCTTTTCTGTGGAATTAAGGATGAAATTCTGATAGCAGGCCCCATATTTGGAGAAGGACGTGGGGAAGATCTCCGCCCGGCTCAGCAGGCGGCTGAGCCATAGGGGGGCCGCGCCGGGGATCTTCAGCTCCATCAGCACCTGCCCCGGCGGCAGGATGGCCTCGCCGTGGTCCCCGGCCCGGAGGTCCAGCTCCGTGTCCCGCCAGCGCAGGCCGGTGTCAAAGGTCATGCGCAGCTCCGGGTCCTCGATCCCGGTCAGCGCCGTCCGGTCGTACCCGATGAATACCCGGGGCGCAGTGCGGTGGAACTGCTGGAACCAGTCGATCTCCCGGCTGATCTGGCCGCCGGGGGCGGCGGAGGCGTCCCCCGCCAGCCAGCGGGGCGCGTCGGCGGCCGGCATGACAACCCGCCGCTTATAGACGATGCCGTCCACCTTCTTCTTGATCTCCACAAAGACCCTGCCGCCGTCCCCCGGGATGCCGTAGCTGCGCACCCGGAGCTTTTCCTTATAAACAGGCTTCTCCAGCGAGGTGCGGATGAGGAACCAGTCGGCAGTATCATAATAGATGTTGCAGATGGTGTACTGCCCGTACTCGTCATCCTTCATATAGGGCCGGGCCCCTGCCAGCAGGAGCTCCTGCTGGGCCGGCGTGATCAGATATTTCTTTTCATACCGCTGAAAGCAGCACTGTGTCGCCTTGGCCATGTCAGCCGCCTCCTTTGTTTTGGATGAGGCAAGCATACGCCTCCACCCTAAAGCCAGCCTAAAGAAAAAAAGCAGTCTGCCTTTAGGCTCCCTTTAGGCTGGGGCGCTATGATACCGCCATGATCCGAAAGGAAAGCGGATCACAGCAGCACCCCTCAATTATAAAAAGGAAGGTGTTCCTTATGAAATTGAAACGGCCGGTATCCATCCTATGCGCAGGGGCCCTGCTCCTGTCCCTCGCCGCCTGCGGCAGCACCGGCGGCTCTACCGCAACCACTTCTCCCGAACCCTCTGAGTCCGCGTCCAACGCCGTCTCTACCCCCTCCGACGACGGCTATGAGGCCGCCGACGCCGTGAGCCTCACCTTCTCCGACAGCGGCATCACCGGCTCCGGCGAGGGCTTTGAGACCGACGGCACCACCCTCACCATCACCGCCGCAGGGACCTACCTCCTCTCCGGCTCCTGCACCGACGGCTCCGTGAAAGTGAAGAAGGGCGTCACCGGCGTGACGCTGGTGCTCAACGGCCTGACCCTCACCAGCGCTGACACCGCCCCCATCACCTGCGCCAAGTCCAGCGGCGTCACCATTGTGGCCGCCGCCGGCACGGTGAACACCCTCACCGACTCCGAGCAGAACAACGACGACAGCTACCCCGACAACGAGAACGCAGAGAACGCCGTCATCAAGTGCAAGGACGGCGCTCAGGTCACTCTGCGGGGCGCCGGCACGCTGAACCTCATCGCCAACGGCAAGAACGGCATCAAGGCCGGGGCCACCACCGACGGGGAGGGCGAGGCCTGGCTCACCATCCGGGACCTGACCCTGAACATCGACGCCCCTGTGAACGACGGCATCAACGCCGAGCAGCTGCTCACCATTGAGAGCGGCACCATCACCGTCTCCGCCGGGGACGACGGCATCCACTGCGACCTGACCATGAATGTGGGTACCGAGGGCACCGACGGCCCCACCATCGTCATTGAGCAGTGTTACGAGGGGCTGGAGGCCGCAGACTTGAACATTGCCTCCGGCGACATCACCATCCACGCCAGCGACGACTGCCTGAATGCCGCCAACTCCGACCTGTCCGGCTATGCCTTTGCCCTGAACATCTCCGGCGGCACGCTGGTGATGGACACCACCGGCGGCGACGGCATCGACTCCAACGGCAGTCTCACCATCAACGGCGGCACCGTGATCGTCTGGGCCGCCAACACCGCCGACAACCAGCCGCTGGATGCCGACAGCACCATCTCCATCACCGGCGGCACCGTGCTGGCGGCGGGCGGCAGCGCCGGCATGGGCATGAACCTCTCCGCCGGCCAGCCCTACGTGATCTTCGGCTCCGGGCCCTTCGGCGGCGGCTTCCCCGGCCAGAACGGCCAGAGCGGCAGTCAGTCCTCCGTCAGCATTAAGGCGGGCGGCACCGTTGAGATCAAGGATGCCGACGGCAACACCGTCTACAGCGGCACTGCCCTCTGCCAGGCCGGTTACGTGGTCTTCTCCTCTGCCGACCTCACCAGCGGCAGCACCTATACCCTCTATGTAGACGGCACCAACGCGGCGGAGGCCACCGCCAGCACTGACGCCATGAGCGAGGGCGGCCCCGGCCAGAATGGCCAGTTCACCCCGCCCGACGGCAGCGACGGTACCCAGCCCACGCCGCCCTCCGGTGAGAACGGCACTCCCCCCACCCCGCCTGACGGCGGGAACGGCGGCCAGACCGGTCAGGGCGGCCCCAGCGGCCAGAACGGCCAGCCCCCCGCCATGCCCGGCGGGCAGCATTCTTCCGACTCCACCAAAGCCTGAATCAAGCCAAGCACCCCGCGGCACATGTGCCGCGGGGTGCTTTTGCGTCTGCACCGGCATGCCCTGACCGCCCGCCCATCCGTCTGGAAATAAATGGGCTGGCATCCCCATATTTCTCCAAAATTTTTGCGCCGGATTCGGTAGAATGGCACAGGAATCGCAGGAACGCCGGGCGGCGCATATTCTAACGGATGGAGCGATCAGCATGACAGAGAAAGAATTCCGGCGGCTGCGCCGGGGAGAACTGGTAGACATCATTTTTGCCCTGCAGGAGCAGGAGGCCCAGCTGCGGCAGGAGTTAGAGCAGACCCGAGCCCAGCTGGCGGAGGCCCACCGGTGGGAGCAGCTGGCCGACTCGGTCCAGGAGGCCGTGGACGCGCTGGAACGGCTTCTCGCCCGGGCCAGAGCGCTGGAAGGAGCCCCGCTGTGAAGCCCCCGGTCCACGGCCTGCCCAGCAGGGCGCAGGTGATGGCAGAGCGCGCCCGGCTCCACCGCCGGGAGCGCTGGGGCAGGGCCCTGACCAGCACAATGTCCATCCTGCTGGTGGCGGCGGCCGCGGCGGTGCTGCTGGCCACCCGGCTGCTCCCCGTGCTGCGGGTCTACGGCTCCAGCATGGCCCCCACCCTTCAGGACGGGGAGGCCGTCCTCTGCCTGCGCACCGGCACCCCCCGGCAAGGGGATCTGGTGGCCTTCTATTACAACAACAAGATCCTCATCAAGCGGGTCATTGCCGGGGCAAGCCAGTGGGTGGACATCGGAGCGGACGGCACCGTCCTGGTGGACGGCCAGCCGCTGGAGGAGCCCTACCTCACGGAAAAGTCCCTCGGCACCTGCGACATCGCCTTCCCCTATCAGGTCCCGGACGGACGCTGGTTCGTGCTGGGGGACCACCGGGCCACCTCGCTGGACAGCCGGGTTCAGGCGGTGGGCTGCGTATCGGAAGAACAGCTCATCGGGCGGCTGTCCCTGCGGCTCTGGCCGCTGGACCGGGTCTCCGCCCTGAAATCATGAAAAGGAGTTGACACCCATGAAGCGCACAGGGATACCGATTGGCCGGAGGCGGCTGCGCCGCTGGGGGGCCGCCGGACTGAGTCTGGCCATGATCTGTCTGGTGACCGGGCTGATGAGTCTGCCCGCCATGACCATGGAGGGCGGCTCTGTCTGCGGCATACAGGAGCACCAGCACACGGAGGACTGCCGGACGGAGGCGCTGGTCTGCACACTGGAAGCACCCCATGTCCACGGCCCGGCGTGCTATGAGAGCGCCCTCATCTGCGGCCTGACGGAGCACATACACCGCCCGGAATGCTCCCCCGCGGAGGCCGACCCGGAGATCCCGGAGGCCGGCGGCACCGCGGAGCCTGCCGAGCCAGCCCCGACTGGACCTGCCGCTGAGGATGCACCCGCCGGGGATGCGGAGCCGCCCGCTCCGCAGGACCCGGAGCCCCCGGAGGAACCGGTGGAAAGCCCGACGGAGGAACCAGAGCCCAGCCCGGAGCTGGTCTATGCCGCCATCGCCGCCCAGCTCTTCACCGACGGCACGTTCCTCACCCCGGCAGAGGATGAGACCGCCCTGCCCATCCTCGTCACCGGACTGCTGCCCGAGGGGGCAGAGATCCGTGCCTGCCCCCGGGAGCTCGACGTGCCGGGCGTGAAGGTCCTCTGCGCTTATGAGCTGGCGGTCTTTCTGCCGGACGGCTCCGTCCGCCTTCCGGAGGAGTGCGAGGGGCTGACCGTCAGCATCCAGCCCCCGGCCGCCGCCGTGCCCCTGCTGGCGGATGGGGCGGAAACGGCCGCCGGGGCGGAGTACGCCGTCTACCTGCTGGGGGCGGACGGCCAGATCCGGCCGGCGGACACGGAGGAGGGCCCTGACGGCCTGTCCTTCTCCGCCGGAGGGACCGCCGTCTTTGCCCTGACGGAGGAGATCGTCTTCCGGGTGGAGTACTGGGCCGATCTGGAACAGGTGGCCTACCGGCAGGACAGCGGGACCCTCACCGTACTGGACACCAGCGGGAACGGCGACGGCACCGGCGGCGCCCTGCCCCAGAACGGAGCCGCCTTCCGCAAAAAGTACATCGATCTTGCGGACGGCCGGGTCGTGACCGAGCAGGTCCGCACGGAGGTCTACCTGGCGGAGCGCTACCGTTACAGCCAGAAGCTCTCCGCCTCCAACACGCCGGAGAGCAACGTGCGCAACATCAACAAGCTCTGGGACAACGGAAACTACATTTTGAAGGAGATCCTCGTGGAGCAGGACGGGGCCCAGCGCTCCTTCGCGCCGGGCGCCATCCGCTTCACAAACCTGCCCACCACCGACCCGGACACAGTGGAGGTCACCAGCGGCACAGTGCTGAAGCTCATCTTCGCCCCGGGGGACGGCAGCTACGAAAACGGCACCAGCTTCTATGACTACGACATCTCCAGCGGCAACCGCGACGGCTGGCGCACGGGCACCACCGGCATCAACAGTCCCGGCAACTACACCGCCAACCTCCTCACCCGGTGGGAAGACTGCCGGGACATTCTGGCCTTCGGCAACTCCAACTGCGGCACCGGCATGGGCGGCTACCTGTTCGCGGGCGGGAACCTCAACGCCTACAACAAGCGCAACAGCAACGGCGGCGGCTGCACCTTCGGCCTTGTCAAGGGGCTGGACAGCGAGGGGAACATCCTCTACAACGACTGGCTGCTGACCCCCGCCCTGTTCAACGATGGCTCTGCCGCCGGCAAGCAGACCTACGGCGGCAGCACCCTGACCTTCTCCCGCACCGGAGATGCCCACACCCTGACCGCTGCCCGGGGCGGCTACGGCATCTCCGCTCAGGGGCTGGACCGCTTTACCAACCCCGGCTACACCAAGCCGGACGGCACCGCCGTGCTCCATAGCCACATCTGGACCAACAGCTTCTGGCCGCTGGACGGCGTACCGGAAGCCATGCGCACAGACCCCCTTATGGGCAGCGTAAACGACCTCGGCACCTATGTTGGCTACGCCGACCGCCAGCCCGGGGATTCAGACTGGACAGAGAAACGAGGCACCCTCCCCGTCAGCGACGACGGCACGGCCCATAACTGCTTCTTTGGCATGAGCTTCGCCGTCAACTTCACCCTCACGCAGGACTACATCGGTCCGCTGGACTATCTCTTCTTCGGCGACGACGACATGTGGGTCTTCCTCACCGACCTGCAGACCGGCGAGAGCACCCCCGTGTGCGATATCGGCGGCGTCCACTCCTCCGTGGGCGAGTATGTGAACCTGTGGGACTACATCGCCCGGGACGGCCGCACCGCCGACCAGAGCTACCGCCTCTCCTTCTTCTACACGGAGCGGGGGGCCTCCGGCTCCACCTGCTACATGCGCTTCACTCTGCCCTCGGTGTCCGAGGCCACGGAGGACATGAAGCGGGGCGCCCTCTCCATCAGCAAGGACGTGGTGGCCCCAGACGACGTGCTGGCCGACGATGAGGCCTTCGCCTTCTCCCTGCGGCTCAGTGCCCGGGCCGACCAGTATTTCTATACCAAGACCCTTCGGGATGGCACGGCGGAGGACGGCAGCATCCTGAGCGGCGCGCTGGACTTCACCCTCCGGGCCGGGGAGCAGCTGCTGATCCGGGACCTGCCCGCGGGCACGGAGTATACCGTGCAGGAGGTAACCACAGGCTTCTCCACCGAGGTGAAGGTCAACGGCGTGGTGCAGGCGGGGACCACCGCCGGCGGGACCATCACCGCCGGGGTCAGCGCCGTGCAGTACACCAACTACGCCGGCCCACGGCTGACCCTCACCAAGCGCCTGCTGGGCAGCTTTGACGGGCCGCGGACCTTTACCTTCACGGTGGAAGAGGTGCAGGAGGACGGCTCCTCCAAGGCGGGGGCAGAGGCCAACCGGTATCAGCTCTCCCTCACCACCGGCGGAGACCCGGCCAGCGCCTCCATCTCCTTGGGCTTCCGGCCCAACGTCCTGCCCAGCGACTACTACTATAAGGTCAGTGAGGTGATCCCCGACCCCGTCACCGATGGGATCCGCTATGACCGGGGCTTCTACCTCGTCCACGTCCGGGTGGAGGACGGCGGCCGCGCCGCGGCCGTCCAGTCCGTCGCCCATTATGACGGGAGCGGCCGCCCCGACTCCGACTACCTCTGGACCGGCGGCACGGCGCTGGTGTTCACCAACGGGACCGAGGCCACGGTCCCCTCCCTGCCTGAGACCGGCGGGAGCGGCGTGCTCCCCTTCCTGACCGCCGGGCTGCTGGCCCTGCTGGCTGCGCTGGCCCTGCTCCGCCGCCTGCGGCGGAGCGACTCTGTGTGACCGAACGGGCAAAGCCCGGAAAAATCCAACCAAAAAGGAGCGTATCACATGAGAACGAAAAAGCCCCTCGCCCTGCTCACGGCCCTGCTGCTGGCCCTGAGCATGACCCTCCTCCCCGCCCACGCCGCGGCACCCGGCGGCAGCATCACCGTGGAAAACGCGGTGGCCGGCCAGACCTACCGGGTCTATCAGGTCTTCCTGCTGGACAGCTATGACGCCGCCGCGCAGGCCTACATCTACAAGGTCAACGCCAACAGTGACTGGGAGACCTTCGCCAAGACCGAGGCGGCGGCGTACATCACCGTGGATGAGCTGGGGTACGTCAGCTGGAAGGGCGACGCCACCGCCGCCCGCTCGGCCGAGTTCGCCAAGCTGGCGCTGGACTATGCCAAGGCCCACTCCGTCGCTGCCGACGGCGAGCTCACCGCCGGGGAGGAGCCCCTCCGCTTCGACGGGCTGGCGCTGGGCTATTATCTGGTGGACTCCTCGCTGGGCGCGCTGTGCGCCCTGACCACCACCCAGCCCGCCGCCACCGTGCGGGAGAAGAACGACGCCCCCAGCATCGACAAGGAGGTACAGGAGAAGGAGACCTTCGGCCCCCGCAGTGACGCTCAGGTGGGCGATCTCGTCACCTTCCGCACCACCATCACCGCCCAGCCCGGCGCCGAGGGCTACGTCCTCCACGACAGGATGTCCGCCGGCCTCACCTTCCGGGAGATCACGGCAGTCACCCGGGGCGTAAACGCCATCAGCCCGAGCCTCTACACCCTCACTACCACCGGTCTGAACGACGGCTGCACCTTTGAGCTCGCTTTCGCCCAGAGCTTCTGCGACACGCTGACCGCCGGAGAGACCCTGCAGGTGACCTACACCGCCGAGGTGAATGCCGGGGCCGTCGTCGGCGGCACGGGCAACCCCAACGACACCTGGCTGGACTACGGCGACAACAACCACACCGCCACCGTCACCACCCGCACCTACGTCTGGGACTTTAAGGTGTTCAAATACACCGAGCGCCCGGAGGGCGACGGGAGCGAGACCGTTCAGGTCCCCCTGTCCGGCGCGCAGTTCGTGCTGAAAAACGAGCAGGGCCAGTACCTCACGGCGGAGGCCATCACCGGGGAGGACGGCGCGCTGTCCTACCGGCTTACCGGCTGGACAGGAAGTGAATGGGATGATGAGACCGAGGGCGCCGTCAAGGCCACCCTGCTGATCACCCCGGACTCCGGCCTCATCACCATCACCGGGCTGGACTCCGGCAGCTACACGCTGGAGGAGATCACCGCCCCCGCCGGCTACAGTCTGCTGAAGGACCCCATCCACATCGCCCTCACTCCCAGTTATCAGGAGACCGGTGCCGGCAGCGCCGCCCTCAGCTACGGCGTGGGGGATGATCCCAAGGCAGAGGCCGACCGGGTGGAGGTACTGAATCTCTCCGGCCATGCCCTGCCCTCCACCGGCGGCATGGGCACCCGCGTGTTCTATCTGGCGGGCGGGCTGCTCACCTGTCTGACCGGGACTCTGCTGCTGACCCGAAAGCGCCTGCACCGCGCCGACTAAAACAGAAGATCGCGCCGTCCGGGGGAGCCCCGCCTCCCCCGGCGGCATGACCGCAAGGAGAACCCTATGAAAAAACAACGTATCTGGACCGTGCTGCTCATCGCCCTGTTTCTCGTGGGGCTCTCCCTGCTGTTATACCCGCCCTTCAGCAGCTATTGGAATTCTCTGCACCAGAGCCGCGCCATCGCCGGCTATCTGGACAGCGTAGACCAACTGGACAGCGCCCGCTGCCAGGAGCTGCTGGCGCAGGCCGACGCCTACAATGCCGAGCTGGCCCGCGCCGGCGGCGGCTTCCTCCTCACTGAGGAGGAGCAGGCCCGCTTCCTCTCCCAACTGGAGGCCGACGGCGGAGCCGTGGGCTATCTGGAGGTCCCCGCCATCGAGCTGCGGCTGCCCCTCTACCTCGGCACCTCCGAGGGCGTACTGCAGGCCGGGGCCGGGGTGCTGGAGGGCGGCTCCCTCCCCGTGGGCGGCGAGAGCACCCACGCCGTCATCACTGGACACCGGGGTCTGCCTTCCAAGACCCTGTTCACCCATCTGGACCGGCTGGAGGCCGGAGACACCTTCACCATCCATGTGCTGGACCGGGCCGTGCGCTACGAGGTAGAGCAGGTCCTCATCGTCACCCCCACGGAGCTGGACGCACTGGCCATCCGCCCGGGGGAGGATCTCTGCACCCTCGTCACCTGCACGCCCTACGGCATCAACACCCACCGCCTGTTGGTGCAGGGGCGGCGGGTCCTGCGGGCGGCGACAGCGGCGCGGCCGGTCTCCGCCGACGCAGCGCAGGTGTCCCCCACGGCCACGGCGGCGGTGATCTTCACGCCCATTCTGCTGGTCACGCTGCTGGCAGCCTCCGCACTGACCCGGCCCCGGCGGCCGGAAGCATTTTAAAGCAAAGGTGGTCCTTGTCATGAAAACGCCCCGAAGGCTCATTCTCTCCGCCCTGCTGGCAGCGGCCTGTCTGGCACTGCTGTGCGCCCCCGCCGCGGCCTACACCCGGGTGGACACCTCCGCCCAGACCTCCCTCACCCTCGTCTACCGGGATGCCGGCCGGCAGGACCGCCCCCTGGCTGGGATGGCTCTGCGGCTCTATCTGGTGGCCGAACTGGATGAGACCGCCCGCTTCCACACCACGGCGGCCTTCGCCCCTGCGCAGGTGGATCTGTCGGGCTCCGACTGGTCTGCCGCCGCGGCTACGCTGGCCGCCTATGCCCGGCGCAACGCCGACTCCGTCCGCCCCGCCGCCGAGGGCGTCACCGACTCCGAGGGCCGCCTCTCCGCCCAGCTCCCTGTGGGCCTCTATCTGGTGGCCGGGGAGCGGCTCGCCGACGGCGGCTATTCCTACACGCCGACGCCTTACCTGCTCACCCTCCCCCTGCTGGACCGGGAGCGGGACCTGTGGCAGTACGACGTGACCGTAGGCAGCGGCCTGAAATACACCCGCGAGGACCCCGGCCCGGTGGTAGAGACCTTCTCCATCCACGTCCGCAAGGTCTGGGCCGAGGACGACAGCACCCAGCGGCCCGGGGCCGTCACCGTCACCCTCCTGCGGGACGGGGCGGTCTATGCCAGCACCCGGCTGGACGCCGGGAACGACTGGCAGTACACGTGGCGGGGGCTGAATGCCCGGTGGCGCTATGCCGACTGGGCCCTCACCGAGGACGATGTGCCCGACGGATACACGGTCCTTGTGGAGCAGGAAGGCAGCTCCAGCGGGATCTACTTCACCGTGACCAACACCGGCTCCACCACCCCGGAGCCGACCCCATCCCCCTTGCCGACCCCCTCGCCCTCTGTCCCCCCGGAGGAGCCCACGCCCTCCCCCAGCACACCGCCGGAGGAACCGACTCCCACCCCCGGCGAGTCCCCGGAACCGTCGCCCAGCCTGCCTCCGGAGCCCGAAGAGCCTGATCTGCCCCAGACCGGCCTGCTGTGGTGGCCCGTGGAGCTGCTGGCCGGGACCGGGCTCCTGCTGACCGTGGGCGGCTGCATCCTGCTCCGCCGGGGCCGGGGAGACCGCCATGAGCCGTAAGCTGGGGGCCGCCCTGCTGGCGGTGGGGCTGTGCTGCCTGTTGGCCGCCGGGGCCCTTGTGGCCGGCGACGTCCGCGCCCAGCGGCAGGCCCAGCGCAGCACCGCGGCGGAAGTCACTCTGCTGGAGGAGGTCCTCCCCACAACAGACGCAGCGCCGGCCCCCCCGACCCTTCCGGAGCTCCCTGCAGAGCTGGCCTCCGTCCACGTGGCGGAGGAGGGCTATCTGGGCCTGCTGGAGATCCCCCGGCTGGGGCTGGTCCTGCCGGTGCGGGACAGCTGGGACGAGCAGAAGCTGCGCCGGTCCCCCTGCCTGTTCAGCGGGGACCTCACCTCCGGGCTGGTCATCGCCGGGCACAACTATCAGGCGCACTTCGCCGGGCTCTCCCGGCTGGATCCGGGGGATGCCGTGACCCTCACTGTAGGGAGCGGTGCGCTCTGGCGGTACGAGGTGATCATGGCCGAGATCCTCGGCCCCGACGACGTGGCGCGCATGACCTCCGGCGGCTGGGACCTGACCCTGTTCACCTGCACCGACAGCGGTGCGGAACGTCTTGCCGTCCGCTGCACGCTGATCGACAGATAGGAAAGCAGACCGCCCCGGCGGAGCATAGCTCCGCCGGGGCGGTCTCCTGTGGACGGCACTTCAACAGGAGAAAAGGCATCCCCCTGGCCTGTGGGCCAGGGGGATGCCTTTTTTGCCGGTACTATCCGGCTCAGACGAACATGAGAGAGAGGGCGGGGACGTAGGTGAGAATAAGCAGCAGCACGACAGCCACCGCGAAGAAGGGCAGGATCCACTTGAACATGCTCTCCATCTTGATCTTGGCCACGGCGGCGCCGACGAACAGGTTGCAGCCGTAGGGCGGAGTGCACAGGCCGAACGCCAGGTTCACAGCCATGACCACGCCGAAGTGGATGGGGTTGATGCCGAAGGCCTTCAGGGTAGGCAGCAGCATGGGCGCCATGATGATAATGGCGGGCACGGTGTCCAGGAAGCAGCCGATGATGAGCAGGATGGCGTTGATGACCAGCAGCACCACCAAGGGGTTGTCGGACACGTTGGCCAGAAAACGGGTGATGGCCTGCGGGACCTGCTCGAAGGTCATAAAGGTGGAGAACACGGTGGAGTAACCCAGCAGGAAGGAGGTCACGCCGTTCAGCACGGCGGCACCGACCAGAGTCTCCCACAGGCTCTTCCATGTCATCTCCTTGTAGACAAAGATGGACACGATCACGGAGTAGACCACGGAAACGGCGGCCGCCTCGGTGGGGGTAAAGAAGCCGGAGTAGATGCCGCCCAGAATGATGACCGGGGACAGGAGGGCCCAGAAGCCGTCCTTGGTGGCCCGCCCCAGACGGCGCAGGCGCTTGCCCCAGAACTCCTTCAGGGGGACCTTGTTCTCGTTCTTCTCCCGCAGGTCAATCCCACGGCGCTTACAGATGATGATATTCACAACCAGGAACACCAGACCGATCAAAATGCCGGGGATGATGCCGGCCTTGAACAGGTCGGGCACAGAGGTCTTGGTGGTAGCGCCGTAGAGCACGAAGGACAGGGAGGGCGGGATGATGGGGCCAACGGTGCCGCCGAAGCACACCAGGGTGGCGGCGTAGGCGGGGTCGTAGCCACGCTTCTTCATCTCAGGAATCATCATGCCGCCGATAGCGGCGGTGGTCGCCATGCCGGAGCCCGACAGAGCGCCGAAGAACATACACGCCAGCATGGACACGCAGCCCAACGCGCCAGTGACGAAGTCGATCAGCGCGGAGGCGAACTCCACAATGCGTTTGGCGATGCCGCCGGTGGAGATCACGGAGCCGGCCAGCATGAAGAACGGGATGGCCATGACCGTGAAGGAGAAAATGCCGGAGTAGCAGTACTGGGCGTTGACCACCATGTTGAGGTCAGAGCAGAAGTACATGGCCACCATAGTGGCGCCGCCGATGGCGAAGCCCACGGGCACGCCGATCATCAGCAGGACGATCAACAGAATGAACAGTACGATCAGCGTAGAGTTCACGCCTGGTCGCCTCCTTCCTTGGGAGTCTCAGCAGGCTCGATGGGCTGGCCGTGGGCCAGTGCCTTGATAGAGGTGCAGATGCTGGCGATACAGCGGATGATCATCAGTCCGCAGCCCACCACCACGGCCAGATAGCCCCAGGAGGTGCTGATCTTGATGCCGGCATAGGGGGAGGTCCGCTGGGTGATCACCAGGCTTACGCCATAGTACAGGGTGACGGCGCAGATGCCGATGACGATCAGGTCGGACAGAATGTTGAAGATCTGGGCCGCCTTAAAGGGCAGGCGGTCGGTCAGCATGGTGATCTTGATGTGCTCACCCTTGCGCTGGCCGATGGAGATCCCCAGCCATGAGATCCAGACGAACAGGAACTTGCCCAGCTCCTCCGACCAGTACAGGGAGTTGTTGGCCTTACGCATGATGACCTGAACAAAGATGATGACCACCATCACGGCAAAGAGGAACACGATGATGGCTTCCTCAATGTGATTCAGGATGTAGAAAAGCCGCTGTTTACCTTTCAATTCTTTCATAGGCAGAAACGATGTATTGAATCAATACACCCATACCCTCCTTTCTTGTCGCACGCTTTACCGGAGAGCCGGCCTACGGCCGGCTCTCCGGGCTGATGGTTTCAGTGCGAATGGAACGTGCGCCTTACTGGGGGACAGTGGCCAGCCAGCGATTCATCATCTCATCGCCGACCTTGCTGCGCCACAGGTCGTAAACGGGCTGGACGGACTCGATGAAGGCGGCGACCTCTTCGTCGGTGAGCTCCTCGACCACGGCGTCCTCATCCTTGAAGCGCTGGATGTAGGTCATCTCGTTGGCGCGCTCCTCGTCACGCTGCTGCTTGCAGGCCAGAGTGACGGCCTCCTGGATCAGCGCCTGATCCTCAGCGGACAGGCCGTTGAACCACTCAAGGGAGCAGATGATGGGGAAGGGAGAGCTGGCGTGGTTGGTGATGGTGATGTACTTGGCGATCTCATGGAGGGAGAAGTCGTTGAACACGCCCAGGCTGTGATCCAGAGCGTCGATGGCGCCGGTGGACAGAGAGGTGATGACCTCGCCCCAGGACATGGGAGTGGGGTTGGCGCCCATGGCCTTCCACATCTCGATGTTCAGCTCGTCCTGCGCGATACGGACCTTCTGGCCCTTCAGGTCGTCGGCATTGTGGTAGCAGCGGTTGCGGCTGATCACCTGACGCATGCCGTTGTAGTACATGCCGAGGCAGTAGTAGCCGGAGTCAGCGAGGGTCTCATTGAACAGCTCCAGACCGCCGTTCTCGAAGGTGCCCTTCTCCCACGCCTCATAGGTGGGGTACAGGAAGGGCAGGTCGATGCAGCTGGAAGCCACGCCGGAGACGGAGCTGACAACGGAGGACAGGTCAAACTCCATGGTCAGGGTGCCCAGCTTCACGCCGGCAACCATGTCGGGGGAGTCGCCAGCCTGACCGTCGGGATAGACCTCGACCTTAAAGCGGCCGGGGGCCTTCTCTTCCAGATACTCGCCGATCCAGACGCTCCAGACGTGGGTGGAACGGGTGGAGGAGTCAGTGTGGCCGATCTTGATCACGATGGGGTCGGTGGTGGAGGGCTGGTCGGTGTTGGTACCCTGGCTCTCGCTGGGTTTGGGACTGCCGGGGTTGTTGCCGGAGGGACGGCTGCAGCCCGCCAGAGCGGCAAAGCACATAGCTGCAGTCAGAGCAAGAGCGATCCATTTTTTCAATTTCATAGTGAGGCTCCTTTCAATCATTCGATACCCTTGTTGTTTTGTGGTGCAGCCCGTAGGCAATGTGCGCGTTATTTTTTCAGACTCAGGATGCGTCTGGCCTCTTCGGGTGTGGCGATCTCGCGGCCCAGCAGCTTGGCCAGCGCGGCGGCCTTGGCCACCAGCTCTCCGTTGCTCTTAGCCAGGACGCCCTTCTCCAGATACAGGTTATCCTCAAACCCGACCCGGACGTGGCCGCCCATGGCGATGGTGGCCGCGGCAATATCCCATGCATATCTGCCGATGCCCGTGGCCGTCCATGTGGAACCGACGGGGAGGCTGCCCGCCATGAACACCAGATCCCGCACGGTGGCGGACATCTGCACGCCCAGCACAAAGTCGAAGTGCAGCGGATGTACCAGCAGGCCCTTGCGGTCGGCCTTGAGGGCAATGTCGATCATGCCCTTGTCGAACACCTCCAGCTCCGGCTTGATGCCCCGCTCCTGCATAATGCGGGCGAAGTTCATCACGGTGTTGTCAGTGTTGATGAAGATCTCGTCGCCGCCGAAGTTGCAGGTGCCGCAGTCCAGGGTGGCGAACTCGGGCGGCGGGGTCAGCTCCGTGGATTGGAGCCGCTCCTCGTCGGTCATCCCCACGGCGCCGCCGGTGGAGGGCTGGATGATGACGTCGGGGCACAGGGCCAGAATGGCAGAGGTGCACTCCTGAAAGCGGCCCTTGTCCTGGGTGGGGGTGCCGTCGTCCCAGCGGACGTGCAGGTGAATGACAGACGCGCCCGCGTCATAGGCGGCCTTGGCCTCGCGGGCCACCTCTTCCACCGTGTAGGGCACAGCGGGGTTCTGTTCCTTGGTGACTTCTGCACCGCAGATGGCGGCGGTCAGGATCAACTTTTCCGTAACGCTCAGCTCCTTTCTCAGCTTCTCCGTTTATTTACAGTAACGATCCACAAAGTAGTTGCGCAGGGCTTCCTCCCGGCGGACGATGTCGAAGGCGATCTCCGCGTGGCCGGGGTAGTAGCCGTTGCCGATGAGCATCTTCAGGTACTTGCCCACGCCCTCAGCACCCAGAGACGCCTTCACGAAATCGGTGCTCATGCTGAAGAAGTAGACCATGCCCTCGTCGTCGGTCACCAGAATGGTGGCCAGCTCCGTATCGGTGACGCTCACGGTACTCACGGTGAAATCCGCCAGCCTGCCGTTCATCTCCTTCAGGTACTTCTCGTAGGCCGCCAGAGGCTGCCGGCCGTCGGCCTGGATCACCACGTCGGCGATGCCCAGCCGCCTGACCAGCTCGCACTGCTCGGCGGAGTACTCCATGCACACCACCTTGCCGGTGGGGGACACGCGCTTCTTGGCCTCCGCCAGACACAGCAGCCCGGCCTTGCCCGCGCCCATGACCACCACGGTGTCGCCGGCCTTGGCGTGGACGGCCACCTGCGCCGGCGCGCCGGCCACATCCATCAGCGCCAGAGAGAGCTGCTCACCCAGATCCTCCGGCAGCTTGGTGCAGATGCCGCTCTCAAAGAGGATGGCGTCCGCCCTGCAGCGCACCTGCTCGGTATCCAGATCGATGTCCAGGATCTCATAGATCTTCAGCGGCGTCAGGGACAGGGAGACCAGTGTGGCGATCTTGTCGCCCACCTGCAGGTCAGTTCTGTCCTTCAGGTCCTCGCCGATCTCCTTGACCCGGCCGATCAAAATACCGCCGGACTTGCTCACAGGGTCCTGAAACTTCCCGCGGTCCTCCACGATCCGGAGGATCTCCGCCGCGATCTTCTCCTTGTCGCCGCCGCACTCCCGGTTGATCCGGCCGAAGGCGGTGGCCGTCGGCTGAAGTGCAATGACATCGATCAGGATCTCGTTGCTAAATATATTCGGGTCGTTGCTGATTTTTTCCGCGGCCTGAGGGAGCAGGCCCTTGGGGGAGATCACTCGGTGGCTCCCGTATCTGTCTCCGCGCATTTACAGCCCTCCTTTGGTCATTTGGACGATGATCGCTCCCGATCTTCATTCCGTTCTGTGTATTATGCAAGCTGCATGCCAACTTATTTTTTTCTGCTGCCACGTCATTGCGCCAATTTGGAGGCCAAGCGCAAAGAAAAGCGATACAAAAATGAATCTCCGATTCGTTTTTGTATCGCCTTACGATTTGTTTGTGAATCACTCTGCGGCGTCCGCCGCGGCGATCCCATATTGCTTCAGCTTGCGCACCACCGAGGGCTGGCTGACCCCCAGCATCTCCGCCAGCTTCCGGGTGGAACCGTACTGCCGGCGGTAGGCCCGCAGGATGCTCTCCTCGTGCTGGGCCAGGATCTGCCGCAGGGAGCACGGCTCCAGCGAGCGCTGCACCTCCGGCACCTCGGCGCCGCCCTCGCCCCGTTCGTCCACCGCCAACGCGGCCACCACGTCCCGTACCTCGATCACCTGGTCCTCTGTGGAGATCATCAGCCGCTGGATCAGGTTCTGCAGCTCCCGGATGTTGCCGTAGAACTCCTGCTTTTCCAGAAAGCTCACCGCCTTGGGGCTGAGCTCCTTTTTGAGGCCGAACTCCCGGTCATAGCGCTCCACGAAGTACTGGGCCAGCGGCGCGATGTCCTCGCTGCGCTGACGCAGAGGTGGCATGGTGATGGGATACACGTTCAGGCGGTAGTAGAGATCCTCCCGGAAGGAGCCCTGCCGCACCATTTCCGTCAGGTTGCGGTTGGTGGCGGCGATGATGCGGGCATCGACCTTGATGGGCGTCACGCCGCCCACCCGAACGATCTCCTTCTCCTGGATAGCCCGCAGGAGCTTCGCCTGAAAGAACAGGGGCAGCTCGCCCACCTCATCCAGAAACAGGGTGCCGTTCTGCGCCATCTCCCACAGGCCCTTCTTGCCCTTGGTGCTGGCCCCGGTGAAGGAGCCGCTCTCATAGCCGAACAGCTCCGACTCCAGCAGATTCTCCGGGATGGCGGCGCAGTTGATCTTGACCATGGGCGCGGTCTTGCGCTCGCTGTTCTGGTGGATGACCCGGGCAATGATCTCCTTGCCGGTGCCCGATTCACCGTAGATCATCACGTTGGAGGGATAGCTGGCCACCTTCAGCGCCCGGCGGAGGGTGGCCTTGGCCTTTTCGCTGCAGAAGATGTACCCGCCGGCGGCCTGTTCATTCTCTCCCTTCTCGCGGTCGCACTGCCGCCGGCGATGAACAGAGCCCTGATACTCCGGCTGCAGGGCTCCCTGCAGCCACGGGAACCGCCGCAGCAGACCCAGCGTATAAGCGGCATGTCCCTCCATAAACCCCGTGTAGGGCACGATCTGCACCTGCTTGCCTACGCTCTCCGCCGTCAGCGCGGCGAATTTGTAATCGCAGCTCAAAGGCGTAAAAAAGATGGTCCCGCAGGGCTTCACTGCCATCAGACTGACCAGCTCCGTGTTGTCGGAGTTGATGCAGTTCACCACAACATCGAAGCGGTTCATCAGCTCGGAGGCCCTGGCCGAGAAGCACTCCATGGCAGTGATGTCGAGGTCGAGCACCTCATCGTACAGCTCGGTCCGCTCCAGCGCGCGGCGCTCCTCCCGGGTGCGGACGATACCGGTCAGCCGGCCGCTGGACCCCAGCTTATCCCTGGCGGCGCAGCCGCACAGCAGGCCGTCCCGGCCGCCCGCCCCCAGGATCAGGACCTTCTGGCCGGGCTGCACCAGCTGGCGGGTACAGGTGGGGGAGCCCGCCATATCCATGGCGGAGATAGCCGCCCGCAGGGGGATGTCCGCCGGGCGCTTTACCACCGGCGCACTGGAGTAGAGGATGGCCTTTCCCTCCACCTCCAGCTGGGCGGAGGCCTCGTCTACAGAGGAGATCTGGGTCAGCTTCAGGGGCGTCACAGACAGGGACACCAGTGAGATGATCTCGTCTCCGGGCTTCACGCCATAGAGATTGGGATAGTCCGGGCCCATGCGGGCCACCGTGCCGTACAGCATTCCGCCGGTGTTGGTCACAGGGTTGTGGAGCTTTCCCCGCTTCCGGATGATCTCCATGACCCGCCGGCACAGGCGCTCCGGGTCTCCGCCGGTGTACTCCCGCATCTCGTTGAAGCTGATCTGGTTGATGCTGATGATGTGGACGTCCACCAGCAGCTCATCCCGGCGCAGGGCCATATTGTTGTCCACGGCCCACGCCTGCTGCGGCACTGCCCGAACCGGCTCCACCGACCGGCCGATGCCGAAAATGTCTTCCATCGCCGCTCCTCCTCTCCTCTGCCGCGCACCTGCGGGGCTTTTATCAAGTGAAGTCGATTATACTCCATTTCCTATACACTGTCCACATAGAATTGGAAAATCTCAGCTTCCTTTTTATTCAATTCCGCGCAAAAAAAGACGGTCTGGAGACCCAGACCGTCCAAATGCTTGATTTATTTTCTCTTGCACGCCGTGGGCACCACGCAGGTACCGCTGGCACGGCAGACCAGCACAGGCTCTTCCAGTGCGTCCGCGGCAGAGGCGCTGATCTCCGGCCGGGTGGTGATGACCTTGTAGGCGCTGAAGACCATCTTGCGGGAGGTGTTGCCGATGGAGACGATCTCGCCCTTGGCCTCGATGTAGTCGCCGGCATAAACAGGGGCCAGGAACTCCACGTTGTCATAGGCACAGAACAGGCCCTCGTCGCCGTCACAACGGATCAGAAGCTCCGTTGCAACGTCGCCAAAGAGGTGCAGCATATGCGCGCCGTCCACCAGATTCCCGCCATAATGCGCATCCTTCGCAGACATCCGTACGCGCAGCTCAGATGTGATCTTTTCCATTGTTTTAGACTCCTTTCTATTTCGGGACTTCCCGCGTCCCTGTTGTCTAATAACAATGCAAGTCTCATGCCAAGTTTTTTATCCCTGCTCTTGCAGGAGAATTCCCCGCTGCTTTTCGAAAAAAATATTTTTCCGAACGCAGCAAAAGCTGCACTCCTTTCAAGCCTGCAGACTGCACCGACACAAAGCGCCTCTGTCAGTACGAGCGCCAGATATCCGGATAACAAACCCGAACCGCTCCTACTGCTTCGCCAGTCGGGGGAAATCCCATGGGGGCCGTGCGCTGATAGGCTTTGCAGTATAGCGGAAGCTGACTTTTTGCAGCCTTATTGGCCCGAGCTTCCACGAACCCCGTCGTATTTTGCGCTGTTCAGGGCTGTTTTGTATGCGTCGTAGGCCGCTTCCAGCGTGGGATACTCCGTGCCGGCATCCAAAACCTTCTTA
>CAKULE010000020.1 GCA_934667095.1 uncultured Oscillospiraceae bacterium | reverse complement strand
GCCCGGAAAGCCTCAAAAAAAGTTATAAATTTTTTTGTCGTGGGCTTGACATACGGGTGGCGCAGGTCGTGGAAGCGCACCTCCGGCAACCCCGCCCGCTTGAGGACCCGGTGGAGCATATGCAGCACGCTGTCCGGCGACATGGGCCGCCGGCGGACGACGGGAACACCCATTCGCTGTTCCCCGCTTTCCGTTTTTGCTCCTTCAGCACGTCTATCGCATCTGCCGACAGCGGCAGGGTGCGGCAGGCATTTTTCGTTTTCAGCGGCATTTCAAGCACCTCGCCGCCGACCCGCCCGATCTGCCGCCGCACCCGGAGTTCGCCCTTTTCCAAATCGACGTCCTCCCACTTTAGCCACAACAGTTCGCCCCGCCGCAGGCCGGTGGCCAGGTCGATGTAGTACAGGGCGAACACACCGCTCTCCCTGGCTTCTTGGAGGAAGGCCGCCAACTGCGCCGCCGGCAGCGTCTGCATTCCCTTGCGCTCCACCTTCGGCAGGGCGCAGCCGCCCGCAGGATTTCGGGCGATGAGCCGCTGATCGACGGCCAGCTTCAGCGCCGAGGAAATGATCTGGTGAATGTTTCGAACCGTTTTGGCGCTCAACCCTTTGGGCTGACGCTTGCTTTCGATGCGGTCTACCCGTCCGCCCTCCAGAAGTTTTTTGTAGAGTTTTTGCAGATCCAGCGTGGTCAAGCCGCCAAGAGGAATATTGCCAATATTCGGTTTAATGTGGTTGTCGAGGTAGCCCCGGGAGGTCAAGTAGGACGAGGGCCGCATTTTGATCTTGGCGTAGTTTTCGTACCACACTTCTAATCAGTTACCTACTGTGTAGGTCTTGGACCGTCCGTAGTCGATGCCCACATTTTCCTCGATGGCTTTTTTCAGTTTTTCTTTTACTTCCGCTTGCGTCTTGCCAAGGACATTCTTGATGATTGCCCTGCCGGTTTCGGGATCGTGACCCGCTGTGTACCGGCCTTCCCAGCGGCCGTCGGAGCGTTTCCGGATGCTTCCCTCGCTGTTGGCACGTCGTTTTGCCATAAAATCGCCTCCTTGTAACGGCACACAATACCGCAAAAATTGAAGGAAAGCTATGGCACAGCAGCGGAGTTATCAGAAAATTATCATTTGCCGAGAAGTTTTATTCTTTGATTAGGCGGCGCATTTCCTGCGGGGCTTGAAAAGGCTTCTATTGATTACAGCGGCGCAAAATGTGCACGGGATTGCCGCACTCCAAAAGCACTTTTGGAACGTCCCAAAATAGTGAAAACCCAAACCGACTGCGGTGCGACCACCTCCAAAAACGGGATGGTTTCGGCGTTTGAGGTGCGCTGCGCCCACCTTAAACTGCGGAATACCTCGCAAAGGTGCACCAACCGACTGCGGTCTTGAAACCGCTGAAAGCCCCGCACTGCGGGGCTTTGTGGGCGAGAGGTGGTCGAAAGCAACCACCTCTCTTTATCTTGTTATATTTTTAAACGGGCAGGCAGCCCCAGAAATCGGGTCAAAAAGTGATGAAAATCGAAGCGTGGGCAGGGATTTAAGCCGCAGTCCATCTTGATCGACGGGAACATCGGAAAAGTGCCGTATAAAAAGATCCACCTTTTATTTCATGGGTTGCGTATTGACATACCATGTCAACCTGCCGTAACTTAGAGGCAGATGAGCGCTCATCGTATGGAGGAAATCAGCTATGAAAACCGCTTTGTCTGTCATCCGAACACACTGCAATTATTCCCAAGCGCTGCTTGCAGAGGTAATTGGTGTGTCCCGGCAAATGGTCTGTGCATGGGAAAACGGGAGCAAAAGCCTCCCGGATAACCGTGCCGCAGAGTTGGCAGCTTTGTTCGGCGTTCCCTCTGCTATTTTGAAAGAAAATGATCTGCAGGTGGTACAGCAGTGGTGTGATCGACCCCTGTACCCAACCAAAAAGCAAGGCCGGCAGGTGTTTTCCTTTGAACTCTTTGCGCATGATTCCGACGTGTTTCTGTCGCAGCCAGGCCACCCTGCGCCCGCCGCCCGCAGCCGGGAGTTAATGCTGCGGCGCAGCTCCGCGCTGCAGGGTCTGTCTAAGTTGGCCGCAGTGCGTTCAGCCCAACAGGCAGAAGATCTGAACTATGCGGAGCCATGTGTCTCCATTCTTGAGCGGGTCCAAGCCCTGCTGGAGTGTGCGCTGCGGGCAGATGAGCCCGCAAGAGAGCATATTGCGCTCTTTGTGCTGGAGCAGCTGTGTCTGCTGGGGTATGTTTTTACCGGAGAAATCTCCGACCAGAGCGAGCTGACGTGCTGGCAGAAGCAGCAGATCCAAATGCTCCGTTCCCACTGGGCTCAAGTCAATCGGACCCGCCAAAGCAGAATAGACCAAGCTGCTGTGCAGATGCCGCCCGAAAGCGTCAAGGAACACCAACACCTGTCTGAACGGCTGGCTGAACTATACCGTTATGCGATGATCCAAGGAATCAGCCGCCGGGATCTACAGTCCTACTTGAAGCGGATCATTATGGAGGAATACGATGATGAACGGCAGAATTGAACTACACACTGAGAGCCGCTATTCCGAAAACCTGTCTTTCTTGTTCGGCGATGACATTGCGCAAAAGGCAAAAAGCTTCAGCTGCGCCGCCGTGGCGATCACCGACTTGAACTCGGTTCATACTTATGCAGAAGCCGAAAACGTCCTTTCCAAATCGAATATCCCGATGATCTATGGAATTACGCTCAGCTGTGCAGATGAAGAGGACCGCTATGATGTGGTCCTCCTCGCCAAAAATCTTGTAGGGAGGGACAACATCTTCCGCCTGACAGAATTGCTGCATGAGAACAATCCGCTGCTGGGGCACGCTGTGACCAGGAAGCAGCTGGATATGCACAGGGAGGGCACCTTGATGGGCTCCGCGGCATTCAATGGGCAGCTTGTGAGGGCGATACTGCGCAGAAGAAACCAGCATTATTTGGATTTGATCGCAGCCGACTACGACTATATCGAGTTTACCCCAGAACCATATGACAGCTCTGCCGAGATTTTTCGTCTTGCGCAAACGCACAAGATCCCCCTGTGTGCCGTCCAGCACGCTGTCTTGAGCGAAGAGGGCAGCCCGGCGGAATACCACGCCTACCGTGCGCTGAACAAATACTATCTCACTGACATGAAACCTGCATACTGGAAGCCGGCGTCTGAACTGGAGGAAGAAATTGGGGCCCTGTACGTCCTTCCGCACGAGGAAGATCTGGCACAGCAGGCAGTCTTTGCTGCGCCGCAGAAAATTGCGGAGCAAATCGAGCCTATGCCGCCCGTCTGTGATATATTTGAAACAGGACAGGCCGACTGGCACAAGGAGCTGATGCCGGAACTGCGCAAAGCGGCAGAAACAACGCTGCGGGATCGGTTCGGCGTCAACTGCCCCACAGCCATCCACAGCCGGATCGAGCAAGAACTCGCGCTGATCGACGAATGCCGTGCTGCACCGGTATTCCTGTATCTGTCCACCCTTGCGGGTGCGGTTTCCGAAGGTCAGGCCCCGATTATGATTTTAGGTGCAGCCGCGAACAGTGAAATCCTTCATCTCTGGGGCCTGTCCGCTCCAGATCCGATGCCCCGCCATATCTGGTGCCCAGAATGTGGGCACTGGGAAGCCGTTGAGTCCCCGCTCGGAACGAAATTGCAGTGTCTCCACTGTGGCCAGACTGTTACAGCCTCCGGTATTGATCTGCCTGCGGAGTCCCTGCGCGGTCTGCTTCGGAACGGGGGCAGCTTTGAATTGAGAGGCTCCAGCAAAGCGCGTACATTTATGCAGGCAAAACTCCGTGAATTTAAGCCTGCGATCATCCTGCAGGTACAACTATGTGCGTCTGATGGAGCCGACTCCGTAGAATCGGATATTAAAATCGCGGAGGACTATTTACAAGAGAATCCCGAAATCAGCGGCGGGCTTCGGGAGAATGGCAGCTTTCTGTACCACATTGCCATGCGCAAACCATGCGGGGATGAGACAGGCCCCCCGTACTGCTGGTATCTCTGCCCCAGCAAAAACCGCCGGCTTTTGCCGCACCTGCCAACTTATCAGATAGGTGAAAGTACTTACCGCCTTCTGTTTCGGGCAGATCATTGGGCTGCCGTACCGCGGATCATGCCATTGGCGCATACCGGCCTCGATCTATTGGCGGCCTGTGAAGCGGCAGCAGGCTCCCCGGCGGCACAGATCCCCCTCTATTCCGGCGAAATTTACGATGCCATCTCAAGCGCAGTAAACGACAGCGCCGCAAACGGGTCTGTCGTAGATCGCGTCTGCCACCTTTTTGGGTTGAGCCCGCATTACGACGCAGAATTTCCTTTTGACAGCGCGCCTCAACAGGATTTTCTCGGAAGTGTTTTCCGCTCGATGCCCCTGTGCGGATATAAGGATCTTTACCGTATTATGAACCTCTCTCACAGTGCCGGGGCTTGGTGGGACAACGCAGAGGGTCTGTTAGAACGAGGCGATATCGTGCCGGCGCAGGTGATCACTTGCCGGGAAGATATTCTTGATTATCTCACCGATCGTGGCTGTGATCAAAAGACGGCATTTGAGATCATGGAGTGGGTTCGAAAAGGGGAGGCTTCCTCAAAACACCGGAAGTTTCTCGACGCATGCTTTCTCCCCCCGCAGTGGGAAGCCCTGCGGGCATGCGGCGCAGAGGATTGGTTTATCAACAGCTGCCTAAAGATCGGCTATCTGTTTCCCCGCGGCCATGGCGCGGCCATGGCTGACTGTTTGGCTCGTCTTGTATGGTATGCGATTCACTCGTCGAAAGAAACAGAGCGGGTCTTTGCCAATATTTGAACCGCAGAGGCTATTGCTGACCTCCCGGATAATCGCAGAAATCGTAAAGCCCCGCCGTAGCCCATAACACGGACTATCAGCGTGTCAATGTCTTGCTGCCAAATCGTATCATACTGCAAACGAATACTTAACAATTCGTCCAGACTGCCAGTGTAATTTGTTTTGCTTTCGTAGACGTTCGCATGTTTGCAATAGAGATACAGCGGTGCGGCGTCGCGATACCCGGAAAGGGTTAAAAAGCCTTGCCGTGCGGAAACATAATCTCCATTTGATAAATTTTGAAGTGCCATCTCATAAGCTGTTGCCCGCTGCTTGTTAAGGAATACAGCAATGGATGTTCCGGCGATCACTGCCACGGTCAGAACCATTACTATGACCTTTTTGAACGGGAACGGCTTCTTTGGCGCCACAAATTTCTTTTCATTTGAGGCAGCGGGTTCAATAATTTTGACATCGATTTTCGATTGTTCTGTCTCCGCCCTGCACAAATGAGCACCTTGCTGCTCCGCGGTTTGTGCAGCCTGCGGGGGATCTATTATTGTATGAACGACAGATTTCGTTTGCTCCGGCGGCCAAGGAGCAACTATTGTAATTTGTTTTGCCCCGCTCCTTTCGCTTGCCCTCCCGCTGCACCACATGTATAATAAAGAAAGAAAAAATTCCTTTTCCATGCAGCATTTCCCGAACCTGCAGGGTATTTTTAGTGAAGGGAGGCGAAGGCATGAGCACAGACGAGCGCACTGCGGAGGTGGAGCGCTGGGCCGATCTGGTGTGGCGGCTGGCGCTGGCCCGGACTGCCAGCGTACCGGACGCGGAGGACGTGTTCCAGGAGGTATTCCTCCGCTACTTCCGCCACCGGGACCGGATGGAGAGCGACGAGCACCGCAAGGCGTGGCTCATCCGCTGCACGGTGAACCGGGCCAAAAGCACTATGTCCGCCCCGTGGCGGCGGCGCACGGTGCCCTTGGAGACGGCGGCGGAGGTGGGCGTAACGGACGAGTACCGGGAGGTGTACGCCGCGGTGCTCTCCCTGCCGCCCCGCTACCGGGCGCCCATTCACCTCTTTTACTACGAGGGCCTGACCACGGCGGAGATCGCCGCCGACCTCGGTCTGGCGGAGGGAACGGTCCGCGCCCAGCTGAGCCGGGGGCGGGCCCTCCTGCGGGACATGCTGAAAGGAGACATTGATGATGGAACGCTATCGAAAGGCCAATGAGGACATCCACGCCCCGGAGACGGTCAAGCGCGGAGCGGCGGCCCCCAAGGAGGCTCCCCGGCGGAGCCGCTGGGTGGGCGTGACCGCGGCGGCGCTGGCGCTGGTGGTGCTGGGCGGGCTGCTGCTGTGGCCGGGCTCGCCCCTGGCTCCCACCGCCCGGGCGGCTATCGCGGAGGCGCAGTACCCCAAGCAGCCCGCCTATCCCGGTGGGGGCAACTGGAGTACGAGCTATGAAAAGCGGTACGACGCATGGTTCGACGCGCTCCGGACCCAGAAGGAGGCCCTGCGGACCCTGCGCCCCGACGGGGATGGGCTGGCGGAGTTCTATGCTGACACCATGGGCCAGTTCCTCTCCGGCGGGGGCACGGAGAACCGGGTGTACTCCCCCCTGAACGTCTATATGGCGCTGGCCATGCTGGCGGAGGTCACCGACGGGGACAGCCGGGGACAGATCCTGAACCTGCTGGGGATGGACGGCGTGGAGGAACTGCGGGCCCTGTCCTCCGCCCTGTGGAACGCCAACTACCGCGCGGACAGCACCACCACCAGCATCCTGGCCTCTTCCCTGTGGCTGGATGAGGGCCTGACCTATGACCGGACGACGCTGGACCGGCTGGCGGAGGTGTACTACGCGTCCTCCTTTGCCGGGAAGATGGGCTCGGCGGAGTTCACCAAAGTGCTTCAGAGCTGGCTGGACCAGCAGACCGGCGGCCTATTGAAGGAGGCGGCCCAGGGCGTGGAGCTGTCGCCGGAGACCGTGCTGGCCCTGGCCACTACCCTCTACTACAAGGTGCGCTGGGCCGATGAGTTCCGCCAGGACAGGAACACCACCGACGTGTTCCACGGCCCGGAGGGCGATGTGACCGCCGTCTATATGTGCCAGAGCGGCGTCGGCACCTACTACTACGGTGAGAAATTCACCGCCATCCGCCGGACCTTCAAGGTGGGCGGGTCCATGTGGTTCATTCTGCCGGATGAGGGCTACACCCCCGAGGACCTGCTGAACGACCCGGAGGCCATGGCCTTCCTGTCCGACGCGGCGGCCCGGTCCGGCTGGGAGAAGACCAAGCGCCTGATCATCCACCAGTCCATCCCCAAGTTCGACGTGACGGCGGAGGCCGACCTGATGGCGGGGCTGAAGGCGCTGGGAGTCACCGACGTGTTCGATGCCCAGCGGGCGGACTTCACCCCGGCCCTGCCGGGGGCGGAGGGCGTAGCGGTCTCTCAGGTGTCCCACGCAGCCCGGGTGACCATCGACGAGGAGGGCTGCACCGCCGCCGCCTTCACGGTGATATCCATGCCCACGGCTGCCCCGGCGCCGGACGAGGAGGTGGACTTCACTCTGGAACGCCCCTTCCTCTTTCTGGTGGAGAGCGAGAGCGGCCAGCCCCTGTTCACCGGTGTGGTGAATCAGCCGTAACAAAAGCGAAAACGGCCCGGCAGGTGAGCCTGCCGGGCCGTTTTATTTGCATTTTGCACCGCCATCCGCTATACTAAGGAAAAACCAATGAAAGGGGGAGAGGTCATGACGGTAGCGGTCATCGGCGGGGGAGCTGCCGGACTGACGGCGGCCCTCACCGCCGCCGAGGGCGGGGCAGAGGTAGTCCTGCTGGAGCGGCAGGGCCGGGTGGGCCGCAAGCTGCTGGCCACCGGCAACGGCCGGTGCAACCTCACCAACCTCCACGGGGAGGCGGAGCACTGGCACGGGGCGGACCCGGCCTTCGCCCGCCCGGCGCTGGCAGCCTTTGGACCGGAGGAGGCGGTGGAGTTTTTCCACACCCTCGGCCTGCTGACGGTGGCGGAGCCCTCGGGCCGGGTATACCCCCTGTCCGATCAGGCGGGCAGCGTGGTGGATGTGCTGCGCTTTGCCGTGCAGGCGGCGGGGGTGACGGTGCGGACAGATTTTGATGTTACCGCCCTCCAGCCCGACGGCAAGGGCTTCCGCATCCGGTCGGCGGAGGAGACCCTCCGGGCGGAGCGGGTGATCCTCTGCTGCGGCGGCATGGCCGGCGGTCCCCTGGGCGGGGCCAGAAGCGGCTATGACCTGCTGAAGGCGCTGGGCCACCGCATGACCAAGCTGTACCCGGCGCTGGTGCAGCTGCGCACTGACCCCACGTGGGTCCGCTCCCTGAAGGGGGTCCGGGCGGACGCCGCCCTCACCCTTCGCCGGGGAGATGAGGTGCTGGCCGCCGGGGAGGGCGAGGTCCAGTTCACCGACTACGGCGTCAGCGGCCCGGCGGTGTTTGAGCTGTCCCGGGCGGCCTCCACCGCAGGGGGAGAGCTCACCCTCACCCTGGACCTGCTGCGGGGCACGGACTTTGCCGAGGTGCTGGCCCTGCTGGAGCGCCGCTGCGCCGCCCTGCCGGAGCTGACGGTCAACGACCTGTTCACCGGGATGCTCCACAACCGGCTGGGCCGCACGGCGGCCCGGTATACCGGGCTGGCGCTGGACGCCTCCCTCTCTGCGCTGGGGCGGAGGGATCTGCGCCGGGCGGCGGGGGCCGTGAAGGCCTTTGCCCTGCCGGTCACCGGGACCCAGGGCTTTGACAGTGCGCAGGTCACCGCCGGCGGGGCCCGGACGGAGGAGTTCGACCCCCGCACCCTGCAAAGCCGCCTGATCCCCGGCCTGTACGCCGCCGGGGAGCTGCTGGACGTGGACGGCGACTGCGGCGGCTACAACCTCCAGTGGGCGTGGGCCAGCGGCCGGCTGGCGGGGAGGCTGCTGTGATGGACATCCGCTATCTGGACGACGACCTTATCGTCTGCATCAAGCCCGCCGGGGTGCTTTCCACTGACGAGCCCGGGGGCCTGCCGGACCTGCTGCGGCAGGAGCTGGGGACGGACGCCGTCCTCACCGTTCACCGGCTGGACCGGGTGGTCAGTGGCCTGATGGTGCTGGCCCGGAGCAAGCCCGCCGCCGCGGAGCTGGGCCGGCAGATCATGGCACGCACCTTTGAAAAGGACTATCTGGCCGCCCTTCACGGGGCGCCGGCGGCGGAGCAGGGCACCCTCACCGACCTGCTGGGCCGGGACAAGGCCCGGAAGATGACCTTTGTGGCGGCGGAGCCCGCCCGGGGCGTACAGGAGGCGGTGCTGGACTATCAGCTGCTGGCGCGGGCGGGGGACCTGTCCCTTGTCCGGGTGGAGCTGCGCACCGGCCGCACCCACCAGATCCGGGTGCAGTTTGCCTCCCGGGGCCTGCCGCTGGTGGGGGAGCGGAAATACGCCATTCTGGAGGACGCCTGCCCGCTGGCCCTGTGGTCCCACCGGCTGGCCTTTGACCATCCCACCACAGGAAAGCGGCTGGAGTTTTCTGCCCTGCCCCCGGCCATTATGCCGTGGACCGGGTTCAAAATACCCAACAAATCGGAATAATCAATAATAAAAATGCAGGAGGTAATTGCATGGAGACCATGAAAGCCCTGCTGGAGCGCCGCAGCGTGCGCGGCTACAAGCCTGACCCCATCCCCGCCGACGTACTGGAGGACATCCTCAAGGCGGGCACCTACGCCGCCACCGGCATGGGAGCCCAGTCCCCCATCATTCTGGCCGTCACCAACAGGACGGTGCGGGATAAGCTGTCCGCTCTCAACGCCAAGGTCGTGGGCCGGGAGGGCGATCTCTTCTACGGCGCGCCGGTGGTGCTGGTGGTGCTTGCGGATAAGAGCGTGCCCACCCACGTGTACGACGGCAGCCTGGTCATGGGTAATCTCATGCTGGCGGCCTTTGACCGGGGTGTGGCCAGTTGCTGGATCCACCGGGCGAAGGAGACCTTCGAGACCGAGGAGGGCAAGGCCCTCCTGCGGGAGCTGGGGATCGAGGGCGAGTACGAGGGCATCGGAAACTGCGTGCTGGGCTACCCCGCCGATGGCTGGCCGGAGGCCAAGCCCCGCAAGGAGCACTACGTCTATTACGTGAAGTAAGCAGGAAAAATCCCCCTGCTGGGAGGCAGGGGGATTTTTGCGTGTCAGGCCATGAGGGCTTCCATCTCGTCCAGCAGGGAGTCGAACAGATTCAGGGCATTCTGGATGGGCTCGGGGCTGGCCATGTCCACACCTGCCATCTTCAGCAGGTCGGTGGGGTCCTTGGAGCAGCCGCCGGACAGGAAGGACAGGTAGTCCTTCACGGCGCTCTCGCCCTCCCGCAGGATGCGGCGGGACAGGGCGATGGCGGCGGAGTAGCCGGTGGCATACTGATAGACGTAGTAATTGTAGTAGAAGTGGGGGATGCGGGCCCACTCCAGCGCGATCTCATCGTCGCAGATCATATCGGGGCCGTAGTACTTCTCGTTGATGGCCTTGTACTCCCGGCTCAGCAGGTCGGCAGTGAGGGTCTGCCCCTGAGCGGTGAGCTCATTCATGCGCAGCTCGAACTCGGCAAACTGGGTCTGGCGGTACAGGGTGCCCTTGAACTGGTCGAGGAAGTGGTTGATGAGGTAGGCCCGCTCCTTCTTGTCGGTGGTGTGGGCCAGCAGGTGCTCCATCAGCAGGGCCTCGTTGCAGGTGGAGGCCACCTCCGCCACGAAGATCACGTAGTTCTTGTAGGGGTCTTCCTGTCCGTGGGTGGAGTGGTAGGAGTGCAGGGCGTGGCCCATCTCGTGGGCGAGGGTGAACATGCTGCTCAGATTGTCCTTGTGGTTGAGCAGCACATAGGGGTGGGGCTCGGAGGAGCCGGAGGAGTAGGCGCCGGAGCGTTTGCCCTCGTTCTCATACACGTCGATCCAGCGGTTGTCGAAGCCCTCTTTCAGGATGGCCCGGTAGGAATCGCCCATGGGGGCCAGCGCCTCATACACGGTCTCCTTGGCCTGCTCATAGGAGATGTTCATGTCCACATCGCCCACCATGGGCACATAGATGTCGTACATGTGCAGCTCGTCCAGCCCCAGCAGCTTCTTTCGCAGGGCCATATAGCGGTGCAGCTTGTCCAGATTGCGGTTCACAGTGTCGATCAGGTTGTGGTACACTGCCTCGGGCACCCGGGTGCCGGCCAGCGCGGCGGCCAGCGTGCTGGGGTACTTCCGGGCCTCGGCATAGAACTTCAGCTTCTTCATCTGCCCGCCCAGAGAGGCCGCCAGCGTGTTCTGCATCCCGCCGTAACCGGCGTACATGGACTGGAAGGCGTTCTTCCGCAGGGTGCGGTCGGCGCTCTCAAGGCACAGCCCGTAGGAGCCGTTGCTCACCGGGTGGGGCTTGCCCTCGCTGTCCAGGGCGTCAGCGAACTTCAGGTCGGCGTTGGACAGCTTGTAGAACACGTCGCTGGGCACGCCGGCCATCTCGCCCGCGGCGGCCAGCAGCTTCTCCTCCGCGTCGGACAGGACGTGCTCCCGCTTCTCCCGCAGGACGGTGAAGTGCCGGCGGAACTGCGCCAGCCGGGGCTCGTCCTTGTAGAACTGCTCCATTTTCTCGTCGGAAATGGCCATCAGCTCCGGCAGCTCGAAGGACACGGCGCTGCTCAGCTGCACGCCCAGCGAGCTGATCCGTCCGTTCATAGCCTGATACTTGGCCACGCGGGTGTCCTCGTCGTACTTACGGTTGGCGTAGTTGAACAGCCGCTCGAACTCCCGCTCGATGCGGATGCTTTCGGTGACGTAGCGGTAGAGGGTCTCGGCGCTGTCGCCCAGATGGCCGGCAAAGGCGGCCAGCACCGGGGGCAGGGCCTGCGCCTCGGCAAAGGCGGCCTCCCACGCGTCGTCAGAGGGGAAGATGTCGGCGGTGTTCCACTTGAACTCCTCGGCGATCTCGCTGCGCTGGGGGACCTTTTTGGTTTCGGACATGGCAAAAGCCTCCAATCTCAAGATGAATAAAACCAGTATACCACGGGCGGGCGGAAAAGGCAACGCCGGGCCGGGGGATGGACGCGCCGCGGCGCAAAACAAAAGGCCCGCTCCGTCAGGAGCGGGCCTCTTGCCATTACCAGATTACCAGAGAAACCGTCGTTTTGAATCTGACAGGAGGGCCAGATTACTTCACGACGTACAGGGTGACGATCTCGTGAGTGGTGGTGTCCTCCACGGCAACCCACTGACCGGTGACGGCCTCGGCCTCAGTGAGGTCGGTGGCAACGCCGGTGGTGACAGCGCCGGTGGTGGAATCCATCACGTAGACGATAGCGTCCTCAGCGATGGCGGAGTTGTAGGTGCCGCCCACGAACAGCAGGCCGCCGTTGTAAACCAGCTTGGCGGAAGCGTTCAGCTTGGGAGTGGTGCTATCGGTGAGCTTAGTAGCGACGTTAGTAGTGCTGACGCTGTACAGGCCCACGTCGGTCAGACCAGTGGTGTCAACCAGAGTGGTCTTGACGCCGTCGATGACCACGTCGTAGCTGGTCTGAGTGCCTGCGGCGGTGGACTCAACGGTCTTGGTGCCCAGGTACCAAGCGAAGGTGACCTCGGTCACAGCGGCGGTGTAGTTGTTCACGAACACGACCTCAGCAATGCCGTCGCCAGTGCTGCCGGTGACGGGCACGTCAACATAGGAAGCGGTAGCGCCAGCCTGAGCGGCGGGAATGGCGGTGTAGCCAGTGTACACGACAGTGCCGCCGAACACGGTGTTGCCGTCAGAATCCTTGGTCCACTTGGAGTAGACGAACTTGGTGCTGGTGTTGGCGTAGACGTCAGTGGCCAGCTTGGGGTTCTTAGCGGTCAGGGTCTCGGTCACGGCAGCGATCTTGGCGGTCAGGACGTAAGCGCCCTTGGCGTTCATCTCGTAGGTGTACAGGCCGGCGACCACATTAGAAGTGGTAGCAGCACCGCCGTCAACCTTAGCGACCACGACGTCAGCATAAGAGCCGTCGGAGAACATGGCGGTAGCCACAATGCTCTTCACCAGCTTGCCGTCGACCAGAGTCCAAGTCTCACCGGAGGGCGTAGCCACGATGTACAGGAACTCGGGAGCGGTGTTGCCATCAACAACAGCCACGATGTAGCCGTTAGCATCCAGCACATAGGTGTGCTCGGCCTTGAAATCGGGGGTAAAGGCCTGGATGCCCTTAATGCCGGACAGGAAGTACTTGGTGCCGTTGATGGTGTAGCTGCTATCAGCAGTGCTGGTAGCAGTCAGCTTGCCGGTGATGGTGTCGACCTTGGAGACAACGGCCTTGCCGCTCTTCAGAGCGGTGACCAGAACCTTGTCCTTGGCGGCGATGCCCTCATAGACGCTGACATTGGTGATGTCCTTGGTGGTGACCTTGGAGGTGTAGACCTTGTACTCAGCGCCGTTGGCCAGCTTGTACAGGGTGTGAGCGCCCTCCAGCTTGGTCTCGGCAACAGCCTTGACGCTGAGCACGGAGGTGTACTCGGGGACCTCGAACAGGACCTTCTCGGCGTAGACAGCGTTGGTGCCGGCCTCGTTGACCAGCTTCACGGTGACGCCCTTGCCGTAGGAGGTGATGTCCAGAACGGCGGTAGCGCTGAAGGAGGTGCCGTAAGTAGCGTTCTCGTTGACCAGCTTGATGGTCTTACCATCGCTGGCGAGGTAGTAGTCACCCTTGACCAGCTTAGCGCCGTTCACAGGAGTGAGAACCTTGTTGCCGTTATAGTAGTAGGTGGGAGCGGAGACGAGAGCGACGAACTTGCTGGCGTCATAAGCGGCAGTGCCCTTGGGGCTGGTCAGCTTGGCCAGAGAGGTGCCGTCGGAGGTCTCGCTCAGCACGGCGTCATCGGCGTACACACCGGTGATGGCGTAAGCGGGATCATAGACGTACCAGACGTGGCCGCCGATGCCGTTGACGGTGCCCTCATAGCTGTCCAGACCGTAGCCCTTGTGTCCCAGAGAGTTGTTGACGGCAACCTTGGTGGTGTCGACCTTATAGGTGCCGGCGCCAGCAGTGGTCAGAGCGCTGGCGGCCACAGCGGCCTCAGCCAGAGTGGCATAGAAGTCCTTGGCGTACACCTTGGTGGTGCCGTCCAGGGTGTAGATGCGGTAGCCATAGACGGTCTCGGTGACGTAGTTCATGGCGTTGAAGGCGATCTGAGCGGCCTCCTCACGGGTGAGCTTGGCCTTCAGGGTGAAGCTGTCAGCCAGACCGGCCAGCAGGTCCTCGGACTTCAGAGCGGTGGCAACGCGCAGCTCCCAGCCGGAGCCGGTGTAGGTGCCCTCGATGCCCAGCACGTTCAGGACCATCTTGCCGAACTGATAGCCGGTGACCTCAGCGTCGGGGAAGAACTTGCCCTGAGAGCCAGAGATGATCTTCTCGTTGGCGCAGTAGGAGACGTAGTCATAGGCCCAGCCGCCGGTCACGTCGGAGAACTGAGCGGAACCGGTGCCCTTCACCAGCTTGTTGGTGTCCTCGCCGAGGGCGATGAAGGTGATGATCTTGGCAGCCTGAGCGCGGGTCAGGGTGCCCTTGGGGGCGAACTTGCCCTGAGAGCCGGTCAGGATGTCCAGACCGTTCAGGACGTCCACGGCCTCAGCGTACTGAATCTCGTCAGCATCGCTGAAGTCCGCGGCGCTGGCAGTCACCATGACGGACAGGACCATCATCAGAGACAGCACCAGCGCGAGAATCTTCTTCAGATTTCTCATTTGGAATTTTCCTCCTTTTGAATTTTCGGTGAAGCATAAGAGGATGAGCCATCCTCTTATCTTTTTTCTCCTAAAATCTGGGCGGATTTTGTACAGTTTGACGAGGAAAATTCTGGACGAATTTGGCAGCAAAAAAGCGCGGAAAACCCGCGCTTTTTTGACAATATTTAGGGATCGTTTGGCTACTTCACCCGGAATGTCCGCGGTGCGCGGACACGTACAAGGATCAGGACCAGTGCCGAGTAGACCACCGTCACCGCCACCACTACGGGGGTGAACCAGCTGGGGGTGGACCGCAGCTGGATGCAGGTATAGCACAGCACGTACATGACCATGTTGATGATGTTGAAGAAAGGATTCTTGGCCTTGAGGTCGGCAGTGTAGGGCTGGAACAGATAGTACATGCCCAGCGAGTGGACAGCGAAGAACACCCCGAGGCAGAGCAGGGCGGCCACAAACAGCAGGTACTGCCCCAGAGGCGGCCGGCCGCCGGCGCAGAGGGTCATGAAGGAGAGCATGGCGGCGGTGGCGCCGGACAGCAGGAGGTTGACGCCGCAGATCCGGCGGAAGCGGAGGAGAAAATTTTTCAGTACTGCATCGGGCTGGCGGTACCAGCCGAATTTCAGCATGGCGAGGTCGCAGTTGTGGAACATGGCCCGGGTGATGCGGCTGCCGAGGACATTGTTCTGGACAATATAAAGGAAGAATACGCAGAAGGGCAGGCAGAGGGTGACGTGGTCGAACATGCCGGCGGCCTCCTGCCCAGGGCAGAGAATGAGCAGGGCGGCGCAGGTGAGAACGGTGACGGCGGCCTCGATGATGAGGATGATCCGCAGGGGTTTATACATCATGCGGCGGTGGCGGCGGAAGAACAGAGCCTGGAGGTAAGGCCAGCCGGAGAGGCCGGCGCAGTCCCCTTCGGCAGTGAGGTCGCTGTCCTGCAGCTGCACGTCCCGGAACTGGGCGCCGGACTTTTTAGCGGCGCCCACAAAGAGCTTCTCCGGGGCGCAGGTGTCCAGCGTCAGCCGATACCAGCGGGGGAAGCGGAGCAGGGCCAGCAGGCTTCCGGCGGCGGCCAGCAGGGCGAGGATGCCGGCGGGCCACGACAGCAGCCAGCGGGCGGAGGTCTCCCACAGGAACAGGGGGACCAGCCCTGCGGCCAGCGACAGCGCACCCACGGTCAGGAGAAACCAGACCTGCCCGGACAGGGGCTTCCGCCGCCCGGCGCAGGCCAGCAGATGGAGCGCTTCGAAGACCAGCCGGGCACAGACCAGTTCCGCCGTCAGCAGCAGGGCGGCGCCGATCCCCTGTCGGAACAGGCCGCAGGCGGCCAGCATCACCACCAGTGCGGAGAGGGCCCGGCCGGTCTGACGGACGGCCAGATCGGACAGCACGCATCGGCGGGCGCCCATGCCCATCATGCGCACGCAGGTGTACTTCAGCTGGGAGGGGGTCACGGCGCAGGGGTTCAGGGCCGCCCCGCCGAGGAAAAAGAAAACAAACGCCAGCCAGCAGAAGGAGCCAAAGGCCGCCGGAGGCGGGAGGATCCCCTCTGCGTACCGGATGGACAGGGGCAGGATGCACAGGCAGAACACGAACAGGGCGTTCCACAGGACTGCCTTCAGCGCCCGGAAGAGCCAGAGCACGACGGACAGGGCCAGCTTGCCCTCATCCGCGGAGTAGAGCGTATCGGACACCAGCCGGCGGATCAGCGGGATGCGGCCCAGCCAGTAGATGACCCGGTTGCCACGCATGGCGGCGTCGATGCGCAGGATCACAGGGGCGGTCATGCCTGAGCCTCCCCGGGGGCGGGCTCGTCCCGCAGCAGTTCGATGATGCGCGCCTCGAACTCCGGGGTGTGGATGAGGGCGCGGTCCACCTCCTCCAGCAGGCCATGACTGAGAATGACGATCTCGTCGCACAGGTCGGCGGCCAGCTGGAGAATGTGGGTGGAGAAGAGGATGATGTGCTCGTCCTTCATCTCCCGCAGGAGGTTCTTCATCTCCAGCGCGGCCACCACGTCGAAGGAGGTCAGCGGCTCGTCCAGCAGGATCACCGGCGGGCGCCCGATGAGGAAGCACAGCATCTGCACCTTGTTCTTCATGCCGTGGGAGTACCCCCGCATCAGGCGGTGGCGGTCCTCCTTGTCGATGCCCACCAGCGCCAGCCAGTCGTCCGGTGTGCGGCCGGTGCGGCCGGGGTCCCCGGAAATTTCAAGGAAAAACTTCACGAACTCGTAGCCCGTGAGAAATTCCGGAACCACCGGCGTGGACAGCACGTAGCCCACGTCCCCCTGTGCCAGCGGGCGAGGAGCCCCACCGTCCGACAGGCGGACGGTGCCGCTGTCCGGCGGGAATTCGTCGGACAGGCAGTTGAACAGGGTGGTTTTGCCCGCCCCATTGCGGCCCAGCAGGCCGTAAATGCCCGCCTGACCGAAGGTGAAGCTGGCCCCGCGGAGGACCTGCTTCTCCCCAAAGCTTTTTTTGACCTGATCCAAAATCAGTTCCATTGGATACATTCTCCCTCTCTGTATTGGCGTGCTCTCATTATAGCGCCCGGGCCCCGGCCAATCAAACAACCGGGCTTAACAGGCTGGGTCAACTCCGGTTGCCCTGCTCCCCGGGGCGCAGCATCAGTCGGAAGCCCCGGCGGGCCAGAACACAGCCCAGCACGCCGAGGACCACCAGCGCAATGAGGATGAGCCCGTCCCCCGCCCCGGCGTCCCCCAACCGCTGGGCCACGGGGCTGATGCCGTTGAAGATGAAGTGGGCCAGCATGGAGGGCAGGATGGACCCCGTCCGCAGCCGCAGGAAGGCGAACACCAGCCCCAGCACAAAGGCATAGGCCATCCACGCCGGCTGCCCATGGCACAGGCCGAAGGCCAGCGCGGACAGCACCGCCGCCAGCCAACCGGGCATGGCCCGCTCCAGCCGGGAGAAGATGAGACCCCGGAAGATGACCTCCTCCGTGATGGGGGCCAGCACCACTGTGGCCAGAATGGTAAAGACGTCGTCCTGAGTCAGGGCGGCGGAGGCATCGATGTAGCTCTCCAGCCACGCCTCGGGCAGCAGGGACATGACCAGCGTGACGGCGGCGTACAGCAGGGGTGCGGCGGCGCAGGCCGCCCCCACGCAGGCAGGCTCCGTCCGCACCAGTCCCGCCTCCGCCAGCGGTTTCTTCTTCCGGACAAGGAAGAAGATCGTCAGGATCACCAGTACGGCAAGGTCGGAAATGAAGGTGATGAGCCCGGCTTTGCTCATCACCATAGCAATGGCCGCGGACACCAGCCCGGTGGGGTCCCCCGACCAGACGGGCAGCAGGCTGAGGGCGGCAGCCAGAGTGAACACCGCCGTCGCCAGCACCTGACACAGCAGGAACAGCAGCAGATAGCACACCGCCTTGCCAAGGGCGGCCAGCACTGTCCCGGCGGAGTTCTTCTGATCGCTCACGGGTTGCTCACCCCGCCTGCGGTGACGGTGCCGGACAGCTTCCCTGCCCAGTGGAGGTACGTGCCGTTGGACACGCCCCAGAGGATGCACACTGCCAGCGGCGGCAGCAGCCCGGTGTTCAGGAACAGGGCGGTGATGGTAAACACGGCCCACAGCACGGCGCAGGCCATGTTCACTGCCCGGTAGGCCCGGTAGGCGCACTGGCCGATGAGGGTCCGCTCGGCCTCGTCGCAGCTGTCCAGCCACTTGGCCTGGAAGTTCCGGTCGTAGACAGAGCCCCGCTTCTCCGGGCAGAGCTTTTTGGTCAGGTCCACGGTTTTCTGGCTCAGGCGAAGCTGGGCGATGATCAGCACGAAAAAGGAGACGATGGCCACGGTCATGCCCACGAAGCGGGCCGGGTCCTTTTCCCCTTCGCCGAAGCCGCCGGCGTAGGAGGCGGCCAGCAGGAAGAAGCTGGCGATCAGCAGAAAGCTGTTGATCTTCTGGTTGTTGGTCAGCCGGCGGTCGATGCGGTCATAGGCGTCCATGTCTTCACCGTCCCAGCGGTCGGTCAGGGCCCGGGTCCGGGCGTACAGGGGCAGGCCCACCGCCAGGCTGGCGGCGGCGCAGGCCGCCAGCAGCCACGGGGCCAGGTTCTGGCCGAACCAGTCCCCCGCCGCCTTCAGCACGTCAGTCAGCCGGTCTGCGCCGAAAAAGGCGGCCAGAAAGCCGATCACCCCGCCGCCAAGGCAGCACAGCACCATCTTGACCACAAATTTGGGCAGGGCCTTTTTGTTGTCCCGCCTGATCTCCATATCGCGTTCGTTCATGTTTCCTCATCCTCCAAACTGAAAATGTCCTCTACCCGGACGCCGCAGATGCGGGCCAGCGTCAGGGCCAGCGCCACCGACGGGGCGTAATCCCCCCGCTCAATGAGGCTGATGGTCTGCCGGGATACCCCGGCCAGCCGGGCCAGCTCCTGCTGGTTTACGCCAAGCTCCGCCCGGTAGGTCTTGAGCCGGTTGCGCAGTCGCACGGCCACCCCTCCCTACAAATGAAAAGTATCTTTTGCAAAATGACAACTTTTCTTGTCAAAACGGAGCATAGCACAGGGGGCGGACTTTGTCAACGGATTTGTTAAATTTTTTCTTCGCCTTGCCAAGTCGGGGGTCATCGGGTAAAATGGGGGAAAGCGTTGGAAGGGAGTGAGGGCCATGAAACGGCGCATTTTGCTGGCCTGCGTGGCCGCTGTGGTCGCCATCGGAGGCGTGCTGCTGTGGCTGAACCGTGGGCCGCGGTTTTCCGACGTGAAGCGGCAGGACGCCCGGTACGACGCCATTGTCCGGGCGGTGGAGGCGGGCTATCTGGAGGCCCGGGCGGACGGCTCCTTCGGCCCGGACGAGGCCGCCGACGGCGCTGCGGTGCTCACCGCCCTGCTGCGGGCCCTGGGGCAGGCGGTGGAGCCCCTGGAGGAGCAGGCGGCCGCCCACCGGCTGGTGCTCTCCACCCAGGAATTTGACCTGAATGCCCCGGTGACCCGCCTGACGGCGGCGGCCATGGCCGCCCGGGGGTTGGACCTGCTGTCCATCGCCGGAGAGAGCCCCTATGATGACTGCGCCGACGGCTACGTGGTCAAGCTGTGGGAGAAAAACGTCTGGCGGGAGGAGGGCGGCCTGTTCCGTCCGGAGGCCCCCCTCACCCGGGCGGAGCTGGCAGAACTGGCCTGCGCCGTAGCGGGCGCGGACGTGTCCGCCGGGGCCTTCCGTTACAGCAGCTACTGGGTGGACGAACTGGATGGCGTGCCCCTGAATCCCTACGACCCGGCGGAGTTCCTGTGGGAGGACGAGACCGTCACCTACACCGGCACGGGCTATACCGTTCTGCGTGGGGTGGACGTGTCCGGCTATCAGGGGGACATCGACTGGCCGGCGGTGAAGGCCGCGGGGTATGACTTCGCCATGATCCGGGTGGGCGGGCGCTTCACCCGCTCCGGTGACCTGTATGACGACAGCTATTTCACCCGCAACATCGAGGGCGCGCTGGCGGCGGGCCTGCGGGTGGGGGTGTACTTCTTCTCGCAGGTCATCAACGAGGCGGAAGGACTGGAGGAGGCCGAGTGGGTGCTGGAGCGCATTGCGGGATACGACCTCACCATGCCCGTGGCGCTGGACTGGGAGTATCTGGACGGCGGCGAGGCCCGCACCACCGGTGTGGAGCCCGCGGAGATCACCGCCGGGGTGGCCGCCTTCTGCGAGACGGTGGAGGCGGCGGGCTACCGGGCCATGTTCTACTGCAACCGCTACTGCGGGTACATCAAGCTGGACCTCCGGGCCCTGACGGAGTACGAGGCGTGGTTCGCCCAGTACGATGCCTACCCCGCCTTCCGATATGGCTTCACCATGTGGCAGTACACCAGCCAGGGGCAGGTGGACGGCATCGCCGTCCCGGTGGACGTGAATCTGTATTTTATCCCCGACTGAGGGCGGAAAGGGAGGCAGCCGCAGAATCTGCGGCTGCCTCCCTTGTGCTCTCCCACAATTGTTTTGTGCAGCAGAAATAGACCATAGAGCTGCCCACATGGAGATCGTTTTTCTGATACATGCTCTGTAAAAATGCGGCTCAGTGCTTCCTCCGTCTGGAATGGCGGAGTAAACCAGCCCTTTTTTGAAAGGGTGCTGTTGACAAGCCAGCCTGTCCTTAGCGCCGATTACAAGGCTGTGCGAATTCCGCCCGGGGGCTTGTCATTTTCCGCCGCATCATGTAAAATAAAAGTTCCTATTAGAATGAGAGAGGTGAGGCCCGTGTCCGCTCTGCTGCTGCCCAACGAGATACTGTCCATGTCGGCCCAGGCGGCCCGGACCCTGACCGCCCGGGGGGACGGGGACTGCGCCCTGCTCTATCTGGCGCTGCTGGACTGCGGCGAGCTCCGCCGCGCCGCCGCCGCCCTCCACTGGGACCGCCCCCGGCTGGACGCCGCGTACCGCGCGCTGGTGTCCATGGGTCTTGCCCGGGCGGAGGAGAACACCCCTCCCGCCCCGCCGCAGGAGGAGCCGCCGAAGCGCAGCTATGAGCGAGCCGACGTGCTGTCCGCGCTGGAGCAGGAGCCCGACTTCCGCAGCCTCTATCTGGAGGTGGAGCGCCAGCTGGGCCGCAAGCTCAGCGATGCCGATCTCACGGCGCTGTACAGCCTGTATGACGGGCTGGCCCTGCCGCCGGAGGTCATCGTCCAGCTGGTGGGCCACGTGATCCAGACCGTCCGCCGCCAGAAGGGAAGCCCCGCCGCCATGCCCCGCATAGCCCAGATTCAGCGGGAAGGCTACCGCTGGAAGCGGCTGGGGCTGGACAGCCTCGAGCTGGCGGAGGAATACCTCCACCGCCAGCAGGCGGTGGACTGCCGGGAGTGGGAGATCCTCTCCATTGTGGGCGTCACCCAGCGCCGCCCCGCCGTGGAGAAGGAGCGGGAGTTCATTGCCGCGTGGGTGGAGATGGGCTTCAGCGATGAGCTCATCCGTCTGGCATGGGAGCGGACAGTGTACCGCAAGGGCCAGATGAACTGGCCGTATATGAACAAGATCCTGCTGGCGTGGAAACAGTCCGGCTGGACTACGCCGGAGCAGGTGCTGGCGGGGGAAAAACCGCCCAAGCGGGCCGCCCAGGTCCAGCCCGGGCCCCGGCCCGGAGGCGATACTTGCCAGCCCTCCGATGAGCGGATCAAGGAGAGCTCGTCGTGGCTGAAGGAATTTGTAAAGCAGCAGAAGGACGGTGAGAGCCATGGCCTATGAGGAGAAGATCGTGCAGCGGGCCTCCGCCCGGCTCCTGCGCCGCCGGGAGCGGCGGGAGCGGGAGCGCTGGGCGCTGGAGCAGGACCTGTACCGCCGGCAGCCGGAACTGGCGGCGGTGGACCGCGCCCTCCGGGGCACCATGGCCCAGCTGGCGGAACTGGCCCTGTCCGGCAGGGCCGTGACCCCCGACGGGCCGGAACTGCGGGCCGTGCGGGCGGAGAATCTGGCCCTCCAGGCCCGGCGGGCGGAGTTGCTGAAGGGCCTGGGGTACGAGCCCGACGCCCTGGACGACAAGCCCGCCTGCCCCCGCTGCGGGGACACCGGCTGGGACGGGGCGGGCATGTGCGCCTGCCTGAGGGAACTGTGCGCCCAGGAGCAGATGAAGGAACTCACCGCCCTGCTGAACCTCACCGACGAGCAGGACTTTGAAAAACTCAAGCTGGATGTGTACAGCGACCGGCCGTGGAACGGGCATGACTCCCCTCGGGAAAATATGGAGAACATCATTTTCGTCTGCCGCAGCTTCGCCCGGCAGTTCCCGGATTATTCCATGGAGAACCTGCTGTTCTCCGGCGGCACCGGGCTGGGCAAGACCTTCCTGTCCGGGTGCATCGCCCGGGAGGTGTCCGGCCGGGGCTTCTCCGTGGTGTACGACACCGCTATCCACCTCTTCACCGCCTTTGAGACCCGCAAGTTCACCCGGGACGCCGACGACCAGCGTCAGGCCCGGGACGACACCCGCCGCTATCTGGCCTGCGACCTGCTGATCCTGGACGACTTGGGCAGCGAGCTCACCACCCCCCTGACCCAGGCGTCCCTCTACGAGGTGGTCAACAGCCGCCTGCAGGCGGGGCGGCATACCATCATCTCCACCAACCTGTCCCGGGAGGAGCTGGAGCGGCGGTACAGCCCCCAGATCATCTCCCGCATCGCGGGCTGCTACCGGGAGCTGACTTTCTACGGGGACGACATCCGCCGGCGGCCGAAGGCGTGAATGCACCCATGAAAAGAGTCATGGTGATCGGCTGCCCGGGCAGCGGCAAAAGCACCTTTGCCCGGGCCTTGCACCGCAGAACGGGGCTGCCGCTGTTCCATCTGGACCGGATGAACTGGAACTCGAACGGAACAGCGGTGGACAAGCCAGTGTTCCGGGCGCGTCTGATGGACGCGGTCCGGCAGGACGCGTGGATCATCGACGGCAATTACGGCTCCACCATGGAGGTCAGGCTGCAGGCGTGCGACACCGTCTTTTTTCTGGACTATCCGGTGGACCTTTGCCTGCGCGGCGTGATGGAGCGCCGGGGAAAGCCCCGGCCCGATATGCCGTGGGTGGAGGTCGAGGCGGACCCCGAACTGATGAAATTCATCCAAGACTATCCGGTCCGGAGCAGGCCGGGGGTCATGGAACTGCTTGACCGATATTCACAGAGAGACATCCGCATTTTCCAAAGCAGGGCGGAAGCGGACGAATTTTTGAAACAGCTTCAAGTCAAATAAAGGAAGCACCCCCGCTCCACCGGAGCGGGGGTCTTGTACGTTATTGCCGCAGGCCCAGCAGCAGGGCAGCCCCTACCTGAGCCAGCAGCAGCTCGGCGGGGATGCCCCCGTCATAGGGTACCACCAGTTCCTGCCGTTCCACCGCCCGGCCGTCCAGCGCAATGAACTCCCGCTGCACCGCCACCGATGCCTGACCCTCCCCCAGGCTGGACAGGGTGAGGGTGTTGCGGCCGGACAGGCCGTAGCTCACCGCCAGCGCAGCGGGGAGCGCGTGGGTCAGCACCGGCAGCACCCCGGGCAGCAGAGCGGTGCGGCAGCTGAGGGCGGTGGCCCCGGCCCACCCCGTGGCCCCCGGGGAGACCACCAGCAGGTCCAGCGCCGTGCCCGCCAGCAAGGCCGGGTGGCTGCACGCCCGGACAAGGGCGCGGCCCTCCCCCAGCCGGCTGAGCCGCTCCGCCAGCCCCTCGTTCTGCTCCCACACACCGATCTGCCACATGCCGCGTCTCCCCTCTCTGCCGGTTAGGGTGCCCTGCGGCGGGCGGAACTATGCGGAAGGGAACAGCCGCCTCCCTTCGGAGACGGCTGCGGTCAGTCTTTTTTGCGCTTGCTGCGGTGCTTATCCAATACATAGTTGAAGGCGCTGCCGAGGATGAGAATGTTCCCGCACAGATAGAGCCACACCAGCAGGATGATCACTGAGGCCAGCGACCCGTAGATCAGGGAGTACCGGGTGGAGCGGCTCATGAAGAAGGAGAACAGCATGGAGGCGGCGGCCAGCGCGATGGAGGCCAGCAGCGCCCCCCACACCACCGAGGGCCGGGGCTTCTTCAGCGGGGCCACGAAGCGGTACAGCAGCAGGATGAACAGGAACACCACCGCCAGCAGAAACAGGTACTTCATCCACTGCCATGTGCCGAAGCGCTCCACCAGATCCTCCAGCTTCAGTAAATTGCCCAGCAGATGGAAGAACCAGTTGCCCGTCACCACCACCGCCAGAGACAGGTAGATGGTGGCCAGCAGCAGCAGGGAGAACACCAGGCTGGCGATGAACTGCCCCACGGGCCGGAAGGTGCCGCGGCCGTAGATGTCCCGCATGATGTTCATCAGCCCGCGGACGGCGGCGGAGGCGAACAGCACCGCCAGCACGATGCCCGTGATGAGCATGGGGGTGGACAGATTGCCGTTGACGTAGGCCAGATAGTCCTCAAAAATGGGCGTGACCCCCTCGGGCAGGAAGCTGAGCACATTGTCCAGCAGGGAAGCGGAGGACAGGTTCAGCTTGCCCATAAAGGCGGACAGGCAGATGAGGATGGGGAAAAAGGTGAGGATCAGGAAATAGGCCAGCTCCGCAGAGGAGCGGCTGACCCGCTTGGTGAAATAGATATTCACCATGTCGGCCACAAAGCTGATCGGGTCCTTTTCCAAGGCAGACTTGAGCTTTTTATTCACAGGACCGGCTGTCCTCCTTCTGTACAGAGATCGAAGTATGCTCCAGTATACCAGAAGAAGCGGAAAAGGACAACCGAAATTTCACGATTTCTGCCGTTGTCAGGCCAGAAGGAGCTCCAACTCCTCCACGGTGAGCTGCGGATTGAGGGCCAGACTGATCCCGTAGCCGATGGCCCGGGCGAGGTCAGCGGCCTTCTGGTCCACGTCCCTGGGGGTGACGAAGAGACCCGCCCCGGGCAGGCCGGCGTCGTCCTCCCGGCCCAGCAGATCCATGACGAGGGTGGAGGCTTCCACCACGGTGGGCGCGCCCACGGCAATGACGGGGACCCCGAGGGCCTCCCGGTCCAGTGCCTGCCGGTGGTTGCCCACCCCGGAGCCGGGGACGATGCCCGTGTCGGCCACCTGTACTGTGCGGCACAGCCGCTCCGCCGAGCGGGCGGCCAGCGCGTCCACCGCAATGACGCAGGCGGGGCGCAGGGCCTCCGCCGCCGCCCGGATGAGGGTGCCGCTCTCCACCCCCGTGGCGGCCAGCACCCCCGGGGCCAGCGCCGTCACGGAGCGCAGGCCGCCGAAGCGGTCTGGCATGGACCGCACCAGATGCCGGGTGACCAGTGTGTGGTCCGCCGCCAGCGGGCCGATGGTGTCCGGCGTCACCGCCCGGTTCCCCAGCCCGGCCACCAGCGCGTCCCCTTCCGGGGGCAGCAGCGGGGCCAGCAGTCCCGCCAGCGCCCGGACGGCCCGGGGGAAAGAGTTTTCTTCCCGGCGGAGAAATCCATCCAGCGTCAGGGTCAGGTAGACCCCCTCAGGCCGGCCCAGCGAGGCGGCCCCCTCCGGGCTGTCCACCGTCACCCGGGTGATGGGGAAGCCCTCCACCGTCAGGGCCTCCTGCCGCACGCCGGGCAGAGCTCCGCCCCGCAGCTCGCAGGCCTCCGCGGCCAGATCGGTGCGCTGCTGCGCCATAACTGCCCCCTCCTTCCACCATATCTTGTGGCGTATATTTTACTGCCGCCTATTTTTTGCGCAGAGAAAATTTCTATCCGGGAAAATGAAATTTGGTGTTGCAATTTCGGGCGGTTGATGATAGAATACATATCTGCAATGGAAAAATTGCAATTATTATTACATCGGAGGAGGTGTTTGGTTTGCCCAATATCAAGTCTGCTAAGAAGCGTGTTCTGGTGAACGAGACCAAGGCCGCTCAGAACAAGGCTCAGAAGTCCGCGCTGAAGACCGATCTGAAGAAGTTCGAGGCCGCGGTGGCCGGTGGCAACCGCAGCGAGGCCGATGCCGCTTATAAGGTGGCCGTCAAGTCTGTGGACAAGGCCGTTGGTAAGGGTCTGCTGCACAGCAACAACGCCGCTCACAAGAAGAGCGCCATGACCCTGAAGCTGAACAAGCTGGCCTAACGAGCACAAAACGCTGCCTGATTTTCAGGCGGCGTTTTTCATACCATTTTCCCGCGAAAGGAGCGGCAAGGACCATGAAAAAGACCTGCGCACTGCTGGAGGCGGCAGTCTCCTGCGGCTCCCCCACCACGGGGACGGAGCGCGCCTTTGACGATCTGACCGCCCATGGCGCGGCGGCCCTGCTGGGGGACGCTGTCCTGTGCCCCATGGAAAAGACGGACCCCGGTCCGGTGGGGGACCCCCACCTGCGCCATCTGGACGCAGTGACGGCTGTCAGCCGCACCTTGCGGGCCAACATGCTCACTGCGTTGGAGAAAGGCCAGTTCCCGGTGGTCATCGGCGGAGACCACTCCATCGCCATGGGCTCTCTGGCTGCGCTGGGGGAGCATTACGGCGCGGAGAACGTGGGCCTTATTTACATCGACGCCCACACCGACATCAACACGGAGGAGAGCTCCTCCTCCGGCTGCATCCACGGGATGGACTTGGCGGCGGCCTGCGGCCTGTGCTGCGATGCCCTCACCGTGGGCAAAAACAAGGTGAACCTGAAGGGGGAGAACATCCACTTCATCGGGGCCCGCAGCATCGACCCGCCGGAGTACGGCATCGTGGAGTCCGTGGGGGCTCACCTCTACCCTGTGGAGCAGGTGCGGCAGCGGGGCATGGCCGCCGTCATGGCGGACATCCTCCGCCAGTTGGCGGGTAAAAGGGTCCACATCAGCTTTGATGTGGATGCCCTGGACCCGTCCGAGTTCACCGCCACCGGCTACAACATCCCCGACGGCCTGACTCTGACCGAGGTGGAGCAGGCCATTGCGCTGGCGCTGGACAGCGGTCTGGCGTGCTCCTTTGAATGTGTGGAGTACAACCCCGCCCTGGACCCGGAGGGCGTTGACCGGACCAAGCTGCTGGAGATCCTGAAGCTGGTGGAGGCCCACCGGCCCTGAAGCGCAGAGAGAAAGCCCGGCCCGTGACCAAGTCACGGGCCGGGCTCTTTGCGTGAAGGGTGCGGTATATGCCTTGTGCTATGCGGCATATTCAAAGCATTCCCATTGTTCAGAAAAATGCAGCTGCGGTTTCCGATTTACCCGAACAGCAGCCCCTCCAGCTCCGCCACGCTGGCGCAGTAGTGGGAAGCATGGGCACGCATGTAGCCCGCGATCTCCGGGATCGAATAGGCCCAGCCGGCGGCGGCGAAGTCCACCCCGCAGGTGTCCGCCATGTCTTTGCCGGGCTTGAGGTCGTCCACCATCAGCAGAGCCTCCGGCGGCAGGCTGAACTGCCGCATGATCTCCTCCAGCGGCCACGGGAAGGGCTTGCGGTGCTCCGGCGGCACGTCCCAGCCGAAGACGAGGTCAGGCTCCGGCAGGCCGTTCTCCCGGTAGTCCCGCAGAATGTTGGCCCCGACGGAGTGGGACACCACACACACCCGGCCACCCTCGGCCTTGAAGCGGGCCAGCAGCTCCGGGAAGCCGGGGTAGACCGTGGGGACCTGCTCCGCCACCCGGCGCAGCCAGTTCTCTCCCTGCATCTGCTCCTCCTCCGGGGTGAAGTGGAGGATGTCCCGGCAGAGGGTGGTGAAGCCGGGGGCGAAGTTGTAGCGCAGATAGTCCTCCAGCGACAGCTCCAGCCCGGGGCGGATGCGGTCCAGCGTCTCCCGGAAGGCGGGGTAGTGGATGACGGCGGTGCTGTTCACCAGCGTGTCGTCATGGTCCAGCACGAGACATGGATAGTTGAGCATAGCTTCTCCTTAAAAGAAGAGGGCCTGCTGCAACGCAGCAGGCCCTCTCTACATCAAAATTAGGCCAGAGCAGCGGTGATGATGGCCATGGAGTAGACCTCCAGAGCGTTGCAGCCGCGGGACAGGTCGTTGATGGGGGCGTTCAGGCCCAGCAGGATGGGGCCGTAGGCATCAAAGCCGCCCAGACGCTGGGCGATCTTGTAGCCGATGTTGCCGGCGTTGATGTCGGGGAAGATGAAGGTGTTGGCGTAGCCGGCCACGGGGGAGCCGGGGAACTTCAGCTGGCCCACGGTGGGGGACACGGCGGCGTCGAACTGCATTTCGCCGTCCACGGGGAAGTCGGGGTTCAGGGCCTTGGCCTTCTCGCAGGCGCTGCGGACCTTGTCCACGTCCTCGCCCTTGCCAGAGCCCTTGGTGGAGTAGCTGAGGAAGGCCACCTTGGGGTCCACGCCGAAGGTGCGGGCGCACTTGGCGCACTCCATGGCGATCTCCACCAGCTCGTCGTCGGTGGGCTTGATGTTGATGGCGCAGTCGCCCATGGCCAGCACCTCGTTGTCGCCGGAGGCGGCGGAGCGGACCAGGATGAAGCAGGAGGACACGATCTTGTTGCCGGGCTTGGTCTTCACCAGCTGCAGGGCGGGACGGACGGTGTCGGCGGTGGAGTAAGTAGCGCCGCCCAGCAGGCAGTCGGCCACACCCATCTTCACCAGCATGGTGCCGAAGTAGTTGCCCTTGTGGAGGACGGCGCGGCACTCGTCAGGGCTCATCTTGCCCTTGCGCAGCTCGACCATGGTGTTGACCATCTCGTCCATGCCCTCGTAGGTGTCGGGGTCGATGATCTGGGCGCCGCGGATGTTGAAGCCGGCCTTCTCAGCGGCGGCGTGGACCTCATCCGCGTTGCCTACCAGAATGGGAGTCAGGAAGGTGCCGGAGAGCAGGCGGGCGCTGGCCTCCAGAATGCGGGGGTCGGTGCCCTCGGTGAACACGATCTTCTTGGGATCGTTCTTCAGTTTTTCGATCAGCTTACCAAACATTGTATTGATACCTCCATAAAGTTTCGGTGCGGATCACACTATTAGTAAATGTAGCATCTTCTGCTGCGGTTTTCAAGAGGGAAACAGCACAAAATGAAGGAAAGCTGTATTTACAAACAGTAATTTCCTTGTTATACTATACCCATTGTCATGACGTAGAAGAGAGGGTCCTCCCACTCGGCGGGGGGCGAAAAGGAGAGAGAACATGAACGACGATTTTTCCCGGACGCTGGCCCTGCTCCGCCAGGAGCGGGGCGAATCCCAGCGTCAGGCCGCCGCGGCGCTGGGGATTTCTCAGGCGCTGCTGTCCCACTATGAGAACGGCGTGCGCGAGCCCGGGCTCAGCTTTGTGGTGAAGGCCTGTGATTATTATAATGTATCCGCCGACTTCCTGCTGGGGCGCACCCTCAGCCGGGACGGCACCACCATTCTGGACGCCGACAGCCTGTACGACATCAGCGGCGAGCGGGACAACGTCCTGCGGGGCTCCGTGATGGCCACCCTGTCCCGCAAGCTCATTGCCAACTCCGTGGGCGTGCTGTTCGACCTGCTGGGCAAGCTGGGCAGCAAGGAGGCCATCCGCTCTGCGGCCAACTTCCTGTCCACCTCGGTGTACATCCTGTTCCGCCACCTGCGGAAGACCGCGCCGGGGAACAATTCCGACTTCTTCTCCGTGCCGGGCAGCTATTTTGTGGCCGGCCTGCCCCGGGCGGACCTGACCCTCAGCGAGGTGGACTATGTGGAGGCCCTGAACGGGGCGAAGGACGCGGGGCAGGAGTTCCCCTCCATGGCCCACGACGATATGACCGCCGCCTATCCCGGCACTTACCAGTCCCTGCTTCAGATCATCCACTCCTGCGGCGAGCGCCTGAACACCGAGGTAGACGCCCACCGGGAGCGGCAGAAGAAGTGACGCGGGACCAACAACCTCAACGGAGGCATCGCCTATGACCGATCAAAGCAAGATTCGCAATTTTTCCATCATCGCCCACATCGACCACGGCAAGTCCACCCTGTCCGACCGGATGATCGAGATCTGCGGCGCGGTGGAGCAGCGCAAGATGGAGGCCCAGCTGCTGGACAACATGGATCTGGAGCGGGAGCGGGGCATCACCATCAAGGCACGGGCCGTCCGTATGGACTATAAGGCTCTGGACGGGCAGACCTACTGCCTGAACCTCATCGACACGCCGGGCCATGTGGACTTCAACTACGAGGTCTCCCGCTCGCTGGCGGCCTGCGAGGGCGCGGTGCTGGTGGTGGACGCCGCGCAGGGCGTGGAGGCCCAGACGCTGGCCAACACCTATCTGGCGCTGGAGCACGATCTGGAGATCCGCCCGGTGCTGAACAAGATCGACCTGCCTGCCGCCGACCCCCAGCGGGTGAAGCACGAGATCGAGGACATTATCGGCCTGCCCGCCATGGACGCCCCGGAGATCTCCGCTAAAATGGGCGTCAACATTCAGGCGGTGCTGGAGGACGTGGTCCACAACATCCCCGCCCCGGAGGGCGACCCCAAGGCTCCTCTGCGGGCCCTGATCTTCGACAGCCAGTACGACCCCTATCTGGGCGTCATCGTCTACTTCCGCATCATGGACGGCACCATCAAGCCGGGCATGGAGGTGGAGCTCATGGCCTCTGGCGCCAAATACACGGTGCTGGACTGCGGCTACCTCCGCCCCATTGGCATGGAGTCTGCCCCGGAGCTGTCCGCCGGCGAGGTGGGCTGGTTCACCGCCTCCATCAAGAACGTGAAGGACACCCGGGTGGGCGACACCATCACCGAGGCCGCCCGCCCCACCGCCGAAGCTCTTCCGGGCTACCGGCCGGTGCAGTCCATGGTGTACTGCGGTATCTACACCGAGGACGGCTCCAAGTACCCCGACCTGCGGGACGCGCTGGAAAAACTCCAGCTGAACGATGCCTCCCTCACCTTCGAGCCGGAATCCTCCATCGCCCTGGGCTTCGGCTTCCGCTGCGGCTTCCTCGGTATGCTCCACATGGAGATCATTCAGGAACGGCTGGAGCGGGAGTTCGATCTGGACCTTATCACCACATTACCCTCTGTAATATATGAGGTAGAAAAAACAGACGGTACACTGGTCCGCGTGGATAACCCCCACAACTACCCTGACCCCGGCTCCGTCCGGGAGGCCCGGGAGCCCTACGTGAACGTGTCCATCATCGCGCCGCCGGACTACGTGGGCAACATCATGCCCATGTGCCAGGATCGCCGGGGCGAGTACAAAAACATGCAGTATCTGGACACCAATCTGGTGGAGATCCATTACCTCATGCCCCTGAACGAGATCATCTACGACTTTTTCGACACCCTGAAGGCCCGAACCAAGGGCTACGCCTCTCTGGACTACGAGTTGGAGGGCTACCGCCCCTCCGATCTGGTGAAGGTGGATCTGCTGCTCAACGGCGATCAGGTGGACGCCCTGTCCTTTATCGCCCACCGGGACAAGGCTTACAAGCGGGCCCGGCGGATCTGTGAGAAGCTGAAGGAGAATATCCCCCGCCAGATGTTCGAGGTACCCATTCAGGCGGCCATCGGCGGCAAGATCATCGCCCGGGAGACCATCAAGGCCCTGCGCAAGGATGTGCTGGCCAAGTGCTACGGCGGCGATATCACCCGAAAGAAGAAGCTGCTGGAGAAGCAGAAGGAGGGCAAGAAGAAAATGCGCTCTCTGGGTACGGTGCAGATGCCCACCGAGGCGTTCATGGCCGTTCTCAAACTGGATGAGGAATAATTCCATACAGGAAGGAGCGGGTGCCCGCTCCTTCCTTTTTTCGTGCCGCTCAAAAATATTTTTTCAAAAAATGATTTTCCCGCTTGACAGCACACACGGCAGCGTGTATAATAGCCAAGCGCCTGTGTGAAGAAGGGCGCATTATGCGATGATGCGGGAGATTGCTCAGCGATGAGGTAACTTCCGCGGAGTATGTCCGTTTGATCGGGCGGCTGAGAAACTCACACCACGGCGTAGATCGCCGGAGATGAGTGAAACCGGCCTGCTGTTGACGAGCCGGTTTTCTTCATGCCCCGGAATGATACGCACGAGAACGTGGATGAGTCGCTCACCGTACGAAGCGTGGACAAACGCAACACTTCGTATGTTCAAGGAGGAAAAACCACATGGCACAGAAAGAAATGATCCGCATCCGGCTGAAGGCCTATGACCATCAGCTCATCGATCAGGCTGCCGAGAAGATCGTCGAGACTGCCAAGCGCACCGACGCCACCGTCTCCGGCCCCATCCCTCTGCCCACCAAGAAGGAGGTCGTCACCATCCTTCGCGCCGTCCATAAGTATAAGGACAGCCGTGAGCAGTTCGAGCGCCGCACCCACAAGCGTCTGATCGACGTCATCAAGCCCTCCCCCAAGACCGTAGAGGCCCTGATGAGCCTGGAGCTCCCTGCCGGCGTCGAGATCGAGATCAAGCTGTAAGCGGTCTCTTTCCGCCTGGCCTTGTGCGGCCGGCTTGCCGTACACGCGGTACTGTCTGCGCTGCCCGCCCTTCGCCAGACGAAAGGATCCACACTTACAGCCGTGAGATGTGGACGTTTACACACTGCAAAATTCCCTAACCCCGTTAGCACCGCAGTCCGTCGCCTTACCGAGACGGACGGGTCAAGTCGGCTGAGCAATAGCAGCCCGATGGCTAACTCACCCGACCAATAACCTTTAAGGAGGAAAAACAAATGGAAAAGGCCATTATCGGCAAGAAGCTGGGCATGACTCAGATCTTCGATGAAGCCGGCAAGGTCATCCCGGTCACCGTCATTCAGGCGGGCCCCTGCACCGTGGTGCAGAAGAAGACCGAGGAAAAGGACGGCTATGTTGCCGTTCAGCTGGGCTACGATGAGGTGCCCGAGCGCAAGCTGTCCAAGCCCGAGCTGGGCCACAGCAAGAAGGCCGGCAAGGCCCTGCGCGTCCTGAAGGAGTTCAAGCTGGCCAAGGCCGCCGAGATGAACGTGGGCGACCAGATCGACGCCAGCGTGTTCGCCACCGGCGACCGCGTGGACATCACCGGCATCAGCAAGGGCCACGGCTATCAGGGCCCCATCAAGCGCTGCGGCGGTCACCGCACCCCCATGACCCACGGCGGCGGCCCTGTCCACCGTCAGGCGGGCTCCATGGGCTCCAGCACTGATCCTTCCCGCATTTTCAAGGGCCACCATGGCGCCGGCCAGATGGGCGATGAGCAGGTCACCGTCCTGAATCTGGACGTCGTTCAGGTGGACAGCGAGCTGGGCGTCATCGCCGTGCGCGGCGCGGTCCCCGGCCCCAAGGGCGGCGTGGTGTTCCTGCGCAACTCCGTGATCAACGTCAAGGAGAAGGGCGCTGCTGCCAACGCCAGCGTCAACCCGCAGAAGGCTTCCGCCCGTGTCAACCCGCAGAAGGCCTCTGCGCGTAACAAGTAAGAAAGGAGAGAATGACAAATGCCTAAAGCTAACCTTTATGATATGGCCGGTAAGCAGATCGGCGAGGTCGAGCTCTCCGAGGCCGTCTTCGGCATTGAGCCCAACCTGTACGTCGTCCACGATGTGGTCAAGAACCATCTGGCCAACTGCCGTCAGGGCACTCAGTCCGCGCTGACCCGCGCTGAGGTCTCCGGCGGCGGCCGCAAGCCCTGGCGCCAGAAGGGCACCGGCCGTGCCCGTCAGGGCAGCACCCGTGCCCCCCAGTGGACCCACGGCGGCATCGTGTTCGCCCCCAAGCCCCGCGATTACAGCTACACCCTGAACAAGAAGACCAAGCGTCTGGCTCTGAAGTCCGTTCTGTCCGCCAAGGCCGCCGAGGGCAACGTCCTGGTGGTCGACGGTCTGGGCATGGATGAGATCAAGACCAAGACCTTCCAGGGCTTCCTGAACGCTGTGGAGAGCAAGAAGGCTGTTGTGGTCACTTCCTGCGGCAACGTGGTGAAGTCCGCCCGCAACATCCCCGGCGTGGTCACTACCCCCGCCACCCTGATCAATGTCTATGACATTGTCAACGCCAACCAGCTGATCATCGACAAGGCTGCGCTGGCCACCATCGAGGAGGTGTTCGCCTAATGAAGACCGCTTACGACATCATCAAGCGCCCCATCGTCACCGAGCAGTCCATGGCGGAGGCCGCTTCCAAGAAGTACACCTTCGAGGTCGATAAGACCGCGAACAAGATCGAGATCGCTAAGGCTGTTGAGGAGGCTTTCGGCGTGAAGGTCGCCAAGGTCAACACCCTGAACATGAAGGGCAAGGCCAAGCGGATGGGCCGCTATCCCGCCGGCCGCCGCGCCGACTGGAAGAAGGCTATGGTCACCCTGACCGCCGATTCCAAGACCATCGAGCTCTTCGAGGGCATGGTGTAAGGAGGAAATTGAGAAATGGCTATCAAGACTTATAAGCCCACAACGCCCTCCCGCCGTCACATGACTGTGTCCGCCTTCGAGGGCATCGACAAGAAGGCCAAGCCCGAGCGCAGCCTGCTTGAGAATCTGAAGAAGCACTCCGGCCGCAACAGCTACGGCCGCATCACCGTCCGCCACCGCGGCGGCGGCAACAAGCGCAAGTACCGCATCATCGACTTCAAGCGCGACAAGGTCGGCAAGGCCGAGGTCGTCAGCCTGCAGTATGATCCCAACCGCTCCGCCAACATCGCCCTGATCAAGTACGAGGACGGCGAGCTGCGGTATATTCTGGCCCCCGTTGGCCTGAAGGTCGGCCACATCATCATGACCGGCCCCGACGCTGATATCCTGCCCGGCAACTGCCTGCCCATCGCCAAGATCCCCGTCGGCGAGCTGATCCACAACATCGAGATCTATCCCGGCAAGGGCGCCCAGCTGGTGCGCGCCGCCGGCGTGGCCGCTCAGCTGATGGCCAAGGAGAACGGCATGGCTCAGATCCGCCTGCCCTCCGGCGAGGTCCGCCTCATCCGTGAGGAGTGCAACGCCACCATCGGTCAGGTCGGCAACACCGATTGGGCCAACATCCACATCGGTAAGGCCGGCCGTAAGCGCCACATGGGTTGGCGTCCCACCGTCCGCGGCTCCGTCATGAACCCCAATGACCACCCCCACGGCGGCGGCGAGGGCAAGAGCCCCGTTGGTCGTCCCGGCCCTGTCACTCCCTGGGGCAAGCCGGCTATGGGTTATAAGACCCGTAAGACCAAGAACCGCACCAACAAGTTTATCGTCAAGCGCCGCAACGGCAAGTAAGGAGGCAGTAAAAGATGAGCAGAAGTATCAAGAAAGGCCCCTTTTGCGCTCCCGAGCTGCTGAAGCGGGTCAACGACATGAACAAGTCCGGCGAGAAGAAGGTTCTGAAGACTTGGAGCCGCGCCTCCACCATCTTCCCCGCCTTCGTGGGTCACACCATCGCTGTGCATGACGGCCGCAAGCACGTCCCCGTGTACGTCACCGAGGACATGGTCGGCCACAAGCTGGGCGAGTTTGCTCCCACCCGTACCTTCAAGGGTCACGCCGGCAGCAAGACCGGTAAGTAAGGAGGAGAGATCAGAATGGAAGCTAAAGCGACACTGAGATACATTCGTATCTCTCCCCGGAAGGTCGACATCCTGTGCGACCTCATCCGCGGCAAGAGCGTGGCCCAGGCCATGAACATCCTTGCCCTGACCCCCAAGGCGGCTGCCGAGCCTCTGGCCAAACTGGTCAAGAGCGCCGCTGCCAACGCCGAGAACAATCACGGCATGGATCCCGAGAAGCTGTATGTGTCCACCTGCTTTGTGGCCCCCGGCCCCATCATCAAGCGGATGCGTTTCGTCTCTCGTGCGGGCGTGCACCGCATCGAGAAGCGCACTTCTCACATCACCGTCGCCGTGAGCGAGCGCTAAAGAAGGAGGTCAAGAGTAATGGGACAGAAAGTTAATCCCCACGGCCTGCGTGTGGGCGTCATCAAGGATTGGGACTCCCGCTGGTATGCCCGTGACGAAAAGGTCGGCGACCTCCTGGTCGAGGACTACAATCTCCGCAAGGAGCTGAAGAAGCGCCTGTACGCCGCCGGCGTGCCCAAGATCGAGATCGAGCGCGACAACGCCCGCATCCGCATCTATGTCCACTGTGCCCGTCCCGGTGTCATCATCGGCAAGGGCGGCGAGGAGATCGAGAAGCTCCGCGTCGAGCTGGAGAAGCGTCTGGGCAAGCCTGTTCAGCTGAACATCGTCGAGGTCAAGAACGTCGACATGGATGCTCAGCTGGTGGCTGAGAACATCGCCCAGCAGCTGGAGAAGCGCATTGCCTTCCGCCGGGCCATGAAGAACGCCATGGGCCGCGCCATGCGCATGGGTGCCCTGGGTATCAAGGTCCAGGCCTCCGGCCGTCTGAACGGCGCCGAGATCGCCCGCACCGAGCAGTACCATGACGGCACCATCCCCCTGCAGACCCTCCGCGCCGACATCGACTACGGCTTTGCTGAGGCTGCCACCACTTACGGCCGCATCGGCATCAAGGTCTGGATCTACAAGGGAGAGGTCCTCACCCAGACCCTGCGCACCACCCCCCGCACCATCGACACCAAGAACTATAAAGAGCGTGAGCAGCGTCCCCGCCGGGATCGCCGCGATGGCGACCGCCGCGGCGGCTTCAATCGTCAGGGCGGCGACCGTCGTCAGGGCGGCTTCAACCGCCAGAACGGCGGCAACCGGCCCGCTGCTTCCAAGGAAGGAGGCGCTCAGTAATGCTGCTGCCCAAGAGAGTCAAGTATCGCCGCGTCCAGCGCGGCCGCATGACCGGCGTCGCCACCCGCGGCAATAAGGTCTCCTACGGCGAGTGGGGCCTGCAGGCCCTGGAGCCCGCGTGGATCACCGGCAACCAGATCGAGGCCGCCCGTATCGCCATGACCCGTTACACCAAGCGTGGCGGTAAGGTCTGGATCAAGATCTTCCCCGACAAGCCCACCACCAAGAAGGCCCTTGGTACCCGTATGGGTTCCGGTAAGGGCGCTCCCGAGTCCTGGGTCGCCGTCGTGAAGACCGGCCGCGTGATGTTCGAGATCGCCGGCGTGTCTGAGGAGGTCGCCCGTGAGGCCCTCCGTCTGGCCAGCCACAAGCTGCCCGTCAAGTGCAAGATCGTTAAGAATGAGTCCGAGAATGGTGGTGAATGAAGATGAAAGCAAACGAAGTCCGCAAAATGAGCGCCGCTGAGCTGGAGACCAAGCTGGTGGAGCTGAAGAAGGACCTGTTCAACCTCCGTCTTCAGCACGCCACCAACCAGCTCGACAATCCCATCCGCATCGCGGAGGTCAAGAAAGACATCGCCCGCGTGAAGACCATCCTGCGTGAGCAGCAGAGCCGATAAGGAGGAGTAAACGATGAGTGAAGTGAGAACCTCTTCTCGTAAGACCAGAGTCGGCCTGGTGGTTTCGGACAAGATGGACAAGACCGTTGTGGTCGCCATCGCCGACCGCGTGGCCCATCCTCTGTACAAGAAGATCGTAAAGAGAACCTATAAGCTGAAGGCTCATGACGAGCTGAACGAGTGTGGCGTGGGCGACCGCGTCCGCGTGATGGAGACCCGCCCCCTGTCCAAGGACAAGCGCTGGCGCGTGGTCGAGATCATCGAGAAGGCCAAGTAAGGAGGTGCCAGTATGATTCAGGAAGAAACTTATCTGAAGGTGGCGGATAACACCGGCGCCAAGGAGATCAAGGCCATCCGCGTACTGGGCGGCTCCAAGCGTAAGTTTGGCAACATCGGTGATGTCGTCGTGGCTTCCGTGCGCAAGGCCGCCCCCGGCGGTCAGGTCAAGAAGGGCGATGTGGTCAAGGCCGTCATCGTCCGCTCCACCCGCGGCGTCCGCCGCGCTGACGGCAGCTACGTCCGCTTTGACGACAACGCCGCCGTCCTCATCAAGGAAGACAAGAACCCCCGCGGCACCCGTATCTTTGGGCCGGTCGCTCGTGAGCTGCGTGACAAGGATTACATGAAGATCCTGTCGCTGGCTCCCGAGGTCCTGTAAGGGGGTAACGAGGTATGAGCATGAATGTGAAGAAGAACGATACCGTCGTTGTCCTGTCCGGCAAGGATAAGGGCAAGCAGGGCAAGGTCCTCTCCGTGGACCCCGAGGGCCGCAAGGTCATCGTGGAGAAGGTCAATGTGGCCTCCCGTCATCAGAAGCCCCGCAAGCAGGGCGAAGAGGGCGGCATCATCCAGAAGGAGACTCCGCTGTACGCCAGCAAGGTCATGGCCGTGTGCCCCAAGTGCAGCAAGCCCACCCGTCCCGCCCACAAGGTCGAGGGCGGCAAGAAGACCCGCGTCTGCAAGCACTGCGGCGCTGAATTCTGAGAAAGAGGAGGAGTAAGAAATGGCTAACCCTAACCTGAAGGCTAAGTACAATGCCGAGATCGCTCCTGCTCTGATGCAGAAGTTCGGCTACAAGTCCGTCATGCAGATCCCCCGCATCGAGAAGGTCGTCGTGAACTGCGGCTGCGGTGAGGCCCGGGACAACTCCAAGGTCCTCGACTCCGTGGTCAACGACCTGGCCACCATCACCGGCCAGAAGCCCATCATCACCAAGGCCAAGAAGTCCGTGGCTAACTTCAAGCTGCGTGAGGGCATGCCCATTGGCGCCAAGGTCACCCTGCGTCAGGACAAGATGTGGGAGTTCCTGGACCGCCTGTTCAACGTGGCCCTGCCCCGTGTCCGCGATTTCCGCGGCATCAACCCCAACGCCTTTGACGGCCGCGGCAACTATGCCCTCGGCCTGAAGGAGCAGCTCATCTTCCCCGAGATCGAGTACGATAAGATCGACAAGATCCGCGGCATGGATATCGTGATCTGCACCACCGCCAAGACCGACGAAGAGGCCAAGGAGCTGCTGACGCTTCTGGGCGCTCCCTTCGCCACCAACGGTTAAGAGGAGGGAAGAACAATGGCTAAGAAATCTATGATCCTGAAGGCTCAGGCGGAGCCCAAGTTCTCCACCCGCCGCAACAACCGCTGCAAGATCTGCGGCCGTCCCCACGCCTACCTCCGCAACTACGGCATCTGCCGTATCTGCTTCCGTGAGCTGGCCTATAAGGGCCAGATCCCCGGCGTGAAGAAGGCGTCTTGGTAAGTCTCGTCCCGCCATACATCGTTGTGACGCCTTTGCGTACACCAGTGCGCTGTCGGCTTCACGCCTCGTCTGGCAGAACGATCTTCACCAATCCCGGTGCTGGAAACTGATCCTGCATGAGCTGGCAGACACTTTTCGCACCGCTTCGGCTCACACCGAAAACGCTCCGCTGGAGCGACAACTGATAGCGCAACATCGGCTTCTGCCGCGGCTTTGACCCGGCAGGAGCTGATTTGCCGTACTTTTATGCCCACTATCTCGTGTGTGCGCAGGCAAAAAACCCTTGCGAAACCGGGATTTGTGCGGTATAATAAATTGCTTTGCGCGTCCAGTGTAAATTCCTCCAACGCATCCGGGAGTATCATTTGCCTGTAAACTATGGGATGACCTCTCATGGGTACGGGCCGCTTTCGGGATGACGGGAGGAAGCTGTACGGTCAAGCCTGCGGTCCGCCGCAGTTTTGATAAGCTCCCGGAATGGGAAAAGACGGACAAAAGGTCGCGGAAGATGCCTGTACCGCGATACCTTTCCGCCTGTACCAGACGAAGCGCCCAGACCGCCTGCGCGGCGCGGGCAGACCGGAGTCCGGTGTGATGCCGCTCCTGCTCCGGCCGGCTGTGCCAAACCATCCGGCAAAGCGCGGAATTTGGTAAACTTTAATAGGAGGTAAAAGACTCATGCAAATCACCGATCCCATTGCGGATATGCTCACCCGCATCCGCAACGCGAACAACGCCAAGCATGACACCGTGGATGTTCCTGCTTCCAACATGAAGAAGTCTATCGCCCAGATCCTGCTGGACGAGGGCTACATCAAGAACTTCCAGATCGTCAACGACGGTACTCAGGGCGTTATCCGCATCACCCTCAAGTATCTGCAGCCCGGCAAGGAGAAGGCTCTCACCGGTCTGCGCCGGGTGTCCAAGCCCGGCCTGCGCGTTTATGCCGGCGCCGATGAGCTCCCCCGTGTGCTCCGCGGTCTGGGCATCGCCATCGTCTCCACGTCCAAGGGCGTCATGACCGACAAGAAGGCCCGCGAGGCCCACGTCGGCGGCGAAGTCCTTGCGTTCGTGTGGTAAGGAGGTCATAGGAATGTCGAGAATTGGTAGAGCTCCTATCGCCGTCCCTGCCGGCGTCGAAGTGAAGATCGAGGACAACAACGTTGTCACCGTGAAGGGCCCCAAGGGCACCCTCACTCAGCAGCTGCACCCCAACATGACCATCAAGCAGGAGGGCACTGAGCTGCACGTCACCCGTCCCAACGACCTGAAGGAGAACCGCTCCCTGCACGGCCTGACCCGCTCCCTGCTGCACAACATGGTGGTGGGCGTCACCGACGGCTTCAAGAAGTCTCTTGACGTCAACGGTGTCGGCTACCGTGTCGCCATGGAGGGCGGCAAGCTGGTCATGAACCTGGGCTTCTCTCATCAGGTCATCATGGAGGTCCCCGCCGGCCTGACCGTCGAGGTCCCCAACCCCAACCAGATCGTGGTCAGCGGCTACGACAAGCAGCTGGTTGGTCAGTTCGCGGCCCAGATCCGCGAGAAGCGTCCTCCCGAGCCTTATAAGGGCAAGGGCATCAAGTACTCTGACGAGGTCATCCGCCGCAAGGTCGGTAAGACCGGCGCGAAGAAATAAGGAGGTGTGCCGAAATGATCAATCGTCCCAACACTAAGGCTCAGCGCCTGCATCGTCATAAGCGCGTTCGCGGCAAGGTGTCCGGCACCTCTGAGCGTCCCCGTCTGAACGTGTTCCGCAGCGAGACCAATATCTATGCCCAGATCATCGATGATACCAAGGGCCTGACTCTGGCCGCTGCTTCCTCTCTCGAGAAGGATTTTGAGTGCGACGGCACCAAGACCGACGCCGCCCGCAAGGTCGGCGAGATCCTGGCCGAGCGCGCCAAGGCCAAGGGCATCGAGACTGTCGTGTTCGACCGTGGCGGCTATCTGTACCACGGACGCGTGCAGGCTCTGGCCGAGGGCGCCCGTGAGGGCGGCCTGCAGTTCTAAGGGAGGAGGAAATAACAAATGGCTCGTTTTGAAAGAGAACCCAAGGAGTACGTGGAGAAGGTCGTGTACCTGAACCGCGTCTCCAAGACCGTCAAGGGCGGCCGCGTGGCCAAGTTCTCCGCCCTGGTCGTCGTTGGCGACGAGAAGGGCAAGGTCGGCTATGGCCTGGGCAAGGCTGCCGAAGTGGCCGAGGCCATCCGCAAGGGCATTGAGGACGCCAAGAAGAACATGGTGACCATCACCCTGTCCGGCACTACCATCCCCCACGAGGTGATCGGCGAGTTCGGCGCCGGCCGCGTGCTCCTGAAGCCCGCTTCCAAGGGTACTGGCGTTATCGCCGGCGGCCCTGTGCGTGCCGTCATGGAGGCTGCCGGTGTGTCCGACATCCGCGCCAAGTGCCTGCGCACCAACAATCCCCAGAACGTGGTCGCCGCTACCCTGGAGGGCCTGAAGGCGCTCCGCAGCCCCGCTAAGGTCGCCCAGATGCGCGGCAAGAGCGTGGAAGACATCATTGGTTAAGGAGGGCTCAGACTATGGCTAACACCATTGAGATCAAGCTCGTCAAGAGCCTGAACGGCCGTCTGGCCAAGCATAAGGCGACTGCCGAGGCTCTGGGCCTGCGCCACATCGGCGATGTGACCACTCAGCCTGACAACGCCGCCACCCGCGGCAAGATCGCCCATATCGGTTACCTGCTTGAGGTAACCGAGGAAGCCTGAGGAGGTGCCCGAAAATGAATCTGCATGAACTCTCTCCCGCCCCTGGTTCCACCCAGGTGAACAAGCGCAAGGGCCGCGGCCCCGGCAGCGGCAACGGCAAGACCGGCGGCCGCGGCAACAAGGGCCAGAAGGCCCGTTCCGGCGGCGGCGTGCGCATCGGTTTTGAGGGCGGCCAGATGCCTCTGGCCCGCCGTCTGCCCAAGCGCGGCTTCAACAACATTTTTGCTGAGCGCCTGGACACCATCAACGTGGCCTCCCTCAACAAGTTTGAGGACGGTGCCACCGTTAATGTCTGCGATCTGCTGGAAAAGGGTATCCTCTCCAAGTGCGAGTACGGTGTGAAGGTCCTGGGCAACGGCGAGATCACCAAGAAGCTCACCGTCCGCGCGTCCGCTTTCTCCGCCTCCGCAAAAGAGAAGATCGAAAAGGCAGGCGGTACGGCGGAGGTGATCTGAGATGATCCAGACCATCCGCAACGCATGGAAAGTACAGGAGCTGCGCAATAAGCTGCTGTTCACCCTGTTTGCTCTGCTGATCTTCCGCGTGGGCGCGGCCATTCCCGTGCCCTTCGTGAACACCAAGGTGCTGGCCAGCTACATGGCTCAGCAGTCCGCCAGCATCTTCAGCCTGCTCAACGTGATGAGCGGCGACGCCTTCGCGCAGGCGACGGTCTTCGCCCTCGGCATCCAGCCCTATATCAACAGCTCCATCATCATCCAGCTGCTGACCATCGCGATCCCCGCTCTGGAGCGGATGGCCCGCGATGAGGGCGAGGAGGGCAAGAAGAAGATCGCCTCCATCACCCGTTATGCCACCATCATCATCGCCATCATCCAGTCCTTCGGCTACTACACGCTGATCAAGTCCTACGGTGTGCTGGCTGTCACCGGTGTGTGGCCCGCTTTTGTGATCATCGCGGCCTTCACCGCCGGCTCCGCCTTCCTGATGTGGCTGGGTGAGCAGATCACCGAGTTCGGCATCGGCAACGGTATCTCCATCATCCTGTTCGGCGGTATCGTGGCCCGCTTCCCCTCCCTGATCTCCACCATGATCTCCAGCGTCCGCAACTGGGCCAACGGCGCCACCGGCGACAACGTGCTCACCCTGCACCCAGCTTTCATCGCGCTGGTGGTCATCGGCGTTCTGGCTCTGGTCGTGTTCATCGTGTTCATCACCAACGCCGAGCGCCGCATCCCCGTGCAGTATGCCAAGCGCGTGGTGGGCCGCAAGATGTACGGCGGCCAGTCCACCCACATCCCCATCAAGGTGAATATGGCCGGCGTCATGCCCATCATCTTCGCCCAGGCCATCGCCTCCATCCCTGCCACCATCGGCATGTTTGTGCCCAGCGCCTCTGTCAAGGGCAGCGGCTGGTACAACTTCCTGCGGGTGTTTGACTCCAGCGGGCTGGTGTACTCCATCGTGTACTTCCTGCTGATCGTGCTGTTCAGCTACTTCTACAACACGATCCAGTTCAACCCCGTGGAGGTCTCCAACAACCTGAAGAAGAATGGCGGCTTCATCCCCGGCTTCCGTCCCGGCAAGCCTACCACCGACTTCCTCCAGCGGGTCATCTCCCGCATCACCATGTTCGGCGCCCTCTATCTGGCTGTGGTGGCTCTGCTGCCCACCATCGCGGGCAATATCATGAAGGCCTGCGGCTCCACCGCCGGTAGCCGGCTCGCCATCGGCGGTACCTCCATCATCATCGTGGTGGGCGTCGCACTGGAGACCGTCACCGCGCTGGAGGCTCAGCTCATGATGCGCCACTACAAGGGCTTCCTTGAGTGATCGAAAGGGTGAAAGACTGAGATGAAAGTCATTATGCTTGGCGCCCCCGGCGCCGGAAAAGGCACTCAGGCCGCGATCCTCAGCGAAAAACTGGGTATCCCCACCATCTCCACCGGCAACATCCTGCGGGCGGCCGTGAAGAACGGCACCCCCGTGGGACTTCAGGCCAAGAGCTACATGGACGCCGGCAAGCTGGTGCCCGACGAGGTCATCATCGGCATCGTGGCCGAGCGGCTGGCTGAGGCCGACTGCGCCAACGGCTACATTCTGGACGGCGTGCCCCGCACCATCGCGCAGGCCGAGGCCCTCGAGGCCGCCGGCATCGTCTTCGACAACGTGATCGACATCGAGATCCCTGACGAAGCCATCGTTGCGCGTATGGAGGGCCGTCGGTTCTGCCACTCCTGCGGCGCCACCTATCACATTGTCAACGCCCCCTCCAAGGTGGCGGGCGTGTGCGACAAGTGCGGCGGCGAGCTGGAGCAGCGGGACGACGATAAGCCCGAGACCGTGAAGCACCGTCTGGAGGTCTATCACACCGAGACCGAGCCCCTGAAGGACTTCTACGCAAAGCGCGGGGTCCTGCGGCCGGTGGAAAATCAGCCCACCATCGAGGCCACCGCTGAGATGGTAAACAAGGCTCTGGGCCTGTAAGACAATGGAGCTGATCACCCTCAAAACGTCCAGGGAACTGGACTGTATGCGCAAAGCCGGCCGGATCACCGCGGCGGCCCGCAAACTTGCGGGAGAACTGGTAGTCCCCGGCGTCACAACCCTTGAAATAGACACTGCAGTGCGCAAGTTTATCGAGAGCCAGGGAGGGAAACCCTCCTTCCTGGGCTACGGCGGCTTTACCGGTTCGGCGTGCATCTCGGTGAATGACGTTGTCATCCACGGCATCCCCTCCAAGAAGATCGTCCTCAAGGAGGGGGACATCGTCAGCGTAGACGTGGGAGCCTTCGTGGACGGCTTCCACGGCGACTGTGCCGCGACCTATGCCTGCGGAGCGATCTCAGATGAGGCCAAGCGCCTCATCGAGGTCACCGAGCAGAGCTTCTGGGAGGGCATCAAGTTCGCCAGAGTGGGCCAGCGGGTGTCCGACATCTCCCACGCTGTTCAACAGTATGTGGAGAAGCACGGCTACTCGGTGGTCCGGGACTTCGTCGGCCACGGCGTGGGGACAAAGCTCCACGAAGCGCCAGAGGTGCCCAACTACGGCCCCGCCGGTCACGGCCCCCGGCTTCAGCCGGGCATGACCATCGCGGTGGAGCCCATGGTCTGTGAGGGAGATTTTCGCGTGAAGGTGCTCAAGGACGGCTGGACCACCGTGACGGTGGACGGCTCTCTGGCGGCCCATTACGAAAATACCCTTCTCATCACCGATGGCGACCCGGAGATCCTCACGGTGTGCGACTGAGGCCGCCGCCATGAGGTTCGAAAAAGCCCAGATCGTCCGCTCCCTGCGGGGGCATGACAGCGGGACTCTCTACTGCGTCCTGGACGCGGAGGGGGACCGGCTGCTGCTGGCCGACGGGAAGCGGCGGCGGGTGAGCCGCCCCAAGCGGAAAAACGGCGTTCACGTCGCGCTTGTGGACGGTGTGGAGCACCCGACCCTTGAAAAAGTCCGGTCCGGACAGAGCGTGGGAGACAGAGAGCTCCGCTGTGCGCTGGCCCAGATCCGAGACCGAATGGAGGTATGACGCTTTGGCAAAAGACGATATGATCGAGCTGGAGGGCATCGTCACCGAAGCCCTGCCCAACACCACGTTCAACGTGGACATCGGAAACGGCCACATCATTCTGGCCCACATTTCTGGCAAGCTGCGGATGAACTTTATCCGCATTCTACCCGGTGATAAGGTCACGGTCCAGATGTCACCCTATGATCTGACCCGTGGCCGGATCACTTGGCGTTCCAAGTAACCCATTCACGACCGATCGCGGCCGGGGCCTTGCCTCCGCCGCGCCCGGGGCCATCAAGGCATTAACAGGAGGTTAAACATCATGAAAGTCAGACCGTCTGTCAAGCCCATGTGCGAGAAGTGCAAGATCATCAAGCGCAAGGGCAGAGTTATGGTCATTTGCGAGAACCCCAAGCACAAGCAGAGACAAGGTTAAAGGAGGCGTAAGAGAACTATGGCACGTATTGCCGGCATTGATCTGCCGAAGGAAAAGCGAGTCGAGATCGGACTCACCTATATTTACGGCATTGGCCGTACCAGCGCCAACAAGATCCTCAAGGAGGCTGGCGTCAACCCCGATACCCGCGTGAAGGACCTGACCGACGCGGAGGAGGCCAAGCTGCGTGAGATCATCGGCCACGAGTACACCGTGGAGGGTGACCTGCGCCGCAACGTCGCAATGGACATCAAGCGCCTGACCGAGATCGGCTGCTATCGCGGCATCCGTCACCGCAAGGGCCTGCCTGTGCGGGGCCAGCGCTCCAAGACCAACGCCCGGACCCGTAAGGGCCCGAAGCGCACTGTGGCCAACAAGAAGAAGTAAGGAGGGGAATACACAATGGCTAACGCTAAGAAAGTCGTCAAGCGCCGTCGCGAGCGCAAGAATGTTGAGAAGGGCCAGGTGCACATCCGTTCCTCCTTCAACAACACCATGGTCACCGTGACCGATATGCAGGGCAACGCCCTGTCCTGGGCTTCCTCCGGCGAGATGGGCTTCCGCGGTTCCCGCAAGTCCACCCCCTTCGCCGCCCAGACCGCTGCTGAGACCGCTGCCAACGCTGCCATCGAGCAGTGCGGCCTCAAGAGCGTCGAGGTGTACGTCAAGGGTCCCGGTCAGGGCCGTGAGGCCGCCATCCGGGCTCTGCAGGCCGTGGGCCTGGAGGTCACCCTGATCAAGGACGTGACCCCCGTCCCCCACAATGGCTGCCGTCCGCCCAAGCGCCGCCGCGTGTAATCTGGAAGGAGGAAAACCGAAACTATGGCTAAGAATATGCAGCCCTACCTGAAGCGTTGCAGAACGCTGGGTATTTCCCCCGCTGTCATGGGCGTCAACAAGGAGTCCAACCGGAATCCCGGCCCCCAGCGGCGGAGCAAGAAGAGCGAGTATGCGCTCCAGCTCACTGAGAAGCAGAAGGCGAAGTTCATCTATGGCGTGCTGGAGAAGCAGTTCCACGCCTATTACGTGAAGGCCGCCAGCATGAAGGGCAACACCGGCGATGAGCTGATCACCCTGCTGGAGCGCCGTCTGGACAACGTCGTGTTCCGTCTGGGTCTGGCCAACACCCGCCGCGAGGCGCGTCAGCTGGTCAACCATGGCCACTTCACCGTCAACGGCAAGCGGGTGAACATCCCCTCTTACCTCGTGAAGATGGGCGACGTGATCGCTGTGTGCGACAAGAGCCGCTCCAGCGCCAAGTTCAAGAAGATCGTGGAGGATGACCGCTTCGTGGCCGCCCCCAAGTGGCTGGAGAAGACCAAGAACGCCCCCCTGGAGGGCAAGGTCATCGCCATGCCCGGCCGTGACGATCTGGATTTCGAGCTGGCCGTCAACCTGATCGTGGAGTTGTATTCCAAGTAATGCTCCTGCCCTCGACACCAACGCCGTTTTACGGCACACTGTTATTTGTAAAAGGAGGGTAATCACGATATGGTAGAAATCCAGAAGCCGCGTATCGAGTGCATCGAGAACGTGGACGACGAGTCCTACGGCAAGTATGTGGTCGAGCCTCTTGAGCGGGGCTATGGCACCACCATCGGCAACTCCCTGCGGCGGATCCTGCTGTCCTCCCTGCCCGGCACCGCGGTCACCACCATCAAGATCGCCGGCGTCCAGCACGAGTTCAGCACCATCCCCGGCGTGAAAGAGGATGTGACCGAGATCGTCCTGAACATCAAGGGCATCATCGCCAAGCTGCACAGCGACGGCGTGAAGACGGTCTATATCGAGGCCTCCGGCGAGGGCGTTGTCACCGCCGGGGACATCAAGGCCGACAGCGACGTGGAGATCCTCAATCCGGAGCACCACATCGCTACCCTGGGTCCCGACGCCTCCCTGAACATGGAGCTCACCCTCTCTCAGGGCCGCGGCTATGTGACCGCCGACCGTAACAAGACGCCCCAGACCCCCATCGGCGTGATCCCGGTGGACTCTGTGTACACCCCTGTGCGCAAGGTCAACTACACCGTGGAGAACACCCGTGTGGGCGATGCCACCGACTACGACAAGCTCACGCTGGAGGTGTGGACCAACGGTACCATCTCCGCCCGTGACGCCGTGTCGCTGGGCGCCCGCATCCTTGTGGACCACTTCACTCTCTTCACCGACCTGTCTGAGGCCATGGGCTCCAAGGCCACGGTGGTGGAGAAGGCTGAGGCCCAGCGGGATAAGGTACTGGAGCTGACCATTGAAGAGCTGGACCTCTCCGTCCGGTCCTTCAACTGCCTCAAGCGTGCCAATATCAACACCGTCGAGGATTTGATTTCCAAGACCGAGGACGAGATGATGAAGGTGCGCAACCTGGGCCGCAAGTCCTTGGAAGAGGTCATCAACAAGCTGGCTATGATGGGCCTGTCCCTCGCCAGCGACGAGAACAACTAAGCGTTTGAGCCTGCCTGCGGCGTCCAAGCCGGGCGCCGCGGGCAGGCGAGGCGTGACATCTGAGAGAACCGGCTCAGATCGGCGGTGCGGGGGTATGTAACGTTCCTCTCCGCGCACAGAATGTCCCTCACGGGCGCCGGAACGAATTCAAGACAGAACCTCGCCACGCGAGGTCGAAGGAGTGCTAACTATGGCTAAGAACCGTAAGCTGGGCCGTACCAGCGACCAGCGCCGCGCCATGCTGCGCGCCATGACCACCTACCTGCTGGAGAATGGTCAGATCAAGACCACTTTCGCCCGCGCGAAGGAGGTCGCCCCCATGGCTGAGAAGATGATCACCCTGGCCAAGAAGAACGATCTGGCGTCTTACCGTCAGGTGCTGTCCTATGTGACCAAGGAGGACGTGGCCAAGAAGCTGTTCCAGGAGATCGGCCCCAAGTATGCCGACCGCAACGGCGGCTATACCCGCGTCCTGAAGATGGGCCCCCGCCGCGGTGACGCGGCCGAGCTCGCCATCATCCAGCTCGTGTAATGAGGAAAATCCCCCGCCGTTGGCGGGGGATTTTTTATGTCTGCGGCTGTCTACCGCTCAGAGACGCCGCGCCAATATTACAGTTGTGTTACACTTGCCGCCAAGCGGTTGACTTTTGCCACCCAGAACCGTTATAATCACAAACGTAAACGGCGAAGCATGTCCGCAAGGATAAGAGGATGGCTCATCCTCTTAGCGAGCGCCGCAAGCCCGCTTGCAAAAGCGGAACATAAAAAAGGAGGAAATTCCA
>CAKULE010000019.1 GCA_934667095.1 uncultured Oscillospiraceae bacterium | reverse complement strand
TTATCTCTTGGAGAACTGGGGAGCGCGGCGGGCGGCCTTCAGACCGTACTTCTTACGCTCCTTCATACGAGGATCGCGGGTGAGGAAGCCGGCGGCCTTCAGGGGGGCACGGAACTCGGGGTCCATCTGGAGCAGGGCGCGGGACACGCCGTGACGCAGAGCGCCGGCCTGACCGGTGACGCCGCCGCCGGTGACGGTGGCGACCACATCGACCTTGCCCACCACGCCGGTGGTGTTCAGAGGCTGACGGACGACCATCTTCAGGGTCTCCAGACCGAAGTACTCCTCGATGTCACGGCCGTTGATGGTGATGGAGCCGGTGCCGTTGGGGAACAGGTGGACGCGGGCCACGGAGGACTTCCGGCGGCCGGTACCGTAATGATAGGGCTTCTTGCTCTTATACATGTTCAGTTACCTCCTTATTCCGCAGTCCAGAACTCGGGCTTCTGAGCGGCGTGCTTGTGCTCAGCGCCGCGATAGATCTTCAGGCGGCTCAGAGAGTCCTTGGTGACAGTGTTGCGGGGCATCATGCCGCGGACAGCCACGCGCATGGCCAGCTCGGGCTTCTCCTGCATCAGGATGCGGTACTTGGTCTCTTTCAGACCACCCACCCAACCGGAGTGGGTGCGATAGTACTTCTGCTCGCCCTTGTTGCCGGTCAGCACGGCCTTGTCAGCGTTGATGACGATGACGAAGTCGCCGCAGTCGGCGTGGGGGGTGTACTCGGGCTTGTGCTTGCCACGCAGCAGAACGGCAGCGGTGGCAGCGGTCTTGCCCAGAGGCTTGCCGGCGGCATCGAGCACGTACCACTTACGCTCGATGTTGGCCTTGTTTGCCATAAAGGTGGACATATCGGTGTTCCTCCATTTATATGATTTTCTTTTGAAAACATTGGGGTTGCGCCGGAACAGCGCAGGTTGTATTATAGTACGGCCCGGGTCGGGTGTCAATCAAAAAACCACAGTTTTTTTCAAAAAAATTAATATGCTTTGTTATTCTTGCTTTATCTTTTAAAATCTTTGATTTTCTCGTTTTTGATTTACATTTTAGGAGGCGGAAGCTATGGATATGAACGCCATTTTGTCCCGGGTGCGCCGGTGCATCGAGGACTATGATATGATCCAGCCCGGGGACCGGGTGGCAGTGGGGGTGTCTGGCGGAAAGGACTCCCTGACCCTGTTGTACGCCATGGCGAAGCTGCGGGAGTTCTGCCCCGTGCCCTTCGAGGTCCACGCCCTCACGGTCCACCCCGGCGTGCCGGAGATGGATTTCAGCGGCGTGGCGAAGCTGTGCGGGGAACTGAACGTACCTTATCATATGGTACAGACCGAGATCTTCCACATCATTTTCGACCTGCGGAAGGAAAAGAACCCCTGCTCCATGTGCGCCAAGATGCGCCGGGGGGCCATCCACAACGCCATGGGCGAGCTGGGCCTGAACAAGATCGCCCTGGGCCACCACTTTGACGATGCGGTGGAGACCTTCTTCCTCTCCCTCTTCTATGAGGGCCGCCTGTCCTGCTTCCAGCCGGTGACCTATCTGGACCGCACCGGTATCACCCAGATCCGCCCCCTGCTCTACTGCGGGGAGGGGATGATCCGCAACACGGCAGCACAGTATGGCCTGCCCATCGTGAAGAATCCCTGTCCCGCCGACGGCTATACCCGCCGGCAGGAAGTGAAGGAGCTGGTGGCGGAGCTGTCCAGGACCTACCCCCGGCTGAAGGACTACGTCTTCGGTGCCATGCAGCGGCTGCCCCTGCCCGAGTGGGGCCCTGTGGAGCACCGCCGCCGTCCCCTTCCGGATGAGGAGGGAAAGGGCTGAACCGGCCGAAAAAGCGGCTTGAAATAGCCGCTTGAATGTGGTAAACTATTTCATCAGAAAATTCCGGGCAGGCCCGGAGAAATGGAAGTGTTCGACTTGAAATATGATTTCGCCGCCCTCGAGCCCAAGTGGCAGAAAAAATGGGAGGAAGCCAAGGTCTACGCCGCGGACAACCACAGCGACAAGCCCAAGTTCTACGGTCTGGTGGAGTTCCCCTATCCCTCCGGTCAGGGCCTGCACGTGGGCCATCCCCGGCCCTACACCGCCATGGACATCGTCACCCGCAAGCGCCGCATGGACGGGTACAATGTGCTGTTCCCCATCGGGTTTGATGCCTTCGGCCTGCCCACAGAGAACTACGCCATCAAGAACCATATCCACCCCGCCATCGTCACGAAGCAGAATATCGCCAACTTTACCAGCCAGTTGAAAATGCTGGGCTTCGGTTTCGACTGGGACCGGGTCATCGACACCACCGACCCCTCCTATTATAAATGGACCCAGTGGATCTTCCTCCAGCTGTACAAGCACGGTCTGGCCTACAAGTCCACCATGCCCGTGAACTGGTGTACTTCCTGCAAGTGCGTGCTGGCCAACGAGGAGGTGGTGGAGGGCGTGTGCGAGCGCTGCGGCTCCCCTGTCATCCGTAAGGAGAAGAGCCAGTGGATGCTGAAGATCACCGAGTACGCCCAGCGCCTCATCGACGATCTGGACGATGTGGACTTCATCGAGCGGGTGAAGGTCCAGCAGAAGAACTGGATCGGCCGCTCCACCGGCGCGGAGGTGCGCTTCACCGCCACCACCGGCGACACCATCACCGTCTTTACTACCCGGCCGGACACCCTGTTCGGTGCCACCTATATGGTCCTCTCTCCGGAGCACGCGCTGGTGAAGGCGTGGCTGGAGAAGGGCCTGCTGGCCAACGCCGCCGACGTCACCGCCTATCAGGCCGCCGCTGCGGCCAAATCCGATCTGGAGCGCACCGAGCTCAGCAAAGAGAAGACCGGCGTGAAGCTGGACGGCGTCCGGGGCGTCAACCCCGTCAACGGCCGGGAGATACCCATCTTCATCTCCGACTACGTCCTGTCCACCTACGGCACCGGCGCCATCATGGCCGTGCCCGCCCATGACGACCGCGACTGGGCCTTCGCCAAGAAGTTCGGCTGCGAGATCATCGAGGTGGTCTCCGGCGGGGAGAAGAGCGTTCAGGAGGAGGCCTTCACCGCCAAGGATGACACCGGCGTGCTGGTGAACTCCGACTTCCTCAACGGTCTCACTGTGAAAGAGGCCATCCCTGTCATCACCAAGTGGCTGGCGGACAAGGGCATCGGCGCGGCCAAGGTGAACTACAAGCTGCGCGACTGGGTGTTCTCCCGCCAGCGCTACTGGGGCGAGCCCATCCCCATGGTGTGGTGCGACAAGTGCGGCTGGCAGCCTCTCAGCGAGGACCAGCTGCCCCTGCTGCTGCCCGAGGTGGAGAGCTACGAGCCCACCGACGACGGAGAGTCCCCCCTCAGCAAGATGACCGACTGGGTGAATACCACCTGCCCCTGCTGCGGCGGCCCCGCCCGGCGCGAGACCGACACCATGCCCCAGTGGGCGGGCTCCAGCTGGTACTATCTGCGCTATATGGATCCCCACAACGATCAGGCGCTGGCCAGTCCAGAGGCCATGAAGTACTGGGCCCCCGTGGACTGGTACAACGGCGGCATGGAGCACACCACCCTCCACCTGCTGTACTCCCGGTTCTGGTACAAGTTCCTGTATGACATCGGCGTGGTGCCCACCAAGGAGCCCTATCAGAAGCGCACCAGCCACGGCATGATCCTGGGCGAGGGCGGCGAGAAGATGTCCAAGTCCCGGGGCAACGTGGTCAATCCCAACGACATCGTGGCCCAGTACGGCGCGGACACCCTGCGTCTCTATATTATGTTCATCGGCGACTTCGAGCAGGCCGCCGTCTGGAGTGACAACGCCGTCAAGGGCTGCAAGCGCTTCCTCGACAAGGTGTGGAATCTGGCCGAGAGCTGCACCCCTGACGAGGCGCAGTCCGCCGCCAACGCCGCCTCCCTCCACAAGTGCGTGAAGAAGGTGGCCGACGACATCGAGAGCATGAAGTTCAACACTGCCATCGCCGCCTTGATGACGCTGGTGAACGAGATGGGCCAGAACGGCTGCACCCGGGGCGACATGAAGACGCTGGTGCTGCTGCTGTCCCCCTTTGCCCCCCACATTGCCGAGGAGCTTTGGGAGATGCTGGGCGGCCAGGGCTTTGCCTGCCAGCAGCCCTGGCCCGAGTACGACGAGAGCAAGACCGTGGCCAGCGAGATCAACATGGTGGTGCAGGTGGGCGGCAAGGTGCGCGCCAATATCACCGTCCCCGCCGACGCCGACAACGACGCCGTGGTGGCCGCGGCCATGGCCAACGAGAAGGTACAGAAGTTCACCGCCGGCATGACGCTGGTGAAGTCCATCGTGGTCCCCGGCCGGCTGGTGAACCTGATCGTGAAGCCCCAGTGAGGTGCGGCGATGAACCTGCTGAACGGAGTGCATCACATCAATCTGAAGGCCCCCGGCTATGACTGCTGGCGGGAGACGCTGGCCTTTTATACGGAGACCCTGGGCCTTCCGCTGGTGCGCCGGTGGGGGGAGGGCGACGGCAGCGGCGCCATGATCGATCTGGGCGGCTGCCTGCTGGAGCTGATGGCCACCGGAGAGGCGGAGCCGGGGATTGGCCGGTTCTGCCACATCGCCTTCCGCACGGACAGCGCTGACGCCGCGCTGGAGCTGGCCCGCAGCGCGGGCCGTCCGGTGCTGATGGAGCCGACGGATGTCAACCCGGACGGGAGCTACCCCCTTCGGGTGGCGTTCTGTCAGGGCGTGGCCGGTGAGGAGATCGAATTTTTTCAGGAGCGCTGAAGTATAAAAAAATTTCGTCAGGCCTGAAATAGCAGTTGACAACCGTGGGAATATTTCATATAATACCACTGTTAAAGCCATAGAATCGTAATGGCCCCTAAGTATCCTGGAGTCAACCGGATACCTCGGAGGGAGGGAAATATAGATGTCCGAAGTGCATGTCCGCGAGGGCGAGTCTCTGGAGAACGCGCTGAAGCGTTTTAAGCGCAGCTGCGCCAAGTCCGGCGTCCTGGCCGAGGTCCGTAAGCGTGAGTTTTACGATAGCCCCAGCGTCAAGCGCCGCAAGAAGAGCGAGGCTGCCCGTAAGAACCGCAAGAAGTTCTATTGAGCCTGAACAGAGGCCGCTGCGTCCGCAGCGGCCTCTGTTTTTTGCTTTGCGGCCGGGGACTGTGGGAGCAGCGCCCCCCGGCGGGGTATCCTTCTGATCCCTGACCGCCTCAATTGCCCTCCAGTACCTCCCGCAGGCAGGGACCCACCTCGGGCTCCGCCAGCAGCACGGCGGGCAGCTCCAGCCGCCGGGCGACGGCCAGCTTGGCCCGGAGGGAGCGCACCGTGTCGAACAGCACGAAGTGGGCCTGCCCGCCGGGAACCATATAGGTGTAGTAGTGGGCGCACATGCCCCGGTCGAAGAAAATGGCGGGCTGGAGCCGGCGGATCTGGTCCTCCAGCGCGGCCCGGCTGACGGGCTCGCCCCGGCCCTCGGCGGGGAGGAGAAAGTCCTCCCGCAGCCACTCCGCCGCCAGCACGGGCCGGGCGGCGCCCCACCGCTCCCGGGCGGCCAGCAGCCGCCGCTCCAGACTGCCGGAGGTGACGGCGGAGGACACCAGCACCTGTGCCGACGGCGCGTGGGGGGCGTAGGCCTCCGGCACCAGCAGGGTCCAGCCCTCTTTGCCGCAGCCCCGGTCCAGCGCAGAGATGAGCTGCGCCAGACAGGGGAGAGGAGGTCCCTCGAAATCGCACACAACGCCCCGGAAGCCCCGTCGGCGGCATTCGCCCATGATCTGGCTGGCGCAGGGGGCGCAGTCCCCGCCGCCCTCAAACCCGGCGCAGTCCAGATACATCAGCCCGCCCAGAGGCCCCTCCGGAATGCGGATGCCCAGCAGTCTCGGCCCGGGCCCCACACGGTAGGCCATGTGGGCGGCGGTCACCGGGCAGCCCTCGGGCACGGCGTGTCCCACAGGCAGGGCCAGCAGCAGTTCCATGTGAGTTTCCCCCCCTTGTGAGCGGCAGAAAAATGTGGTATACTGTATTGTTACTACGAGTATATGCGCCCCCGGCGCGGGATAGAAGGTGGAGCATGGCCATATTTCGGGCGGATTATTCCGTGGATACGATTTTTGACGTAACAGGAGAGGCCCTGCGGCGCAGGGGGATCACTCTGCTGCTGGCGGACCTGGACAACACGCTGGCCCCCTACGGCCAGCGGGAGCCTGACCCGGCGGTGTGCCGCTGGCGGGACGAACTGGCGGCGGCGGGGGTGACCCTCTACATCCTCTCCAACAGCCGCAAGCCCGACCGGGTGGACGTGTTCGCCGCCGCCCTGAAGGCGCCTTTCCGCAAGCGCTCCGGAAAGCCGGGGACCAAGGCCTTCTTCTCCGTTATGGAGGAGGTGGGCGTAGCGCCGGAGCAGACCGCCATCATCGGCGACCAGATCTTTACTGACACCGTGGGCGGCAACCGGGCGGGGGTCACCACCATTCTGGTGAAGCCCATCCGGTTGGCGGGCAACCCCGGGCGCTATGTGCGCTATGCGGCGGAGCTGCCCTTCCGTTGGGCGTCGGGACGGAGGGCACTGTTGTGAGCGCCCGGTTCGGCCCGGCGGGCAATGCCGCCGACTTCCCCTACAAGAGCTCCGTAAAAGCGCCCCGGTGGCTGCGGGAGTTGGGGCTGGACTGCTACGAGTATCAGTGCGGCAAGGGGGTCAACGTGGGGGAGGCCACCGCCCGGCAGATCGGGCAGGCCGCGGCGGAGGAGAGCATCGCCCTCTCTCTCCACGCGCCCTACTTCATCAATCTGGCCAACCCTGACCCGGAGAGCCTGCAAAAGACCATCGGGTACATCACTTCTGCCTGTCTCGCCGCCAGCTGGATGGGGGCGGAGCGGGTGGTGGTCCACTCAGGGGCCCTCATGGGCCGCACCCGGCGGGAGGCCATGGACATTGCCCTGCCATCCATCAAAGCGGTGCTGGCCGCCTGCGATGACGCCGGCTTCGGCCACATCACCCTCTGCCCGGAGACCATGGGCAAGATCAATCAGCTGGGGGATCTGGACGAGGTGCTGGAGCTGTGCGGCGCGGAGGAACGGCTCATCCCCTGCGTGGACTTCGGTCACCTGTATGCCCGCTCCCTCGGGGCGGACGACGGGGCGGAGGCCATGGAGCGCATGCTGGACAGAATGGAAGCCGCCCTGGGCCCGGAGCGGGCCTCCCGCTTCCACAGCCACTTCTCCCACATCCAGTTCACCCCCAACGGCGGGGAGAAGTGCCACCGCACCTTTGACGACGATGACGGCTTCGGCCCCGACTGGGTGCCCCTGGCCGCCGCCGTGGCCCGCCGGGGGTGGAGCCCCACCTTCATCTGTGAGTCGGCCGGGACGCAGGCCCGGGACGCGCGGACCATGAAGCAGGTGTACGAGGAATATTTGCATTGTTAAAACTTTTCATGAAAGGAAGTTATCAATATGAATCATTTTGAGAGAATTGCCGGCAGCCTGACCGGCCGCGGGCTGGACGCCATGGTCGTCACCTCCGCCCCCGGCGAGTTCTATGCCGCCGGCTTCCACGGAGAGGGCGTGGCCCTCATCACCCCCAGCGAGAGCTGGTACTGGACCGACTCCCGCTACATCGAGGCCGCGGGCCAGCTGGTGTCCGGGGCCCATGTGTCCATGCCCGGCACCGGCGTGGGCTACCGCAGACTGGTGAGCGAGCTGGTGGACAAGCTGGGTCTGAAGCGCGTCGGCTTTGAGGACGAGTACATGTCTGTGGCCGAGTTCAGCCTGTGGAAGGAGGCCGTCAAGGCCGAGCTGGTGCCCGCCTCCGGGCTGCTCACCGACCTGCGTATGGTAAAGGATGCCGACGAGCTGGCCGCCATGAAGGAGGCCCAGCGGGTCACCGACGAGGCCTTTACCGAGATCCTCAACGACATCAAGCCCGGCGTAACCGAGCGCGAGATCGCCGCAAAGCTGACCTACCTCATGGCCCGCAAGGGCGCTGAGCGCAACTCCTTCGATCCCATTGTGGCCACCGGCGCCAACGGCTCCAAGCCCCACGCCGTCCCCGGCGCGACCCTCATCAACAAGGGCCAGTTCGTCACCATGGACTTCGGCTGCGTGGTGGGGGGCTACAGCTCCGACATGACCCGCACCGTGGCCGTGGGCCAGCCCAGTGAGGAGATGGACCTTGTATACCACACGGTGCTGAAGGCCCAGCTCACCGGCATCGCCGCCGTCCATGCCGGCGTCACCGGCAGCGAGGTCCACAAGGCCGCCGCTGACGTCATCGCCGCCGCCGGCTACGGGGAGTACTTCGGCCACGGCTTCGGCCACTCTCTGGGCATTGAGATCCATGAGAATCCCCGCTTCAGCCCCTTCTGGGAGAAGCCCATCCCCGCCGGGGCCTGCCTGTCTGCCGAGCCGGGCATCTACCTCCCCGGCAAGTTCGGCGTGCGCATCGAGGACGTGGTCATGATCACCGACACCGGCTGCATCGACATCACCCACTCCCCCAAGGAGCTCATTATTCTGTAAAAAGCGGGATTTGAGCCCTCAAACCTCTTGCAAAGGGCGGGGGAATGCGATATAATAACCTGTCTTTATATGGCTGAGAAAACTTTTTATAATATGGAGGAATAAACATGGCTACGATTACTGCCAGCGACTTCCGCAACGGCGTGACCTTTGAGATGAATGGTCAGGTCATGACGGTCCTTGAGTTCCAGCACGTGAAGCCCGGCAAGGGCGCCGCCTTTGTGCGTACCAAGTACAAGAACGTCATCACCGGCGCCATCCGTGAGGAGTCCTTCAACCCCACCGCCAAGTTTGAGCAGGCCTTTGTGGAGCGCAAGGACATGGAGTACAGCTACAACGACGGCGACCTGTACTACTTCATGGACCCCGAGAGCTACGAGCTGGTTCCCATCAGCAAGGACGTGCTGGGCGACAACTTCAAGTTCGTCAAGGAGAACATGGTGTGCACCATCCGCTCTTACAAGGGCAGCGTGTTCGCCGTGGAGCCCCCCAACTTCGTGGACCTGCAGGTCACAAAGACCGAGCCCGGCTTCGCCGGCAACACCGCCACCAACACCCTGAAGCCCGCCACCCTGGAGACCGGCGCCGAGGTCAAGGTGCCCCTGTTCATTGAGGAGGGCGAGCTCATCAAGATCGATACCCGCACCGGCGAGTACCTGAGCCGCGTCAAGGGCTAATCGAAGCGCCCGAGCCGCTGCGAACAGCGCGGATGGACTGAAGCGACGGGCAAAACCCAAGGAGGGGCCGAAGGCCCTGGATGGATTTGCCCGGAGTCGGAGGGAGCCTGTAGGCCCCTGTCCTCATTCTCGCCCGCAGGCGATTAAATGAGGAAGCCGCGCGTTGTGAGCAGGCGAGGCGTGACAACGAAACCACTGAAACCACCCGTGAGCCGAAAGGAGATACCGCTATGACGATTTCTGAGAAGGTCGCGTATATTCAGGGCATGTTTGACGGCATGGATCTGGATAAGTCTGATTCCAAAGAGGCCCGCATTCTGTCCGAGATCCTGGACGTGCTGAAGGAAGTGGGCGAGGAGCTGGAGACCGTGGATGCCGCGCTGGACGAGTTCGGCGAGGAGATCGACGCCATCTCCGACGATCTGTCCGACGTGGAGGACGCCGTCTTCGAGGATGAGGACGACGAGGACGAAGAAGACGAGGATGACGACGATCTGGACGAGGAAGAGGACTTCTTCGAGGTCGCGTGCCCCAACTGCGGGGAAGACCTTGTCATCGACGATGAGGTCCTTGCCGCCGGCGAGATCGACTGCCCCAGCTGCGGGCAGAAGTTTGCTCTGGCCTTTGACGAGGACGAGGAGAAGAGCTGCTGCGGCGGCGGTTGCTGCTGCGCCAAGCCCGAGGACGAGACCGAGGAATAAGCGTGAAAAAGAGCCCGCTCCGGCTGGAGCAGGCTCTTTTTTACTCAACGCTCCGTTGACCCGGCCCCACAGAGGGATCATTGCCTTTTCCGCCGGGGTGGGGTAGGATGGTCCTGCCGGCAGAAAAGGACGAAAGGAACGAAACGATATGGAGATCGGGAACAAGATCAAAGGTCTGCGGCTCCTCCGCCGCCGGCAGGAGGACGACAGCGCCCACATCTGCGAGATCCAGAAGGACCGGGCGGGGGCCATCGCCGCCCACGGGGAGGAGATGGAGGTCCTCCGCACGGACTGGGACGCCACCGAGGGAGAGCGGGTGGACCAGCACCGACGGAAGATCGCAGAGCTGAAAAAGAAGCTGCGATTCAAAAGCACCCCGGCGGACAGCCCGCCGGGGCGCTTCCTTTTATGCGAGGGGCGGCAGCTGCCACCCCACCAGCAGGACGCCCTGCTCCACGCGCACCGTGGCCTCAGGCTCCAGAATGTGGTTGCTCACGCCGATGGGAAAGTCGCAGGTCACCGAGCCCCGGTCCAGCGGGTACTGCACCCCGGTGAGGGTAACACCCTCCGCCGTGCCCGACATGGCGAACACCGACAGCAGGCCCCACTCTACCGTCCGGGGAATGGTGAGAGCGCCGTTTTCCACCGCGGTATAGACGAAGTTCCGGTCGTAGAGCCAGCCCCGGGCCCCATGCCGGGCCAGCCATACCAGCGACTGGAGGTTGGCCAGCGTGTGGTCCAGCCGATCCCCGCCGGTGCCGCCGTAGAGGTGGAACTCCCGGCAGCCCCGGACCAGACCCTCCCGGATGGCCCGCATGGAGTCGGTGTCGTCCTTCTCCACCGGCAGGCGCAGGGTGGGCACGTCCTCCTCCGGGGCGTCCATGGAATCGAAATCCCCCACCACAAGGCTGGGGGTGATGCCCAGCGCCCGGCAGTGGAGCAGCCCGGCGTCGGCAGCGATGACCAGCTCGCCGGGGCGGGGGGCCTCCCGCAGGCCGTAAAACGTGCCGGCGGAGAAAATAAAGCAGCGGGCCATGGCGGCCGCCTCCTTTGCCTGATGATTTCTTGTAAGAAAAGATTGACACGCTTGGGGAAGAAATGCTATACTCAGGACAACAATTCCAAGGGGTGCTGGCTCAGGCCGGCTGAGATGGGCGGACGCCCGAACCCTCATACCTGATCCGGGTAATACCGGCGTAGGAATGCGAGTGTGCCAAAGAAGGATGAAACGCACTGCGCTGCCGCAGTGCGCTTTTTTGTTTCTCCGGCTTCTCTGTGACCATTGGGATTGAATTTTAAGGAAAGCTGAGATAACTATGAAACACATGAAGGTCCGCGCCCTGTGCGAGGGTGCGATCATGGTGGCGCTGGCCACCGCCCTGAGCTATGTCACCATCGGCAAGCTGCCCAACGGCGGCAGCTTCGATCTGGCCATGCTGCCCATCTTCCTCTACTGCGCCCGGTGGAATGCCCCGGCCAGTTTTCTGGTCTCGCTGGCCTACGGCCTGCTGCAGATCGTGGTGGACAGCGCCTACGCCTGGGGCCCCTGGTCCCTGCTGCTGGACTTTGTTCTGGCCTACGGCGTGCTGGGCGTGGCCAGCTTCTTCCGCAAGCTGAAGGGCGGCGTATTCATCGGTACCGTGGTGGGCTGCGTCTGCCGGTTCATCGTCCACTTCATCAGCGGCGTCACCATCTACCGGATCTATACCCCCACTGCGCTGTTCAACACCACCTTCACCAACCCGTGGCTGTACTCCGCCGTGTACAACGGCAGCTACGTGGGCATCGACATGATCCTCTGCCTTGTGGTGTTCGGCGTGCTGTACAAGCCCCTGAAGAAGTACCTTACCGGCGCGGATCTGGCCTCTGCCCGCCGCTGAGCTCAGTCCCCAATGTAGGTGAACCGGGGGCCGCAGTAGCCGTCCCGCTCCACCTGCTCGCTCCACATGGACGCCGGCCGCACCCACAGCCCCAGCTCCCCGTACAGGGCGCGGTAGACCACCATGGGCTCCAGCGTCTCGCTGTGCCGGGCTACGCCCAGCAGCTCGTATTCGTTTCCCTTGAAGTGGCGGTAACGCCCGGGCTTCAGCTCGTCCATAGGAAGACCCCCTTTTTACAACATCATAGCGGACAGGGGCAGCACTGTCAACAGCAAAGGCCGGCGCGAATTCTCGCGCCGGCCTTTTTGCGGTCTGCTTACTTCCCCTGCAGGGCCTCGTGGATGGCGGCGGCGGCCTTCTTGCCCGCGCCCATGGCGAGGATCACCGTGGCCGCGCCGGTGACGGCGTCGCCGCCGGCATAGACGCCGGGGCGGCTGGTCTCCAGCGTGTCCTCATTGACGGCGAGGCAGCCCTTGCGGTTGGTCTCCAGCCCGGGGGTGGTGGAGCGGATCAGGGGGTTGGGGCTGGTGCCCAGACTCATGATCACAGTGTCCACGCTCAGCTCAAAATTGGTGCCTTCCATGGCCTTAGGGGAGCGGCGGCCGCTCTCGTCCGGCTCGCCGAGGCACATCCTGATGCACTCCAGCCCGCCCACGTGGCCGGTGCCGTCGTTGAGCACCCTCACGGGGTTGGTGAGCAGCAGGAACTCGATGCCCTCCTCCTTGGCGTGATGTACCTCTTCTTTCCGGGCGGGCATGCCCTCCTCGTCCCGGCGGTAGACGATGTAGACGTGCTCGGCCCCCATGCGTTTGGCGCAGCGGGCGGCGTCCATGGCCACGTTGCCGCCGCCTACCACCGCCACGGCCCTGGAGGCCATCAGCGGCGTGTCGTGGTCGGGCCGGTAAGCCTTCATCAGGTTTACCCGGGTGAGGTACTCGTTGGCGGAGTAAACGCCGGCCAGCGCTTCGCCCTCGATGCCCATGAACATGGGCAGGCCAGCGCCGGAGCCCACGAACACGGCCTGATAGCCCTCCTCCAGCATCTCATCGATGCTGACGGTCTTGCCCACCACGGTGTCGGTGCGGATGTCCACGCCCAGGGCGGCCAGCTTGTCCACTTCATTCTGCACGATGGCCTTGGGCAGGCGGAACTCGGGGATGCCGTACACCAGCACGCCGCCGGCGGTGTGGAACGCCTCAAACACGGTGACGGCGTAGCCCAGCCGGGCCAGATCGCTGGCGCAGGTGAGGCTGGCGGGGCCGGAGCCCACCACGGCCACCTTGATGCCGTTGGACTGGGGCTGCCGGGGCCTGGCATTGACGTTCTCCCGGTACCAGTCGGCTACGAAGCGCTCCAGCCGGCCGATGGCCACGGGCTCGCCCTTGATGCCGCGGACGCACCGGGCTTCGCACTGGCTCTCCTGCGGGCAGACACGGCCGCTGACGCAGGGGAGGGCGTTGGTGTCGGAGATGATCTCGTAGGCGGCCTGAAAATCGCCCTCGGCCACCTTTGCGATGAAGTCGGGAATGCGGATATTGACGGGACAGCCCTCAGTGCAGGGCTTGGTTTTGCAGTGGAGGCAGCGAGCGGCCTCTTCCATGGCCATCTCGGGGGTGTAGCCGAGGGAGACCTCCTCAAAGTTGCGGCTGCGCACGCCGGGGTCCTGCTCCGGCATGGGCACCTTGGTCAGGCTATTGTTCAGCATGGGATGATCTCCTTTCCTCAGCGGCCGATGGCCTGGTCGGCCAGCGCGGTCATGCGGCAGGCGTGGGTCCTGCGCTCCTCGGCTTCCTGCGTGCGGTAGAGACCATTGCGGTTCATCAGCTCGTCAAAGTCCACCTGATGGCCGTCGAAGTCTGGCCCGTCCACGCAGGCGAACTTCATCTTGCCGCCCACGGTGACCCGGCAGCCGCCGCACATGCCCGTGCCGTCGATCATGATGGGGTTCAGGCTGACCAGCGTCTTGATGCCGTAGGGCTCCGTGACCTTGGCGACGAACTTCATCATGGGGATGGGGCCGATGGCGATGACCACGTCATACTGCGCGCCGCCGTCGATGAGGGACTGGAGCTTGTTGGTGACGAAGCCCTGCTCGCCGTAGGTGCCGTCGTCGGTCATGACGTAGAGGTGGTCGCAGGCGGCGCGGAACTCGTCCTCCAGAATGACGATATCCTTGGAGCGGAAGCCGGCAATGACGTCCACCTGCATCCCGGCGGCGTGACAGGCCTTGGCCTGAGGGTAGGCGATGGCGCAGCCCACGCCGCCGCCGATCACGCAGACACGCTTGGCGCCCTCGGGCAGCTCCGTGGCCTTGCCCAGCGGGCCCACGAAGTTGAGGATGTGGTCGCCGGGCTCCAGCTTCCCCAGCAGATCGGTGGTGAGACCGACCTTCTGGAAGATGATGGTCACCGTGCCCTGCTCCCGGTCATAGTCGGCGATGGTCAGGGGGATGCGCTCGCCGTCCTCGTCCAGCCGCAGGATGATGAACTGACCCGCCTCAGCCTTCCGGGCCACCTCGGGCGCGGCCACTGTCAGCTGGGTCACATTGGGGTTCCACTCTTTTTTGGATAGGATCTGTACCATGGTCGAAACCTCGTTTCAGAGAGTTGTATATTTCGTAAAATGTGCTTTTCTATTATAAAGTTTTGCAAGTAAATGTCAAGGATTATGTGTCCTTCGCGGACTGGTATATTGTGTCGGTCGGGGATGGAAAATATACCCGGCACAGGGCGGAAGAAAATTCTCCAAGGCGGTGCGGACACAATATCTTGTGCCTGCGCCGCCTTGCTGCACATTTTATAGGAATGGGGCAGAGGAGGGGGAGAAACACCGCTCCCAGAGCCCGCAAACCCTTGGGAGAAGCGGGGTTTCGGCAAAAAATAGGGCTTGCATTTTCTTCCGGAACGGTGTATACTGATTCCAAAATGGAGTGAAATGGAGTAAACTACTCTGAATTTGGAGCAGATTGGAGGGATGAGCATGACCGGCACCTACGAACACAGCCTGGACAGCGCCGGCCGGCTCATCGTGCCCTCCAAGCTGCGGGAGAAGCTGGGCAGCCCCTTCTATCTGGCGGTGGGCGTCAAGGAGAACCTGACCCTCTACCCCATGGAGACGTGGAGAAAGCTGCAGGAGCGGGTGGCTGCCCTGACCACCGCGCAGGCCGCCGCCATGGACGTGTTCTTCGCCTCCGCCCAGTTGTGCGAGCCGGACAAGCAGTGGCGCTTTCAGGTGCCCTCCTATCTGAAGGACTATGCCAGGATCGACAAGGACGTGGTCATCACCGGCAACAACGACCGAGCCCAGATCTGGAGCGCCGACAACTGGAAGGCCAAGACCCGCCAGCAGCTGAACCCGGAGACCATCTCCAACCTGCTGGAAACGCTGGAGATCTGAGCCATGGAATACACACACAAGCCCGTCTTGCTGCGGGAATGTCTTGAGGGCCTGAATATCCGCCCGGATGGCATCTACGTGGACGGCACGCTGGGCCGAGCGGGCCACTCCCGGGAGATCGCCGGACGGCTCACCACCGGACGGCTCATCTGCATCGACCGGGACGACGCCGCCCTGGAGGCCGCCCCCGCCCGCCTGGAGGGCCTCATGGACCGGGTGACGCTGGTGAAGGGCAACTTCGGCGACCTGACTGACCTTCTGGCGGCGCAGGGGATCGCCGGCGTGGACGGGATGCTCTTCGACCTTGGCGTGTCCTCCCCGCAGCTGGACGACGCGGCCCGGGGCTTTTCCTACCTGCAGGACGCGCCGTTGGACATGCGCATGGACCAGCGGGCCGCCCTCACTGCTCAGGACGTGGTGAACGACTGGAGTCAGGAGGAGCTGAAGCGCATCCTCTGGCAGTATGGGGAGGAGCGCTATTCCGGCCTCATCGCCGCGGCCATCGTCCGGGCCCGGGCGGACAAGCCCATCGAGACCACGCTGGAGCTGGCGGAGCTCATCGCCTCTGCCATGCCGGCCAAGGCCCGCCGGGAGAAGCAGCACCCGGCCAAGCGGTCCTTTCAGGCCATCCGCATCGCGGTGAACGACGAGCTTGGCGAGGTGGAGCGGATGCTGGCTGCCGCTCCCGACTGTCTGAATGCGGGCGGGCGCATCTGCGTCATCGCTTTCCACTCGCTGGAAGACCGGCTGGTGAAGTCGGCCTACGCCGAGTGGGCCAAGGGCTGCACCTGTCCGCCGGATTTCCCGGTGTGTGTGTGCGGCAAAAAGCCCCGGGTGAAGCTGGTGGGCAAGCGCCCCATCACCGCCGGGGAGGAAGAACTGGAAGACAATCCCCGCGCCCGCAGCGCCAAGCTGCGCGTGGCGGAAAAGCTGTAAGATCAGAAAAGGAGCGGTCCTCATGGCCACAGAGCGCAGGACAAGAAGATATGAGACCTATGGCAGCTCGGCGTACCAGCCCGATTATCAGTACGGCTCCGCCGCGCCCGCTCGCCGCAGCCGCGAGGCGGAGCGCACCCGCCGTAGCGCCCAGCCCCAGCGGGTTAGTCGGCCCAAGGTCCAGCCCCGCACCCGTGTGGCTGCCCGGCCCAGCGTCGAGGTCCGGCAGCAGAGCGCTGTGTCCCCCTTCGCCATTCTGGGTTTCGCGGCGGTGGCCATCATCGCCCTGCTGGTAGTGATGACCAGCGCCAGGCTGGCCATGGTCAACGATGAGACCGTGGACCTGAAGTCCACCCTCTCCCAGCTGCAGAGCGAGGAGAAGATCCTGCAGGCCCAGTATGAGCTGGCCTACGACCTGTCCGCCATCGAGTCGCAGCTCACCGCCGATGGCTCCATGGTGAAGGCGGGCGCGGCCAACACCGTGTATCTGGACCTGTCCGAGGGTGACAGCGTGACCTATTTCGAGGCATCGGAGCGCGGGCTGTCTGGCCTGCTGCGGCAGGCGGAGCAGTTCCTGTCCGGCCTGCTGTCATGACCCGCGGCCCGGAGGCATATAAGAGTGAATAGCGAGAGAGAGGCGTAAGAGACCGGATTTTTCTTACGCCTTTTCTCCGTATTTTGGGCGTATGACGCAAGGACCGAAAAGGAGCAGATCCATGGCAGATACCGAGAAAAGACCCCGCCGTTCCGCCCTTGGGAAGAGCAACCGCGTCCTCTTCCGGCGCACGGTGATCCTGATATGCCTGTGCGCGCTGTGCTTTGTCCCGCTGGCGGCGCAGCTCTGGAAGCTCCAGATCACCCAGCACGACTACTGGGAGGAGAAGGCCGCCAACCAGCAGACCCGGGATGTGGCGGTGAACTCCAGCCGGGGCACCATTTATGACAGCAGCGGCAACACTCTGGCCATGTCGGCCACGGTGTACCAGCTGATCCTCTCCCCCCGGGACGTGAAGGCCTCCATCCGGGAGGAGAAATACACCACAGACGGCCAGCTGGATCAGGCGGCCTACGACGCGGCCCTGCGGGAGAAGCGGTCGCTCATCGTGGACGGCCTTGTGGATTTGTTGGGCCTCGGAGAGGAGCGCCTGTGGCAGCGTATCGAGTACACCGCCTCCGCCTACGAGGTCCTCGCCTATGAGCTGGAGGAGACAGACGCCGCTGCGGTGCGGGCGTTCATCAAGGACAACAAGCTGAGCTCCATGCTCTACCTGACCCCTACCAGCAAGCGGTATTATCCCTATTCCTCCGTGGGTGCCCACGTGCTGGGCTTCATGGCCTACAGCGAGACCAGCGGCAGCGTGAAGGTGGGCGCTCAGGGGCTGGAGGCCCTGTATCAGAACGACCTCTCCGGTGAGAGCGGCCGGGTGGTCACCGCCAAGAACGCCTACGGCACCGAGATGCTCAGCAGCTACGGCGCTTATTTCGAGGGCCGGGAGGGCTACGATCTGGAGCTCACCCTCAACTCCTCCATCCAGTCCCTGGCCCAGCAGATCCTCGCCGAGGGCATCGAGACCTACGACGTGAAAAAGGGCGGCTTCTGCATCGTCATGAACCCCCAGACCGGGGCCATCTACGCCATGGCCAGCACCCCGGACTTCGACCCCAACCAGTACGCCACCGTGGTCAGCGACCTGCTGCTGGACGGGCTGGAGCAGGTGAAGGAGGCCAGGGGGGAGGACAGCACCGAGTACGCCAAGGCGTATACCGACGCCCTGAACCAGCAGTGGCGCAACAAGGCCCTGTCCGACACCTACGAGCCCGGCTCCACCTTCAAGCCCCTCACCGTGGCCATGGCCCTGGAGGAGGGCCTCATCTCCCTCAGCGACCACTACTACTGCGGCGGCTCCTATCAGGTGGGCGGCTACACCGTCCACTGCCACAAGCAGAGCGGCCACGGCGACCAGACCCTCACCGAGGCGGTGGGCAACTCCTGCAACGTGGCCCTGATGAAAATTGCGGAGCAGATCGGCGCGGACACCTTCTGGGAGTATCTGGACGACTTCGGTCTGTTCGACCGCACGGGCATCGACCTGCTGGGGGAGGGCACCAGCGTATTCTGGCCCGAGAGCACCTTCAAGGGCCCCTACGGCGCGGCCTCCCTGGCCGTGGGCTCCTTCGGCCAGACCTTCAAGGTGACCCCCATCCAGATGATCCGGGCTTTCGCCAGCGTCATCAACGGCGGGCACCTCATCACCCCCTACGTGGTCCAGTCCGAGCGGGATGCCGACGGCAACACCGTCTATTACCACGAGGTGGAGGAGGTCCGTCAGGTCATCAGCGCGTCCACTTCGTCCACCATCCGGGGCATTCTGGAGCAGGTGGTCAGCAAATACTCCGGCCGCAACGCCTATATGTCCGGCTACCGCATCGGCGGCAAGACGGGTACCTCTGAAAAGCGGGACGAGGAAGGGGACGACGTCATCTGCTCCTTCATGGGCTTTGCCCCGGTGGACGATCCGCAGGTGCTGGTGCTGCTGGCCTACGACTCCCCCCAGCGGTCCGCCCCCGGGTCCAACTATACCCCCTCGGGCACCTACATCAGCGGCGGCAACATCACCGCCCCCATGGCGGGCAAGCTGATCGCCAGCGCACTGGACTATCTGGGTGTGGAGAAGCAGTACAGCGCGGAGGAACTGGTCTCTGCCGACGTGACCATGCCCCGGGTCACCGGGTATGAGCTCACCGTGGCCAAGGGTCTGCTGACCAACCGCGGTATCCGCTGCCGCACCGTGGGCACGGGCAACACTGTCACAGCGCAGGTGCCCGCCGCCGGTGCCGTGATCCCCGGCAGCTCCAACGTTATCCTCTATCTCGGAGAGGAGCCGCCGACGGAGCAGGTGGAGGTCCCCAACCTGACGGGCCTCACCCCCACGCAGGCCAAGGAAAAGCTGGAGGGCATGGGCCTCTTCCTCCGGGCAGAGGGCCAGTCGGACTTCACGTCCTCCGACATCGCCGCCGCCAGCCAGAGCATCGAGCCGGGCACGGCGGTGGACCCCGGTACGGTGGTGAGCGTGCGCTTTACCAGCAGCGTGATCGACTATGCCTATGAAAACTGACGAAAAGCTGCCTGTGGCGGTCCTCGGCCGGGGGAACACCTTGACGGCCGGCCTGCTGCGTGGTATCATCGACTGCCCGGTGGTGGAGCTCACCCCCTGCAGGGCGGCCATGGAGGAGGACGCCGGCCGCCGCTACCGGGCGGTCATTGTGGAAAACTTCGATGGGCGGACGGATACCCTCTCCCCCTGCGCTGCGGCCCGCTGGGCCATGGCGGGGCGGAGCGGCATTACCGTGGTGGGGCTGGATGACGGCGAGGGCCGCCGGCTGGCCGCTGCGGCGAGGATGCCGGTGTATGCCTATTCCGACGGCCGGCCTCAGGCCGACCTGTCCGCCCAGAATGTGCGCCTGCGGGGCGGCCGGCTGGAGTTCGCCGCCCTGGCCGGGGGCGACCTGCTGCGCGTGAGTGTCCCCGCGGAGGAGCAGCCACGGCTGTACGACTATCTGGCAGCTCTGGCCGGGGCGCTGGCCCTCGGCGTGCCGCTGGACCGGGCGGCGGAAAAGCTGTGCAGAGCGACCGGCAATTGAGCGCCCGGGGAGCCCCTTCCCCAGAGCAGTTTGTTTGACAAAAGAGAGTTACGGAGGTCATCGGTATGCGTATGGTTTTGGCGGCAGTGGTCGCCTTTGTGGTGTCGGCGGTGGTGGGCAAGTTCCTCATCCCCGCCCTGCGGGCCCTGAAGGCGGGGCAGTCCATCAAGGAGATCGGGCCCAATTGGCACAAGGGCAAGGAGGGCACCCCCACCATGGGCGGCATCATGTTCATGGTGGGTATCACCGCGGCGGTGCTCATCTTCGGCTGGCGGGACATGCGGGAGGGCAACCTCACCGCCCTGTTTATCCTCGCTTTCGCGCTGGTATACGGCGCCATCGGCTTCATCGATGATTACGCCAAGGTGAAGAAGCACGACAACACCGGCCTCACCGCCGGGCCCAAGTTTCTGCTGCAGCTGGCGGCGGCGGTGGCCTTTCTGGCCCTGCTGCGCCTCACCGGCCATCTGTCCCCCAACCTGTACATTCCCTTCTTCAACACCTACTGGCATCTGCCGTGGCTGGTGTATCTCATCTTTGCCGCCTTTGTCATCGTGGGCTGCGTCAACGCCGTGAACCTCACCGACGGGCTGGACGGCCTGGCCGGCTCCGTGACCCTGCCGGTGGCGGTGTTCTTCATGGCGCTCTCCGCGTGGTGGGATAAGGGCCCTGCCGGCATCTTCGCCGGGGCGCTGGCTGGCGGCCTGCTGGGCTTCCTCATCTACAATTTCTACCCCGCCAAGGTCTTCATGGGAGATACCGGCTCCCTGTTTCTGGGCGGGGCGGTGTGCGGCATGGCTTTTGCCATGGACGCGCCGCTGGTGCTCATCCCCGTGGGCATCATCTACATCGCCGAGACCCTCAGTGACATCATTCAGGTGGGCTATTTCAAGCTGAGCCACGGCAAGCGAATCTTCCGCATGGCCCCCCTGCACCACCACCTGGAGCTGGGCGGCTGGAGCGAGGTGCGCATCGTCCTCACCTTCACCGCCATCACCGCGGCCTTCTGCATCCTCGCCTTTGTGGGGTGCATGTACCGGCAGGTGATCTGAGAGAGTATCCGGCCAAATCACCCCGAAGGGAGGAATGGGTATGTTCAAGCGCCGTGCCAAGCGCGACCTCACCATCGAACAGCAGCTGGCCCGCGGCCCCATGGACCTGCCCTTTCTGGCGCTGGTGCTGCTGCTGACGGCGGTGGGCCTCATCATGCTGCTGTCCGCCTCCTACGCCTCGGCGTACTACAATCTGGACGCCAGCGTTGACACCGGAGGGGACCCCTATTACTACTTTAAGCGCCAGCTGTTCTACGCCGTGCTGGGCGTGGTGATCATGCTGGCTGTGTCCAAGTTCGACTATCAGCGCTGGCGTTTGCTGTCCGTGCCCGCCCTCGTCGGCTCCATCCTGCTGCTGGTCCTGGTGTTCACACCGCTGGGGCGTTCCGGCGGCGGCGCCCGCCGGTGGGTGAAGCTGGGCATCCGCTTCCAGCCCTCAGAGTTTGTCAAGATCGCCATCGTCATGTTTTTCTCCGCCAAGCTATCCAAACGGAAGGACCAGCTGAAGGCGCCAAAAAAGTGGGATAAGCGCAAGCTCACCGGCCGCATCTGTGCCTTTCTGGACCGCATCGGCTTTCTGGAGCTAATCCCCTACGGCCTGATCCTTCTGGTGGTGCTCTTCCTGCTCTACAAGCAGCCCCACATGTCCGCCATGATCCTCATCTGCCTGACGGCGGCGGCGGTGCTGTTCGCGGCGGGTATCAACTGGAAGTGGTTTGTGGCCGCCATTGCCGCGGTGAGCGGCGGCCTATGGTTCCTCATCACCAAGACCACCTACATGGCCAAGCGTATCAATGCATGGCGCAACCCGCTGGACGACCTGCAGGGAGACGGCTGGCAGCTCTGGCAGTCCCAGATCGCCATCGGTTCCGGCGGCCTGCTGGGCGTCGGGCTGGGCAACAGCCGGCAGAAATACCTGTTCCTCCCGGAGGAGCACAACGACTTCGTCTTCGCTATCTGCTGCGAGGAGCTGGGCCTCATCGGCGCGCTGGTTATTCTGGCCCTGTTCGCGCTGCTCATCGTCCGCGGCTACTGGCTGGCCCTTCACGCCCGGGACCGCTTCGGCACCCTGATGGTGGTGGGCCTCACCACCCTGATCGCCGTCCAGACCCTGCTGAACATCGGCGTGGTCACGGGGGCCCTGCCCACCACGGGCATCTCCCTGCCGTTCTTCAGCTACGGCGGCACGGCACTGGTGATCCAGATGGCGTCCATGGGCGTGATTTTGAGCGTCTCCCGGCAGATCGTAGCCCCGAAGGCGGAATAGGAGGGCGGATATGAAAGTTGTCTTTACCTGCGGCGGCAGCGCCGGGCATGTGAACCCGGCCCTCGCTGTGGCCCAGCAGTTCGAGGCCCATTACCCCGGCTGCGAGGTGCTGTTCATCGGCGCAGAGCGCGGCATGGAGCAGCGCCTTGTGGAGCAGGCGGGCTATCCCATCCGCACCGTAAAGGTGTCTACCTTTGAGCGGGCGTGGACATGGAGGGTCATCAAGCACAACGTGGGCAGCCTGTTCAAGATCCCCATCGGCCGGCGGCAGGCGGCCAATATCCTGCGCAATTTTAAGCCTGATCTGGTGGTGGGCACCGGCGGTTATGCCTCCTTCCCCGCAGTTCGGGAGGCCGCCCGCATGGGCATCCCCACCGCCATTCACGAGTCCAACGCCTATCCCGGCCTCACCACCCGGACCCTGTCTGACAAGGTGGACCTGGTGATGGTGGGCTTCCCGGAGGCGGCGGAGTACTACCAGAACGCGAAAAAGGTGGTCGCCACCGGCACGCCGGTGCGGGGGGAGTTTTTCCGGCTGGACCGGGAGAGCGCCCGGGCCGCGCTGGGCCTGACGGACAGCCAGCCACTGGTGGTGTCCTTCTGGGGCTCTCAGGGTGCGGGCCACATGAGCGACATGACGCTGGACCTGCTGGACCGCTGGGACGCGGAGGGCCGCCGTTTCCACTACATCCACGGCGCCGGCCGGGACTATGAGGACATGGAGGCCGCCCTGAAGGCCAAGAATCTCTCTGTTACCGCCAGCGAGGTGCGGCCCTACATCGATGACATGCCCACCGTTATGGCCGCCGCCGATCTGGTAATCTGCCGGGCGGGGGCGTCCACGCTGGGGGAGCTCTCCGCGCTGGGCCGGCCGGCCATTCTGGTGCCGTCTCCTTTTGTGGCGGGCAACCACCAGTACAAGAACGCCAAGGTCCTCGCCGACCGGGGCGGGGTGGTCCTGCTGGAGGAGAAGGACTGCTCCGGCGCCCTGCTGTACGACACAGTGACCGGACTGCTGGCGGACGGGGCCCGCCGGGCGGCCATGGGCCGCGCGCTGAAGGAGGCCTCCGCCCCCCATGCGGCGGAAGACATTTTTGCCGAGCTGGAAAAGCTGCTGAAATAAACCCGACAGCCGCCCCCCTGCATAGGATGGTGAGAACATCATCCGTGCAGAGGGAGGCTTTGCCATGAGTGAACTGTACATACAGGGGGGTGTCCCCCTGTCGGGGCGGCTGACGGTGCAGGGGGCCAAGAACTGCGTGCTGCCCCTGCTGGCGGCGTGCCTGCTGGTGCCCGGGCCGGTGGAGCTGTCCAACTGTCCCCGGCTTACCGACGTGGACGCGGCGTTGGCCATCCTCCGCCGTCTGGGCTGCCGGGCGGAGCAGGAGGGGCACACCATCCGGGTGGACGCCTCCGGTGCGTCCGGTACGTCCATCCCGGAGGAGCAGATGCGGGCCATGCGGTCCTCCATCATTTTTCTGGGCCCCCTGCTGGCCCGTATGGGGGAAGCCCGGATGAGCTACCCCGGCGGCTGCGAGCTGGGCCCCCGGCCCATCGACCTCCATCTGGCGGCCATCCGCACGCTGGGCTGCACTGTGGAGGAGCGGGGCGGCGGTCTGGTCTGCACCGGCCGGCCCGTCGGGGGCGACATCCAGCTGTCCATCCCCAGCGTGGGGGCCACGGAGAACGCCATGCTGTGCGCCGTGGGCGGGCAGGGGGTCACTACCATCACCAACGCCGCCAGGGAACCGGAGATCGCCGCTCTTCAGGATTTCCTCAACACCATGGGAGCCCACGTCCGGGGGGCGGGGGGCTCCGTCATCACCATCGTGGGCGGGCGGCCCCTCCACGGCGGGGCCTTTGCTGTCATGGGGGACCGCATCGTGGCGGCCACGCTGCTCTCCGCTGCTGCGGCGGCAGGGGGGCGGGTGGAGCTTTCCGGCGTGGACCGGGATCATCTGGCCCCGGTGCTGGAGGTGCTCCGTCAGGCGGGCTGCCGGGTGGACACCGGGGAGACCTTCGCGGCCCTCTCCCGGGACCCGGACCGGCCCCTGCTGGCCGTGCCCACCGTGCGCACGGCACCCTACCCCGGCTTCCCCACCGACGCGCAGGCCCCGGTGATGGCGGCCCTGTGTACCGCCCGGGGGAGCACGGTGTTTGTGGAAAATCTCTTTGACAGCCGCTTCCGCCATGTGGAGGAGCTGCGCCGTATGGGCGCGGACATCACCACGGAGGGCCGGGTGGCGGTGGTGCGGGGGGTGGAGCGCCTGCGGGGCGCTCATGTGGCCGCCCGGGACCTCCGGGGCGGGGGCGCGCTGGCCGTGGCCGCGCTGGCCGCCGAGGGGGAGAGCGTTCTCGCCGGCGTGGACCACATCGACCGGGGCTATGAGGCGCTGGAGACCATGCTCACCCGGCTGGGCGGCAGAGCCCGCCGGGGCTGATCCTACGAAAGAATGGGGGGAATACCATGGCAAAAGAGCGCAGCCACCGCCGGCGGAAGCGGCGGGGCCGGTTCAGCGGCATCTACAAGCTGCTGTCCGTCCTGCTCTGCCTTGCGGCGGTGGTGACGGCCTGCGTGGTGTTCTTCCGGGTCAACGCCGTGGAGGTCTCCGGCAGCGTGCGCTACACCGGGCAGGAGGTGGCGGACGCCTCCGGCATCGAGCTGGGCAGCAACCTCATCGCCCTGCCCAAGCGGAAGATCGCCGCGGCCATCCGCACCAGCCTGCCCTATGTGGAGACCGTCTCCATCCGCCGGGTCCTGCCCGACCGGGTACTCATCACGGTGACGGAGCGGACGGCGGCCGCCTCGGTGGACAGCAACGACGGCCGCTGGCTCATCTCCTCCCGGGGCAAGCTGCTGGAGCGGGCGGGAGATCAGAAGGTGGTCTCCGTCACCGGCCTGCGGGCGGTGGCCCCCTATGCCGGCGGCACCCTTCAGGTGGAGGATGAGACCGGCAGCACGCTGGAGTATGTGCTGGACCTGCTGACCGCGCTGGAGGAGCAGGAGATGCTCTCCGACGCCTCGGCGCTGGACTGTTCTGCCTCCGCGTCCATGACGCTGGAGTGGGGCATCTACACCCTGAAGCTCCCCCGGGGCGGGGACTACGGGCGGATGCTCCGCCTGCTGCAAAAGGCGCTGGAGAGCGAGAAAATGCCCCAGAATGAGCCCGGCATTTTCGACTTCACCGTCAAGGACGGGGAGGTCATTTTCAAACGGAAGAGCTGAGAGAGCTGCCGCGGACTGCGGCGGCTCCTTTTTCTTGCCTTTCGGCCAAAAAACTTCTTATTTTCTATTGACCGCTGGGGGGAAAACGGCTACAATGGTACAAGATATGGTATACTTACGCGGTGCGGGCTGAAAGCGGCCGTGTCTGCCCCCGTTCTCCGCTCGAAATCTGATACAGGAGGGCCGAACTATGGCTTTTTCAATGGATACTTCCGTGAAGACTGGCGACGTGCTGAAGGTGATCGGCGTCGGCGGCGGCGGCAATAACGTGGTCAACCGCATGGTGAGTTCCGGCATGCAGGGCATCGAGTTCATCGCCATCAACACCGACCGCCAGTGCCTGAACGCCTCTCAGGCCACCCAGAAGCTGCCCATCGGCGAGAAGCTGACCGGCGGCAAGGGCGCGGGCGCCAACCCCGAGGTGGGCCGTGAGTCTGCCAAGGAGAGCAAGGAGCAGATCGCCGCCGTGCTGGAGGGCACCGACATGGTCTTCGTCACCGCCGGCATGGGCGGCGGCACCGGCACCGGCGCGGCCCCCGTGGTGGCCGAGATCGCCAAGGAAAAGGGCATCCTCACCGTGGGCGTGGTCACCAAGCCCTTCAGTTTCGAGGGCCGCCGCCGTATGGAGGCTGCCCAGAAGGGCATCGAGGAGCTGCGCTCCAAGGTGGACTCTCTGGTCATCATTCCCAATGACCGGCTGCAGTACGCCACCGACGAGAAGATCACCTTTGCCAACGCTTTCTCCATTGCCGACGACGTGCTGCGTCAGGCGGTGCAGTCCATCTCCGACCTGATCACCACCACCGGCCTCATCAATCTGGACTTTGCCGATGTCACCGCCGTCATGAAGGACGCCGGCCTGGCCCACATGGGTGTGGGCCGCGCCGCGGGCAAGAACAAGGCGGAGGAGGCCACCCGCATCGCCATCAACAGCCCTCTGCTGGAGACCTCTATTCAGGGCGCCAAGGGCATCATCGTCAACATCACCGGCCCGTTGGACATCGGGCTGGACGAGGTGGAGATCGCCGCCAACATGGTCAAGGAGGTCGCCGACCCCGAGGCCCTGTTCATGATGGGTGCCGCCTTTGACGAGACCCTTCAGGACGAGATCCGCGTCACCGTCATTGCCACCGGCTTCGGCGGCGTGGCCAACCCCGCCCCCAATGCCCAGAAGGAGGACAAGCCTGACTGCGTGCCCGCGGGCGTGGGCGGCGTGGTTGCCCCCACCCCCATCGCCGAGGACGAGAAGGAGCCCCCCGAGACCGACCCCTTCGACGATATTTTCAAGATCTTCAACAAGAAGTAAGACGACGAAAGTGACCGCCGCCGCAATTCGCGGCGGCGGTCTTTTTTCAAAAAGGAGGGAGAACCAGTGGAGATCCGCGGCCGATTTGCCCCCAGTCCCAGCGGGCGGATGCATCTGGGCAACCTGTTTTCCGCCCTGCTGGCGTGGCTGGATGTGCGCAGCCGGGGCGGCGTGATGCTCCTGCGCATCGAGGATCTGGACCCCGACCGTTGCAGCCGGGAGAAGGCGGAGATCCTGCTGGACGACCTGCTCTGGCTGGGCCTGAACTGGGACGAGGGCGGGCTGGAGCCGGCCCATATGCAGTCCTGCCGGGGGGAGCGCTACCGGGCGGAGTTTGAAAAGCTGCGGGCCATGGATCTGGTCTATCCCTGCTGGTGTACCCGGGCCCAGCGGTTGGCGGCCTCCGCCCCCCACCGGGGAGAGCCCAGGGAGAGCGGTGCGTGCCCCTGTGCCCGTCTGACGGCGGCGGAGCGGGGGTCGCACACGGCCCTGCGCCCGCCGGCGTGGCGGGTGCGGGTGCCTGACGAGACGGTAGAGGTGATCGACGGCCACATGGGCCCCTGCCGGGAGAACCTCCGCCGGGACTGCGGGGACTACCTCATCCGCCGGTCCGACGGGGTGTGGGCCTACCAGCTGGCGGTGGTGGCGGACGACGCCGCCATGGGGATCACCCGGGTGGTGCGGGGGTGCGATCTGCTGACCTCTGCGCCCCGGCAGGCGTGGCTCCACCGGACGCTGGGCTATGAACCGCCGGAGTTTTACCACGTGCCCCTGCTGGTGGACGGGGCGGGCCGCCGCCTGTCCAAGCGGGACGGAGACCTGGACATGGGCGCCCTGCGGCAGAAGTACCGCCCGGAGGAGGTGCTGGGCCTGCTGGGCTGGCTGTCCGGTTTATTGGACCGGCCGGAGCCTATCATAGCCTCTGAGCTGGCGGGCATCTTCGATTGGGCGAAGGTGCCCCGGGACGACATTGTGATCGATAAACTGCGATAGAGAGGAGGAGAGCCCATGCTGACGCTGCTGTACGCCCGGGCGGGGCAGGACAGCCGCCGTGCCCTGCTGGAGCGGATGGGCCGCAGCGAGGCCCCCCGCCGGGTACTCATCGTGCCGGAGCAGTACTCCCACGAGAGCGAGCGCGCCCTCTGCCGCCTGCTGGGGAACACCGCCTGCGCCCGGTGCGAGGTGCTGTCCTTCACCCGGCTGGCCGGGCGGCTCGCCGATCTGCTGGGCGGCGGAGCTGCCCCCATGCTGGATGCCGGCGGACGGATGCTGCTGCTCTACTCCGCCCTGCGGCAGGTGGGGGATGCTCTGCGGCTCTACAAGGCCCCCTCCCGCAAGCCTGCCTTTCTCACCGGCCTGCTGGCCACCATTGACGAGTGCCGCAGCTATCAGGTGGGGCCCGACGTTCTGATGGAGGCCGGCGAGGCCCTCGGCGGCCGTCAGGGGGACAAGTGGCGGGACATCGGTCTGATCTACGCCGCCTACAATGCTCTGTGCGCCGACAGCGCCGCCGACCCCCGCACCCGGCTGGACCGGCTGGCGGACCAGCTGGGCCAGTGCGGCTGGGCGGAGGACAAGGAAATCTACATCCACGGTTTCACCGACTTCACCCCCCAGGAGGGGGCGGTCATCGCCGCGCTGGCGGCCCGCTGCCCGGTGACCGCAGCCCTCAACGCCGGTGATGGGGATGACCCCGCCGGGATCTTCGAGCCCGCCCGCCGGGCTGCCCGGCGGCTGAAGGCCGCCATGGTCCGTCAGGGCACGGAATGGCGGGAGGAGACCCTCGCGGGATACGGCAGGGCGGAGCCCTCCCTGGCCTTTCTGGAGCGCAGCCTCTTCGGCCCGCTGCCGGAGCCGTGGGCCAGCCCCTGCGCCGTCACCCGGGTCCGGGCCGCCGATCCCCGGCGGGAGGTGGAGTGGGCTGCCGCCGAGATCCTGAAGCTGCTGCGGGGTGGCCTGCGCTGTCGGGACATTGCCGTGTGCGCCCGGCGGATGGACGGCTATGGAGAGCTGATCGACAGCGTGTTTGCCCGCTGCGGCATCCCCGTGTTCCGGGCGGCGGTGGACGACGTGCTGCAGAAGCCGGTGATGGCGCTGGTGACCGCGGCGCTGGCCGCCGCGGCGGAAGACTATCCCTATGAGGAGCTGTTCCGCTATTTCAAGACCGACCTCACCGGCCTCACCCGGCAGGAGCGGGACGAGCTGGAAAATTACGTCCTCACGTGGGACCTCCACGGCAGCGCGTGGACCCGGGAACGCCTGTGGGACATGCACCCGGAGGGATACGGCCAGACCTTTACGGAGGAGCAGCGGGCGCAGGTGGCGGCGCTGGACGCCCTCCGCCGCCGGGCCATCGCCCCGCTGGAGGAGCTGCGGCGGGACCCGGACCACACCGGCCGGGGCCGGGCCCTGGCCCTGTACCGGCTGATGGAGGGTATCGGGCTCCCGGCCCGTCTGGCCCAGCGGGCTGCCGCGCTGGAGGGACGCGGAGACCTGAATACCGCCGCCCAATACCGGCAGCTGTGGGGCATCATCTCTGGCGCGCTGGAGCAGTGTGCCCTGCTGCTGGGAGACACGGAGCTGGAGCTGGACGAGTTCTCCCGCCTGTTTTCGCTGGCCCTGTCCCAATACGACGTGGGGGCCATCCCCGTGTCGCTGGACCGGGTGACGGTGGGGGAGGCCCCCCGTCTGGCCCACAAGGAGGTAAAGGTGCTGTTCTTCCTCGGGGCGGACAGCCGCGCCGTGCCCGACTGCTCCCCTGCCCCCGGCCTGTTCTCCGATCAGGACCGGGACCTGCTGGCGGAGCAGGAGGTGGAGCTGGCCCCCCGGCAGGAGGACAAGCTGCGCCGGGAGTTCACCATCGCCTACGAGACCTGCGCCATTCCCACACAGCGGCTCTATCTCAGCTATGCCGCCGCCGACGGTGTGGGGGAGGAGCGCCTGCCCTGCCTGCTGTGGGAGCGGCTGGAGTTGCTGTTCCCGGCCGCTGCCCCCGTGACCGCCGGGGAGAGCCGTCTGGCCGCCCCGGCCTCCGCGCTGGAGCTGGCGGGGGAGAGCCCCCGTCTGGCCGCCGCCCTCCGGGCCGTGTCCGGCTACGGAGAGCGGGTGGACCGGGTGGAGCAGGCCGCCCGCTGGCGGCGGGGGAGCCTGTCCCCGGCGGGGGTGCGGGCCCTGTATGGCCCGGTGGTGGGTATGTCCGCCACCCGGCTGGATCTGCTGAACTCCTGTCACTTCGGTTATTTCATGCGCTACGGGCTGGACGCCAAGCCCCGGCGGCAGGCGGCCTTCCGCCCCACGGAGTACGGCACCTTTGTCCACGCCGTGCTGGAGGGGGTGCTGGGCCGGGCCGCCGCCCTGGGCGGCGTGAAGGCCCTGGCGGCGGACGGCGGGCTCCGCCGCGCCCTGGCCGCCCAGGAGGCCGAACGGTACGAACGGGAGGTCCTCTCCGGGCTGGAGGGGGAGACTGCCCGCCTGCGCTATCTCTTTGACCGCATGAAGGGGGCGGCACTGGCGGTGGTGGACAGCGTGGCCGCCGAGCTGGCCGCCTCCGACTTCACCCCTGCCCGGTTCGAGCTGGGCTTCGGCCGGGGGCAGGAGCTGCCGCCGGTGGAGGCGGAGAACGGCGTGCGCCTGAGCCTCACCGGCTTTGTGGACCGGCTGGACCAGTGGGAGCACGAGGGCAGGCGCTACCTGCGGGTGGTGGACTACAAGACCGGCAAAAAAAGCTTCGACTTCTCCGACGTGGAGGACGGCCGGGGCCTGCAGATGCTGCTGTATCTATTTGCCCTGAAGAAATACGGCGCCGCGGCCCTGGGGCCGGGGGAGATCGTGCCGGCGGGGGTGCTCTACGTGCCCGCCCGCACCCCGCTGCTGGACGGCGACCGCACCATGACCGACGCGCAGGTGGCCGCCGGACGGGACAGGCTCCTGCGGCGGCAGGGCCTTGTGCTGGATGACCCCGCGGTGCTCTCCGCCATGGAGCACACCGACGGGCCCTACCGCTTCCTCCCTGTGGCCGAGGGCCGGGGCCGGGGGGACTATCTGGTCAGTGCCGAGCAGATGGAGGCGCTGGACGAGTACATTACGGACGCGCTGACCGCCGCGGCGGGGGAATTGGCAAAGGGCAATATCGCCGCCGACCCCTACTGGCACGACGGGAACCGCAACGCCTGCCGCTGGTGCGAGTATCGGGCGGCCTGCCATTTCGAGAGCGCCTGCGGCGACGTGAAGCGCCGCCGGAAGGGCGTCAGCTCCGGCGAATTCTGGGCATGGATGGCCCGGCGGAAGGAGGGCGAGGACCATGGCCTTTGAACTGACAGAGGAACAGCGCGCTGCGGTGGAAAACCGGGGCGGCACCCTGCTGGTGTCCGCTGCCGCCGGCTCGGGCAAGACCCGGGTGCTGGTGGAGCGGCTCATGGGCTATGTGGAGGAGGGCCGGGACATCGACCGCTTTCTGGTCATCACCTTCACCAACGCCGCCGCGGCGGAGCTGCGGGAGCGCATTTCTGCCGCCATTCAGAGCCGCCTTGCCCTCCACCCGGAGAACCGCCACCTGCGGCGGAGCGCCGCCCGGGTGTATCAGGCCAGAATCTGCACTGTGGACGCTTTCTGCCTCGATTTTCTCCGGCAGTGGGGGCACCTGGCGGGGCTGGACCCGGACTTCCGGGTGTCCGATGAGGCCGAGGGGGACGAGCTGCGTGCCCAGGCCCTGAAGGACGTGCTGGAGCGGCGCTACGCCGGGATTCAGACCGACCCGGCATTTGCCGCGCTGGTGGACGCCCTGGCAGGGGAGCGGGACGACCAGACCATCGAGGACGCGGTGCTGGATGTCCACAGCCGGGTGCAGGCCCAGCCGGACCCCCGCCGCTGGTTGTTGGACCGTCGGGGGGACTTCGACCTGCCGGCGGATGCCGGCCCGGAGGACTCCGTCTGGGGCCGGCTGCTGCTGGCCGACGGGGCGGAGCTGACCGGCCACTGGCTGGCAGAGCTGGAGGCCCTGCGGGGCGAGATCGCCGGGGACGACCTGCTGGAGCACTGCTACGGCCCCTCGCTGGACGGCACGCTGGCCGGACTGGAGGACCTGCGGCTGGCGCTGGATGCCGGGTGGGATGCCGCCGCGGCCTGCTTCCCCGTGCCCTTTCCCCGGCTGGGGACGAAGAAGGGCGAGTGCGACGAGGCGCTGAAGGACCGGGCCAAGGCCCTGCGGGACCGCTGCAAAAAGCAGCTGGCAAAGCTGGGGGAGCGGTTCGAGGTGACGGCGGCGCAGGCCATGGAAGACCTGCGGGCCGTGGGCCCCGCCATGGCTGCCCTGCTGGAGGTGGCGGAGGAGTTTGACCGGGCCTTCGAGACCCTGAAGCGCCGCCGCCATCTCATCGACTTTGCCGATGCGGAGCACCTTACCGCCCGCCTGCTGGCCGGGGCCGAGCCGGGCAGCGAGGGCCTGGCCGCCGACGTGGGCGCCGCCTTTGACGAGATCATGGTGGACGAGTATCAGGACACCAACACTGTCCAGAACGCCATTTTCGACGCCCTCTCCAATGGCCGCAACCTCTTTCTGGTGGGGGACGTGAAGCAGTCCATCTACCGCTTCCGCCTGGCGGACCCCACCATTTTTCTGGACAAGTACGTCCGCTTCCCGTCCCACGACCGGGCGGCGGAGGGGGAGGGCCGGTCCATCCTGCTCTCCCGCAACTTCCGCTCCCGGCCGGAGGTGTTGGACGGGGTGAACTTCATCTTCCGGGCTGTCATGTCCCGGCAGGCGGGGGAGCTGGACTACACCGACGCCGAGGCGCTCATTCCCGGCCGGGAGGACCTGACCCCGGCGGAGCCCTTCCGGGTGGAGCTTAACTGCCTTGAGCTGGGCGACGTCGGGGAAGAGAATGACGACGGGGCCGAGCGCCCGGAGAAGGACCTGCTGGAGGCCCGGGCGGCGGCGGCGCGCATCCGCACCCTGCTGGACGAAGGCTTCCCTGTGGGGGACCGCCCCCTGCGGGCGGAGGACGTGGTGATCCTTCTGCGCTCCCCCGGGACGGTGCTGCGGCACTACGGCGCGGCGCTGGATGAGCAGGGCATCCCGTGGACCGCCGGGGGCGGCCGGGAGTTTTTCGGCACCACGGAGATCTCCGTGGCCGTCTCCCTGCTGAGCATCATCGACAACCCCCGGCAGGACGTGCCCCTGCTGGCGGTGCTGCGCTCGCCCCTGTTCCGCTTCGGGCCCGACCGGCTGGCCGCCCTCCGGCGGGAGGGCCCCGGCTGCGTGTACGACTCCCTTGCCGCCGGGGCCGCCCGGGGGGAGCCCGACTGCGCCGCCTTCCTGACCCTGCTGGACGAGCTGCGGGAGCTGGCCGCGGAGGAGAGCAGCCACGTGCTTCTGCGGCAGGTGTACGACCGCACGGACCTGCCTGCGGTGTTTGCCGGCCTGCCTGACGGGGCGCGCCGCCGGGCCAACCTCATGGCCCTCTATGACGAGGCCTGCCGCTTTGAGGGCGCGGGCCACCGGGGCCTGATGGCCTTCCTGCTCCACCTGAGCCGCATGGCGGACAACAACGTCCCCGTGCCGGTGGCAGGGGGCGAGGGGGGCGGCGTGCGCATCCTGTCCATCCACCGCTCCAAGGGTCTGGAGTTCCCGGTGGTGCTGCTGTGCGGGCTGGAGCGCCGCTTCAACGAGGCGGACTCCCGCGCGCCCATCCTGTTCCACCCGGAGCTGGGCCTTGGCCCCAAGCGCACTGACCGCGCCCGGATGCTGCGCTACACCACCATCGCCCGGGACGCGGTGGCCCTCCGCCTTCGCCGGCAGATGCGGGCGGAGGAGATGCGCCTGCTCTATGTGGCCATGACGAGGGCGGAGCACAAGCTGATCCTGTTCACCGCCCTCCGCAGCGGAGAGAACGGCGCGGCGGCAGCCCTGGCTGACCGGGCGGCCTGTCCCGTGTCCCCGTGGGAGGCGGCCAACGCCGCCTGCATGGCGGACTGGATCCTGCCGCCGGTGCTGGCCCGGGGGGACTGCGGCCCCCTGTACTGCGGCGGCACCGCCCGCTCGGCCTATCCGTGGGATGTGCGGGTCCTGCCGGCGGCAGACTACCTCACCGGCCCCGCCGGGGCGGAGACGGAAGAGACGGCGGGGGAGACGATTCCCCTGCCGGAGGATCTGGAGCAGACCCTGGCCTGGACCTATCCCCACGCCGGGGCGGCGGACATCCCCTCCAAGCTGACCGCCACCCAGCTGAAGGGCCGGGAGAAGGACGCGGAGGCGGCAGAGAACGCCGTGCCCCTGCGTCCTGCGGCTCCGGAGCTCACCCTGCCCAAACCGTGGTTCGACGGCCCCCGGCCCCTGACGGCGGCTCAGCGGGGCACCGCCCTCCACATGGTCATGCAGTATCTGGATTACAGCCGTACCGGGGACGGGGCGCAGGTGGCCGACGAGATCGCCCGGCTGACAGCTGGGAGGTACATTACCCCCCAGCAGGGGGAGGCGGTGGACCCGGCGGATATTCTTGCCTTCTTCCGGTCGGACCTCGGTCGGCGGCTGCTGGCCGCCCGGCAGGTGGAGCGGGAGTACAAATTCTCCCTGCTGGTACCGGCGGCGGATTACTATCCCGGCGCGGAGCCGGGGGAGGAGGTCCTGCTGCAGGGCGTGGTGGACTGCTGGTTTGTGGAGGCGGACGGCTCCGTCACCGTGCTGGACTTCAAGACCGACCGGGTGACGGCGGACACGCTCCCGGCCCGGGCGGAGAGCTACCGCCCCCAACTGGACGCCTACACCCGGGCCCTGGCGGCGGTGACTGACCGCCCGGTGGCCCGCCGGGCCCTGTGGTTCTTCTCCGTGGCCCGGGCGGTGGAGCTGTAAAATAAAAAGCCCGCCCCGGCTGCAGCGGGGGCGGGAGACGGGACAGTGAAATGAAGCTTTATGGAGTATAGGACAGGAGCGCGCCGCTGATGGCGCAGCTGCTGGACACCTGGGAGCGCTCCGTCCGGGTGACCCTCCTGTTTCTCTCCGATGTAGAGGCGGAGCGGATCAGGGGCTATGTTCCCCAAGCGCTGGCGGGCGTGGCGCACCTGATCGTTGCCAGGACCGGACCGGGAGGCCGGCCGCCTTCATGGGTGTGGAAAACGGCCGGCTGGAGAGGCTGTTCCTTGCGCCGGAGGAGCGGGGGATGAGGAGGGCGGTCCGTGCCCGCTGCTGTATCTAAGGCTTTCCAGCTGAACAGAGATCAAAAAAGCCGGCCTGCGATTGCAGGCCGGCTTTTGCTGTTATTTGACCGGCACCGCCCGGAAAGTCTCCCCCAGCTCTACGGCGGCAAAGCTGCCGGCGGAGAGCTCAGTGATCTGGGCGGCGAAGGGCTCCGCCTGCGCTTCGGGCAGGAGGGCGTGGACGGTCACCCCGGCGGCGTACTCCACCTCGCCCACGGCGCCGCCAAGGGCCTCGGTGAGGTTTTTCACCCGATCCAGAAAGCTGTACGGGCACTCCACCGCCAGCTCCACCCACCGGCGGACCTGCGAGATCCCCGCGGCGGCCAGCGCGTCAGAGGCCGCCTGCGTGTACGCCCGCACGAGGCCGCCTGCCCCCAGCAGCACCCCGCCGAAGTACCGGGTCACCACGCAGCACACGTTGGAGAGTCCCGCCTTCTGGAACACGCTGAGCATAGGCTGCCCCGCGGTGCCCTGGGGCTCCCCGTCGTCGGAGTAGCGCACCGCCCCGTCACGGATGAGATAGCACCAGCAGTGGTGCCGGGCGTCGTGATAGCTTTTTTTGGCCTGCTCGATGAGGGCCCGGGCCTCCTCCTCGGTCTCCACCGGCCACACCTGACCGATGAACTCCGAGCGCTTCTCCACCACCGTGGCCTCTCCTGCTCCGGTGGGGACCAGATACTCCGTCATTCCCAGTCCTCCTTGGGGGGCGTGTAGCCCTCCACATAGTCGCGGAGCTGGCCGATGGTCTTGTGGGTACAGACGGCGGTGACGTCGATGGTCTCGGAATAGTCCACCTTCTCGACCTTGGCCTCCTTGTACAGCCCGTCCAGAATGCCGCCCTTGTCGTAGGGCAGGTGGAGCACCACCCGGGCCGTGCCCGCGTCCAGCCGCTTCTCGATGGCGGAGCGCAGCCGGTCCAGCCCCTCCCCGGTGCGGGCGGAGATGGACACCATGTCCTCCCCCCGGGGCAGGATGTCGTTGGGGAAGAGGTCACACTTGTTGAACACCTCCAGCCGCGGGGTCTCAGAGGCGCCCAGCTCCTCGATGAGTCGGTCCACCACCGCCGCCTGCTCCCGCCAGAGAGGGTCGGAGGCGTCGATGACGTGGAGCAGCAGGTCGGCGAAGGACAGCTCCTCCAGCGTGGCCTTGAAGGCGTCTACCAGCTGGTGGGGCAGCTTGGAGATGAAGCCCACCGTGTCCGAGATGAGCACGGTGCAGGTGTCGGACAGTTCCAGCGTGCGGGTGGTGGTGTCCAGTGTGTCGAACAGGCGGTTGTTGGCCGGGATGTCCGACCCGGTGAGGGCGTTGAGCAGGGTGGACTTGCCCGCGTTGGTGTAGCCCACGATGGCCACCACCGGGACCTCATTTTTCTCCCGGCGCTCCCGCTGGGTGGCGCGGACCCGGCGCACGTCCTTTAGCTCCCCCTCCAGCCGGGAGATTCGCTGCCGGATGTGCCGCCGGTCGGACTCCAGCTGAGTCTCGCCGGGGCCGCGGGTGCCGATGGCGCCCTCCTGCCGTTCCAGATGCTTCCACATGCCGGTGAGCCGGGGCAGCAGGTACTTGTACTGGGCCAGCTCCACCTGCAGCCGACCCTCGCTGGTGCGGGCCCGCTGGGCAAAGATGTCCAGAATGAGCCCTGCCCGGTCGATGACCGTCACGCCCAGATCCTCGGTCAAGGCCCGCTGCTGGGAGGGGGAGAGGGGGTTGTCAAAGATGACCATGTCGGCCCCGAGGCTCTGGACCAGCTCCTGCACCTCCGCGGTCTTGCCCTCGCCGATAAAGGTACGGGGGTCCGGGGTGGCCTTGTTCTGGAGGACGGTGCCGAGGCAGGTGCCCCCCGCCGTCTCCAGCAGGGCGGCCAGCTCCTCCATGGACTGCTCCGAGGCGTTCTCCTCCCGGCTGAGCCCGGGGGCGGACAGCCCCACCAGCACGGCACGGTTGATCTTCATAAGCTGCTGTTCTTCAAACATAAATACCTCCGGATGAACAGATCCGAACTGGGGCGGGCAGAGATCGGGACAGAAAAAGGGCCCATGTCACGTGACATGAGCCCTTTGGAAAGACAGGGATTACTCCAGGCCGAACTTCTTGTTGAAGCGGCTGACACGCCCGCCGGAGTCCACCACTTTCTGCTTACCAGTATAGAAGGGGTGACACTTGGAGCAAACTTCCACCTTGATGTCTTTCTTGGTCGAGCCAGTCTCGATCACGTTGCCACACGCACAGGTAATGGTGGTGTGCTGATAGTTGGGATGGATGCCTTCCTTCATCGTCGTTCACCTCTTTCACGTTCGTAGGGTTTGTTCGGCGCAGCAAACCTCCACGCCTCATAAACGCATGGTACATCATATCATACCTGCGGAGCAAATGCAACAGCTTTTTTCAAAATGTTCAGGTTTTTTCGGCGGTGCGGGCCTTCCGCCCTGCCCACAGGTCCCCCACGATCAGCCCGGCGCAGCCCAGCACGAGCACCGCCAGAATGAGAATGGCGCAGTTGCAGAAGAAGACCTCCGGCAGGATATTGATGATCTCGTCGGTGCGGGGGTCGAAAAGCCAGTTGGTTTTCCCGGGGAAAAACAGGCTGTGGAACACCACGAAGGCCCGGTCGAAGTCCAGCGCCGCCAGCCCGCCCACGAGGAGAAACAGCCCGCCCAGCCCGGCCCCGGCCCAGAAGGCGGGGCCCCGTTCCGCCAGCCGCGCCGGCCGCAGCCCGGCCAGCCTTGCGGCGATGAGGGCGAGGACCAGTACTGCCGCTGACACCGCCAGCACCTTCAGGTCCAGCAGGAAGAGCACCCGCACGTCGGTGAAGTGGTCCTTCCCGCTCTCCGACCAGCGGAGCACCCCGGTGGAGAACTCATCCCCGCCGAGGCAGTAGTCCAGCATCTCATCATAGGCGGTTTTGATCTCGGCCCGGGTATAGCCGGTGGCCTCCTCCAGCTGGAGGGGGTCGATGTGGGCATAGTAGAAGGGCCGGCACAGGATGGGCACGGCGATGGCCCCGGACAGCAGCACCGCCGCCGCGGCCACGGCCAGCAGCAGGGTGAGCAGCTTGCTTTGCTTCATGCGATCGACTTCCTTTCCCCGCTCAGGGCGATGAGCACCTGAGAGGGCAGATAAAACAGCCACATCCCCACGCTGGAGAAGGGCATGGCCAGCCCCAGATTGAACAGCCCCACGCAGACGTCGCACCCCACGAACAGGGTGAGCCCGGCGGCGAAGCGCCGCTGGCGGGGGACGGCCCACGCCAATGCGGCGTTGCTCAGCAGCTGGGAGAAATAGAGGCATACCAGCAGATTCAGGGGCGAGAGCAGCCCCAGCTGCCACACGATGACCCCCATCAATAGGGGCAGGCCCGTCCGCAGCCAGTATGCCCGGGGCGCGCCCGCCATCCGCAGCCGCAGGAGGTAGAGGGTCTGCACCCCCAGAAAGAGGGCTACCCCCACGGCGAGGTGGTCGCCCCGCACCAGCAGGAACCAGTCCGCCGCCGCGGTGAGGGCCAGCGCGGCGGGGGTCAGCCGGTCCCCGCCCCGCAGGGCGCAGAGCGCGGCGTAGAGCAGGCAGAGCAGCACCCCAGCGTACTTGAGGGGGATGGTCTGCCCCGCCCGGCCGGTGAGGTCCAGCGTGAGGAAGGCGGCATACAGCGCTCCCTCCAGCGCGAGAAATGTCCCGGTGAGTCTGCGGTCCACGCTGACGCCCCCTTTAAAATAATAAAACAGTATACCACATCCGGGGAAAAAAGAAAAGCCGCCTTGCATGGCTTGGCAGAGTATGGTAGACTGGAGGCGAAAAGAAGAGAGGTGCGGGAAATGGATGAGTTCGAAGCGGAGCTGCAGCAGATCCGGCAGGGCGGCCTGAAGGACAGCGCCCTGCGTCTGGCCCATGAGCGGGAGGCGGCCGCTCTGCGCGAGCTGCCCCAAAGGCTGCGGGCCGAGGGGATGACGGAGGAGCACATCGTACGGACGATGCATCAGGCCCGGCGGGAGCTGGGCCGGCAGTATAAGCTGGCATCACCGCCCCTGTTCCGGAATATATTTATGCCGCGACGGCGGCGAAGTACGGCGACCCGCTGGGGCCGTCCTTCGAGGCGCTGCGCGAGACGAAGACCTGCGGACAGATCATCCAGTCGGCATCGAGGCCCATCGAGGATCTGGGCGACCGCCTGACGCTGGACGGCTTCCGGGCGTGGTATCTGGAGCGCGGTAAGGACGGGGAAGGGGCGCCTTTTCCCGCAGGCGGAGCAACGAAAAGGAAGGAGCGGCGTATGCGCGGCAAGCAGTATCTTTTCCCGGCCCTCATGCTGGCGGTGTTTGAGATCATTGCGGTCACCCTCTGGCGGGCGAAGGGAAACCTGTTCTACCTGTTCAATTTCAGCTATATCGGTCTGTCCATCTCGCTGGGGATGTTCCTGTTTCTGCGGAAGCGCCGGTACGCCCGGCGGATGGTGCAGCTGCTGGTGGGGCTGTACATGCTGGTCTACCTCGGGATCATCTGCCGGGAAAACATGCAGATCGAGGGCTTCTGGTATTACCTTTTCACCGGCGTGTTCGAGGCGGCCACCATCCACTACGCGGTGGCCAAGATCTTCGGGCCCCTGCTCTTCGGGCGGGGCTGGTGCGGCTATGCCTGCTGGACGGCCATGGTGCTGGACTTCCTCCCCTACAAGACGCCGCAGGGGCCGCGGAAGCGGCTGGGCTGGCTCCGGTACGTCACCTTTGCCGCCTCCCTGTGTTTTGTGGCGGCGCTGTTTCTGGCCCGGGTAGGGGATATGGAGCGCATCATGTTCCGGGCTTTCCTCATCGGGAACGTGGTCTACTACGGGGCGGGGATCGCGCTGGCCTTCGCGCTCCGGGACAACCGGGCCTTCTGTAAATATCTCTGCCCCATCACGGTGTTCCTGAAGCCTATGAGCTACTTCTCCCTCCTGCGGGTGAAGTGCGACAGGACCAAGTGCGTCTCCTGCGGGAAATGCCGGCGGGCGTGCCCCATGGACGTGGATGTGACCGACAACTCCCGGAGACGGAGAAACGGGACGGAGTGCATCCTCTGCATGGAGTGCGTGCGGGCCTGCCCGAAGGACGCCCTCTGACCGATCAAAAGAGACCGCCCGGCCCACACTGTGGGCCGGGCGGTCTTTGCGTTTTCAGAATCTGGCCCCGCCGAACTCCAGCAGGGTGAGCTGCTTGTTGCGGTCGGCTGTCCAGTTGATGGACCACATGGAGGAGAACAGCAGCAGCTGGCTCCCCTTGTAGTCCTCCACCAGCATGGCGTCGTTGGGCAGGACAAGGTCCTCGGCCTTCAGGGGCTCGTCCCCCTTGTGTTCCACCCAGCGGAGATACTCATAGGGCAGGCCCTCCACATAGAGCTCCACGCCGTACTCCCCCCGCAGGCGGTACTCCAGCACGTCGAACTGCAGCGTGCCCACCACGCCCACGATGACCTCCTCCATGCCGGAGTAGGGGGTCTTGAAGATCTGGATGGCACCCTCCTGAGCGATCTGCTCCATGCCCTTGAGGAACTGTTTGCGCTTCATGGTGTCCAGGGGCCGAACCCGGCGGAAATGCTCCGGGGCGAAGGTGGGGATGGGGTCGAATCTGAACTTCTTCCCCGGGGCGCACAGGGTGTCGCCAATGGAGAAGATGCCCGGGTCGAACACGCCGATGATGTCCCCGGCGTAGGCCTCCTCGATGATCTCCCGCTCAGCGGCCATGAGCTGCTGGGGCCGGGAGAGCTTGATGCGCTTGCCGCCCTGAACGTGGTAGACCTCCTTGCCGGCGTCGAACCGGCCGGAGACCACCCGCATAAAGGCGATGCGGTCCCGGTGGGCCTTGTTCATGTTGGCCTGGATCTTGAAGACGAAGGCGGAGAAGCTGTCGTCAAAGCTGTCGATGACCTCGTCCCCGGCCCGGCGGGGCAGGGGCGGCGTGGTCATGCGCAGGAAGTCCTCCAGAAAGGGCTCCACGCCGAAGTTGGTGAGGGCGGAGCCGAAGAACACCGGGGACAGCTTGCCGTGGCGCACCCGGTCCAGGTCGAACTCGCAGGAGGCGCCGTCCAGCAGCTCGATCTCGTCCGCCAGCTGGTCCCGCTTGGCCTGACCGATGAGCCCGGCCAGTTCAGGGTCGTTCAGATCCACCTCAGTGGCGGTGGCGGCCCGGGCGTTGGTGTTGGAGGTGAAGTGGATGATCTTCTTCCGGGCCCGGTCGTACACGCCCTGAAACTCCTTGCCGCAGCCGATGGGCCAGTTGACGGCGTAAGTGTCGATGCCCAGTTCCTTCTCCAGCTCCTGACAGAGCTCGAAGGGGTCCCGGGCCTCCCGGTCCATCTTGTTGATGAAGGTGAAGATGGGGATGTCCCGCATGGCGCAGACCTTGAACAGCTTCCGGGTCTGGGCCTCCACGCCCTTGGCGGCGTCGATGACCATGACGGCGGAGTCCGCGGCCATCAGCGTGCGGTAGGTGTCCTCGGAGAAGTCCTGATGGCCCGGGGTGTCCAGAATGTTGATGCAGAAGCCCTCGTACTGGAACTGCATGACCGAGGACGTGACGGAGATGCCGCGCTGCTTTTCAATCTCCATCCAGTCGGAGGTGGCGGCGCGGGAATTTTTCTTGCCCTTGACCACGCCCGCCTGAGCGATGGCCCCGCCGTACAGCAGGAATTTCTCGGTCAGGGTGGTCTTACCGGCATCGGGGTGGGAGATGATGGCAAAGGTGCGCCGGCGCTTGATCTCAGATTCGTATAGCGACATAGGGGAGGATACCTCCAAAATATTTTTGACAATCAGCTATTATATCATCTTGCACGGAAAAGGGCAACAAAAACTTGCTTGACGGCCCCGTTCAGAGGGGGGATAGAGGGATGGAACAGATCGTCGTGGCGGTCATTGCCCTGATCGGTACCGCCATCGGCAGCCTTGGGGGCGTGCTGGCGGCCAACCGACTGACCAATTACCGCATCGAGCAGCTGGAGAAAAAGGTGGACAAGCACAACAGTGTGGTGGAGCGCATAGCTGTGGTAGAGGTCAAACTCTCCGAGCAGGGGAGCGACCTTGCCCGCCTCCACCAGACGCTGGGCTCTGACTGAGCCCTTGGAACGAAGAGGGGGGAACTGATATGGAACTTTTGAAAAAGCGGTTGGCTAACCTGCTGTGCGTCAAGTCGCTGGTGACCATCGTGCTGACGGCGGCCTTCGCCGTGCTGGCCCTGCGGGGAAAGGTGAGTCAGGATTTCATGACCATCTACGCGGTGATCATCTCTTTTTATTTCGGTACGCAGCATGAGCGGGTTGGCGGACAGGAGGGGAACGGATGAAGCTGCTCAAGTGTCTCCTGACGGAGAACGACTGCTGCAAGACCGGCCAGACCATCCGCCCCCGGGGCGTGATGGTCCACTCCACCGGGGCCAATAACCCCACCCTGCGCCGGTACGTGCAGCCCGCGGCGGACGACCCAGACTGCGCCGTCCTGCTGGCCCGGCTGGGCACCAACAGAAACGGAAACCACTGGAACCGGCCGGGGCTGGACGTGTGCGTCCACGGCTTTGTGGGCAGACTGGCCGACAGCTCCGTGGCGGCGGTGCAGACCCTGCCGTGGACCACCCGGGGCTGGCACGCCGGCAATGGCTCTACCCGCCCCAGCGCCAACAATACCCACATCTCCTTTGAGATCTGCGAGGACGGCCTGACGGACCGGATCTATTTCGAGCAGGTCTACCGCACGGCGGTGGAGCTCACCGCCCACCTGTGCCGGCTGTACCAGCTGGACCCGCTGGCGCCGGAGACGGTGATCTGCCACGCAGAGGGCCACGCGCTGGGCATGGCCAGCAATCACGGGGACGTGCTCCACTGGTTCCCCAAGTTCGGGAAGAGCATGGACGACTTCCGGGCGGACGTGGCGGCGGAGCTGAAGCCCCAGTCCGCCCCCGCCCCGGCAAAGGAGGAAAAGGACGTGACACAGGAGCAATTCAACGGCCTGATGGCCGCATGGCTGGCGGCGCAGACCCAGCTGCCGCCGGCGGAGTGGTCGGCGGAGGAGCGGGCCTGGGCGGAGCAGATGGGCCTCATCCGGGGGACCGGGCAGGGGGACATGGCTTATCAGAGCTTTGTCACCCGGGAGCAGCTGGCCGCTGTGATCTACCGGCTGGAACATCCGCAGTGAGCGCAAAACACCGGGGGACCGTCAGGTCCTCCGGTGTTTTTGTGTTTATTGGGCCGTCTGCTGCCGGGCTGCCGTTTTCCGGCTGGGCACCAGCCACAGGGCGAGGATCACGATGGCCGCGCCGCATACCGCGCTGAGGATGGAGATGCAGGAGAAGGTCTCGGCGATGCCCTCGGCCAGCTTGGCCCCGCCGCCCTGCGCCATGGCTTCGGCATAGCGGGCGTTGTAAAAAATGTTGTAGAAGGCGTTGAAGATGACCACGCCGATGGAGTTGGCAAAGAGCACCATGGCAGCCGCGCTGCCCAGCTTGGCCGGCGGAACGGTGAGCTGCATATAGGGCTGGATGCACACCGACTGGCAGCTGGTGCCGAGGCCGAAGATGAGCATAACGGCGTAGATGGCGGCCACAGGGGTGCCGGTGTTCCACCCGGCGCAGAGCACGCTGCCCAGCGTGATGGCCCCGCCGCAGGTGAGGAACACGGGCCGGTACCGCTGCTGGTCCTTGGCGATCCACGTGCCCAGCAGCGTGGGCAGGATGAGGAACAGGATGTTTTTGGGCAGGGCCAGCGTGCCGCTGACGGTGGCGGACAGGCCCAGGGCCTTCTGCCCGAACAGGGAGAGAGTGGAGGAGCACAGGCACATCATGGGCGCGATGAGCAGGTGGGTGGAGAAGGACATGGAGAAGTTCCGGTTGCGGAACAGGGAGAGGTCCAGCAGAGGGTCCTGAGCGGAGCGCTCATACCGCAGCAGCAGGACCAGCAGCACCGCGCCGCACACCAGCAGGCCGATCCCCACCGGGGACACCCGGGGGAACAGGCTGTCCCCGAAGGAGCACCAGGACAGCACGCAGGCCAGCCCTGTACCCAGCAGGGCCATGCCCACGCCGTCGATGCCGGCGGCGCTGCCCGAGGGGCGGTTGGGGTAGTACAGGGTGAGCAGCACCAGCGCGATGAGCCCCAGCGGGGACACCAGCCAGAAGATGCTGGTGGGGCCCAGCAGGTCCACGGCCACGCCGCCGCCGAACAGCCCGATGAGCAGGGCCGCGCCGTTGATGGTGCCGAACACGCCGAACCACTTCGGCCGCTCGGACGGGGTGGTCACATCACTGAGGATGGTGGCGGGGAAGGCGTTCAGGAAGCCGCCCACCAGACTGCCGCAGGAGTAGAGCACCAGAAAGACCGGCCCGCTGGAGGGAATGCCGCAGGCCACCATCAGGGCCAGCCGCAGGTACCCGGCGATGAGGCACACCCGCCGCCGGCCGAACCGGTCCCCCAGCTTGCCGCCGATGGGGGTGACGATGCAGGTCATCAGCGAGGTCACGCCGCCCAAAACTGCGTAGTAGGCCATCATGTCGTAGTATTCCATCAGGGAGGGCAGGATCACCGGCATGGCGAAGGCGAACAGCAGATTGTAAAACCAGAGGATCCCTACCCCCAATATCACCCGGAGCTGCCGGGGGCGGGGCAGAGAGATATACGCCTCGGACTGCGTCATGCGAAATTCCTCCTTGAAAAAGTGTTCTAGAATTAGGCTAACGCATTTTGCGGCGGAAGTCAATAAAAATTTTCTGATATTTTGAATTTCGTGTTGAAATCAACGGGTTAGTATGATATTATGCTCTTGGATTAAGTGATTTGGTAAAATGACTTGTTTCTGAATTTTCTGATTTTCAGCTGCAGGACCCCGGATATGCCTGCCCCTTGGCGGATAAAAATACCGCCCGGGGGCGGCGCTCCCGGGCGGCGGCAGAGATCAGACTGCGGGCGTGGATTGCTTCTCCATCTCACTGCCGATGAACTCCCCGATCTGGGCAATATTCATGCTCTTGCGGCTGAGCACGGAGACGATGAAGCCGTTCTGGGCGGTGACGGTGCTGGCCGTCTGAGGGTCCTGACCGGTCACCAGCATGTCCACGGTGAACATGTGCCGGTACTGCCCGGGCGGGATGCCCACCACCTTTTTGAAAATGCGGTTGAAATGGCTGAGATTGGTGAAGCCCGTAGCGGCGGCCACCTGCGCCAGATTCATATCGGAGAAAGAGATCATCTCCGCGGCCTTGCGGATGCGGATGGCTGTCTGGCAGGTGCCGATGGTCATGCCGGAGTCCCGCTTGAAGGCGGAGCAGATATAATTTTTATTGAAGCCCACTGCGTCGGCCACCTCCTGCAGGGGGATGTCCTGATCGTAATGGTCCTCCAGATAGCGGACGATCTCCACCGACAGGGGGGAGTAGCCCGTGGTGTCCACCACCCGGGTCTGGTGCTGGGGCTGATGGCCGTAGTGCCGGCTGAAGTAGTTGATCAGCGCGGTGAGATACTCCGCCGTCAGCGCGGGGGTGGACAGCTCCTGCCGGGTGCTCTCCTCCACCAGCTCGCGCACCAGCGCCTCGGAGAGGTCAGAGGCGGGGAACGTGTAGGGCAGGGCGGACAGCAGATTCCGCAGGGCGCCGGGCTGGACGGCGAACTTGACCTCGTAGGTCCGGCCCAGCCGCACCTCCAGATCGCACAGGCCGTGCATCACGTTGGGCGGGACCAGCAGGCACTCGCCGGGGTCCAGATTGAAGGCCTCGTCCTCCACGGTGAAACGCAGGGGGCCCTGACGGACCATGAACATGTGGAAGTAGTCGTGCTTGTGGGGCTTGATGCCGGTCCCGGCGGTCCAGTTGGACTCCGCGACCCACAGGACGCTGACGTCCTGACCGGGCTGTGTATTCATGGGCAGCTCTCTCCTGTCCGCGGGCGGGGCGCGCCGCAGGTTTATCATCGTTATTATTTTATCATAGTGTCGGACATTTTTCAATGCAAAATTTGCCTGAAATTCATGTCTGAAGCGCACCGCATTCTGCGGGCCGCCACACTGCGGCGCCGAAATAAGAAGAAAGAAGGAGTTTTTTATGGAGATCAAGAAGATCACGCTGTACGGTTCCGGCCTGATCGGCAGCGGCTGGGCCACCCATCTGCTCTGCTGCGACTTTCCTGAAGTTACGCTGTATGACATTGCCGAGGCCCCGCTGGAGCGGGCCCGCACCCGCATCGCCGCCGACCTCGGCTTTCTGGCAGAGGAGGGTGTGCTCACTCCGGAGCAGGCGGCGGAGCGGCTGGGCCGCCTGCGCTTCACCTGTGACCGGGCGGAGGCGCTGGCCGACGCCGACCTCATTCAGGAAAACTGCCCGGAGAATCTGGAGCTGAAGCAGTCCGTCATGGCGGACGTTGAGTCCTGCTGCCGTCCGGACGCCCTCATCGCCAGCTCCACCTCCGGCATCTCGGCCACCCTCATCGGCGCGAAGATGGCCCACCCGGAGCGGATGGTGGGGGCCCATCCCTATCACCCGGTATATCTGCTGCCGCTGGTGGAGCTGGTGAAGGGCGAGAAGACCGACCCTGCCTGTCTGGACGCGCTGGTGGCCTTTTACCGCTCCATCCGCAAGGAGCCTGTGGTGCTGAAAAAGGAGTGCCCCGGTTACATCGCCTCCCGCCTCATGTCCGTGCTCTTCCGGGAGAGCACCCATCTGATCCAGAGCGGCGTGGCCACCATGGAGGACATCGACACCGCCTTTACCTACGGCCCCGGCATGCGGTACGGTCTGGTGGGCATCAATATGACCCTCCAGCTGGCCGGCGGCGAGCACGGGCTGGCGGGCACGCTGTTCGGCGGCATCGGCACCTCCGGGGGCAACTGGATGGAGAGCTTTGCTAACTTCACCCAGTGGCCGGAGGACTACCTGCCCTTCTGGCAGACCTGTCAGGCCCAGATGGACCGGGAGATGGCCGACCGGGACGAGGTCCACGGCCGCAGCAACCCGGAGATCGAGCGCTTCCGGGACAAGGGGCTGGTGCAGTTGCTGCGCTGCCACGGGAAGCTGTAATGGGCGACGCTGTCGGTCCTGACCGGACCTCCCGGGGCATCGACATGACCGAGGGCAGGGCCCTGACAGCCCTGCTGCGCTTCTCCGCGCCCCTGCTGGTGGGCAACGCCCTCCAGCAGGTGTACAACATGGTGGACAGCTCCGTGGCGGGCCGCTTCATCGGCATGAACGCCCTGAGCTCTGTCTCCAACGGTTACATGATCGTCCTGATGATCACCACCCTGTTCTCCGGCCTCAGCGTGGGCGGCACGGTCATCATCGCCCAGTACTTCGGCCGTAAGAACGAGGACGGCATCGGCCGCGCGGTGGACGCCATCTACTGGGGCATCTCGGTGATCTTTCTGCCGCTGATGATCGCCGGGTACTTTGCCGCCCGGCCCCTGCTCTCCCTGTTCAACATCCCGCCGGAGATCCTGCCCGACGCGGTGATCTACGTGCAGGTCATCTTTCTGGGGCTGCTGGGGGGCATGGGATACAACGTCAACGCCGGCATCCTGCAGGGACTGGGGGACAGCCGCACCTCCCTGAAATATCTGGCCATCTCCTGCGCCGGGAATCTGGTGCTGGACGTGCTCTTTGTGGCGGTGTTCCGCCTTGGGGTGTTCGGCACGGCCCTGGCCACCATCATTGCCCAGTTCGCCTCGTGGCTGCTGAGCGTGCGCTACATCAACCGGACCTATTCCTATATCCACATCGGTCTGCCCCGCCGGGGGCGGGCGGACTTCTTCCTCATCGGGCAGGCCCTGAAGGTGGGTGTGCCCTCCTCCATCGCCGGCCTGCAGTACACCGTGGGCATGATGCTCATCCAGACGCTGGTCAACGGCTTCGGCACGGACTTCATCGCCGGGGTGAACGCCGGCAGCAAGATCGACGCCTTTGCCTTTCTGGCCTTGAACAGCTTTTCTGCCGCCATGTCCACCTATGCCGCCCAGAACGTGGGCGCCGGCCGGCTGGACCGGGTGGGACAGGGCATCCGGGCGGGGGTGGTGCTCAACTGCGTGGTGTGCATCGGGCTGGCCCTGATCTTCATCCCCTTCGGCCGGCCCATTATGGAGACACTCTTTGGCCTGACCCCCGCCGCGCTGGACGCCGGCATGGCCTATCTCTACCGGGTCATGGCCCCCACCTTCATTCTCGGCATCTCCTACACCATCGGCGGAGCCCTGAACGGCGCGGGGGCGGCGGTGGTCACCACCGTGTCCGGAATCATCGCCCTGTGGGTGATCCGGGTGCCGCTGGCGTGGTGGATGGCGGCCCATCTGGGGCGGGACAACATGTTCCTCGCCTACCCCGTGGCATGGTGCGCCAGCATCACCTTGAACGGCCTCTACTATCTCTCCGGCCGCTGGAAGCGCCGGGATCTGCTGGGCAAGCGGAAAGACGAAAACAGGAGCGGCACATGAGCGCCGCTCCTGTTTTTGCGTTATCCCTGAAGAAACCGGATGACCTCTTTGGTGGGCTCCACGGCCTCCTGGATCCCGAAGAGCATCCACGTATGGAACATGCCCTCGGCCTCCAGCAGGCGGCTGTCCACCCCGGCGGCCTGTGCCGCGGCGTGGAAGCGCCGGGCGTCGGCGTTGAGGATGTCGTGGGTGCCCGTGAGGGTCAGCACCGGGGGCAGGCCCTCCATGGGCCCGAACAGGGGGCTGATCTGATAGAACCGCGGGTCCTCCCCCTGTGCGTACCACTGGGCGATGCGCCGGCCGCTGACGGGCTCCAGAAAGGGGTCCACCTTGTCCAGCTCGTCGATGGCCGGGTCGGACATGGTGATGTCCAGCCACGGGGAGAGCAGGGCCAGCCGCCGGGGGAGGGGCAGCTGTTTGCCCATGGCCCACTGGGTCAGCGCCAGGGCCAGCCCGCCGCCGGCGGAGTCGCCGGCCACCAGCAGTCCCCCCTTGGGCAGACCCTCCAGACAGTCCCGGTACACCTGCGTCATCATGGAGAATACGTCCCGGTGGCCGAACACGGGAGTCAGGGGGTAGTCGGGGGCCACCACCTCGGCGTTCAGCCCCCGGGCCAGCCGGTCCATGTACTTCCAGTGGGCGGGGGCGAAGTCATTGTAATAGGCCCCGCCGTGGAGGTAGAGCAGCCGGACCGCCGGGGCCTCCGGCGTCAGGCGGAAGGCCGGCCGGTGGTCAAACAGCCGGTGGCTGAGGTGATAGCGCTCCGCCAGCTCCGCCGGGGGAAAGGGCATGGCGTCGGGGCTGCGGCGGGAGCCGTCCAGCAGGGCCGCCGTGGCCTCCTTCATGTGAATGGAAACAAAATATTGGACAATATCTGCTGCTGTTTTCAAAAAGTGACACCTCTTTCGCAAAAGTGAAAATCAGAAATCCCATTAAACGGAAAACGAAGAGTTGGAGATGAATTTCAGAACAAAACTTGTGAAAAAAACTAAATCTGCTGTTGACAATCCGGCTGCTTTCAGTATATTATATTCCTGCGCCCAAGGTCAAGAGGCAAAACGGTGAATTTCAGAAAAACAGAAGGAATCACCTGTTGCTTCCGGCTTTGAGGAATTTCAGATAATCTTAGGGCAACGGACCAAAATGTGTTCCAGTCCGGGCGCACAGACAAAAATGAGGAGGATAAACCATGAAAAAAGCATTGGCACTCATCCTGTCCGCAGTGATGGCGCTGACCCTGCTGGCCGGCTGCAGCGGACAAAAGGACCCTCAGCCCTCCGGCTCCACCCAGCCCAGCGACTCCCAGCCCCCGGTGGAAGAGGTCGTCCGCACTGACATGAACTCCCGCATCTGGTCCGAGGTGACCACCATGGACCCCACCTTCTGCACCTACGCCACCGACCTTGGCATCCTCTATAATATCTACGACTCCTTCTTCGAGCCCGTGGACGGCGACTACAACAACCTGAAGCCCTGCCTGGTGGAGAGCTACACGGTGAATGAGACCGCCACCTACTACGAATTCAAGATCCGCGAGAACGTGAAGTGGCACAACGGCGACATTCTGGACGTGGATGACTGCATCTTCTCCGTGGAGCGGATGCGCGCCTCCTCCGTCACCGCCGCCCGTATCTCCGCCATCACCGAGGTGGCCAAGGTGGATGACACCACCTTCTCCATCACCTGCGCCTACCCCATGCCCCGTCTGCCGGCCCTGTTCTCCACCGCCTCCATGTCCGTGGTGAACAAGGATCTGGTGGAGCAGTACGGCGACAACGCCCCTGAGACCATCGTGGGCACCGGCGCCTACAAGCTGGAGAGCTGGGACACCGACAAGATCGTCCTGACCTCCTTTGATGAGGGCTGGCGCGGCGCCCCCGAGATCAAGACCCTGAACTACCTGATGATCGTGGACGGCAACGCCGCCCGGGCCGCCTTTGACAACGGCGACGTGGACGTGTTCTACCCCGACAACATGGACGTGGTGAACGAGTATACCGACGAGACCAAGTACCGCGCCACGCCTTACACCACCGGTACCACCGACAGTCTGGTCTTCAACGTCAGCCACACCGACTCCTGGGTGAGCAACGCCACCTTCCGTCAGGCCGTGGCCTACTCCATCGACCGCGACGTCCTCTGCGAGATCGCCACCGACGGCATGTATCAGGTGGTTGACTCTATCTTTGCCCCCGGCAACGGCGCCTATGATCCCGACTGGGTCTATCCCTACAGCTATAATCCCGACAAGGCCAAGGAGCTGCTGGCCGAGTGCGGCTACAACGGCGCCCCCGTGACCTTCGTCTACTGCTCCGCCTACCCCATCCCCACCGCCTGGGCCACCACCATTGAGAACTACATGCGTCAGGTTGGCATCAACGTGACCATGGAGGGCACCGATCTGGCCGGCGCCATTGACCGCTTCTCCCGCCGCGATTACGACATGGCCTGCATGGAGTACTGCGCCTCCTATCCCGATCCTCTCTCCTCCGTCTACGCCATGTTCCGCAGCGACGGCTACTACAACTCCTGGTGCTACTCCACGGAGGAGCTGGATGCGCAGGTCATGTCCCTCTACGGCATCGCTGATCCGGACGAGCAGGCCAAGGCCATGCAGGATCTGGATCACTGGGCCCAGACCGAGGCGCTTTACATCCCCTGCTACCAGGTGGGCGGCTACACCATCTATCCCGCCACCCTCCAGAGCTCCATGGTGCCCGAGCCCATGTTCGGCTGGGCCCGTGTGGGCTACTCCTTCTGGGTCACCCAGTCCGAGCTGGCCGACCTGCTGGCCGAGCAGGGCAAGTGATCTGACCGTTTCCTTCCCGCTCAGGGGAGCCTGTCCTCCGCAGGACGGGCTCCCCCGAGCAGTTTCCTCCCATGATCCCGAGAGAAAGAGGTATCACCGATGTTAAAATACGCGATCAAGCGTTTGCTGCTGATCATTCCCACCATGCTGCTGGTGACGTTCATGGTGTTCGTGCTGGTCAACCTGACGCCCTCCGACCCCGGCCGCATGAAGCTGGGCGTGGACGCGCCGCAGGAGGCGGTGGACCAGATCAACCATGAGCTGGGCGTGGACCAGCCGGTGCCCGTGCGGTACGTCAAGTGGGTGTTGGGCCTGTTCCGGGGCGACCTGGGCAAGTCCTACTTCACAAACAAGGACGTTTTTACCGAGCTGATGGCCCGCTTCCCCAATACTTTGAAGCTGGCCCTGCTGGGCCTGATCAGCGCCATCCTTGTGGGTGTGCCGCTGGGCGTGCTGTGCGCGGTAAAGCAGTACTCCGTGGCGGACTACACCCTGTCGGTGCTGGCCATGGCGCTGGCGGCTATGCCGGCCTTCTGGCTGGCGCTGCTGTTGTTGCTGCAATTCTCCGCCAAGCTGGGCTGGTTCCCGGCCTTTGGCTCCGACTCGTGGAAGTGCTTTGTCCTGCCCACCATCCCCCTGACGCTGGGCTATGGCGCGGGCTACCTCCGCTATACCCGTACCGCCATGCTGGACACCATCCGGCAGGACTACATCCGTACCGCCCGGGCCAAGGGCTGTAAGGAGTCCACGGTCATCTGGAAGCATGCCTTCCGCAACTCCATGATGACGGTGGTCACCATCACCGGCATGAGCTTCGCCGGTCTGCTGGGCGGCGCCATCGTGTCAGAGAGCGTGTTCTCCATTTCCGGCGTGGGCATGATGGGCATCACCGCCATCCAGCGCCGGGACATGCCCCAGATCCTCGCCTCCCTCATCACCATTGGCACGCTGTTCATGGTCATCATGGTGGTGGTCGATCTGATGTACGCTGTACTCAACCCCCGCATCCGGGCCCAGATGAACGGCGGCAAAAAGCTGAAGAACTGGGCCAAGGTCCGCGAGAGCATGGAGCGCACCCCCGAGGAGGTCGCCGCCATGGCGGACCCCGTCCTGCCCGCGGATTATACCGACCTGTTTGACACCGGGAGAGAGGAGGAGAGCCTGTGAGCGCAGCCGAGACCGCAAAAAAGAAAAAGCGCAAGCGCAACAGTCAAGGCTGGGACACCTGGCGGCGGCTGGTCCGCAACAAGAAGGCGGTGGCCGCCATGTTCGTCCTGCTCCTGCTGATCTTTCTGGTGATCTTCGCCAACAAGCTGATTCCGTACAGCCTCGCCACCGACCTGACGGCGGACCGCTTCCAGTGGCCCAACGCCAAGCACTGGTTCGGCACCGACAAGTACGGCCGTGACCTCTTCGCCCGCATCATTTACGGCGCACGGACCTCGCTGCTCATCGGCGTGTCCGCCACCGCCATCTCCGCCACCCTCGGCACCATCATCGGCACCACCGCCGCCTACATGGGCGGCAAGGTGGACAGTGTCATCACCCGTATTCTGGACATCTGGATGGCCGTCCCCTCTCTGCTGGTGACGCTGGCCATCATCGCCGGCCTGGGCGTGGGCCTGCGCACCACCATTTTTGCGCTGGCCTTCGGCGGCATCCCCGGCTTCGCCCGCACCCTGCGCTCCGCGGCCCTGAACGTGACCAGCATGGAGTACATGGAGGCGGCCAAGGCGCTGGGCGCCAGCCACTCCCGGGCCATCTTCAAGTACGTGATCCCCAACGTGGCCAGTCAGGTGCTCATTCAGGCCACCAGCACCATCTCCGGCAACATCCTGCTGTGCGCCACGCTGGGCTTTCTGGGTCTGGGCGCCCAGCCGCCCACGCCTGAGTGGGGCTCCATTCTGGCCGAGGGCCTGAAGGACTACACCAAGTACCCCTACATCGTGTCCATCCCCGGCGCCACCATCGCCCTCACGGCGCTGGCCATCAATATCTTCGGCGACGCCCTGCGGGACGCGCTGGACCCCAGACTGAAGTAAGGAGGCGCCGCCATGGAAGCAAAACAGCCATTACTGAAGGTGGACGACCTCCATGTGTCTTTCTTCACCCCGGTGGGTGAGGTGAAGGCGGTCAACGGCATCTCCTACGAGCTGGACCACGGCGAGGTCATGGGCATCGTGGGCGAGTCCGGCTCGGGCAAGAGCGTGGAGGCCTACTCCATCATGGGCCTGCTCCAGCCGCCCGGGCGGGTGGTGGAGGGCTCCATCACCTTCGACGGTCAGGATGTTCTGGCCATGAGCAAGAAAGAAAAACGGGAGTTCCGCGGCACGCAGGTCAGCATGATCTTCCAGAACCCCATGACCTGTCTGAACCCCGTCTATACCATCGGCAAGCAGCTGTCCGAGGCGCTGCTGGTCCATAAAAAGATGAAGAAGGAGGAAGCTCTGGCTCAGGTCAAGGAGATCCTCACGCTGGTGGGCATCAACAACGTGGACGAGCGGGTGAATCAGTACCCCCATGAGCTGTCCGGCGGTATGCGCCAGCGGGTGATGATTGCCATGGGCCTTATCTGCCGGCCCAAGGTCCTCATCGCCGACGAGCCCACCACCGCTCTGGACGTCACCATTCAGGCCCAGATCCTGGAGCTGATGAAGGACATCCAGAAGAAGACCGGTATGGCCATCATCTTCATCACCCACAATCTGGGCGTGGTGGCCGAGATCTGCGACAAGGTCTGCGTCATGTACGCTGGCCACATGGTGGAGAAGGCCGACGTGCGCGATCTGTTCTACCACCCGGCTCACCCGTACACGCTGGGGCTTCTGCGCTCCATGCCCCGGGTGGATGCCGACAGCTACGAGCGGCTCATCCCCATCGCCGGTACCCCGGTAGATATGCTGGACCTGCCCGCGGGCTGCCCCTTCGCGCCCCGGTGCGAGAAGTGCATGCGGGTCTGCTGCCGCACCATGCCGCCCGAGACCACGGTGGGAGAGCGGCACACCGCCTCCTGCTGGCTGCTGTCCGGTGAGGGCTTGACAGCGGAGGACCGGGAGCCCGTCAGCTATGAAAAGGAGGTGGCCGGCGATGAGTGACATCCTGCTTGAAGTCGAGAGGCTCCGGAAGTACTTCCCGGTGAAGCGCTCCGGCGGCACCAGCTACATCCACGCGGTGGAGGACGTGTCCCTCTTTATCCGCAAGGGGGAGACGCTGGGTCTGGTGGGCGAGTCCGGCTGCGGCAAGTCCACGCTGGGCCGCACCATCCTCCGCCTGCACGAGCCCACCTCCGGTAAGATCATCTACGACGGCAAGCCCTTTTACGACAGTGAGGCCGGCCTTGCCGAAAAGACCAAGCCCTACCGGCGGAAAATGCAGATCATCTTTCAGGATCCCTCCGCCTCTCTGAATCCCCGCATGACCGCGGAGAACATCATCGGCGAGGCGCTGGACATCCACAAGATGACCTACAGCCGCAAGGAGCGTCACGAGCGGGTGGTGGAGCTGCTCCGCCGGGTGGGCCTCAACGAGGAGCAGGGCGACCGCTATCCCCATGAGTTCTCCGGCGGCCAGCAGCAGCGTATCGGCATCGCCCGGGCGCTGGCGGTGGAGCCCGAGTTCATCGTCTGCGATGAGCCCATCTCCGCGCTGGACGTGTCCATCCAGTCCCAGATCGTCAACATGCTGGAGGACATGCAGCAGGAGCTGGGCCTGACCTATCTGTTCATCGCCCACGACATCTCCGTGGTGCGCCACATCTCCAACCGCATCGGCGTGATGTATCTGGGTGCGGTGGTGGAGCTGGCTTCCAGCCGCGAACTGAACCGCCACCCCCTCCACCCCTATACCCGCACGCTGCTCTCCGCCGTACCAGTGCCCGACCCGGATCTGTGCCGTTCCCGCCAGCGTATCGTGCTGGAGGGTGACGTGCCTACGCCCTTCGATCCGCCTCCCGGCTGCAAGTTTGCTGCCCGCTGCCCCTACGCCAGCGAGAAGTGCCGCTTCTGCCGCCCGGAGCTGCGGGAGGTCGCGCCGGAGCACTATGTGGCCTGCCATATGTTCAACCAGCACTGAGTCAATTTTGCGGTGCATTTCTGCACGTGCGTGCGAGACTGCACGGTGCAATGCTGCACATTTTTGGAAGAGATGCCTGAAGTTATAGGATCGGCTTTGTGCAGCAGGGCGAAAAAAGCCTTGCCTGCGCACTTGGCACGGACCTTGCGGTAGTACTCATATCAGCTGCCAATGCTTTTGAGAAAGAAGGACAACCAATGCGAGAAGTAGTATTTGTAGAAGGGGCGCGGTCGGCGTTCACGAACATGGGCGGAGGACTGCGGGATCTGG
>CAKULE010000018.1 GCA_934667095.1 uncultured Oscillospiraceae bacterium | reverse complement strand
TTTTTTCTATAAAAATGCTTTATAGACAGCTAATTACAACCATTCTTTCCGTTTATAAAAACTTTTCATTAGGTTTTGTGGTCATCAGCTTATAGAGCTTCGTGTTCTTGGGAAATTTATTGGCAAACGGTACAAGGCTGGAGCCGACCTTGATTAGTCCGTGACCGGCATCCACATTGGTGATATAGGAAAGTTGGGTGTCCGAGATGTTTAGCAGCTTCGCAAGCTCCAATCTATCCGTGGATGCCTGATTGAGCATAACAATGAACTCGGAGTTTGCCTGCATCGTTCTTGCCGTGTGGGATTGAAGCAGATCGTCCACATTCTGCGTGATGCCCGTGGCATAAGCACCGTACTTTCGCACACGCTTCCAAAGGGTGAACAGGAAGTTTGCGCTGTACTCGTGCTGGAACAGAAGGTAGATCTCATCAATGAAGATGAAGGTGTTCTTGCCCTTGGCTTGGTTCTGCGTAATACGGTTCAGGATAGAGTCGAGGACGACCAGCATACCGATTGGCATGTGTCTGACTGTCACCTGACTGCTCTCCGATCATCTGTGCCGTTTCTTTTCCATCCCACTTCCCACCCACTGGGTCGGAAGTTAAATCAGTACGCTTACCCTGCCTATTTAACGCATCCAACCGCATTTTATAGGCAAACGCCTTTTCTGAGGGAAGTATCTGCGACCGCTGGTAATTGCTCTCCACCATCAGCACAGTGGCAGCATCACGGTCAAGGTCTACGACCTCGCAACGGAGTGCTTCAAACCCGGCAAGCTCGCAAGCCCGTTTTCGCCTGTGACCGGAAATCAGCTCGTATCTGCCGTCCTCTTTCTGACGGACGGTAGCCGGAGTAATGACTCCTCGCTCCTTGATGCTCTCCATAAGCTGTATCATATCCTCGTCGTCCCGCATCTTAAATGGGTGGTCGGGAAAATCGTCAATCAGCTCAAGGGGAATATCTCGGATTTTACTGAGCTTGGCATCGTCCCGAAGCTCCTGTGTAGAAAACAGGTCATCGAGCGTCGGCAGAGTGAAGTCGCTCTTTCTTCCTGCCATCGGCAGACACCTCCTTTGCGAACTCAGCATAAGCCTTTGCAACAGGACTGCTCGGCTCATACTTGTAGATGCTTACGCCCTTGGAGGCAACCTCGGCGGCTTTCACTGCCATAGGAATGGAGGAACGGTATATCTTAATAACGCTCCCAAAGTTCTTTCGCAGTGCGTCGGCAGTGCTTTTTGCGAGGTTGGTGCGGTTATCTACGATGTTCAATAGGATACCGTCGATTCGCAGGCTCGGATTGATGTACTGCCTGACCTTTCCAATGGTCTGCATCAGTTGGGTCATTCCCTTTGCCGGAAGATATTGCGCCTGCACGGGAATGATTACGCTATCTGCCGCCGCCAAAGCATTCAGAGTTACCATACCGAGCGAAGGCATACAATCAATCAGTACATAGTCATAATTGTCTTTGACCTTGCTCAGATAGCTTCTCAGAATGGTTTCACGGCTCATTGCGGTGACAAGCATCATTTCCATAGCAGACAGCTCGATGTTGGCAGGGAGCAGATCGACATTTTCCTCGTGATGCAGAATGCCGCTTCGTGGGTCTGTATGATCTTCACGGATAACCCCGGATAGCTTATCGGTAATGGTCGTCGTAAGGCTGTCATTATCTCGCCATCCAAGGCAAGTTGTTAGGTCGCCCTGCGGGTCGGCATCTACAAGGAGTACCTTCTTGCCGAGTCGTGCAAGCCCGACACCCAAATTGACCGTTGTGGTCGTTTTGCCTGTGCCGCCTTTCTGATTGCAGATAGCAATGGTTTTACAGTTTGGCATTTCGCTTTTCCTCCTTCTTATTAGATTTGGATCGCTTGATCCACCAAAACACAGGAAGCGGAGTCCTGTGCTTTGGTGGTCGCATTTAACTCGATCTCATCCCCCAAATGCGTAAAAGGAAATCAACAGGCGTTCGGCTGCTGACCGAACTCATAGGAATCTCACCTCTGCCGGGTACTCCGCCAGCCCCATAGGGAAGTATCATTGTCCCTGAATCGTTTCATCGCCTTATCCGTAGCAAGCGGATATTTCAGAATGGTTCGGAATCGCTACCAACCTTGCTTTCCGTGATAACCCTTGTGGGCAGGAAGTTCGTGGCGCACCTTCATCCGGCTGGGGTTTTCACCCCCGATCAGGAATGTACCTGTTGAATGTGTATTCGATTTTCAAGGTTCGTGAGGGCGTTTGTTTTGTCCCTCAATAGGTAGGCAGCGAGAAGGCTCATTTTTTAACCCCTTAAACGAAAAAATTTCAAAAAAATTTTTGGGAACGAAAAAAGCCGCTGATTCATAGTGAAACCAGCGGCTTGATTTGCGGTGTGTTCAGCTGAAAAATGGGCAAAAAATAACGGTCACACAATCCAAAGGGACTGTGTGACCGTATTTATATCAGTTGTTTTGCCTACGCTACTGCATCAATTTTTTATCGGAGCTGTTCCTTGATGGCAGCCTGTGCAGCGGCCAGCCGGGCGATAGGCACCCGGTAGGGGGAGCAGGACACGTAGTCCAGGCCGACCCGGTGGCAGAACTCCACAGAGGAGGGGTCTCCGCCGTGCTCGCCGCAGATGCCCAGATGGAGGCCGGGACGGGTGGTGCGGCCCAGCCTGACGGCCATCTCCACCAGCTTGCCCACACCCTTCTGATCCAGATGCGCGAAGGGATCGGATTCGTAGATCTTCTTGTCGTAGTAATAGTCCAGGAACTTGCCGGCATCGTCACGGGAGAAGCCGAAGGTCATCTGGGTCAGGTCGTTGGTGCCGAAGGAGAAGAACTCAGCCTCGGTGGCGATCTCGTCGGCGGTGAGGGCGGCGCGGGGGATCTCGATCATGGTGCCCACCTGATACTTCAGGTCCGTGCCGGACTCGGCGATCAGCCTGTCGGCAGTGGCGGTGACGATGCCCTTGACGTAGGCCAACTCCTTGACCTCACCCACCAACGGGATCATGATTTCGGGGACCAGCTTCCACTCGGGGTGGCGCTTCTGGACGTTCAGGGCGGCATTGATGACGGCGGTGGTCTGCATCTCGGTGATCTCGGGGTAAGAGACTGCCAGACGGCAGCCGCGGTGGCCCATCATGGGATTGAACTCATGGAGGGAGGAAATGACGATGTGGAGCTTCTCCACGGTGACGTTCATCTCCTTGGCGATCTCGGCAATGTCCTCCTCCTTGGTAGGCAGGAATTCGTGCAGGGGGGGATCCAGATAGCGGATGATAACGGGCTGGCCCTCCATGGCCTCATAAAGAGCTTCGAAGTCACCCTGCTGATAGGGCATGATCTTGGCCAGAGCCTTCTTGCGGTCTTCGGTATTGTCGGCCACGATCATCTCGCGCATGGCCTTGATGCGTTCGCCCTCGAAGAACATGTGCTCGGTGCGGCACAGGCCGATGCCCTGTGCGCCGAAGGCAAAGCCTTGCTTGGCGTCCCGGGGGTTGTCGGCGTTGACGCGGACGTCCAGCCGGCGGTACTTGTCAGCCCAGCCCATCAGGCGGCCGAAGTAGCCGGAGTTGGGATCGGCAGGCACGGTGGCCACGGCCTCGCCATAGATGTTGCCGGTGGAGCCGTCGATGGAAATGAAGTCGCCCTCGTGGTAGTCCCTGCCGGCCAGCGTGAACTTCTTGGCGTCATAGTCCACTACAATATCGCCGCAGCCGGACACGCAGCAGGTGCCCATGCCGCGGGCCACCACGGCGGCGTGGGAGGTCATGCCGCCGCGGACGGTGAGGATGCCCTGGGCTGCCTGCATACCCTCAATGTCCTCGGGAGAGGTCTCCAGACGGACTAGGACCACCTTCTCGCCCCGCTCATGCCAGGCTTTGGCGTCATCGGCGGTAAAGACCACCTTGCCGCAGGCGGCGCCGGGGGAGGCGGCCAGACCCGTGCCGATCACGTCAGCCATCTTCAGAGCCTCGGCGTCGAACTGGGGGTGGAGCAGGGCGTCCAGCTGCTTGGGCTCCACGCGGAGGACGGCCTCGCGCTCGTTGATCATGCCCTCGGCGACCATATCTACGGCCACCTTTAGGGCGGCGGTGGCGGTGCGCTTACCGTTGCGGGTCTGGAGCATGTAGAGCTTGCCGTTCTCGATGGTGAACTCCATATCCTGCATATCGCGGTAGTGCTTCTCCAGCCGGTCGGCAATGGCAGCAAACTGCTCGTAGAGGGCGGGCATTTCCTCGTGAAGCTTAGAGATGGGGGAGGGGGTGCGAACGCCGGCCACCACATCCTCGCCCTGAGCGTTGATGAGGTACTCGCCGAACAGGGCCTTTTCACCGGTGGCGGGGTTGCGGGTGAAGGCCACGCCAGTGCCGGAGTTCTCACCGGAATTGCCAAACACCATGGCCTGCACGTTGACGGCCGTGCCCCACTCGTAGGGAATTTCGTTCATGCGGCGGTAGACATTGGCCCGGGGATTGTCCCAAGAGCGGAATACGGCCTTCACAGCCTCCATCAGCTGGACCTTGGGGTCCTGCGGAAAATCTTCACCCTTTTCCGCTCGATAGAATTCCTTGAACAGGACCACCAGCTGCTTTATATCTTCGGTGTCCAGTTCGATATCCTGCTTGACGCCCTTCTTGGCCTTGACGTCGTCGATGATCTCTTCAAATCGCTTCTTGCTCAGCTCCATAACCACATCAGAGAACATCTGGATGAACCGACGGTAGGAATCGTAAGCGAAGCGGGGATTGTTGGTGAATTTGGCCAGACCTTCCACCACGGTATCATTCAGACCCAAATTCAGGATGGTATCCATCATGCCGGGCATGGAGGCGCGGGCACCGGAGCGTACGGACACCAGCAGGGGATTGACGGGATCGGCGAACTTTTTACCGCAGATGTCCTCCATCTTGGCCAGATACTCATAGATCTGGGCCTGAATCTCGTCGTTGATGCGGCGGCCGTCCTTGTAATACTGAGTGCAGGCCTCTGTCGTCACGGTGAAGCCCTGAGGCACGGGCATGCCGAGGCTGGTCATCTCGGCAAGGTTGGCGCCTTTTCCCCCCAACAGCTCCCGCATGGAGCCGTTACCTTCTGAGAACAGATAAACAAACTTCTGACTCATGTGTGTTTCCTCCATTGTCATTTTTTGATTACTAAGACTAGAGCACCATTTTAGTCGGCTTGCGGTGAAATGTCAATAAGATATTTGAAAAACGCGAGAGAAAATTGTAGAATATCACCAAGATGAATGGACTCTCAGATTAAAGCGGGGAACATTGAAGCTGTATGACGGTCAAAGTGACGAAAATGTGCTTTGAACGCATTCGAAATGCGGAAACAGGGAGAAAATCGACCGACGCGGTAAAAACAGATTGACAAAGGCATGCTTCCTGCTATACTGAATACAGATGCGGAGCTGGGGCGAGCCCCGCCGCATAGTCTGCCGCACCGCGGCATACAGTGGAGAGGAGCAAAGCCCATGGGCTACACAAAGGAAGACGTTATCCGCATTGTTCGGGAGGAGAACGTGGAGTTTATCCGCCTGCAGTTCACCGATATTTTTGGCCAGCTCAAGAATGTGGCCATCACCGCGTCCCAGATCGAGAAGGCTGTCAACAACCAGATCATGTTCGACGGCTCTTCGATCGAGGGCTTCGTGCGGATCGATGAGTCCGACCAGTGCCTTTATCCTGACTTGGACTCTTTCTGCATTTTCCCGTGGCAGCAGGAGCACGGCAAGGTAGCCCGGCTCATCTGCGACGTCTACAATCCGGATAAGACCCCCTTCATCGGCGATCCTCGCGGCGTCCTGAAGCGGGTGCTGAAGCGGGCGGCGGACATGGGCTACGACGCCTTCAATGTGGGCCCCGAGGCGGAGTTTTTCCTCTTCAAGACCGATGAGAAGGGCAATCCCACTACCGAGACCAATGACGAGGCCAGCTACTTCGATCTGGGCCCCTTGGATCGTGGCGAGATCACCCGCCGGGAAATCTGCATGGCGCTGGAGACCATGGGCTTTGAGATCGAGGCCAGCCATCACGAGTGTGCTGCTGGCCAGCACGAGATCGACTTCAAATATGCCGATGCGCTCCGGGCCGCGGACAATATCATGACCTTCAAACTGGCAGTGAAGACGCTGGCCCGGGAGAACGGACTCCATGCCACCTTCATGCCCAAGCCGCTGTACGGCGTGGCGGGCTCCGGCATGCACGTGAATATGTCCCTGTTTCGGAGCGGCCGCAACGCATTCTATGATCCCGAGGGGGAGAAGGGCCTGTCCAAAGAGGCCTATGCATTTATGGCCGGCCTGCTGTACCATGTGAAGGGAATGTGCGCCGTCACCAATCCGCTGGTGAACTCTTACAAGCGGCTGGTCCCCGGCTACGAGGCCCCCTGCTATCTGGCGTGGTCTGCCTCCAACCGTTCCGCCCTCATCCGGATCCCCGCTGCCCGCGGCCAGTCCACCCGGCTGGAGCTCCGATGCCCGGACCCCTCCTGCAATCCCTACCTGGCGCTGGCGGTTTGTCTGGCCGCCGGTCTGGACGGCATCGAGCAGGGTATGGTGCCGCCTCCCGAAATCGTAGACAATATCTTCGCCATGACTCCCGCCGCCCGGAAGCGCCGGGGCATCGAGGCTCTGCCTGCATCTCTGGACGAGGCGCTGGGTTGCCTGCGGAAGGATAAGCTGATCCTCTCCACTCTTGGCACCCATGTGTGCGGCCAGTATATCGCGGGCAAGGAGGCCGAGTGGCATGAGTACTGTACCCGCGTGTCCAGCTGGGAGCGGGATAAGTACATGATCAACTATTAAATCGAATCTTTTACCAAAGACAGGGCCAGCAGCGTGAGCTGCCGGCCCTGATTTATTTTGGAAAGGGGAGAATTGACTTGAAATTTACCAAGATGCAGGGACTTGGCAATGACTTTGTGGTGCTGGACTGCCGCAGCGAGCTGCCGGAGGAGATGGGTCGGCTGGCCCCCGCGCTGTGCGACCGCCGCTTGGGCGTGGGAGCCGATGGAGTGCTCTGCCTGTGCTGTTCCGACCGGGCAGACTGGCGGATGCGGATCTTCAATGCCGACGGCAGCGAAGCCGAGACGTGCGGCAACGGGCTCCGCTGTGTAGGCCGCTGGCTGAGGGAGCATGGATTGCTGGAGGGTGAGATTGTACAGATCGAGACCGGAGCGGGAGTTCGGCGGCTGGTCGTGCCTGCGGTGGGACCGGTCACAGCGGAGATGGGACTGCCCAGAGTAGGTGAGAAGCGGAAAATAGCCGTAAAGGATATGGCCTATACAGGAACTGAGGTGTCAATGGGGAATCCGCATTTTGTGATTCCGGTGGGCAGCCTGTCTGAGGTGCCACTGGCGGAACTGGGCCCGCTGTTGGAGCAGCGATTTCCCGAGGGGACCAACGTTGAACTGGTTCGGCAGGTGTGTCAGGAGCAGATCGAACTGCGAGTCTGGGAGCGGGGCTGCGGGGAGACCGCGGCCTGCGGAACCGGGGCCTGCGCGGCGGCCGCTGCCCTGCACGCCCGGGGAGAGCTGGAGGACTGGGTCACGGTGGTGATGCCCGGGGGCAGGGCGGAAGCGCGCTTTGACCGGCTGGGGCGCGCAGCCCTCACGGCTCCGGCGGTGACAGTGTATGAGGGTGAGCTGGCGGAGGGCTGGACATGGTAAAAGCCAACGGGAATTTTGCCCGGCTCAGCGGAGACTATCTGTTCACGGAGGTGGCCCGCCGGGCTGCGGTCCATGAAGTGGCCCACCCCGGAGTGCAGCTTCTGCGGCTGGGGATCGGTGACGTGCCCGGTCCGCTGCCCGCTGCGGCGGCAGAGGCCATGGCTCAAGCGGCGCAGGAGCTGGGAACGCCCGGAGGCTTCCGGGGCTACGGACCGGAGCAGGGGTATCTGTTTCTCCGGGAGGCCATTCTCCGGGCAGACTATCTGCCCCGGGGTGTGAAACTTGACCCGGCGGAAGTCTTTATTTCTGATGGGGCAAAGACTGACTGCGGCGGTCTGCTGGAGCTCTTTGCGCCGGGAAAGATCGCCCTGTGCGACCCGGTTTATCCGGCCTATGCAGACAGCGCACTGCTGGCAGGCTGGGATCTTTGCTGGCTGCCCTGTACGGAAGATAACGGTTTTCTGCCGGAGCCGGAAGGGGTGGCTGCCGAGCTGGTGTGGCTGTGCTATCCCAACAATCCCACCGGCGTGATGGCGGACCGGAAACTGCTCCGGCGTTGGGTGGACTGGGCCAATGACCGGGGGAGTGTGATCTTGTTCGATGGGGCTTACGAGGCATTTATCGCCGATCCGGTGCTGCCCCACAGTATTTATGAGATCCCGGGGGCGGAGCGGTGCGCCATAGAGGTACGCTCCTTCTCCAAGACGGCGGGCTTTACCGGCGTTCGCTGCGGCTATACTGTCGTGCCGGAGACGCTGCGCCCCGGCGGTGCCCCCCTGCGGGACCTGTGGGCCCGGCGGCAGGCTGCCCGGTTCAATGGCGTTTCCTATGTGACCCAGCGGGGGGCGGAGGCTGTATGTATGGGAGAGGGGCGCAGTCAGGCGCTGGCGGGAGTGGCTGCCTGCCGGGAGACCGCGCGGCAGATGCGGGCTGTTTTGACCACGGCTGGGATCACGGTCCGCGGCGGGGAGCACGCACCATACCTTTGGATGAAAACACCGGCAGGGCTGTCCTCATGGGACTGCTTTGACCGGCTGCTGGAGCAGGCGGGCGTGGTGACCACACCCGGCAGCGGCTTTGGGACCTGCGGGGCTGGCTGGCTGCGGCTCACCGCCTTTGGAGAACGGGTGAGATCCCTGAGAGCAGCCCGGCTGATCGCGGAAGAACTGGCATAGGAAAAGAAAACGGCCGGCATTTGTGCTATGATGGTTCTGCCATGCAGAGTGTCAGAGGGTATTGCAATGGCTTTTACAGACTGAAAGGAACTGAAAAGATAGACGCCCATATCCACATTCTGTCGGATGCGGAGCAGATCGCTGATTAAAACGCGGAAAATACTTTGAAATAACGCTGGAGGGGGCTTGACAGCCCCCTCTTTTTTCGGGCATAAAAGGGGACACGCCCTCATACCATGTGGTATCACAAAGGGGGTGGCTTGCATGAACGGAATAACTGGGCTGGAAGCGGTCCGGGCGGTCCTGCCTGCGGAGCTGGCTGCCCGGCTGGAGAGCCTGAGCGGAGAAGATTTGAGTGCTGTGGAAGAGCTGCGTTTGCGGCGGGGGTTTCCACTGTCTGTGGTATTTGGACAGGGGGAACGGGAGCTGGGCGGTCCGCTGGTGACGGAGAGCCACCTGCGCAGCCTGCTGGAAAATGTCAGTCAGGCCTCAGCGCACACGGTGCTGGACCAGACCCGCAGCGGCTTTGTGACCCTGCGGGGTGGGCACCGGTTAGGACTGTGCGGCACAGTGAGCCGGCGGGACGGCGGGATCACCTCCCTGCGCTATCTTTCGTCAGCGGCGCTCCGGGTCGCCCGGGCGGTGGAGGGACAGGCGGACAGCCTGCTGCCCGCTTTGACCGAAAACGGAACGTTCCAGAGCACGCTGATCCTCGGCCCGCCGGGGGCGGGGAAGACTACCCTGCTGCGGGACCTCGTCCGGGTCCTGTCAGACACGCTGGGCATCCGGGTGGGACTGGCGGACGAGCGCGGCGAGGTGGCCGCCCTCTGGCAGGGCGAGGCGCAGTTCTATGTGGGCAGGCGGACCGATGTCGTGGACGGATGTGCAAAGGCAGAAGGGCTGAATATGCTCCTGCGCGGAATGGGCCCGCAGGTGCTGGCTGCCGATGAGATCACTGACCGCGGAGATGCCGCCGCCATGCTGGATGCCGTGGGCTGCGGTGTGGCCCTGCTGGCCACGGCCCATGGAGGCTGTAGGGAAGACCTGTCCCGCCGGCCCGCCTATCGGATTCTGGCGGAGGCCGGTGCGTTCCGCAGGGCGGTCATCCTGCGCCGGACGGTGTCCGGCCGCTGCTGCACTGTGGAGGTGCTGGAATGACGCGCCTGATGGGGAGTGTTCTGATCGCGGCGGGCTCGGCCATGCTGGGGCTGCTGGTGGTAAACGGGCTGGACCAGCGGGTCGGCGATTTGGCGGGCTTGGCTGCAGGACTAGAGCAGATGGTCCGCGAGCTGGACTATCGGCTGGCTCCGCTACCTGAGCTGCTGACCGCAGCGGCGGATGCTGCGGGCGATCGGGCGGGAGTATTTTTCCACTGTGCGGCAGAGAGCGCGATGCGGCTGGACGGCAGGTGCTTCCGGGATTGCTGGGACGGCGCACTGGACGGGGCCGGGCTTCGGCTGGAGCCGCAGGACAGAGCGGTGCTGACCGTGCTGGGCGGTGTGCTGGGCCGTTACGACGGTGGGACCCAAAGCGCGGCGCTCCGGGAAGCGGCGGAACGGCTGGACTGCCTCCAGGCCGAGGCGGCGGCACGGCGGAAGCAGTCCGGACGGGTGTATGGAGCCCTGAGCCTTACAGCCGGGGCATTTTTACTGATACTGCTCATTTAGGAGGAAGTTCCATGAATGTAGACCTCATCTTTAAAATCGCTGCAGTGGGGATTCTGGTGTCGGTGCTCAATCAGGTGCTGACCCGCTCCGGACGGGACGAGATGGCGACCATGACCACGCTGGTGGCGCTGGTGGTGGTGCTGATGATCGTGGTGAGAGAGATCAGCGGTCTGTTTGACACGGTTAAGACCCTGTTCGACCTATGAGCGAGGTGATGAAGGTGGCCGCCGCAGGGATGATTGCTGCGGTGTGCGCCATCGTGGTGCGAAAGCAGGTGCCGGAGCTGGCTTTGCTGCTGTCCATGTGTGCAGGGGTCATGATTCTGGCCTACTGCTCGGGGGCACTGGGCACGGTGGTGGCCTTTTTGGACGAGCTGGCGGACGCCGGGGGGCTCAAGCCCGGCGTCATCGCCCCGGTGCTCAAGGTGACGGGGATTTCCGTAGTGACCCGGCTGGGGGCGGACTTCTGCCGGGATGCGCAGGAGGGGGCGCTGGCGGCCACAGTGGAGACCGCCGGAGCGGCACTGGCGCTGCTGTGCGTACTTCCGTTGATGACGGCGGTACTGAAGCTGATGGGGGATCTGCTATGACTGCCCGCCGTCTGTGGCTGCTGCTGCCGCTGGTGCTGCTGATCTGGCTTGCTCCGCCGGCGTTGGCCCTCACCCCGGAGGAGGCTGCGGCGGAGCAGGAACAGGCGCTGGACATTGAAGGGCTGGAACGGGCGGCAAAAAACAGCGGTGGGACCGCCCGGTACGGAGAGACGTTGGACGAAGGGCTGGACAGGCTTCTGCAGCAGGGAAAGGGAGAGGCTGGCGGTATTCTGCGCAGCGCGGTGCGTTCCGGCGTGCTGCTGACCATCATCCTGCTGCTGTGCGGCTTTGCGGAGACGGTGTACGACACGATGGGAGGCGGACGCATCCAGGCGGTGACATTGGTGGGCACGCTGGCGGTGGCCATGGTGGCGGCCGCTGATGTGAACGCCATGCTGGGCTTGGGCCGCAAAGCCATCGAGAGCATGACGTCTTTCTCCAACGTGCTCTTTCCCGCCGTGGCGGCGGTGACAGCGGCCACCGGCGCAGTGACGGGGGCGGCGGTGCGTCAGGCGGCGGCAACGCTGTTTTCCGGGCTGCTGGTAAACCTCATCAACGGGCTGCTGGTGCCGCTGCTTTATGGCTACCTGGCCGCCTGTGTGGCGCAGGCAGCGCTGGTGAATGAGGGCCTGAAGCGCATCGCGGCCCTGCTCAAGTGGACGGTGACCACCTTGCTGACGGCGGTGATGCTGGGCTTCGTGGGGTATCTGACGGTGAGCGGCGTGGTGTCCGGCACGGCGGATGCCGCAGCGGTGAAGGCGACCAAATTTGCGATCTCCGGAGCGATCCCGGTGGTGGGCGGTATCCTGTCGGATGCGGCGGATACGATCCTTGCCTCGGCAGGTATTCTGAAGGGGACGATAGGGGTGTTTGGAATGGTCACGGTGTTGGGAATCTGCCTGCTGCCGCTGTTGCGGCTGGCGGCCCATTATCTGATGTACAAGCTGGTGTCAGCGGTGTCGGCGGCGGTGGCTCCGCCCCGCATCGCTGCGCTGGTGGATCAGATCGGCGGTGCTTTCGGCCTGCTCATGGGCATGACCGGGGCCTGCTGCCTGCTCCTGCTGGTGTCGCTGGTATCCTCTGCCACGGCGGTGGCGGCATGATGAGCCTTGTGAAAAGCTGGCTGCTGGGCATGACCTGCGCGGCGATGGTCATGGCGTTGGCAGAGAGCCTGATCCCGGAGGGACGCATGCGGAAAATATGCCGTCTGGCCGGAGGGCTGGTGATGGTGCTGGCTGCGGTGAGCCCTGTCTTGCAGCTCGATCTGACTGCCTTGGAGAGCTGGCCGGCAGAATTGTCCTCGGCCGGCGGGCAGTACACCGCGGCGCTGGAGCGTGGGAACGATTTTCTCTATGAGACTATCATAGCGGAGAAGACTGCCGCATATATTTCGGACAAGGCGGCAGAGCTTGGCGCATCCTGCACGGCGGAGGTGACGGTGGTGCAGACGGCGGAGGGAATGCCGCTGCCGGCTTCGGCGGTGCTTCGGGGGACGTGGACCGCAGAACAGCAGTCGGAGCTTGCGGCACTGTTGACACGCGACCTCGGGCTCGACCCGGACTGTGTAAGATTTGAGAGGACGGAGCCATGAACATCAGATTACCCGCTGGGAAAGTGATGGAATTTCTTAAAAAATATAGGTTCGTGCTGCTGATCATTGCGGCGGGGGTCGTGCTGCTTCTTCTGCCCACGGGAGACGACAGAAAGAGTGAGTCCTCCTCTGTGAGCGGCACAGAGGAGGACTTCTCCGTAGAGGCACTGGAGGAGAAGCTCGGTCAAGTGCTCTCCAAGGTGGACGGGGCGGGGCAGGTGTCGGTGGTGCTGACGGTGCGCAGCGGCATGGAGCGGGTGCTGGCGCAAGATGTCACGGCCTCCCGCGCTGATGGCGACGCCCAGAGCACCACCAAAACAGTGATTCTCTCCACTGGCTCTGGGGAAGAGACTGTCCTGCTCAGCCAGAACTACCCAACTTTTCAGGGGGCACTGGTGGTGTGCCGGGGCGGGGATGACCCGCAGGTGAAACTGCTGCTCACGCAGGCGGTGGCGGCCCTCACCGGGCTGGGCTCTGACCGCATCACGGTTTGTAAGGGTTCCTGAAATTCTATAAAATGGAGGGCGAAGGAATATGAAGGTATGGAAACGCAACGCGGTGGTCGTGGCCATCGTGGTGTTCGTGGGGGCGGCGGTGTATCTCAACTGGTCCTACAACCACCAGTCCACCCAGACGGACGGGAATAAGGGGGACACAGGGAAGCTGCTGGGGCAGAGCACGCTGGTCAGCGGCACGGAGGACGGAGCAGACGTGCAGGATGGGAGCGACCCAACAGATGTCAGGACCGGCACGGGCTACTTTGCCTCTGCCCGGCTCAACCGCCAGCAGGCCCGGGACAGCGCGCTGGAGCTGCTCCAGAAGGCGGCGGCCGACGAAAAGGCGGATCAGGCCATGGTAGATGAGGCCAACGCCTCCATTCAGGCCATGGCGGCCTGCACCATGTCGGAGGCACAGGTGGAAAATCTGGTGACGGCCAAGGGCTATGGGGACTGCGTCTGCTTCATCGGTGACGGCAGTGTCAGCGTGGTGGTGTCCGCCACGGAGGGCGGTCTGAGCGAGACCGACATCGCCAAGATCATGGAGATCGTGCAGGAGGAGACCGGCCTTTCCGCCCAGCGCATCAAGATCATCGAGGCGGAGCCCTGACGGGCAAATAGGGATTGAATTATCACGCTCATGGTGGTATAATAACTTCGATTTTTCGAATCGAAAGGAGCGTGAGGCCCGTGTCCGAGAGCAAGGAGTACATCTCCCGTCAGGAGGAACTGGGCAACATCAATATCTCGGAGGAGGTGCTGGCCGCCCTTGCCGGCGCAGCGGCTCTTGAGGTGGAAGGCGTCGGTGCGCTGGGCTCTGGCCTCAGCAGCAATATGGCCGCCCGCGCCGGGCGCAAGGCACTCTCCAAAGGGGTCCACCTGAGCGTGGCCGGGGACGAGGTCACGGTGAGCATCGCTGTGCTGGTGCAGTATGGATATGTGGTGCCCGATGTGGCTGCCGCAGTGCAGGATGCAGTCAAGAGCGCGCTGGAGAACACCAGCGGCCTGCGCGTAGCTGATGTGAACGTCACGGTGGCTGGCGTGGCCTTTTCCAAGTGAGTAGAAACTGAAACAGAGCCGGGAGCTGTCCCGGCTCTGTTTTTGCGCATGTTTACCCGGACAAAATTGCGAAATAGGGTTCCCTTTTTCCTGCAGACAGTGTATAATATACTGTATATTCAAAATAGGGGCGGCCTGCCCCTTTTCCGAATGAACCGGCGCTGTGCGCCGTGAAAGGATGAACAGATATGATGACCAGAAATACCGCCCGTGAGGTGGCCATGCACCTCACTTTTGAACTGGCCTTTTCTGACGTGAAGGTAGACGACCTGCTGGCACGGGAACTCACGCCGGAGGCTTTTGCCGTCCGTGCGGCGGAGGAGCCCCGGCTGTACGGCGAGTTCCCCGGGGAGGAGCAGCTCGCCTACGTCACTGCGCTGGTTCGCGGCACCGCCGACCACGGTGCCGAGCTGGACGGCTATATCGAGAAGTACGCAAAGGGCTGGAAGTTCTCCCGTATCGACCGGGTGGCCGCCGCCATCATGCGGCAGGCCATGTACGAGATCCTCTACCGTCCGGATGTGCCCAACAAGGCTGCCATCAACGAGGCGGTGGAGATCTCCAAGCGGTACGTGGACGATGATGTGGTGAAGTTCATCAATGGGATTCTGGGTGCCTTTGTACGGGCGGAATTCCCGGAGCAGGAGTGAGCCATGGACGGACTGTGTCTGGGCTTTGACACCAGCAACTACACCACCTCCGCCGCCGTGTTTGACGGGCTCGCCGGCGAGAACCGGGGCAAGCTGCTCACTGTGGAGCCCGGCTCTTTGGGTCTGCGGCAGAGCGAGGCGCTGTTCCAGCACGTGAAGCGCCTGCACCTGATGATGGAGCAGCTGCGCGATGATGGACTGATCGGTTCCATCCGGGCCGTGGGAGCCTCCACCCGTCCCCGGGAGGTGGAGGGGTCCTACATGCCCTGCTTTCTGGTGGGAGAGGGGCAGGGCCGCAGTCTGGCCGCTGCCCTTGGAGTGCCTTTTGTGGCCTGCTCCCATCAGCAGGGACACATCGCTGCCGCGGCGTGGTCCGCGGGACGGGAGGACCTGATGGACAGGCCCCATCTGGCGTGGCACCTGTCCGGCGGGACTACGGAACTGCTCTATGTGGAGCCCGAGGGCTGCATGGTACATGCCCATCTCATCGGCGGAACCACGGACATCTCTGCCGGCCAGCTGGTGGACCGGATCGGCGTCTCCCTGGGCATGGGCTTCCCGGCGGGAAAGGCCATGGATGCCATGAGCATGGAGTCTGAACAGGAAAAACACTTTACAGTGAAAACGTCGGAGGGGAAGTTCTCCCTGTCCGGCATGGAGAACAAGATCGGAGCCATGGCGCAGGGGGGAGCCGCCCCGGCGGACGTGGCCCGCTACACCTTTGAGACGCTGGCCTCCGTCTTGGAGCGCACCACCCAGTGGGCCAAGGAGACCTACGGCGACCTGCCGGTGCTCTGCTCCGGTGGGGTGGCCTCCAACACGCTTCTGCGCCGCCGGCTGGAGCCGCTGGGCACCATCTTTGCCCCGGCGAAGTATTCCACTGACAACGCCCTCGGCGTCGCTATCCTCACCCATCGGGCGGTGGAACGGGGGGAAGTGTGATGGAGACCGGGCGCTTTCCCGTCTATTCCGTCTCTCAGGTCAATGGCCATGTAAAGCAGTTGATGGACGGAGATGATTTGCTGTCCGGCCTGCTGGTGCGGGGCGAGATATCCAACTATAAATGCTACCCCTCTGGGCACCACTATTTCTCCCTGAAGGACGCCCAGAGCGCCATCCGCTGCGTCCTCTTCCGGGGGGATGCGGCCCGGCTGCGCTTCCGCCCGGCCAATGGCATGAGCGTCATCGCCCTTGGCCGTGTGTCCGTCTTTCCCCGGGACGGGCAGTATCAGCTTTATTGCACCGAGCTTTTTCCCGATGGGCAGGGGGCGCTGGATCAGGCCTTTGAGCAGCTGCGCCTCCGGCTGGAGCAGGAGGGCCTGTTCGATCCCGCCCGCAAGCAGGCCCTGCCTGCGTTCCCCAAGCGAATCGCGTTGGTGACCTCGCCTGCCGGGGCTGCCGTGCGGGATATGATCCGGATTTTAGGGGCTCGCTGGCCCATGGCCGGGGTGCTGGTGACGCCGGTGCGGGTTCAGGGCGATGGGGCTGCGGAGGAGATCGCCGCCGCCATCCATACCCTCAACAACCGGGCGGATATCGATCTCATTATTACGGGCCGGGGCGGCGGCTCCCGGGAGGACCTGTGGGCCTTCAACGAGGAGTGCGTGGCCCGGGCCATTGCCGTGTCCAACATCCCGGTGATCTCTGCCGTGGGGCACGAACCGGACGTGAGTATCTCCGACTATGTGGCAGACCTGCGGGCGGCCACGCCCTCCAATGCGGCGGAGCTGGCTGTGCCTGATCAGGTGGACATGCGTGCCCGCATCGAGCATCTGCGCCGCCGTCTGGCCGCAGCTGAGCAGGCCCGGCTGTCGGGGGCCCGGCGGGAGCTGGACCGGCTGCGGCAGAGCAGGATGCTCCGGGATATGCGGGCACCCATTCAAGACCGGCGGCTCCTGCTGGACAGCGTCCAGCGGCGGCTGGCCATGGCGCTGGACCGCCAGCTCAAGGCCTGCCGGACCGCGCTGGCCGGGCTCAGTGCAGGTTTGGACGCTATGAGCCCGCTGAAGGTTTTGGGCCGGGGCTACGCCATCGCCCGGAAGGGGGATCAGGTGCTGGCCTCGGTCTGCGGGGCGGAGCCTGGGGATCATCTGGATGTGATGGTGTCTGACGGTGTGTTCTACTGTCAGATCGAGAAAAAGGAGGAGCGGACATGGCGGTGAAGAAACAGTCCTTTGAGCAGTCTCTGGCTCGGCTGGAAGAGATTGTGAAGAAGCTGGAGCAGGGGGAGTGCGGATTGGACGAATCTCTCAAGCTCTTTGAAGAGGGTGCCAAGCTGGCCGACAGCTGCAACGCACTTCTGGATCAGGCGGAGCAGAAGGTGGATATTCTGCTGAATACCCAGACCGGCGAGGAGACCGCCTTTGACTGGGGAGAGGATCAATAAATGACCTATACGGAAGAATACGAACAGGCTCACCTGCTGGTGGAGTATGAACTGGGACAGGCCTTCACCGGCGACGTACCGCAGCGGGAGCTGCTGGACGCCATGCGGTACAGCCTGCTGGCCGGCGGCAAACGTATCCGGCCGATATTGACGCTGAAATTTTGTCAGGCCCTGTGCGGAGCCATGGATCCCGCACTGGACTATGCCTGTGGAGTAGAAATGCTTCACACCTATTCCCTCATCCACGATGACCTGCCCTGCATGGACAACGACGACCTGCGCCGGGGCAAGCCCACCTGCCATAAGGTATACGGCGAGTGCTACGCCGTGCTGGCAGGGGATGCCCTTCAGGCGGAGGCATTCTGCCGTCTGGCGGGATCGAAGCGGGCGGCCATTGGTTCCGGCGGTCGGGCCTGCGCCATTCTGGCGGAGGCGGCGGGGGCTGTCAGCGGCATCTGCGCTGGGCAGTATCTGGACATTGCGGGGGAGGGCAAGCCCCTTGCCGAGGCCGACCTCACCCGGATCCACCTGTGGAAGACCTCGGCCTTGCTGAAGGCGGCCTGCCTGCTGGGGCTGACGGCCTCCCCAGTGCCCGCCACGGCGGAGCAGATCGAGAGCGCAGCGCGCTATGCCAGCGAGCTGGGTATGGCTTTCCAGATCCGGGACGACATGCTGGATCAGGAATCCACAACGGAGGAACTGGGCAAGCCGGTGGGCTCTGACGCCGCAAATCAGAAGACTACATTTGCCACCCTGTACGGCCACGAAAAGTGTGCCCGTCTGGTGGAGGAGCATACTGCGGCTGCCAAGGCGGCCCTGACCGGGCTGTTCCCGGATTCCGCGTTCCTGTGCCGCTTGGCGGATGAGCTGGCGGGGCGCAGAAATTGAACACGTTCGAAGAAGAGAGGAGGGAGACCTGTGCTGATACCGGAACAGTTGGATGAGATCACAGACCAGCAGGCCAAGCAGCTCTGCGACGAGCTGCGGGAGCGGATCATCGACAGCGTCTCCCGCACCGGCGGACATCTAGCCTCCAGCTTGGGTGTGGTGGAGCTCACTGTCGCCATCCACCGGGTCTATGATCTGAACGTGGACAGGCTGGTGTTTGATGTGGGCCACCAGTGCTATGCCCACAAATACCTGACTGGCCGGGGTGCGCTGATGAACACGCTGCGGCAGTTGGGAGGACTGTCCGGATTTCCGAAGCCAAACGAGCACCGGGCGGACGCCTTTATTGCAGGGCATGCCTCCAACGGCGTCTCTGTGGCACTGGGCATGGCCCGGGCCCGCTCCATCAATCACGAGAATTACCGGGTGCTGACCCTGCTGGGAGACGGCGCCATGACCGGCGGCCTGGCCTATGAGGGCCTGTCCAACGCCGGACAGAGCGGGGAGCCGCTGGTGGTCATCCTCAATGACAACGGGATGTCCATTACAAAGAACGTGGGAGGCGTGGCTGCACATCTGGCCAGCCAGCGGCTGAAGCCCCAGTATCTGGAGCTGAAAAAGGTTTATCGCCGTGTCACCAGTCATGGCGCGCTGGGCCGGGGCCTCTATAAGGTGACTCATCGGGTCAAGAAGATCATCAAGGACGCCCTGCTCTCCGGCAGTATGTTTGAGGACATGGGCTTTACCTATCTGGGGCCGGTGGATGGCCATGACGTCAAGCAGCTTACCCGCCTTCTGCGCTATGCGGTGGAGCTGGAGAGCCCGGTGGTCCTCCATGTGAAGACGGTAAAGGGCAAGGGCTACCTCCCGGCAGAACAGGAGCCCGACCGTTTCCACGGCATCGGGCCCTTTGACCGGGAGACAGGCAAGGCCTTGTCCTCCGGAAGCAAGAGCTTTTCTGCGGTGTTTGGCGAGACGATGTGTGAGCTGGCGGAGGAGCGGGAGGAACTGTGCACCATCACGGCGGCCATGCAGTCCGGCACCGGGCTGGACTGCTTTGCCGCCTACTATCCTGACCGGTTTTTCGACGTGGGTATTGCCGAGGAGCATGCGGCGGCTATGGCCGCCGGCATGGCCAAGCAGCGGGCGCTGCCGGTTTTTGCGGTGTATTCCTCCTTCCTCCAGCGGTCCTATGACATGCTGATTCACGATGTGGGGATTCAGGGGCTCCATGTGGTCTTCGGCGTGGACAGAGCGGGCCTCGTAGGCGAGGACGGCGAGACCCACCACGGCGTGTTTGATGTGGGCTATCTACGTACCGTGCCGGGGATGAGCGTGCTCTGTCCCGCCAGCTTTGCAGAGCTGCGCGCCATGCTCCGCCATGCGGTGCTGGAGCTGCGCGGCCCGGTGGCGGTGCGCTACCCCAGAGGCGGGGAAGGGGCCTATCAGGGCCTCTCCCGTGTGGACGGGGCGTTCGTACTCCGTGAAGGCACAGACGTAACATTGGCCGCCTATGGCACGATGGTCAACGAGGTGCTGGAGGCCGCCCGCCTGCTGGAGCAGAAGGAAGTCAGCGCGCAGGTGCTCAAGCTCAACAGCATTGCGCCGCTGGATCTGGAACAAATCGCGGCCAGCGCCGGGCAGACCGGCCGCCTGCTGGTGGCAGAGGAGTGCGTGGACGCCAATTGTGTGGGCAGAGAGATCGCCTCAGGGCTCCTATTGGGCGGGAATACAGCGATCCGGGTGGCACTGGCCAACCTCGGGAACAGATTTGTGCCTCAGGGCACTGTGGCGCAGCTCCGTGCGCTGTGCGGCATTGACGGGGCGTCTTTGGCAAAAAAAGCAATGGAGATGATGAGCCGTGGCTAAACAGAGACTGGATGTACTGCTGGTAGAGCAGGGACTGGCCGAGAGCCGGCAGAAGGCGCAGGCCATCATCATGGCCGGACAGGTCTTCTGTGGGGACCGCCGCTGCGATAAGGCGGGCATGACGTTGGATGAGACTGTTGTGCTGACTGTCCGGGGACAGACCCTCCGTTATGTGAGCCGGGGCGGTCTCAAGCTGGAAAAGGCCATGAAGTGCTTTCCCATCACGCTGGAGGGTAAGGTGGCCGCGGATATCGGAGCCTCCACCGGCGGCTTTACCGACTGCATGCTCCAGAACGGGGCTGTGCGGGTGTATGCAGTGGATGTGGGCTATGGCCAACTGGCGTGGTCCCTTCGGGAGGACCCTCGCGTGGTGTGTCTGGAGCGCACCAACGCCCGCTATCTCTCGGAAAAGGAGATTCCGGAGCTGCTGGATTTTGCCTCGGTGGACGTCTCTTTTATATCGCTGAAGCTCATCTTGCCCGCCCTTCGGGGCCGCATGAAGCCGGACGGTCAGGCGGCGGTGCTCATCAAGCCGCAGTTTGAGGCCGGTAAGGAGAAGGTGGGTAAAAAGGGCGTTGTGCGGGACCCGGCCGTTCATCTAGAGGTGCTGGAGAACTTCTTGACCCATGCCGCCGATGCGGGATTTACTGTAAAGGGAATTGACTTCTCACCGATTCGTGGACCAGAGGGAAATATTGAATACCTAGGCTATCTCTCTGCGGAACCCGGCGAGGCGGAGTATGGCGATCTGGCCGCGCTGGTGGAATGCTCTCACGGAGAGCTGGAAGGGGGCGCCCGATGAAGGTCGTGCTGAGCCCCAACCCCTATCGGGATAAGAACCTGACCGCCGCGCTGGAGGTCAGGCGTATTTTGGAAGCGGACGGCGTCGAGGTGTCCATGTGCCTGCCCTTCGAGGCGGATGAGGCCACGCAGGCGGCAATCAATGGCAAGGTCCGGCTCAAACGCCTGAACCGGGAGCTGGAGCGGGCGGACCTGCTGATCTGTTTCGGTGGCGATGGTACTATCCTGCATGCTGCCCATGATGCCAGCCCCCGGCAGGTCCCCATTCTAGGGGTCAATCTGGGCAGCGTGGGCTTTATGGCCGAGCTGGAGCGGGACCAGCTCCACCTTCTGAGCGGATTGAAGGAGAAAAAACTTATGATCGAGCCCCGGATGATGCTGGACATCCGGGTGCGCCGGGAAGGGAAGACCGTGTTTACCGAGACGGCCCTTAATGACGCGGTCATCGTAAAGGGTGCGGTGGCGCGGATGCTGGATCTGGAGATCATGGCGGACGGCGCGCTGATCGCCTCGTTTTCCGGTGACGGAGTTATTGTGGCCACGCCGACCGGGTCCACCGCCTATTCCATGGCGGCCGGGGGCCCCATCGTAGAGCCTACTTCGGAGAACACCATTCTGACCCCGGTGTGCGCCCACTCTCTCAACGTTAAGCCCTTTGTACTGGACAGCCGGAGGACCGTGGGGGTGCGCATTGCCCGGGACAGCCGTAAGACCGCCTATCTGTCAGTGGACGGGGGCAAGGCATTTCGCATCCAGCCCGGCGATCTGGTGGAGTGCCGCAAGTCCCGGCAGGTCACCCGGCTGGTGCGGCTTACCGGCCGCAGCTTCTATGAGCAGATCAACAAAAAACTCGGAAAGGCGTGAGTGTATGAAGTCCAAACGTCAGGAGGAGATCCTGCGGCTGATCGCTCAGCAGGACATCGAGACGCAGGAGCAGATGATGGCGGCTCTGGAGGGAGTGGGCATCAAGGCCACTCAGGCCACCATTTCCCGGGACATCAAGGCGCTGAACCTCATCAAGCAGCCCTCTGAGCGCGGGGTGAGCCGTTATGTGGCCGCCCCTGCCGCTCAGCCCCACCACAGCTTCAATGGCCGCCTGCGCAATATTTTCAAGGAGGGTGTTACCTCCTTTGACGTGGCCCAGAATATCGTAGTCGTCAAGACCGTCACCGGCTTGGCACAGGCCGCCGGTGCGGCGCTGGACGGCATGGAGATCGAGGGCTTCGTGGGCTCTCTGGCGGGGGACGATACCGTGATCCTGATCATGCGTAACAATCAGGTGGCGGAGGAGTTCTGCCGGGAGCTGAAATCCATGCTGGACTGAGGTGCGGCCTATGCTCGTTTTGCTGCATATTGAAAATGTCGCCGTGATCTCAGAGGCGGACATTTCTTTTGACCGGGGCTTTAACGTGCTCACCGGTGAGACCGGTGCGGGCAAATCCATCGTGATCGATGCAATCGGAGCCATCACCGGGGAGCGTACCAGCCGGGACCTGATCCGAACCGGGGCCAAGTCGGCCCGGGTGTCCGCTGTGTTCCGGGATCTGCCGGCGCTGGATTGGTTTGAGGAGCAGGGGATCGCTCCGGATGAAAATGGCGAACTGCTGTTGGAGCGTGTGATTCTGGCCGACGGCAAGAATACATGCCGGGTGAACGGACGTCCCCTTCTGGTGAGCCAGCTGAAGGATTTGGGCTGCCGCCTGTTGAATATCCACGGCCAACACGATGGCCAGCAGCTGCTGGACGAGGAGCGTCATCTGGACTATCTGGACAGCTTTGGCGGGCTGGAGGCAGTTCGGGCGGACTATGCCGCCGCATTTGGCGAGGTCCGGAGCCTCCGGCAGGAGCTGGACGCCGGTCAGATGGACGAGGCGGAGAAGGCCCGCAGAATGGACACGCTGACCTACCAGATCAACGAGCTGGAGACGGCCGGGCTCCAGAGCGGTGAGGAGGAAGAGCTGACTGCCCGGCGGGGGCTCCTGCGCAATGCGGAGCGGCTGACCTCCGCCATGGAGGAGGCCCGCAGGGCCCTCACCGGCGGAGACGACAGCGATGGCGCGGTATCTCTTCTGGCCGCGGCGCAGGAGGCATTGGCGCAGGGCGGCCGGTACAGCGAAGATCTGGCCCGGCTGGCTGCACTGGCGGAAGAGCTACGCTGCTCTGCCGATGATCTGGCCGAGCAGGTGCGCGACGTGCAGGATACGTTGGAGTTTTACCCCGGCGAGCTGGATGAGCTGGAGGAACGGCTGGACCGCCTTCATCGGCTGAAGAAAAAATACGGCGGCACAGTGGAAGAAATGCTGGACTATCTGGAACGCTGCCGGCGGGAGCTGGATGAGATTCAGTTCTCCGATGTGCGGATAGAGCAGCTGGAACGAAAACTCGAGAAAGCCTTGAAAACAGCAAGCAGTAAAGGAGAGATACTTACCAGAGAACGACGCACCGCGGCTGAGAAGTTGTCCGCCCGGATCGGGGCAGAGCTGGCGGAGCTGGATATGCCGCGGGTCCGATTTGAGGTGGAGTTTTCCCCTAAGGACTGCCGGGACGGCTTGGATGCCACCGGTATGGACGCGGTGCGCTTCCTCATGTCGGCTAACCTGGGCGAAGCGCTGAAGCCCATTGACAAGGTGGCCTCCGGCGGTGAGCTGGCCCGCATTATGCTGGCGCTGAAAAATGTGCTGGCAGAGAACGACCAGGTGACTACCCTGGTGTTCGACGAGGTGGACACCGGAGTGTCCGGCCGGGCGGCGGGCAAGGTGGCCCGTAAGCTATGTCAGGTGGCCCGGAGCAAGCAGGTCCTGTGTGTGACCCATCTGCCCCAGATCGCAGCCATGGGCGATGTACACTTCTCCGTGGAGAAGGGAGAGGCTGACGGCCGCACCTTTACCCGGGTGGAACGTCTGAGCCGCGAGCGCAGGCGGGATGAGCTGGCCAGACTCAGCGGCGGCGCAGCGGTGACCAAGACCATGCTGGACAGTGCGGAGGAACTCCTGCGGGAAGCGGAAACTTTCAAGAAAGAGATCGGCGAGAGCATATGATCAAAGGCGCTTTTTTTGATGTAGACGGGACCTTGATCCCCTTCGGAGGGGATCTGCTCCCGGAAGAGCTGCGGACAGACCTGCTGGCACTGAAGGCCAGCGGTGTCAAGCTGTTTCTGGCCACCGGCCGCAGCAAGCAGGATCTGGACAACACCGGAATGCTCCGGGACGTCACGTTTGACGCCTATCTGACGCTGAACGGACACCGCTGCTTTGACGGGCAGGGGCTCTACCGCAACGTGACGATCCCCCGCGGCGACCTTGAGGCGGCATTCCGCGTTCTGCGGGAGCACCCGGAGATCATTGCGGTGCTGGAGACCGAAAGGGGCAATTTCCTTACCCGTATGGACGAGAGCCTGCGCTCGCTCTTTCAGGAGATACATACCCCGGTCTATCCGGTGCGGGAGCATGAGGCGGCGCTGGAGGAGGACACCTATCAGTTCGTACCCTTTGTCCCGGCGGGGGAGGAGCGGATGTTCCTTGCCGAAATGCCCCACTGCCTCGCCACCCGTTGGCATTCCCGCGCAGTGGACATCATCCCCAATGACGGCGGCAAGGCGGACGGTATCCGGGCCACGCTGGAGCGGTTTGACCTGAAGCGGGAGGAGGTCATCGCCTTTGGCGATGGCGACAATGACCGCGGGATGCTCGCGCTGGCAGGCATTGGCGTGGCCATGGGAAACGGCGGCGAACAGATCAAGGCCGCGGCGGACTATGTCACCGATGCGGTGGACCGCGGCGGTGTGTCCAAGGCTCTGCGGCATTTCGGATTACTGCCTTGACAAGGCCGCGGGCCTGTGCTATGATACCCACAATGCTGAGATGAGGAAGAGTAACAGGATCACTCCTGCCCAGAGAACCCCCGGCCGGTGCGAGGGGGAGAGGAGCCCCTGCGAATACCCCTCGGAGCAGCCGCTTGAACGGGAGACCAAGTAGGGCCGGACGGGCTGCGCCCGATACTGCGCCTGAGTCGAAAGACTCTCTGAGGCTGTGCCCGTGAGGGCGCGGTGAACAGAGGTGGTACCGCGTTTCAACGCCCTCTGTCCTGCGGGACAGAGGGCGTTTTTTGTGCTTCTGACCGCGCTAAATTGAAAAAAGTGAGGAACGCAAAATGGGAATTTATGAAGAACTGCAGGCTCGCGGCCTGATCGCTCAGGTGACGGACGAGGAACAGATCCGGGAACTGGTGAACAACGGTAAGGCGACCTTTTACATTGGCTTTGACTGCACGGCCGACAGCCTGACGGCCGGCCACTTTATGGCATTGACGCTGATGAAGCGACTCCAGATGGCGGGCAACCAGCCCGTCGCGCTCATCGGCGGCGGCACCACCATGGTCGGCGACCCCTCGGGCCGCACGGACATGCGCAAGATGCTCACCAAAGAGGACATCGACCACAACGCCGAGTGCTTCAAGCGCCAGATGGAGCGTTTTATCGACTTCGGCGAGGGCAAGGCCATCATGGTCAACAACGCCGACTGGCTGCTGAATCTCAACTATATTGAGCTGCTGCGCGAGGTGGGCGCGTGCTTCTCTGTGAACAATATGCTGCGTGCCAAGTGCTATGAGCAGCGCATGGAGAAGGGGCTTTCCTTCCTTGAATTCAACTACATGATCATGCAGTCCTACGACTTCTACCACCTCTTCCAGCACTACGGCTGCAACATGCAGTTCGGCGGCGACGACCAGTGGTCCAACATGCTCGGCGGCACGGAACTGATCCGCCGCAAGCTTGGCAAGGACGCACACGCGATGACCATCACGCTGCTGACCGACTCGCAGGGCCACAAGATGGGCAAGACCGCGGGCAATGCCGTCTGGCTCGACCCGAACAAGACCTCTCCCTACGATTTCTACCAGTACTGGCGCAACGTGGGCGACAGCGATGTTTTGAAGTGCATTCGCATGCTTACCTTCCTGCCTCTTGAGCAGATCGACGAGATGGACAAGTGGCAGGGCATCCAGCTGAACACCGCCAAGGAGATTCTGGCCTATGAGCTGACCAAGCTGGTTCATGGCGAGGAGGAGGCCGAGAAGGCCCAGTCCGCGGCCAAGGCCCTGTTTTCCACAGGCGGTGATAAGAGCAGCATGCCCACCACTGAGCTGGTTGACGGCGACTTTACCGACGGCAAGATCGGCGCCCTATCTCTGCTGGTGAAGTGTGGTCTGGCAGCCTCCAATGGCGAGGCCCGCCGGCTGATTCAGCAGGGCGGTGTGTCTATGGAGGAAGAGAAGATGGCCGACCCCACTGTCCAGTTTGAGCGGGCTGTCTTTGCCGGGGACGGCGTTATCATCAAGAAGGGCAAAAAAGTATTCCACTGCGTGAAGCTGGCCTGAAGGATAAAATAAAAAGCTCCCCTGCCTCTGTGAGGCAGGGGAGCTTTTTTATTCTGCTGCGTGGTCGCAGTAGAAGCAGCGGGTGAGCCCCTCCGGGTCCTGGTAGAAGCGGGGGGCCAGCTCCCGTTCCCACGCGGTGATACAGTGGGGATTGCCGCAGGCACAGGCAGCGGGCACCTCCGGCCCCTTATCCAGCGCAGGGGAGGGGGTATCTTTCTCCTCCAGCAGCTTCAGGATAAGGGCCATGCGCATCAATTTACCGTTGCGGGTCTGGGCAAAGTAGCAGGCCCGGGGGTCGCTGTCCACGGCGGGGGAGATTTCGTTGACCCGAGGCAGGGGGTGCATGACGATCATGCGCTCCTTTGCGGTGGTCAGCTTTTCCGGGGTGAGGATGCAGCTGTCCTTCAGCCGCTCATAGGCGGCGGCATCCTGAAAGCGCTCCTTCTGGACGCGGGTCATGTAGAGGATGTCCAACTCGCCCATTTTATCCTCCAGCGCGCGGCACTCCGCGTACTGGATGCCCAGGGAGGTGATGTACCGCTCCTTGACGTACTCTGGCAGAGCCAGCTCCTCCGGAGAGATAAGGATGAACCTGGTGCCTGGATAGCGGGACATGGCGGCGATGAGGGAGTGGACCGTGCGGCCGTACTTCAGATCGCCGCAGAGGCCCACGGTCAGGCCGTCCAGACGGCCCAGATCCCGCTTGATGGTCAGCAGGTCGGCCAGCGTCTGGGTGGGGTGGAGGTGGCCGCCGTCACCGGCGTTGATGACGGGCACGGCGGAGTGGGCACAGGCGATGTAGGGCGCGCCCTCCCGGGGATGCCGCATGGCGATGATGTCGGCGTAGCCGGACACCACCTCGATGGTGTCGGCAAGGCTCTCGCCTTTGGCGGAAGAGGACGAGTTGGCGTCGGAGAAGCCGATGACATTGCCGCCAAGTGAGAGCATGGCGGACTCAAAGCTCAGCCGGGTACGGGTGGAGGGCTCAAAAAAGAGGGTGGCCAGCGTCTTGTGACGCAGAGCATCGGCGTACTGCTCCGGGAGGGCGGAGATGTCCTCCGCCCGGGAAATGAGCTGGTCCAGCTCGGACACAGACAGGTCCAGAATGTCGGTGAGGTGCTTCATGGGGTCACGCTCCGATCCAGCTCTCATCAGAAGGATTATTGCGGAAGGCCAGCAGGCGCTTCACATCGGCCTCAGCGATGTAGCCCTCCTGCGCTGCGGCCTGCGCGATGGTGTCGAAGTCTGTCAGGCTGATATTCTTTACAGCTGCTGCGGCCAGCCGATCCAGACCCTTTTTCATGCCGTAGGTGAAGATGCTCACCACGCCCAGTACGTCGGCCCCGGCCTGACGCAGGACCTCCACCACCTCCAGTACGCTGCCCGCGGTGGAGATGAGATCCTCGATGACCACCACCTTCTGGCCGGGCTCCAGCCGGCCTTCGATCTGATTCTGACGGCCGTGGTCCTTGGCACCGGAGCGCACATACCCCATGGGCATGCCCAGAATGTGGCCGGCGATGGCGGCGTGGGCGATGCCGGCCGTGGAGGTGCCCATGAGTATCTCGGCCTGCGGATATTCCCGGCGGACAGTGTCGGCAATGGCCTGCTCTACCCGGTCGCGGACCTGAGGGGCGGTGAGGATCAGCCGGTTGTCGCAATAGACGGGGCTTTTGATGCCGCTGGCCCAAGTAAAGGGCTCATCGGGGCGGAAAAAGACGGCCTTGATGGACAGAAGGTCCTTGGCAATCTGTTCTTTCAGTTCATTCATGGTTACAGTCCTCCTTCGGTAAACTCGCGCAGGCAGCGCTGATAGGCGGCGACGGGGTCCTCGGCGGCGGTGATGGGTCGGCCCACCACAATGTAGTCAGAGCCCAGCGCCCTGGCCTGCGCGGGGGTGGTGACCCGCTTCTGGTCGCCGGCTGCACCATCGGCAAAGCGGACGCCGGGGGTGACGGTGAGAAAATCCGCGCCGCAGAAGCCGTGGACCTCGCCGGCCTCCAGCGGGGAGCAGACCACGCCGTCCAGTCCGGCCTCCCGGGCCAACTTGGCATAGCTGCGCACTACCTCGGGCATGGGGCGGTCAATGAGCAGCTCCTCATGGAGGGCGCGCTCATCGGTGCTGGTGAGCTGAGTAACGGCGATGAGGAGGGGGCGGCTGCCGTCCGGGCGGGTAAGGCCCTCCAGTGCGGCCTCCATCATCTCTTTGGTGCCGGCGGCATGGAGGTTGCAGAGGTCCACGTCCAGATTGGACAGCACCTGCATGGCCTTTTTCACGGTGTTAGGGATGTCGTGGAGCTTCAGGTCCAGAAAGATTTTATGGCCCCGCTCCTTGATCTGCCGCACGATGGACGGCCCTTCGGCGTAAAAGAGCTCCATGCCCACCTTTACGAAGGGTTTCTTCTCGTCCTGAAAGCAGTCCAGAAAGGCGAAGGTCTTTTCTGCGCTCTCAAAATCCAATGCTACGATGACGTCGTGTTTATCCATGGTGTGCGCCTCCTATGATGTCAGTCAAATCGTTGATCCCGTACTTCTCCATGACCGAGGGCAGCGCCTCGACGATCTTTTTGCAGGCCCAAGGGTCCAGCAGGTTGGCAGTACCGACCTCCACAGCGGTGGCCCCGGCCAGCATCATCTCGATCACGTCCTCGGCAGAGGACACGCCGCCCATGCCGATGATCGGAATGGACACCGCCTCGTACACCCGCCAGACCATGCCGAGGGCAATGGGAAACGCCGCCGGGCCGGAATAGCCCGCCAGCTTGTTGGCGATGATCGGCCTGCGGCTGCGCAGATCGATGCGCATACCCATCAGCGTGTTGATGAGGCTGATGCCGTCCGCGCCGCCCTCTTCACAGGCCTTGGCAATGGCGGTGATGTCGGTGACATTGGGGGAGAGCTTCATGTACACCGGCTTGGAGGCCACGGCCTTGACCGCCTTTGTCACTTCGTAGGCGGTCTCTGGGGCGGCGCCCATGGCCATGCCGCCATGCTTCACATTGGGGCAGCTGATGTTGATCTCCAGCAGACCGACCTGATCCTCACGGCCGAAGCGTTCTGCCAGCTCCACATAGTCCTCTACGCAGGAGCCGCCCAGATTGGCGACCACCGGCTTATGGAAGAATTTCTTCATCTCCGGCAGCTCATGGGCGATAACATGATCTGCCCCGGGATTCTGGAGGCCAATGGAATTGATGATGCCGGAGGGGCCCTCCGCGATGCGGGGACAGGGATTGCCAAACCGGGGCTCCACCGTGGTACCCTTGAAGGAGAAGGAACCCAGCATGTTGATGTCATAAAGCTCGGCATACTCTTTCCCGTAGCCGAAGGTGCCGCTGGCAGGGATGACAGGATTGTCCAGCGTCAGGCCGGAGAGAGTTACTTTTGTGTTTACCATACGATCTCCTCCCGTTTCAGCACCGGCCCATCCTTGCAGATGCGCTTGGAGCCGTATTTGGTCTGACAGGAGCAGCCCATGCACGCGCCGAAGCCGCAGCCCATCCGGGCTTCAAAGCTGTACTCGCCGGGGCCGGATACCACCCGGTCCAGAGCCCTGAACATGGGCTCCGGCCCGCAGGCGTAGAAGTAGGAGTACGTAAGGTCGCCGATGGCATCGGTGACAAAGCCTTTTCGGCCCGCAGTCCCGTCCGCAGTGCAGATGCGGGTCTCGGCCAGCGCCTCGAACTCTTTTTGGTAGAACACATCGTCGGCGGAATTGAAGCCCAGCACTACCGTCGGCTCCGTCCCGGCGGCCTTCAGGCTGCAGCAGAGCTGATAGAGGGGGACCACCCCCACGCCGCCGCCTACCAGCAGGGGCTGGGCCCCAGCGGAAGACAGGTCAAAGCCGTTGCCCAGTCCGGACAGGGCGTCCAGCGTCTGCCCGGCGGTCATATGGGTGAGCAGCTCGGTGCCCCGGCCAACGACCTTGTAGATGAGGGTCAGCTGCCCATCCTCCACCGCGCCCACAGACAGGGGGCGGCGGAGATAGCAGCCGTCGATATGGAGATTGACGAACTGGCCGGGGGCGGTGATGTGAGAGGTATCGCCGGTCAGGCGCAGCTCCCACACGTCCCGGGCGATGGGGCGGTTGGAGGCGACGGTGAATAATACCTGATTCATAGGCCCTCCTTTAAGCGTCGATGGTGGAGACGCACAGGGTGGTCTCCTCCAGCACGTCCAGCAGGACCCGGGCGGTGTCCAGCGAGGTGAACATGGTGATGTTGTTCTCCGTGGCAATGCTGCGGATGCGGTAGCCGTCGGTGTCCTCCGCGGTGCCGGACACATCGCTGGTGTTGATGACGTAGGCGATGTGCCCCTGCCGCAGGGCATTGGGGATGTCGGAGGAACCCTCGCTGATTTTATTGAGCTTGCGGGTGCGGATGCCGTTTTCTTTGAGGAAGACAGCGGTGCCGGCGGTGGCCTCGATGTTGAAGCCGAGGTTGTAGAAGCGGCGGATGAGGGGGAGGGCCTCCGCCTTGTCCCGGTCACATACGGTGACCAGCACCGCGCCGTAATTATGCAGCTTCATACCGGAGGCCTGAAGGGCCTTGTACAGGGCGCGGTTGAGCTTGTCGTCGTAGCCGATAGCCTCGCCGGTGGACTTCATCTCGGGGGAGAGGGAGGCATCTGCGCCGGTCAGCTTGCTGAAGGAGAAGACGGGAACCTTTACGTACCAGCGGTCCCGCTCCTTCGGGTAGATCTCGAAGATGCCCTGCTCCTTCAGGGAACGGCCGAGGATGACCTCGGTGGCGATGTCGGCCAGACTCCGGCCGGTGGCCTTGGACAGGAAGGGGACTGTCCGAGAGGACCGGGGGTTGACCTCGATGATATAGACCTTTTCCTGCCGGTCCACGATGAACTGCACGTTGAACAGACCCACGATGCCAATGGCAAGGCCCAGCTGACGGGTGTACTGGAGAATGGTGCCCTTCACAGCGTCAGACAGGCTGAAGGGCGGGTAGACGCTGATACTGTCGCCGCTGTGGACGCCGGTACGCTCCACCAGTTCCATGATGCCGGGGACGAACACATCCCGGCCATCGCAGATGGCGTCCACCTCCACCTCTTTGCCGATGATGTACTTGTCCACCAGCACGGGTTTGTCCTCGTCAATCTCCACGGCGGTCTTGAGATAGCGGCGCAGCCCCTCCTCGCTGGAGACGATCTGCATGGCCCGGCCGCCCAGCACAAAGGAAGGCCGTACGAGTACGGGATAGCCGATGGCGGCCGCAGCCTTCACGCCGTCTTCGATCTTGGTGACGGCCTTGCCTGCGGGCTCGGGTACGCCGAGGGAGGTCAGCAGCCGCTCAAAAAGGTCACGGTTTTCCGCCCGGTCGATGGCATCGCAGTCGGTGCCGATGATCTTCACGCCCCGGTCAGCCAGCGGCCGGGCCAGGTTGATGGCGGTCTGCCCGCCCAGAGAGGCGATGACACCCACCGGCTTCTCCAGCTCGATGACGTTCATCACGTCCTCCACGGTGAGAGGCTCGAAATACAGCTTATCGGAGGTGGTGTAGTCGGTGGAGACGGTCTCCGGGTTGTTGTTGATGATAATGGCCTCATAGCCGGCCTTGCGGATGGTCTGGATGGCGTGGACGGTGGAGTAGTCGAACTCTACGCCCTGACCGATTCGGATAGGGCCGGCACCCAGCACGATGATCTTTTGCCTGCCGTCATCGCCGGACTCGTTCTCTTCGCCGCAGTAAGTGGAATAGTAATAGGGAATATAGGCATCGAACTCAGAGGCGCAGGAGTCGATGGCCTTATATACGGGCCGCAGACCACTGGAGGTCCGCAGGGCAGTGACCTCCTGCTCGACGCAGCCCCACAGGCGGGCGACCGCCTTGTCGCAGAAGCCATAGCGCTTTGCCTCGGACAGTTCATCGGAGTCCATGGGGGCGGCAGACAGCTGGGCCTCCAGCGCGATAATATGGGCCAGCTTATCGAGGAAGAAAAGGTCGATGCCGGTGGCCGCGGCGATGTCGGCAGGGGTGATCCCCCGGCGGAGCAGCTCGGCGATCATAAACAGCCGGTCGTCGGTGGCGTTGGCGATGTACTCCATCAGCTGGGGCACGTCCATGGCCTCCGCCTTGGCAGAGAACAGGTGATAGGCGCCAATCTCCAGCGAGCGGACGGCCTTCAGCAGGCTCTCTTCAAAATTGCGGCCCACGCTCATGATCTCGCCGGTGGCCTTCATCTGGGTGGACAGACGGTTGCTGGCGCTGACGAACTTGTCGAAGGGGAAGCGGGGCATCTTGGTGACCACGTAGTCCAGCGCCGGCTCGAAGCTGGCAGGGGTGTTGGGCAGCAAGATCTCGTCCAGGGTGAGGCCCACGGCGATTTTGGCGGACACCCGGGCGATGGGGAAGCCGCTGGCCTTGCTGGCCAGCGCGGAGGAACGGGATACGCGGGGGTTGACCTCAATGACATAGTACTGGAAGGAGTTGGGGTCCAGTGCGAACTGCACGTTGCAACCGCCCTCGATCTTCAGACTGCGGATAATTTTCAGGGCGCTGTTGCGCAGCATCTGGTACTCTCTGTTGGTCAGTGTCTGACTGGGGCAGACCACGATGGAGTCGCCGGTGTGAACGCCCACGGGGTCCAGATTCTCCATATTGCAGACGGTGATGGCGGTGTCGTTGGCGTCCCGCATGACCTCGTATTCGATCTCCTTGTAGCCCTTCACGCTCTTCTCCACCAGTACCTCGTGGACAGGGGAGAGCTCCAGTGCGTTGGCCATGAGGGCGGCGCAGGAGGCTTCGTCATCTGCAAAGCCGCCGCCGGTGCCGCCCAGCGTGAAGGCCGGGCGCAGCACCACGGGGTAGCCGATCTCCGCCGCGGCGGCAAGGCCCTCTTCCAGAGTCTTGGCGATGCGGGAGGGGCACACCGGCTCGCCGATCTCCTCGCACAGGGCCTTGAACAGCTCCCGGTCCTCCGCCCGCTCGATGCTCTCACAGCTGGTGCCCAGCAGTTCCACGCCGCACTCCCGCAGCACGCCTTTGCGCTCCAGCTGCATGGCCAGATTCAGTCCGGTCTGGCCGCCAAGGCCGGGAATAATGGCGTCGGGCCGCTCGTAGCGGATGATTTTGGCGGTGTATTCCAGCGTCAGGGGCTCCATGTAGACCTTGTCTGCGATGGTGCAGTCGGTCATGATGGTGGCGGGGTTGGAGTTGCAGAGGACCACCTGATAGCCCTCTTCCTTCAGAGCCAGACAGGCCTGCGTGCCCGCGTAGTCAAACTCAGCGGCCTGCCCGATGACGATGGGGCCGCTGCCAATGACCATGATTTTCTTCAAATCTGTTCTCTTAGGCATTGTGATTCCCTCCAAACTGTTCCATCTCAAGGGTGAACTGCCGGAACAGGTATCCGCTGTCCTCCGGGCCGGGGGCGCTCTCCGGGTGATACTGGACGGAGAACACGTGGTCCTTTTCACAGCGGAGACCCTCTACCGTGCCGTCCAGCAGGTTCACGTGGGTGATCTCCAGACCGGTGCCCGCCACGGAATCGGTGTCCACGGCATAGCTGTGGTTCTGAGAAGTGATCTCCACCCTGCCGGTGAGCAGGTTCTTCACCGGGTGGTTGCCGCCCCGGTGGCCGAACTTCAGCTTATAGGTCCTGGCGCCGTAGGCCAACGCGATCATCTGGTGGCCCAGACAGATGCCGAAGATAGGCAGTTTGCCCCGGAGCTGGCGAACCAGCTCGATTACCGGGGTCACGTCCTCCGGGTCGCCGGGGCCATTGGAGAGGAACAGTCCATCGGGAGCAGAGCGCAGGACCTCCTCGGCGGTGGCGTCGTGGGGAAAGACAGTCACGTCGCAGCCCATCTGATTCAGGGAGCGGATGATATTGAGCTTCACACCGCAGTCGATGGCCGCCACATGGAAGCGGGGCTCCCGGGCAGGGGAGGGCCATGGCTTCTTTGTGGATACCAGCTCCACGGCGTTGTGAGGCACAGGGGAGGCATTCAGCTTGGCCAGCCCTTCCTCCACGGAGGTCTCTACCCCGGTGAGCAGGCCGCGGCGGCTGCCGTGGGAGCGGATGCTCCGGGCCAGTTTGCGGGTGTCCACGCCCTCAAGGCCGGGGATGCCGTACTGCGCCAGCCACTCGGAGAGGCTGCGACCACTGCGGAAGTTGGATGGGAGGGGATTGTACTCACCTACCACAAGGCCGCCGATGGTGGGGATCACCGTCTCGCTGTCATCCCGGTTGACGCCGTAATTGCCGATGAGAGGATAGGTCATGACCACCGTCTGAAAGGTGTAGGAGGGGTCGGAGACGATCTCCTGATAGCCCACCATGGAGGTGTTGAACACCACCTCACACACCCGCTCGCAGTCCGCGCCGAAGCCATAACCCCGGTACTCGCTGCCGTCCTCCAAAATCAGTTTTCTGTCGAATTCTCTTGCCATATCAGCTTTCCTCCGTAAACTGTTGCCACGCACCTGCCGTAGACCGTCCAACCGGCGAAGGGGGTGCTTTTTCCTTGAGATGCGAACTGCGCGGGGTCGATAGACCACGGTTCCCGCACGTCGAATACTGTAAAGTCGTCCCCATTCAGGGGGAGCCCGAAGCGCGCCCGGGGCTTGGTACACATCAGCTCACACAGCCGATCCAGAGAGAGCAGGCCGGGTTTTACCAGCCGCGTGTACAGCACGGGGAAAGCGGTCTCCAGCCCGGTGATGCCGAAGGCGCTGCCCGCAAGGCCGCGGCTTTTCTCCTCAGCGCTGTGGGGGGCGTGGTCGGTGGCGATCATGTCCACTGTGCCATCTTCGATCCCCTCCAGCAGGGCCTCCCGGTCGCTTTCGTCCCGGAGGGGCGGGTTCATTTTGAAGCGGCCGTCCTCCTGCAGGTCCCGGTCAGAGAGGACCAGATAGTGGGGCCCGGTCTCGCAGGTGACGTCCACGCCGCTCTTTTTTGCCTGCCGGATAAGTTCCACGCTCTCTTTGGTGGAGATGTGGCACACGTGATAGCGGACGCCGGTGTCGGCGGCCAGTTCGAGATCACGCTCGATCTGCCGCCACTCGCTCTCAGAGCAGATGCCCCGGTGGCCGTGGGTCCTGGCGTACCAGCCGTCGTGGATGTACCCGCCGCGGAGCAGGGTATTGTCCTCACAGTGGGCGGCGATGACTTTGTTCAGGGCCTTGGCCCGCAGCATGGCCTCCCGCATAAAGCTCCGGTCCTGCACGCCCTTGCCGTCATCGGAGAAGGCACAGACGTAAGGGGCCATGCCCTCCAGATCGGCCAGCTGCTTGCCGGCCTCGCCCACGGAGATCGCGCCATAGGGGCGAATGCTCTGCAGCGCGTCCTTCCGGATGAGGTCCAGCTCCAGTTTCAGGTTGGGCAGACTGTCCGGCACCGGGTTCAGGTTTGGCATGGGGCACAGGGCGGTATAACCGCTCCGTGCGCCAGCCAGACTGCCGGAGCGGATGCGCTCCTTATAAGAAAATCCCGGCTCTCTGAGATGAACGTGGACATCGCAGAGACCGGGAAAAACCAAATATTCATCTGAAACAACGGGAGAAACACCACCGCCAATCTGAAAACGGTCCAGCAGAGGACGGAGCGCGCTGTCATGGGTCTTTCCTGCGCAGAAGTACATATCGCGGCCTCCTTTCTTTGGACATAAAAATAATTCTGCCATGCAGACAGAATCCTGTGCCGCGCAGCTCAAGGGCCGCGCATGTGAGGCAGAAGATCGGTCTGCCGTAGCCGTACTTATTTCATGATATTCTATCATGCTTTCCTTCTGCTGTCAACTCTGGAGGAATTATTTTTTGACAAGAAAGCCGGTCCCTTCTTAGCGGGACCGGCTTTGATCCATCAGATCGTCCATGCCATACAGCCCCGGGGCGCGGCCGCGCAGGAATTTTGCGGCCCGGATGGCTCCGGCGGCGAACACCGCTCCGCTGTCTGCCTGATGGGTGAGCTCCAGCACCTCGTGCTCTCCGGCAAAGAGGACGGTGTGCTCCCCGACTACGTCTCCCGCCCGCACAGAACAGACCGGACAGCCCAGCGCCGTGGAGAGAAGCACGGCGGTACCGCTGGGGGAATCCAGCTTGCCCCTGCGGTGGCGCTCTATGACGGCGGCATCACAGCCGGGCAGAAACGCCTGGGCCTGAAGGCACAGCTTTTGCAGGACGTGGGCGCCCACGGAGAGATTGGCAGCACGGAAGATGGGGATGCGCGCTGCCGCGGCCCGAATGACAGCCTCCTGCTCCGGGCTGTACCCTGTGACGGCAAGCACAGCCGGCAGGGTAAGCTGAAGACAGCCGGTCAGCAGCCCGCTCAACGCCTCCGGGCGGGAAAAGTCCACCAGTACGTCCCCGGCCGCGGTACAGCCGCCCAGTGAATAAAATACCGGGAAGCCGTCGCCGGGGCGGCCCTTTGGGTCGATCCCGGCAGCCACCGCGGCGTCTGGCCGCCCCCGGCAGTACTGGACCACCTGATGTCCCATGCGGCCGTGGTGACCGGCGAGAATGATCCGCAGCATCAGAGCTCATATTCCGCCAGTACCTGCCGCAGCAGTCTCTGGTGGGCCGGGGAGGGGGGACACAGGGGCAGCCGGGGCAGCCCCGCCTCCATACCCAGCATATCCATTGCGGCTTTTACCGGAATGGGATTGACCTCTACAAACAGGGCGTCGATGAGGTCAATGTAGGCAGTCTGGAGCCGGGCGGCGGAGGAGAAATCTCCATCCAGACACAGGTGGCTCAGCCGCACCATGACCTCCGGGACAAGGTTGCAGGCCACGGAGATGACCCCCTTTGCCCCCAAGGCCATCATGGGGACTACCTGATCGTCGTTGCCGGACCAGATGGTGAAATCCGCCGGGCAGAGGGCCAGCGTGTGGGAGATGAGGGAGAAATCACCCGACGCCTCCTTTACGCCGTTGATGCGGGGGTCCCGGGCCAGTGCGGCATAGGTCTCCGCGGTGAAGGATAGGCCCGTGCGGCTGGGGACGTTGTAGAGAATCACAGGCAGGTCTACCTGCCCGGTCACCGTCTCATAGTGCCGCAGGAGCCCATCCTGTGTTGCCTTATTGTAGTAGGGCGTTACCAGCAGCAGGGCGTCGGCCCCCAGCGTCTGCGCCTGCCGGGAGGCCTCGGCGGCCTTGGCTGTGGAGTTGCTGCCTGTCCCGGCGATCACCGGCACGCGGCCATTGACCTGAGCTGCGCAGGCTTCGATGAGGGCCGCCCGTTCCCGTTCGGTGAGGGTAGCGCTCTCACCGGTGGTGCCGCAGACGCACAGGGCGTCTGCTCCGGCGGCCAGCTGGGCTTCGATCTGTCTGGCAAAGGCGGCAAAATTGATGCCGCCGCTTTTGTGGAAAGGAGTGACCAGCGCCGGGCAGGCGCCGGTAAAAACCGGGCTTCGCATAAAAGCACCCTTTCATCCGCTTGAATATGGTTCTTTGGTGAAAGGGCAGGGCGGGCTCAGCGGTCCATGTACCCCTCGGCGCACAGCAGCTCAGCCAGCAGCACCGCGCCGCCGGCAGCGCCCCGCAGGGTGTTGTGGGACAGGGAAACGAACTTATAGTCGTACTGGGTGTCGGGGCGGAGCCGACCGATGGTCACGGCCATGCCGCCCTCCAGATCACGGTCCAGCTTGGCCTGAGGCCGGTCGGGCTCCTCAAAGTAGTGGAGGAATTGTTTGGGGGCAGTGGGGAGGCCCAGTTCCTGCGGGCGGCCCTTGAAGGTGCGCCACGCCTCCTTCATCTGCTCCATGGTGGGCTTAGTCTTGAAAGTGACGAAGGCGGCAGCGGTGTGGCCGTTGGACACGGGCACCCGCAGGCACTGGGCGGTGATGGACGGCTCGTCGGCGGTGACGATGGCGCCGTTCTCCACCTTGCCCCAGACCTTCAGGGGCTCCTGCTCGCTCTTTTCCTCCTCGCCGCCGATGTAGGGGATAAGGTTATCTACCATCTCCGGCCAGGTCTCAAAGGTCTTGCCCGCGCCGGAAATGGCCTGATAGGTGCAGACCAGAATCTTTTCAATGCCGAAGGAGCGGAGTGGGGAGAGGGCCGGCACATAGCTCTGGATAGAGCAGTTGGACTTGACGGTGATGAAGCCCCGCTTGGTGCCCAGACGCTGGCGCTGGGCGGGGATAACGGCCAGATGCTCCGGGTTGATCTCCGGGATGACCATGGGTACATCGGGAGTCCAGCGGTGGGCGGAGTTGTTGGACACCACCGGGCACTCAGCCTTGGCATAGGCCTCCTCCAAGGCACGGATCTCGTCCTTCTTCATGTCCACAGCGGAAAAGACGAAATCCACCATGCCGGCGATCCTTTCCACGTCGGCGGAGGCGTCCATGAGGATCAGGTCCTTGGCCTCCTGGGGCACGGGGACGTCCATAGCCCAGCGGCCGGCCACGGCGTCTTCATAGCGCTTGCCGGCGGAGCGGGGGCTGGCGGCGATGGCAGTGAGCTGGAACCACGGATGGCCGGCCAGCAGGGTGACAAAGCGCTGACCTACCATACCGGTGCCGCCGATCACGCCGACCTTGTACTTTTTCATAGGAATGACCTCCTGTACCCGCCGGGGTTTGCCCAAAAGATGGAGTTGCCAGAGGGCGGGTTATGTAATATAATAAAGTAATCTGTCCAAACAGGGCGGACCTTGCTGAAATAATAGCATTTGTACATTAAAGTGTCAATCCTCTCACCCCACGGAGAAATGGAGCATGATATGAAACAGACCATACGGAAGCTGTCCGCCCTGCTGTTGCTGCTGACCCTGCTGCTGCAGAGCGCTGCCGCGGCAGGCGATGGAGCGGCGGAAGAGAGCCAGCCTGCGGAGCCGCAGCCCACAGCGAGCCAGACGGCCGAAGATCCGAACGCGGAAAAAGACCCCACCATTGAGCCGGAGGAGCCCGGACTGGAGAGCACCATTATCCGCGTTGGCCTCTACTACGGAAGCGACACGCTGGACGGGGCCAATCTGGCCAACCACAAGGGCGCCGGCTTTGCCTTCGGCTACTATGACAGCGACAATGACTTCATTCAGGTCGGGCAGACCGCGGCCGGCAGCATTTCCATCGTCAAGACGGAGAATGTGGGCTACGGGAATTATAACGGATATACCTCATATCACACGGCACTGGCGGCCTCTGCCGCCGTGACGGTGGGGTGCTACCACCTTCAGACGCTGGAGAGCTATGAGTCTTTTGAGGGGGCGGCTGCAGCTGCAGAGCAGTATGACGGCGGCTTCGCGGCATGGATCGCAGGGGCCTACCGGGTGCGCATCGGGAACTATCTGGACCGGGCTTCTGCGCAGGCCGCACAGGAGAGCCTCGCCCTGAACGCCGGGGTATCCACCGAGATCAAGGGCACATCCGCCTATGGTGTCAGCGTGGTGGTCACGGGTACTGCGGATGTCCTCTTCCAGTTTGACGACGACGGTGCGGGCACCGGGCTGGGTGTGCGGCCTATCCCTTCGGAGGAGGGGGAGAAATGCGTTACCTATTTTATGAACAGCAACCGCTGGTACGGCGGCTTCCGGTACGAGCGCATCAACGGCGGAAGTCTGACCATTGTGAACATGGTGGAGCTGGACGATTACGTAAAGGGTATCCTGCCCTATGAGATGAGCGCCAGCTGGCCCATCGAGGCACTGAAGGTCCAGGCGGTGTGTGCCCGCAGCTACAGTCTGGCCAGCCGCAACGGGAAGCACCGCGGCTATCACTTTGACCTGTGCAACTCCAACTGCTGTCAGGTCTATCTGGGGCTGGCCCGGGCCAACGCCAACTCGGACGCCGCGGTAGACGAGACCCGCGGACAGGTGGCCCGGTACGACGGAAAGATCGCCTCCTGCTTCTACTATTCCAGCAACGGCGGCGCCAGCGAGGCGTCCTCCACCGTGTGGGGCGGCAGCCAGAGCACCTATCCCTATCTGGTGGGGGTCATAGATCCCTATGAGGCTGCGGTGGCCAGCCAGATCAGCGGCTACAACTGGACCCGCACCTATACCGCCGCCGAACTGACGGAGAAACTGAATGCCAAGGGCTACAAGTGCTCCACGGTGGTGTCCGCCAAGGTCTCCGCCTATACGGACACGGGAAATCCCAAGACGATCACCTTCACGGACTCTGCGGGGAAAAATTACACCCTGACCGCCCGAGCCATGGTCACTATGCTGAGCCTGCGCTCCTATCACTATGATTTTGCAGGCTCCGAGAGCACTGGCGGGATCCCGGTGAATGAGAATGAGACCGTCCCGAACACCTCCGGCCTGTACGCTATCGACGGGGACGGCAATCTGATCTCCCTTGGGGACGATGTTTACATCATCACAGCGGACGGCACTCAGTCTCTGGATGCCGGCAGTACACCTGTCAGCGGCAGCAGCTTCACCATCTCCGGCTCGGGCTACGGCCACAACGTGGGCATGAGTCAGTGGGGAGCCTACGCTATGGCGAAGCAGGACTTTGGCTATGAAGAGATCCTGCGCTTCTATTATACTGGAATAACGGTGGGGAAATAACGTGAAAACTTCTGATTTTAATTTTGATCTGCCTCCGGAGCTCATTGCGCAGACGCCGCTGGAGCGCCGGGATGGCTCCCGTCTGCTCACGCTGAACAAGGAGACGGGGGAGACCCATCACATGCACTTTTTTAATCTGCCGACCCTGCTGCAGCCGGGGGACTGCCTGGTGCTCAACGACAGCCGGGTGCTGCCTGCCCGCCTTCTGGGCCGCCGGGCGGGGGGCGGAGCCTGTGAGGTACTGCTGCTCATTGACCGGGGGGACAACGTGTGGGAGTGCCTGGTGCGTCCGGGTAAAAAGCTGCACACCGGGGCTACTGTCACCTTTGGGGACGGCGAACTCACCGCTGAGATCGTGGGCGAGGTGGAGGGCGGCAACCGACTGGTGCGCTTCTTCTATGAGGGGATTTTTCTGGAGGTGCTGGAGCACCTGGGCCGGATGCCGCTCCCGCCCTACATCAAGGAGGAGCTGGCCGACGGCGAGCGGTATCAGACCGTGTACTCCCGGGTAGTGGGCTCCGCCGCCGCCCCAACCGCCGGGCTTCACTTCACGAAAGAACTGCTGGAGCAGGTCAAGGCAATGGGTGTAAAGGTATGCTACGTGACACTTCACGTGGGCCTTGGCACCTTTCGCCCGGTGAAGGCGGAGGAGATCACCGACCACGAGATGCACTCCGAGTACTGTGTCATCCCCCAGGAGACGGCGGACGTGATCAACGCCACCAAGGCCGCCGGCGGCCGGGTCATCTGCGTGGGCACTACATCCTGCCGCACCATTGAGAGCTGGGCCAACGAGGACGGCACCATGGAGGCCAAGGCCGGCTGGACCAATATTTTCATTTATCCCGGCTACCGCTTTAAGGTGCTGGATGCCCTTATCACCAATTTCCATCTGCCGGAATCCACCCTCATTATGCTGGTGTCCGCGCTGGCGGGCCGGGAGCACGTGCTGGCTGCCTATGAGGAGGCTGTGCGGGAGCGGTACCGCTTCTTCTCCTTCGGCGACGCGATGTTTATTTATTGAGGTGAGAGTATGAACGCAAGCGTTGACATCACGGATCTCCGGCTGGAGACGCCGCGGCTGATCCTCCGCCCCTGGCGGCAGGAGGATCTGGAGGACTTCTACGCCTATGCCAGCGTGGACGGCGTGGGGGAGATGGCCGGCTGGACCCATCACAGGAGCGTGGAGGAATCGCAGACCATCCTGAGCTCCTTCATCGCGGGGAAAAAGACCTTCGCCATCGAGCTGAAGGAGACCGGGTGCGTCATTGGCTCCCTTGGGATTGAGAAGTGCGCCCTCGAGAAACTGGACGACCCGGGCCTATACGGCCGGGAGCTGGGCTTTGTGTTGAGCAGGGAGTACTGGGGCAAGGGACTCATGCCCGAGGCCGCCCGGGCGGTCATCGACTGCTGCTTCCATGCACTCCGCTGCGATTTCCTGACCTGCGGCCACTTCAAGCGCAACAGCCGCTCCCGCCGGGTCATTGAAAAGTGCGGCTTCCACTATGTAAAGGATAGTTTCTATACAACCAACGCGGGAGCCGTGGAAGATACCTGCATGTACATCCTGTACAATCCAATGCTGAAGAGGTAAGGCCATGTTTCGAGTAATCAAGACAGAGGGAAGGGCCCGGCGGGGGGAGTTCACCTGCGCCCACGGCACGGTCCAGACCCCGGTATTCATGAACGTGGGCACTCAGGGTGCCATCAAGGGCGGAATGGACGCCTTCGACCTGAAGGAGATCGGCTGTCAGGTGGAGCTGTCCAACACCTACCATCTGCACCTCCGCCCCGGGGATGAGGTGGTCAGGCAGATGGGCGGCCTGCACAAATTTATGCGGTGGGACGGCCCCATGCTCACCGACTCCGGCGGATTTCAGGTGTTCTCTCTCTCCGGCCTGAGAAAGATCACCGAGGAGGGCGTCACCTTTGCCTCCCATCTGGATGGTCACCGCATCTTTATGGGCCCGGAGGAGTCCATGCGCATCCAGTCCAACTTGGGCAGCGACATTGCCATGGCCTTTGACGAGTGCGTGGAGAACCCCGCCCAGTATGATTATGCCAAGGCATCCTGCGAGCGCACCCTCCGATGGCTGGCCCGCTGCAAGGCGGAGCACGACCGGCTCAATGCCCTGCCCGACTGCGTGAATCCCCACCAGATGCTCTTCGGGATCAATCAGGGGGCCACCTTCCCGGATCTGCGGGTCTGGCACATGCAGGAGACCGCCAAGATCGACTGTGACGGCTATGCCATCGGCGGCCTTGCGGTAGGGGAGCCCACGGAGGTCATGTACGACATTATCGACGCGGTGGAACCCCACATGCCCGAAGACAAGCCGCGGTATCTCATGGGCGTGGGGACCCCCTCCAACATCATCGAGGCGGTGGCCCGGGGCGTGGACTTCTTCGACTGCGTCATGCCCGCCCGCAACGCCCGCCACGGGAAGCTGTTCACCTGGCAGGGGGCTCTGAACATTAAAAACGAGAAGTACAAGACCGACCCGCTGCCCATCGACCCGGAGTGCAGTTGTCCCGTGTGCCGCAATTTCTCCCGGGCCTACCTCCGCCACCTGTTTACGGCAGGGGAGATGCTGGGCATGCGTCTGGCGGTGATGCACAACCTCTGGTTCTACAACGAATTGGCCCGCCGCATCCGCGAGGCGCTGGACGAGGGGACCTTTGACCAGTTCCGGGCAGAGTATTCCGGGCGGCTGGCAGGCCGGGTGTGAGGAGCCTTCTGCGTACCACATGAGGACGAGAAAAAACAACAGAAAACTTGGAAATTAGGGCTTGTGTTTATCGCCTCTTGACGGTATAATAGCCTTACGCGTTTACGCCAAATTACACACTTGGAGGAATTAAAATGCTGGGTAACATCATGCTGAGCTCTTCGGGAACGAGCACCGTGGGCGGCGCTTCTACGATCATTATGATCGTGGTGCTGATCGCTGTGTTCTATTTCCTGATGATCCGTCCTGAGAACAAAAAGAAGAAGGCCGCTGAGGAAATGCGCAGCAAGATGAAGGTCGGCGACGACGTCACCACCATCGGCGGCATCGTGGGCACTGTGTGCGCCGTGAAAGAGGAGACCTTCGTCATTGAGACCGGTGCTGACCGTGTCCGCATGGAGTTCAAGAAGTGGGCTCTGTCTGTGAACGACACGCAGGCCGCTGCCGCGCAGGCTGCCGCTCCCGCCGAGCGCAAGGGCCTCTTCGGCGGCAAGAAGAAAACTGAGGACGAGAAGAACAACAAGTAAATAGAAGCTGGTATGAAAAGCACCCCTTTTGCGTATGGTAGGATAAGCCATGGGAAAGGGGTGCTTTTTATGCGTAAAACGAGCCCCGGGGAGGGCGGAGGACTGGGGCCCTTGCCGGCGGTCCTGCTGGGTGGCCTGCTGGCCGTGGGGGTGGAGCTGGTGGTGCTTCTGCTGGGTGCAGCAGCGGTATCCCGGGGAGTTCTGAAGGCGGACTGCGCGCCGCAGCTCACCGCAGCGGCCTGCGTGGCCGGCTGTCTGGCGGGTGGCCTGTTCGCCTGTCGGAGTTGGGAGAGCAAACGCCTCGTCGCCGGGGCAGCCACAGGCTGCCTCTGTTTTACACTGATCCTTGGTGCGGCACTGGCCACAGGGGAGGGCATAGAGCTCGGCTCGCAGGCCGTGATCGAGCTGGCGGGGTGCCTTCTGGGCGGCGTGCTGGCCGGGTTGGCCTCCGGCAGGGCCGGGAAGAAGAAAAAACGCCGGGCAGGAGGCCGACGGAGCCGGTCAGGCACTTGACAAAGCGGCGTAAAGTCAATATAATTCCATAGATACTTTATATCCTTTTATAAGGATAGTGAACCGCAGAGCGGTCAGGAAAGGATGTTTTCACCATGGCGAAAGAATATAAATTGAGCCCGGAGCGCTATGAGGAGCTGAAGAATGAGCTGAATTACCTCAAGACCGTTCGGGAAAAAGAGGTTGCAGACCAGATCAAGGAGGCCCGTTCCTTCGGTGACCTGTCCGAGAACAGCGAGTATGACGAGGCCAAGAACGAGCAGGGTAAGCTCTACTCCCGCATTGCGGAACTGGACAACATTCTGGCCAACTGCACCGTCATCACCGAGGAAATCCATGACTCCAACGTGGTCCGGATCGGTAGCCGCATCACCGTCCGGGACATTGAGACCGGCGATGAGGAGACCTATCAGGTGGTGGGCTCTCAGGAGGCCGACCCCATGAACGGCCGCATTTCCGAAGAGTCCCCCTTCGGCAAGGCCCTGCTGGGCAACGCCGTGGGCGAGATCGTCATTGTGGAAGCCCCCGCGGGCAATATTGAGTACGAGGTTCTGGATATTCAGCGGTGAGCGCTGACTGTCCGGGCATAGAATAAAGGAGAGACAAGTCATGTCCGATCAGACCAAGCAGAATCAGCCGGTTCAGGCTGAGCCTTCCCTGTCTGAGCTGCTGAAGATCCGCCGGGATAAGCTGGCTGAGCTTCAGGCGGCGGGGAAGGATCCCTTTACCATTACAAAATTTGATGTGACCCATCACAGCACTGACATCAAAGACAACTTTGAAGCGCTGGAGGGCCAGACGGTGTCCGTGGCCGGCCGCCTGATGAGCAAGCGCGGCATGGGCAAGGTGTGCTTCGCCGACCTGCAGGACGGCGCAGGCCGGGTCCAGCTCTACGTGAAAATCGACGAGGTGGGCGAGGAGCAGCTGGCCGCCTTCAAGAAGTATGACATCGGCGATCTGGTGGGCGTCGTGGGCGAGGTGTTCCGCACCCAGCGGGGCGAGATTTCTGTGAAGGTCAAGACCATTACACTCCTTGCAAAATCCTTGCTTCCCCTGCCTGAGAAGTTCCACGGCCTTCAGGACCGCGACCTGCGCTACCGCCAGCGCTATGTGGATCTGATGGTGAACCCCGAGGTGAAGCGCAACTTCGTGGTGCGCTCCAAGTTCGTCAAATTCCTGCGCAACTATCTGGATGAGATGGGCTATATCGAGGTGGAGACTCCCGTTCTCAACACCATCGCCGGCGGTGCCGCCGCCCGGCCCTTCATCACCCATCACAACACGCTGGACATCGACATGTACATGCGCATTGCCACCGAGCTGCCCCTGAAGCGGCTCATCATCGGCGGCATGGAGCGGGTGTATGAGATCGGCCGCATCTTCCGCAACGAAGGCATGGACACCAAGCACAACCCGGAGTTTACCACCGTGGAGCTGTATCAGTCCTACGCTGACTTCCATGACATGATGGATATCGCCGAGGGCGTGCTCTCCGGCGCGGCCAAGGAGATCCTGGGCACCTACGAGGTGGACTGGCAGGGAGAGCACATCGACCTGACCCCCGGCTGGCCCCGGCTGACCATGATCGAAGCCGTCAAACAGTACGTAGGCGTGGACTTCGGCGTCATCTCCGACGATGCCGAGGCCGTGGCCGCCGCCAAGGCTGTGGGCGTGGAACTGCCCGCCGCTGCGGAGCAGACCTGGGGCAACGCTCTGTACGCCTGCTTCGACCAGAAGGTAGAGGAGCACCTCATCCAGCCCACCTTCATCACCATGTATCCCGTGGAGGTCTCCCCGCTGACCAAGCGCAGCTCTGCCGACCCCCGGCTCACCGAGCGGTTCGAGTTCTTCATCTGCCACAGCGAAATGGGCAACGCCTACTCCGAGCTGAACGATCCCATTGACCAGCGCCGCCGCTTTGAGAAGCAGCTGGAGCAACGTGAGCGTGGCGATGACGAGGCCGAGATGCTGGACGAGGACTTCCTCACCGCCATGGAGTATGGCATGCCCCCCACGGGCGGCATGGGCATCGGCATCGACCGCTGTGTTATGCTGCTCACCGGCTCCGACTCTATCCGGGACGTGATCCTGTTCCCGACAATGAAGTCCTTAGATGGTGTAAATAAGAAAAATGATGTAAATAATACAGCTTCTGAAGCACCTGAAAAAAATGTAAAAACTGAGTCTGAAAAGATTGATTTCTCCAACGTAAAGATTGAGCCAATCTTTGAAGAAATGGTAGATTTCGATACATTCAGTAAGTCTGATTTCCGTGCAGTTAAGATTTTAGCTTGTGAAGCAGTACCGAAGTCAAAGAAGCTTCTGAAGTTTACATTAGATGACGGAGAACGCAAAGACCGTGTGATTTTAAGCGGTATTCACGAGTATTACGAGCCGGAAGAACTGGTTGGTAAGACAGCAATCGCTATCGTGAACCTGCCACCGAGAAAGATGATGGGAATTGATTCCGAGGGTATGCTGATTTCAGCAGTACACGAGGAAGACGGTCACGAAGGACTGAACCTTCTGATGGTAAATGACAGAATCCCAGCAGGTGCAAAGCTCTATTAAGATGATGTAAAGATGTACCGTTTTACAAAATAGACGGGACGTACTTCATTTGATAAAAAACTGAAAAAACAGCGATTTACATCAAACTTACATCAATTGATGCAGAAATCGGTGCAAGCAAGAAAAAATCGCATAATTAGTGCAATGAGTGGGCAATTCCAATCGGGGTTGCCCATTTTTTAAAGAAATATAAATTGAGATGGAGATAGTATGTTACGGAAGGACATAAAACAAGTGATTTGTTCTCTTGTTTCTGAATTGGATTTTTATTTTGAAGAAAGAGGATTTAAAAGAAGAAAAAACGGACTTATCTATGTACGAAAAGTTGGTACTACTATTCAAAAAATTGATATGGTATTTTTCTCTAATCCATCGTATTATCAGAATGTATTAGCACATATATATCCCCATATGGAGATTCTTTTTCCTAATGTAAATAGTACGGCTAAGATTTTTGCTAGTAAACTGATTCCAGAAAAATGGTTAGATAAATTTACGATTAGACAACCTATACAGATATACTCAAATTCAGAAGATTTCTGCCTTAAAGATATTAGTAATTATGAGTGTCTAAAAGAAGAAATGCTTGCTTTCTTGAAAGAATATACTATGCCTTTGCTTGAACAATTAACTTGTGAAAAAGATTATTTAACACTTTATGAAAATAAAGATAAACGAATCATATGGGATGATAATCAATTTTTATATGTTGCAAGTGCATATTTTAATGAACATAGACTGAAAGAAGCAACTCAAGTAATTGAAAAGCGGTTCGGAAAGCCGGGATTACGAAAACGATATAAACAAGTTTTTGATTTTATTGAAAACATAGAATGCTCAGACGGGCATAAAGGAAGATAATATTATGGCGACCAAAAGTTTTAGAATATTTGCGACAAAAGAAGATTTATTCTCCATTTTTTCTGACTTTCAGCAAAATGTTAAAATTCATTATTTCAAATGTGGGCGTATGTATGACTTGATAGAAACCTCTGATATAACGAAAGATAGTCTTTTTGGTATTAACCAAAAGGGCAATCTCCTCAACAGTCAATGGCTTGTATGTTATAGTGATACAATACCTTTGAAGAGAAAAAACAATATGTGCCTAGATAATAATATTTTTTTCTTAGACCAAGAAGTAAATGAGTCTTCTGCTGTTATAAATATAGGTGGAATTTATGAAGATAAAACTCTGTTTCCAACGGAGATAAGTACAATTTGGTATGAAAAATCAGAATCTAAAGGACTTTATACTATGTTAAAAAAATCGTGTAAAAAATATACAGCTTGTACTCAACATGGGTATTTAATAGGAAAAAACGCATTATTGTGTAAAGAAAAATATCGTTTTTGTACAATAAGTATTGATAGTCCTCAAATATATGATTTAAAATTAAAATAGAAAAGAAACAGTTTTGGAGAGGTGCTTTAAATGGAATTGAATATAAATTCTCCGGCTTATTTTACAAATCATTATGGAGTAGATGATGAGGTATATAGATATTGTCAGAATCTACATAATTACTTCAAAACAAAAGAATACAGTGAAACTTTAACTATAATTGGAATAACACCCATTGTTGCTCCAAAGGAAGTATATAATCAAGGATTATGGAAAGAGAAAGTTCAAATAGTATCTATGGGAACTTGTGCAATGATTGATGTTAGAATGGATTTTGAAAGCTATTATAATGCAGATAGTGATGTAAAAATTCAGTTAATTGAAGAAATGCTTATCAAAGCTATAAAAAAGGTAAAAACAAAAGGAAAATTTGATTTAGAAAAATTCAAAGAAGATTTATTGAATTACAAAATTATAAAATGAAAAATGGATTGTAATGACGATAAATACACGAAAACGTTTGTGAAACCGAGTTATGGGGGTAATATGATGAACGAGCTAATTCAAAATATTATGGATAATATAGATAAAAAAGGTGTTCAAAGAGATTGCAAAAAACTATTAAAAAAGTGTAATCTGAAATCTGAAAAGGATACGGGATTTATTACAGAATTAGCAATTTGGTTATATATTTACGGATATGAAAAGGAAGCAATTTCGGTTTGTGATTTATTTGCAAATGAAAAGTTTACCGGTAATTATACGCTTTGGAGTAATATAGACCACGCATATTGTCTAAAAGCAAGGATACTCAGAGAGCATGGAAATCTAAATGAAAGCCAAAAAATCATCAAGTTTGTCAATCAGTACAGGCACCCTGAGCTATACATAAACGGCGTGGAACATTTTCTGAAAACATTGGATATAAATATTCAAAGCAATCTTGATTATAATTCCAAAGCAGGAGCAAGGGGTTGGAGATTATTAAAGTTTGAATTGGCGATTGCATATAGGGAAGCTGGAAAATATCCATTGCCAGATGAGAAGTTAGAGGAAGTAATTGATGAACTAAAGAGTATATTATCAAAAGAAGCATAATAGATTATATAGCCCTTTGAGAGAGGAAAAATCCTTTTCTCAAAGGGCTTTTTCTGTTTATACGGATATTCGCAAACTACAAGACAAAGCTAAAACTTCATATACTCTAAGCACAAGGAGGTTGAGGTTTGGCTATGAACAACAGTTTAGCAGAAGTACATCCGGAGCTTGTTTCGGAGTGGTCGGAGAAGAATTTACCACTTACACCTGATGATATTACCTTCGGCTCAAATAAAAAAGTATGGTGGAAAGGTACTTGCGGTCACGAATGGCAGACAAGCGTTAAGGCTCGTTCCAGTGGAGAGAAATGCCCGATATGCTCCGGAACGAGAGTGATTGCAGGTATTAACGATTTGGCGACATTAGAGCCATTACTGGCAAAGCAGTGGTCGAAAAAGAATAAGATAAAACCGACAGAGGTTTCTATTGGTTCTCATAAGAAAGTGATTTGGAAATGTGAGAAAGGACACGAGTGGGAAGCAGCCGTTAAGAGCAGAACAATAAATAAAACAGGTTGCCCGTATTGCTCCCATAATAAAGTGTTGGCAGGATTTAATGACCTTGCAACGCTTCTGCCGGATATAGCTGCCGAGTGGTCGGACAGAAATTATCCGTTACTTCCAACTCAGGTTACGGTCTTTGCCAATCGTAAGGCTTGGTGGAAGTGTAAGGATTGCGGCAGAGAGTGGAACACCCTTATTTCTACTCGTTCCGGTGGGAGCAAATGCCCGTATTGCAGTGGGTACATATTCCTGAAAGGGTTTAACGATTTGCAGACAACACACCCTGAAATTGCTTCGGAGTGGTCGGAGAAGAACTTGCCATTGAAGCCTGATGAAGTAAATGCAAAGTCGAGAAAAAATGTCTGGTGGAGATGCGGTAAATGCGGTAACGAGTGGAAATCAGTTATCAATGCCCGTGTGAAAGGTACGGTATGCCCCGTTTGTGCGGAGAGAGAAGTCCTTGCCGGATATAATGATTTGGCGACAACAGACAGTCAGCTTCTCAGTGAATGGGATTATGAAAAGAATAAATGGAAGCCGACAGAAGTATCACGAAATTCTGCAAAGAGAGCATGGTGGAAATGCAGGCACGGTCATTCGTGGAGTATGAAGATAAATGAAAGAACGATATTGAATAAAGGCTGCCGAATTTGTGAGCAGGAGTATTTATCCTTGTTTCCTGCTTTGGCTGTCAGCTATTATTCTAATAGGAAAGGCTTGAAAGCAGAACTTGGTTCTGACCGATTGCTTGGAGTTCCGCTTGAAACATACATACCTTCAGAAAAGTTGGCTATTGAGTCAGGAAGTGCCGATGAGAATTTAGAAATAATGAAAGCATATATGTGCAAGCAAAGAGGAATAAGGCTGATTAAGCTGCCGATGAAAGGCACAGAACTGGATTATGCCAATAATTTAAAGAAAGCTTTTCAGAGCGTACATATATTTATTTCTTCCGATACCGAGGAAGATGTGGAGATAATCAAAAATACATTTGAAAGATGGAGGGACAGCCAATGAGAGAGAAAACCTATCATCTATACTTAAATGAAGAAGAACGAAGCCGAGTGATACAATCGCTCATTGAACTGAAGAACAATTTAGCAGCCCAGGGACGATACACAGACGCAGTAGATGATGTCCTCTGCAAAGTGCTTGGAGCAAAGAAAAAGAAATTGAAAATTGAATACATTTAGAACGTGTTTTGCCGTCTGTTTCTTAACCGGAGCAGGCGGCTTTTTTTATTTCAAAAAATTATTTTGAAAAATTTTCGGAAAAGCGGCGATTTTGGGTGTGCATTTCATACCCCTTTGTCCAAATGAGTGAAGGGGTTCATTCCGGATAGCAAAAAACGGAAGCCTTTTCACTTGAAAATTGAATAAGTCATTCACTAAGACTTTATTTCTGATGATAGCCACTTTAGCAGGTACGCCGTAATTTCTCTTTTTCAGAATAGCGAGAACTCCGGCTATGAGTATCAGGTTGCCCCTGATATGGCGATGACAGTCAGAATGATAATGATACTTCTCTACGGAGCTGGCGGAGTACCCGGCAGAGGTTAGAATCCTATGATACAGATAAGCAGTCTGTTCCTTAGTGACTTCCCGTAAGTGTTTTGCTTGGCAAGGGGTGTTGAGAACAAATATTGCTATGACCGATTAGGAAATGAGTCGGTCAGGTACATAGCCATAATGCGGTGGCTATGAATTTTCAGAAAGGAGGGCAAAAAGAAGTGTCAAACTGCAAAACGATTTCCGTATGTAACCAGAAAGGCGGAGTCGGAAAAACCACCACAACAGTTAATCTCGGAGTCGGGCTTGCAATGCAGGGCAAGAAAGTATTGCTTATTGACGCAGACCCGCAGGGCGATTTAACGACTTGTCTTGGTTGGCAGGATACAGACGGCTTGGGTATCACGCTTGCAACGAAACTCACAGATGTAATCAATGAAACGATGACAGACCCTATGGTTGGTATCCTGCACCACGAAGAAGGTGTTGACCTTGTTCCGGCAAACCTTGAGCTTTCAGCAATGGAATTTAACCTTGTAAACGCAATGAGCAGAGAAACTACCCTCAAGAATTATTTGAGTCAAGTGAAAAACAGATATGATTATGTAATTATAGACTGTATGCCTTCACTTGGTATGGTTACTCTCAATGCTTTATCGGCGGCAGACAGTGTTATCATTCCGGTTCAGGCTCAGTATTTGCCTGCAAAGGGTATGACACAGCTTGTGCAGACCATTTCAAAAGTAAAGAAGTATATCAATCCGGATATTAAGATAGACGGTATGCTGCTTACTTTGGTGGATAGCAGAACAAACCTTGCAAAGAGTACGGTGGAAGCACTCAGGGCAAACTTCGGTAATCAGATAAGAATGTATCGAACACAAATCCCGATTGCCGTAAAAGCTGCTGAAACTTCTTCCAAAGGCAAAAGCATTTATGCTTATGAGCCAAACAGCACAGTGTCTAAGGCATACGCTGAATTTACAAAGGAGGTGTTAGCCGATGGCAGGAAGAAAGAGCGACTTCACTCTCACGAAGCTCGATGATTTATTTACCACGCAGGCACAGAGAGATGAAGAACAGCTTTCAAAAATCCGAGATATTCCGTTGGAGCTGATTGATGATTTTCCCGACCACCCGTTTAAGGTCAGGGACGATGAAGATATGATGCAGCTTGTGGAGAGTGTCAAGGAAAGAGGGGTTATTACTCCGGCAACGGTAAGGCAGAAAGAGGACGGCAGATACGAACTTGTTTCAGGACACAGACGAAAGCGAGCTTGTGAACTGGCAGGATTTGAAACCCTGAGAAGTGAGATTGTAGACCTGAACAGAGATGAAGCGACCATTTTAATGGTTGAAAGTAATTTCCAGAGGTCAGAGATATTGCCGAGTGAAAAAGCCTTTGCGTATAAAATGCGTTTGGAAGCAATGAAAAGACAAGCAGGCAGACCAAGAAAAGAAAATGTGTCCCCAGTGGGGACGAATTTACGAACCGATGAACAAATTGCACAGGAAACAGGGGACAGCAGAAATCAGATACACCGATATGTGCGTCTGACAAACCTTGTTCCTGAACTGCTTGAATTTGTTGATGAAGGGCGTATTAAAATGCGTCCTGCCGTAGAGCTTTCCTATCTTGACGAAGATTGCCAGCGTGATGTGGTTGACGAAATCGACCTGAATGACGCTACCCCGTCACACGACCAGACAATCCGTATGCGAAAGTTATTCAACGAGGGCAACCTTACAACAGAAGCAATCCACGCTGTTATGTCTGAGGAAAAGCCGAACCAAAAGGAAAAAATCGTGTTGAGGGGCGACAGAGTAAGACAGCTTATCCCGAAAAACATTCCCGTCAGTCAGACGGAGGATTTTGTCTGCAAGGCATTGGAGCATTACAACAAGTTTTTGCGTAACCGTGCAGAGCGTGACAGCAGATAGCCTGTTTTTACAGTTCCCCTTTCTCACACTCTAACCCATTAGTTATACTTTTACCTACCGAAAATGATATATACTATCTCACTTGAATATAACTATCTCAAAGTATATGTCTATCTCTAGGGGGCAATCGCACAGTATGAACGGACTGGAGGTGTATGGTAAAATGAAAAATTAACGAAAAATCCGCATTTGTTTTTCGGCAGGTAAATTCTGTCGTAAGAGAAAATCCACAAAGGCACATCGTAGAGATACGGTGTGTTTTCAATTTTTACAGGAGGAAACGCAATGATAAAGTCAAAATTCAAAAGAGTCACGTCGCTTTTCTTGGCGACCCTTATGTGTGTGACCACTTTTGCAGGCATTGGCTCGACAACAGCATATGCTGCTTCGGGAGAAAAAGCTGATGTCTATATGGTCGATTTCCCTCGTGATGGCGATGCTAATTACGATGGGGTATGGGGACACAGCAATTTGACCTTGAAAAATGGTTGGCATACCGGACGTTCCAATTTTACCAATCTTAAGGCTATTGGTTCATACTCAGGCAATGTTGCTTATTGTATTGAGCCGGGAATTTCGCTCAAGGTCGGTCAGACAATGAATAAGTATGACGAAAATTATTTTAATAACCTTGCAGCCAATGGGGTTATTTCCGGAGATGAAATCCGTCTTTTCGTTGGTCGTATTTTACAGTATGGCTATCGTGGGACAATCTCGACATCTTGGAGGTCACAGAATGAAGCAGCAGCAAACAGTATTGCACAGGCTTATGCCACACAGCTTCTTATCTGGGAAACTGTTATCGGAGAGCGTGATGTGAACTTCAATCATGTAGCAGCCAGTGGTTGCAGCAATGTGAAAGATGTCATCAATGCAAAGCATCCGCTTCGCAATAAGATTTTCAGTTATTACAACAGTATGGTGCAGAGTGTACAGAACCATGCGACCATACCAAGCTTTTGTAATAAATCATCCGGTTCGGCAAAGACAATAGAACTTGAGTGGAACGGAAGCAAGTACACAACTACTCTGACAGATTCCAATAATGTGCTGTCCAAATATAATTTCAAGGCAAGCATCAGTGGAGTGAGCTTTTCAGTGAATGGTAACAAACTTACTGTTTCTATGGATACTGCACCGAGTAAGGAATTTACGATTACCGCAACGAAGAAAAATGCAGTCCGCAGAGGTGTGGTTGTATGGTCAGAGGGTAAACACGGTCAGAACTCCAGTGTGCAGGATGTTGTCAGCTATGCTCAGGAAGTAAGCGACAGTATCAACGGTTATGTGAAGATGAAAGTCAGCTATGGTTCTTGTCAGATTGTAAAGACCAGTGAGGACGGAAAAGTTGACGGTATTAACTTCACGATTACTGGAAACGGTATCAATCAGACAGTTACAACAGCCAATGGCGGTAAGTTCCAGATTGATAATCTTATGCCGGGTATCTATACCGTAACCGAGCAGGCATACGATAAGTACGAGCCGCAGGAAACACATAGAGTTACTGTTGTAGCAGGACAGGTTGCAAAGGTCAATTTCAATAACAAATTGAAGCGTGGCGACCTTCAGGTAGTGAAGTCCTCAGAAGATAACCTTGTTGAAGGTGTGAAGTTCCATCTTTACGGTACTTCTCTTTCCGGTGCTGCTGTTGACCAGTATGCAGTTACAGACAAAAACGGTGTGGCAACTTTCAAAGATGTGCTTATCAGTGGTTCTGAACCATATACTCTTGAAGAAGTGGACACAGCTATCCGTTATGTCGTACCAAAAAATCAGACTGCACCAGTGAAGTGGAAAGAAGTAACCACAAGAAACTTCAATAACATTTTGAAGAAGTTTACTGTAACAGTCACAAAGAGCGACGCTGAGAAGGGCGAAGCACAGGGCAATGCCAAACTTTCGGGAGCAGTTTACGGTATCTATAAGGGAGAAACGCTTGTAGATAAGTATGTTACTGATGAAAACGGTCAGTTCACTACCAAAGAATATGTTTGTGATACCGACTGGACAATCCGAGAAATTACACCGAGTGAAGGCTATCTCCTTGATAAGACCATTCACAAGGTAGGTGCAGACCCGAAACTTTATGAGGTGGAACACAACCTTACTTCCAATGATGTAACCGAGCAGGTAATCAAAGGCAATGTGGCTATCATTAAACACACTGATGATGGAGAAACAAAGATTGAAACACCTGAAAAGGGTGCTTCCTTTGAGATTTACCTGAAATCTGCCGGAAGCTATGACGCAGCCAATAAAGACGAGAGAGATACTATCGTTTGCGATGAAAATGGCTTCGGTCAGACAAAAGATATGCCGTATGGTATTTATACCGTACACCAGACTTCCGGTTGGGAAGGCAGAGAGATGATGGACGATTTTGATGTGTTCATTTCACAGAACGCACAGACCTACCGTTATCTTATCAATAACCGTAACTTTGAGAGCTTTGTCAATGTAGTCAAGGTGGACGCAGAAAGCGGAAAGAGTATTCCGTATGCAGGAGCAGGATTTAAGATTTACGACCCGCAGGGCAATCAGGTCAAAATGACCTTTACTTATCCGACACCGACCACGATTGATGTGTTTTATACCGACGCAAATGGTTCTCTTGTAACACCTGAGAAATTGGATTACGGCAAGGGATATTCTATCGTAGAGGTACAAGCTCCATACGGATATGTACTTGATGATACTCCAGTATATTTTGATATTACCGAAGAAAATTCCACAGAGGAAGGCGGCGTAACTGTTGTGAAAGTCAATAAGCCGAATATGGCACAGAAAGGTACTATCACGGTTGAAAAGACCGGAGAAGTATTTAGTGGTGTCAATGTAAGTGGTTCTGAGGACAGTGATGTTATCTATCAGCCTGTTTATGAAGTGGCAGGACTTGAGGGTGCAGTTTATGAAGTCCGTGCTGCGGAAGATATTAGTACACCGGACGGTACACTCCGCTATTCAAAGGGCGAAGTGGTAGATACTATCACAACAAGCTCCGATGGATTTGTGAAGAGCAAAGAACTTTATCTCGGAAAATACGAGGTCAAGGAAATTACCGCACCTGATGGAATGGTAATCAGTGGCGAAACACATACGGTTGAGCTTACTTACGCAGGTCAGAATATCTCTGTTACCGAAACTTCCACATCGTTCTATAACGAAAGACAGAAAGTGCAGGTAAGCCTTGCAAAAGCCATTGAAAAGGATAAGACATTTGGTATTGGCGACAACGGAGAAATCAAAA
>CAKULE010000017.1 GCA_934667095.1 uncultured Oscillospiraceae bacterium | reverse complement strand
AAGCAGCGCCCCCGGCCATCGGCCGGGGGCGCTGCTTTGTAAAGCCCCTCCCGCCCCGAACCGGGCGGGAGGGGGCTTTTTGGGATTTTGCCTTACAGACTCTCGATGCCGGTGACCTCATACCCGGCGTCGGTGACGGCGGCGCGGATGGCGTCGTCGCTGGCGTCGCCGGTGACCACAGCGGAATTGCTGTCCAGATCCACCTGGACGGTGACGCCGGGCAGGGTGCTGAGGGCCTTGGTCACATGGGCCACACAGTGCTGGCACATCATGCCTTCGATCAGAACCTTCTTCTTCATGGGAACTTCTCCTTTCGTTTCCGGTAATTTCAACTCCGGCAGGGGCGTGCCGGTGGTTTTCTGAGGGGCGGGGGACTGGATGCTGGGCTTGAAGAACCGCAGCCGCAGGGCGTTGGTCACCACGCACACGGAGCTGAGGCTCATGGCGGCCGAGGCCAGCATGGGGGAGAGCTGCAGGTGGAACAGGGGATAGAACACGCCGGCGGCCAGCGGGATGCAGATGGCGTTGTAGAAGAAGGCCCAGAACAGGTTCTGCTTCACATTGCGGATGGTGGCCCGGGAGAGCTCGATGGCGGTGACGGCGTCCACCAGATCGGACTTCATCAGCACGATGTCCGCCGACTCGATGGCCACGTCGGTGCCCGCGCCGATGGCGAGGCCCACGTCTGCCCGGGCGAGGGCCGGGGCGTCGTTGATGCCGTCGCCCACCATGGCCACCACGTGGCCCGCCTGCTGCAGCTCGGCGATGTGCCGCTCCTTATCCGCAGGCAGCACCTGCGCGATGACCCGGGTGAGGCCCAGCTCCTTGCCGATGGCCCTGGCGGTGCGCTCGTTGTCGCCGGTGAGGAGGACCACCTCCAGCCCCAGCTTCTTGAAGCCCTCGATGGCGGCGGCGCTGGTGGGCTTCACCGTGTCGGCCACGGCGATGATGCCCAGCAGCCTGCCGTTCCCGGCGAAGTAGAGGGGAGTCTTGCCCTGCTCGGCCAGCTGGTCGGCGATCATTTTGTCCTGCCCGAGGTCCACGCCCTGCTCGGCCAGCAGGGCGGCGTTGCCCGCCAGATAGCGGACGCCCTGAATGGTGCCCTGCACGCCCTTGCCGTGGAGGGCGTCAAATTCAGTGACGGGGCAAAGGGGGATGCTCCGCTCCCGGGCCTCGGCCACGATGGCCTTGCCCAGCGGGTGCTCGGAGGGCTGCTCCAGACTGGCGGCCACGCACAGCAGCTCCTCTGCGGTGGTGGAGCCGAAGGGGTACAGGTCGGTCACCTTGGGTTTGCCCTGGGTGACGGTGCCCGTCTTGTCCAGCACCACGGCGGTGACGGAGCGCAGCAGCTCCAGCGCCTGTGCGGACTTGATGAGGATGCCGTGCTCGGCGCCCTTGCCGGTGCCCACCATAATGGCCACAGGGGTGGCCAGACCCAGCGCGCAGGGGCAGGAGATCACCAGCACCGCCACGCCGGAGGTGAGGGCCTGCGCCACGCTGTGGCCCGTCAGCAGCCACACGGCGGCTGTGACAAGGGCGATTGCCATGACCACGGGCACGAACACCCCGGCCACCTTGTCGGCCAGCCGGGCGATGGGGGCCTTGGAGGAGGCGGCTTCATCCACCAGCTGGATCATCTGGGCCAGCGTGGTGTCCTGTCCCACCCGGGTGGCCCGGAGGGTGAGGGCGCCGCTTTGGTTGATGGAGGCGGAGATGAGGGTGTCCCCGGGCTCCTTGTCCACGGGGATGGACTCGCCGGTGAGGGCGGACTCATCCACGCTGGAGGTGCCCTCGGTGACTACGCCGTCCACCGGCACAGACCCGCCGGGGCGCACCAGAATGAGGTCGCCCACCTGTACCTGCTCCACGGGGATCTCAGTTTCCGCGCCGTCCCGCAGGACGCAGGCGGTCTTGGGGGAGAGATCCATCAGCCGGGCGATGGCCTGTCCCGTCTTGCCCTTGGAGCGGGTCTCCAGATACTTGCCCACGGTGATGAGGGTGAGGATCATGCCCGCGGACTCGAAATAGAGGTCCATGGCGTACTTCATCACCAGCTCGTGGTCCCCGTGGCCCAGGCCCCAGCCGATGCAGTACAGAGCGGCGATGCCGTAGACCACCGCGGCGGCGGAGCCCACGGCGATGAGGGAGTCCATGTTGGGGGAGCGGTGCCACAGGGTCTTGAAGCCCACCCGGTAGTACTTCTGGTTGATGACCATGATGGGTATCGTCAGCAGGAAGAGGGTGAGGGCGTAGACCATGGCGTTCTCTGTGCTGTGGAAGAAGTGGGGGATGGGCCAGCCCATCATGTGCCCCATGGACAGGTAGAACAGCGGGACGAGGAAGATCACCGACGCGATGAGCCGCTTGCGCATGCTGTGCAGCTCCTCGTCCATGGCATCGGCGGCGGAGCCACTTCCGCCCGCGTTCTCGCCGGGGACGGACGCCCCGTAGCCCGCGTCCTTCACGGCGGCGCAGATCTGCTGGGCGGTGAGGCCGCCCTCCCACTCCGCCTCCATGGAGCCGCTGAGCAGGTTGACGTTGACCTCCTTGACTCCCGGCAGCTTGCGCACCGCCTTCTCCACGTGGGCGGAGCAGGCGGAGCAGGTCATGCCGGTCACGACAAATTTTTGCTTCATTTGAGGATCACCTTGCCTTTGCTTGCGTTACAATAGCTTTTCCAATGCCTTGACCAACTCATCGATTTTTCCCGCCCGCTCCCGGTCGCTCGCGGCGTTCTCCACGCAGTGCTTCAGATGAGCGGTCAGGATCTCCCGGTTGGCCCGGCGGAGCATGGCATCGGCGGCGGCCACCTGCTGGGAGATGTCCATGCAGTAGCGGTCCTCCTCCACCATTTTGATGATGCCGTCGATCTGCCCCCGGGCGGTGCGGAGCAGCCGCAGCACGGTCTTCTGGTCTGCCATCATGGGCAGGACCTCCCTTGTCGTTAGATACCCCCCTGGGGGGTAGTGTAAGCATACTGCAATGGTAGGAGTTTGTCAAGCAAAAAACAGCGGTCCCTGAAAAATTTTTCAGGGACCGCTGGAGGGTTATGCTTTCTTCCTGTTTGCCGCCTTGAGAACCACGGACCCGATGGCCGCGCCGATGACGATGCCCGCAAAGTTGCAGATGAGGTCGTCCACGTCGAAGCTCCGGCCGAAGATCAGCTGCAAAATCTCGCAGCAGAGGGGGACTGCTGCGGCGGTCAGAAGGATTTTCCCGCGGCTGCGCACCCTTGTGACCAGCGGCAGGAAGGATCCAAGGGGCACGAACATGGCCACGTTGCCCACCAGCATGGTTTTGACCCAGCTGCCGAGGGAGAGTTCCCCCCTGAGGTACCGGACCACCGACGGCACCAGATTCACGTCCCCCAGCCGGAACAGCGGGCCCACCTGGTCCCACCAGCCGAAGAAGAGCCCGTCGTAGAACCGCAGCCAGAAGTTGGCGGGCAGTATGACGAGGCTGACCAGCCCGGTCAGGTAGCAGACGAACAGCACCCGCAAGAGCTCCATTCCCCACCGGGCCCGTTCTTTTTTGCGCTTCAACTGGCAGAGCCGGGTCACCAGATAGACCGCTCCCGCCAGCAGGGCGACGGGCAGGGTCTGCAAAAAATACCCCATGACCGAGCCCGAGTTCATGATCATTCTGAGTTTCCCGAACATAGCGCACCTCTATCTGTTTCGTATTCGTGCCGTCAAATTTATAAAACAAAATTTTCCTTCATGAGTGCGTACAGCATTTGCCTGTCATCATCAAGTAATAAACTCTCTTTTTTCAAAGCGTAGTGATGCGCAAATTCAGTATCCATACATACGTGATTGTTTATCACAACGGCATTTTTATATCGTGGCCTCACATGTATATGCAAATGAGGGTTTGGTATCGCTTCTTTGTAAAAATTATTTAACAAGCAACTCCAATTGCTCAATTCGGCGCCTAATACCTCTTTATAGATCCATTCCAATCGATCTATCATTGGTTTCAATTCGATCCACTCGGAAATATCTAATTCCGAAAGGCTGCCGCAATGCCGATTCAACACCAAAATGCATCTGCCGACATAGTCCTGTATATCTGCCAGGTAGACAGACCAATGTAACGATTTATGCAGCAACCACTCATTTTCTTTATAATTACACCATTCGCAATCACTCATCGCATATCTCCCCCAAGGCCGATTTCTTTCGTCCCCACCATCTTACCAGACTTCCCCGGGAAAGTCCAACAAAAAGAGCGCCCGGGCCGCGGCCCGGGCGCTCTTTTGAAACGATACTTTTACTTGCTCAGCTTGCCCTGCGCCTTCACAAGGAAGCGCTCCGGCTTGATGACAAAGCGCTCATGGGTGCCGCGGCCGATCTCACCGGCCTCGTCGAAGGCGGCCACCTCATAGGTGAGCTTCTTGCCCTCCACGGCGGTGAGGGTAGCCTCCGCCCACACCTTCATGCCGATGGGGGTGGCAGAGGAGTGGGCCACGTTCAGCAGGGTACCCACGGTGCCCTCATCCTCGCCGAGGCAGGGGAGCACCGCGTTGACGGCGGCGTTCTCCATCAGGGCGATCATGGAGGGGGTGGCGAACACGGGCACAAGGCCGGAGCCAACGGCGTCGGCGGTGTTGGCAGGGGAGACCACGGTTTCCGCGCGGCCCTTCAGGCCGGGATGCAGGTCAGCCATAAAAATGCTCCTTTCGGTGTCAGATGCCCAGCTGGGTCCACAGGTCGTTGTAGAGGGTGCGGGTGTCCATGGGCAGGTTCAGGTACATCTCGCAGTTGTCAAGGACCTCCTGGGGAGCGGCCATGACCTCATAGATCTCCTGAGGCAGCTCCTCGCCGGTCTGCTCCTGATAGTAGGCGGGGTATTCCTCCAGAGCGGTCTCGTTGGGGGATGCGTACCAGATATAGTCCATGTTACGCAGGGAGGCCTCGGTAGAGCAGATGAAGTTGATCCACTCCTCGGCCTCGGTCTTGTTCTTGGCGTCCTTCAGCACGCACATGGCGTCCACGAACCAGTTGGAGCCCTCCTTGGGGATCACGAACTTCAGGTCGGAGTTGTTGTCGTACATGGACAGGTAGTCGCCGGCGTAGTAGGTGCACAGCGCGGTCTCGCCCACCTCCATCTTGTCGTAAATCTCGTCCATGAAGAAGCCCTGATACACGCCGGCGGCCTTGGCGTCGGCGATGAGCTGATAGGCCTCGCGGATCTGGGCCTCGTCGCTGGTGTTGATGGAGTAGCCCAGATAGAGCAGGGCGGCGGCGATGGCGTCCCGGGGGTTGCCGATCATGGCCGTCTTGCCGGCGTACTTGGCGTCGAACAGGGCGCCCCAGCTGTCGATGTCCTCACCGATGATGGTGGGGTTGTAGATGATGCCGAGGGTGCCCCAGGTGTAGGGCACGGAATATTTGTTGTCGGGGTCGTAGCTGAGATTCTTGAAGCGGTCGGAGATGAGGTCGAAATTGGGGATGTTGCCAAAGTCCAGCTCGGCCAGCATACCCTCCTCGATCATCTGGGCGATCATATAGTCGGAGGGAACCACCACGTCGTACCCGGAGCCGCCCATGGCGATCTTGGAGTACATCATCTCGTTGCTCTCGGCGGTCTGGTAGACCACCTTGATCCCGGTTTTCTGCTCAAAGAGTTCGAACAGGTCTTCATCGATGTTTTCACCCCAGCCGCACACGACCACCTCGCGCTGGCCGGTACTGCCGCTGTTGCTTGCGCCGGGCTGGCTGTCTTTGGGGTCCTTCATGGCACAGCCGGACAGGAACAGGCCCATCGCCATCACGCAGGCGAGGGTCAAGGCAAAGACTTTTTTCAATTTATCATTCCTCCAATTTGATTGTATATGCTTCAGGCGCGGGGCCGGAAAGCCGATCATTTGCCTGCCTTGTGCAGGGCCTTCTCCTGCCGGGCCTGACGGATGTTCACGATGGCCAGCAGGATGAGCACGGTGACGAACAGCAGGGTAGACACGGCGTTCATCTTGGGGCTGATGCGCCGTTTGGCCATGCCGTAGATGGTCATGGCGAGGGTGCTGGTTTTGGCCCCGGCAGTGAAGTAGGAGATGACAAAGTCGTCCACGCTCATGGTAAAGGCGATGAGCATGCCGTTGATGATGCCGGGCTTGATCTCGGGCACCACCACCTTGCGGAAGGCCTGCATCCACGTGCAGCCCAGATCCTGGGCCGCGTCGATGAGGTTCTTGTCCATCTGCTGCAGCTTGGGCATTACCGACAGAATGACGTAGGGAATGTTGAAGCTGATGTGGGCGATGAGGAGGGTGCCGAAGCCCATGGCCAGCCTTGGCGCAGTCAGCCGATAGGTGTTTTCCATCCACGTGACGAAGCCGTTCCACGCGCCGAAGGCGGCCACGAAGAACAGGCACAGGGCCACGCCAGTGACGATGTCGGCGTTCACCATGGGGATGCTGTTGATGGTCATCAGGGGGTTGCGCCAGCGGCGCTTCATGTTGTAGAAGCCGATGGCGGCAAAGGTCCCTGCCACGGTGGCGATAGCCGCCGACAGGAAGGCCACCAGCAGCGTGGTGTAAAGGGAACTCATGATCTGGCTGTCCTGAAACAGCTCCACATACCACCGCAGGGAGAAGCCCTGCCACACGGTGCGGCTCTTGGAGTCGTTGAAGGAGAAGACGATGAGCACGAAGATGGGCGCGTACAGGAACAGAAAGGTCAGGATCATGGCCACCCGTCCGCCGGCCCGGCGCTGTTTTTTCATAGACCCACCGCCTGTTCTTCGCCCTCACCGAAGCGATTCATGATAAGCATGCACACCACCACGACCACCATCATCACCAGCGCGATGGCGCTGCCCAGATGGGGGTTGTAGGCGGTGCCCACGAACTTGGTCTCGATCAGGTTGCCCAGCAGGGTCAGGTTATTGCCGCCCAGCAGCCGGGAGATGGCGAAGGTGGATACCGCCGGCACGAACACCATGGTCACACCGGACAGGATGCCCGGCACGGACAGGGGCAGCGTCACCTTCAGGAAGGTCCGCCGGCCGTCGGCGCCGAGGTCGTGGGCGGCGTCCAGCAGAGAGCGGTCCAGCTTCACGATCACCGAGTAGATGGGCAGGATCATGAAGGGCAGGTAGTTGTACACCATGCCCAGCACCACGGCCCCCTGCGTATTGATCATGGGGAAGTACTCAAAGCTGGTGCCGAAGATGCGGTTTACCAGATCGATGAGGCCGATGGCATTGAACAGCCGGTTCAGCAGGCCGGTGTTCTCCAGAATGGACATCCACGCGTAGGTCCGCAGCAGGAAGTTCATCCACATGGGCAGCATGATCAGCACCATGGCGATCTTCTGAAACCGGGCGCCCTCCCGGGCCATGAAGCAGGAGATGGGGTAGCCGATGAGCAGACAGATGGCGGTGGCGATGAGGGCCAGCTTGAAGGACCGGCCGAACACCACGGCATAGGTGCCCATCTGGGCGAAGTTGTCCATCGTGAAGCGAACAGCCTTTTCTCCGGTATCGGGATCCACCACGACCTCTTGGGTAAAGGCATAGACCACCATCATGATAATGGGGATGACGGTGAACAGGGCCATCCAGGTCACATAGGGGGTGGCCAGCCAGGAACGCTTACTCTTCATCTCCGCCCTCCTGATCCTCGTCCTCGGGATCGAAGGTGGCGTCGGAGATCTCCTCATACTCCTCGGAGTAAGAGGAGTAGTCCCCGAACATGCCGGAGTACTGGCTCTTCTTCATCACGTGGATGCCGTCGGGGTCGATCTTAATGCCGATGCGGCTGCCCACGGGGGAGAGGTCGGTGGTCTGGATCAGCCACTTGAAGCCGTAGAAGTCCACGATGATGTCGTACTGCATGCCCTTGAAGGTCACGTTGGTCACAGTGCCCTTCAGCTGGCCCTGATCCTCGGGGACGATGTCCACGTCCTCCGGCCGGATGACCACGTCCACGGGTTCGTCCTTCTCAAAGCCGCCGTCCAGACAGGCGAACCTCCGGTTGAAGATCTCCACTACGCCGTCGGAGCGCATGATGCCGTCGATGATATTGGACTCGCCGATGAAGTCTGCCACAAAGGCGTTCTTGGGCTCGTTATAAATGTCCTCGGGGGTACCGATCTGCTGGATGCGGCCGCCGTCCATCACCACCACGGTGTCGCTCATGGCTAGAGCTTCCTCCTGGTCGTGGGTGACGTAGATAAAGGTGATGCCGGTCTCCTGCTGGATGCGCTTCAGCTCGTTCTGCATGTCCTTGCGCAGGCGCATGTCCAGCGCACCCAGCGGCTCGTCCAGCAGCAGGACCTTGGGCCGGTTCACCAGCGCCCGGGCGATGGCCACCCGCTGCTGCTGGCCGCCGGAGAGGGCGGACACCGCCCGCTTCTCAAAGCCCTTGAGGTTTACCACCTCCAGCATCTCCATGACTCGTTTCTTGATCTCTTTCTCGGGGATCTTCACCTTTTTGCCGTTCTCGCCCACCTTGGGGATGCGCAGGCCGAAGGCCACATTCTCGAACACGTTCAGGTGGGGGAACAGGGCGTATTTCTGGAACACGGTGTTGACCGCCCGTTTATGGGGGGGAACATCATTGATCCTCACGCCGTCAAACAGGACGTCGCCTGCGGTGGGCGTCAGAAACCCGCCGATGATACGCAGCGTGGTCGTCTTGCCGCACCCGCTGGGACCCAGCAGCGTGAGGAACTCTTTGTCGTTGATATAAAGGTTGATGTGATCGAGAACGACGCCGTCCTCGTAGGCCATGACACAGTCCCGCAGTCGGATCAGTTCTTTGGACATGTATCCTCCCCCATTTCTTTTTCTAAAAAATTTCAGCTCCCTCGATTTATTCGTCCGGTTTCAAAACCATAGCCGGACTTTCACGGATAGCGAGATACACTATATCCGTTTGGGGGTCAAAAGTCAATGATTTTCGTCAAAAAATTTAAGGGGGTCCAGAACCGGCCCGACCCATTGAGCCCCAAGGGAAAGAAACGCCCCGGAGGAACGCGGTTTTCCGGCGGTCCTCCGGGGTGATCTTCGTACTTTTCCGTGGGGTCAGCTGCGCTCCAGCGCGGCGTAATCCTGGAAGCCGCCCTTCTCCTCTCCCATCCAGTGGAGCACGCACAGCTGGCGGTATTCCGGCAGGTCGAAGGGCTGGCCCTGGACGGTGTTTTCAAAGACGTAGAGGTCGCCCATGCTGAGACTGTAATAGAGTTCCCCCAGCTCGTCCAGCACCAGGCCGGAGCTCTCGGTCTGATCCTCCCAGCCGCTGGGGGTGGCCTTCAGCAGGGTAAGATAGTAGGAGGAGATCCCGGTAGAGCGGCTGGTCTGCAAAAACAGCACATGGGAATCGTCCAGCTGCTGGAACTCCACGCTGTCGGCGGCCACGGCGGCCTGCCCAAGGGGCTTCATCTCCCCGTCCAGCAGCAGGACGACGGTGCGCTGAAATCCGGCGACGTGGGGCGTGTTCAAAACGGTGAACAGCGCCATAGTGGCGGCGGCGCCGTCCTCCAGCGTCAGGCCGGTGTACACCTCCCGCAGGGCCAGGCTCGCGATGGCGTCCTCCCGGGTCTCGAAGACCCCGGCCAGGTACTCGTCCGCCTGCCAGTCCACCAGCTCCCGCAGGGCCTCCAGTTCGGGCAGGGAGGCGGGCTGCGCCGCCGGTGTCTCCGAGGGCTCTGCAGAAGGGGAAGGCGAGCTGGCCGCCGGCCCGGCGCAGGCGGTGAGGGTGAGCAGCAGCGCCAGCCCCAGGGCCAGCTTTTTGATCGTGTGCATGAAACAGGACCTCCTTTGTGTTTTGCTTTCGCACCGCCATTATAGCAAAAAATGGGGGGGGGGGTCAATAACAATTTAGTTAAAAATACTTACAATTTGATTACATTTGGAAACAAACGGTTACAAAAATCAAACAAAAGGGCCCCTCCGCCGATGCGGAGGGGCCCTTTTCAGAGGAATCACTGTTCGGTCAAGGAAAACTCCGGGAAGTACTCCGCCACAAAGTCGATGTCCGCCACGGTCCACTCCCGGCCGTTGAGATGCTCCAGACAGCCGGCGTCGGTGGTGAACTCGAACCGCAGCTTGTAGGAGTACAGCGCCTGGCCGCTGCGGCCGTACTGCCGGTTGTCCCGCTCCCGGCCGTACTTGCCGTCCCCGATGAGGGGGTGGCCCGCGGCGGCGAACTGGGCGCGGATCTGGTGGGTCCGCCCGGTGATCAGGTCGCACTCCACCAGCGACAGCCCGTTTTTCACCGCCAGCGTTTTATATAAGGTAAGGGCGGTCTTGCCCCCGGGGATGGGGTGGTCGAACACCTTCACTTGTGCCTTGTCCTCGTCCTTCAGCAGAAAGCCCTTCAGCTCCCCCGCCGCCGGGGACATCTTCCCCTGCACCACGCAGAGGTACAGCTTGGTCAGCTCCCGGTCCTTGATCTTCTGGTTCATCACCCGCAGGGCCTCGGCGGTCTTGGCGGCGATGACGATGCCCCCGGTGTTGCGGTCGATGCGATTGCACAGGGCGGGGGCGAAGGAGTTCTCCCAGTAGGGGGACCACTCCTTTTTCTGGTACAGGTACGCCTGAATGTGGGTGATGAGGGTGTTGGTGTGCTCCTTATCGTCGGGGTGGACCACCATGCCCGGCCGCTTGTTCACCAGCAGCAGGTCGGCGTCCTCGTACACGATGTCAAGCTGTGGCTTGAACACGGAGAGAAAGGCGTTCTCCCGGTTGGGGGTCTCGAAGAATTCGTCGTTGATGTACAGCTGCAGCACGTCTCCCTGCGCCAGCCGCACGTCCCGCTTGGAGCCCTTGCCGTTGACCTTCACCCGCTTCAGCCGGATGTACTTCTGGGCCAGCGGCGCGGGGAGGAGGGGGAGGGTCTTGGCCAGCCAGCGGTCCAGCCGCTGCCCGGCGTCGTTTTTTCCAATGGTGAATTCCTTCATGTCGGTTCCCCCTTGTCAAATGAACGGAAATATTGTATCATATTTTTTCCCGGGAAAAAAGGTTGAAAAATAGAAAATAGTATTTGACAATCGCCCCGACTTTGATTATAATACCATCTGTGCCATTATGCGAGAGGTGTACGAATGAAACTGGATCTGAAGCGAATCGCCCTGGAGCCGGGGACAAGCCTGAATTTCGACTACGAGCTGGATCTGACCCAGCTGGAGTGGAACGGGGCCAAGCCGGCGGCGCATCCCGTCCGTGTGGAGGGCAGGGTGAGGAATATGGCGGGCGCGCTGGTCCTGAACGTCACCATGAGCACCGTTCTCTCCCTGGTCTGTGACCGCTGTGCCAGACCCTTTGAACGGGAGAAGACCGTGGAGTACGAGACCCTGCTGGCCGCGGAGCTGGAGGATGAGGAGAACGACGACATCGTTCTGCTGGACCGGGATCTGGGGCTGGATCTGGACGCACTCCTGACGGATGTGTTTCTCCTTGCGCTTGACACGAAAAATCTCTGCTCCGAGGACTGCAAGGGTCTGTGCGCCGGCTGCGGCGCCGACCTGAACCGGGAGCCCTGCCGCTGCAGGCGGGAGATCGACCCCCGTCTGGCGAAGCTGGCGGCTTTGCTGGAGCAGGATGACGATGAATGAGAAATAAATTCTATAGGAGGTGTCAACATGGCCGTCCCTAAGAGTAAAGTATCCAAGCAGCGCCGGAACAAGCGCCGCAGCTCCGTCTGGAAGCTGGAGACCCCCAGCCTCAACGTCTGCCCCAAGTGCGGTGCCGCCCGTCTGCCCCATCGTGTGTGCGCCAAGTGCATGAGCTACGATGGCAAAGAGGTCGCCGCTGCCAAGTGATCGTCAACATCACGGACTGAAAGGACCGCCGAATGGCGGTCCTTTTTCAGTTTTCCGGCCGCTTCTCCGCGCCATATTTTCCAGCGGCGCCGTTTTGTTTACAATTCCGCCCTTTTCTTTTCTCCGGATATTTGTTATACTACCATCACGACGATTTCGGCGGGGAGGCCCAGCGTCCCCGTTCATCATAGGAGGTAACACCATGCCGAGACCCTTAGTTGCCATCGTGGGCCGGCCCAACGTGGGCAAGTCCATGCTCTTCAACAAGCTCACGGGCAAGCGCCTTTCCATCGTGGAGGACACCCCCGGCGTCACCCGGGACCGCCTCTACGCTCAGGCGGAGTGGCGCAGCCGCACCTTTGATCTGGTGGACACCGGCGGCATCGAGCCGGACACCGACGACCAGATTCTCTCTTTCATGCGGGAGCAGGCGGAGATCGCCATTGCCGCCGCTGACGTGATCATCTTCGTGTGCGACATCCGCACGGGCATGACCGCCGCCGATCAGGACGTGGCCGGGATGCTCCAGCGCTCGGGCAAGCCCGTGGTGCTGGCGGTGAACAAGATGGATTCCACCGGCCACACGAATCCGGACATCTACGAGTTTTACAATCTGGGCCTCGGGGACCCGTACCCCATCTCTGCCGTCCACGGCCACGGCACCGGCGACCTGCTGGACGCCTGCTTTAGGTACTTTCCCCCGGAGATCGAGGAGGAAGAGGACGACGAGGTGGTCAAGGTGGCCATCATCGGCAAGCCCAACGTGGGCAAATCCTCTCTGACCAACCGCCTGCTGGGGGAGGACCGCGTCATCGTCTCCAACGTGGCGGGCACCACCCGCGATGCGGTGGACAGCTATCTGGAGAACGAGACGGGCAAGTACCTCATTATCGACACCGCCGGCATGCGCAAGAAGTCCAAGGTGGACGACCGGGTGGAGAAGTTCTCTGTTCTCCGCGCCGCCATGGCCATCGAGCGCAGCGACGTCTGCCTCATCCTCATCGACGCCAACGAGGGTGTCACCGAGCAGGACACCAAGGTGGCCGGCATGGCCCACGAGGCGGGCAAGGCCTGCATCATCGTGGTGAACAAGTGGGACGCCGTGGAGAAAGACGACAAGACCATGAAGCGCATGGAGGAGGAGGTCCGCCGGGATCTGTCCTACATGACCTACGCCCCCATCATCTTCCTCTCCGCCCTTACGGGTCAGCGGGTGAACAAACTGTTCGACCTCATTCAGGCGGTGGTCAATCAGGCCGCCCTGCGCATCCCCACCGGCGTGCTCAATCAGGTGCTGGCGGACGCGCAGGCCCGGGTCCAGCCCCCCACGGACAAGGGCCGCCGGCTGAAGATCTACTATATGACCCAGATCGGCGTCAAGCCGCCCCACTTCGTGATCTTCTGCAATGACGCCAAGCTGTTCCATTTCTCCTACCAGCGGTATCTGGAGAACCAGATCCGCTCCACCTTTGCCCTGACGGGCACACCCATCCGCATCACCATTCGCCAGCGGGGCGACAAGGAGGACTGAGCGCCATGCTGGATATTTTGCTGCGCCCACTGACAGACCGGGGGAACGTTACCCCCGGCTGGCTGGTGCTGGCGCTGGCGTGCATCGCCGCGGTAAGCTATTTTCTCGGCTGCTGCAACGGGGCCGTCATGGTCTCCCGGGGCATCCTGAAGGACGACATCCGCCAGCACGGCAGCGGCAACGGCGGCCTGACCAACTTCTGCCGCATCCACGGCGGGGCCCTGTCCCTGCTGGTCATTTTCATCGACGTGGCCAAGGCGGTGGTGTCTGTCCTGCTGGCGGCCTTCGCCTTCAGCCATCTGGCCCCCGGCCTGACCATCTTCGGCCGGTACTGGGGCGGCCTGTTCTGTATGCTGGGCCACATGTTCCCCTGTATGTACGGCTTCCGCGGGGGCAAGGGCGTCCTCTCCGGCGGCACCATTGCCATCCTCATCGACTGGCGGCTGGCCCTGATGGTCTGGGGCGCGTTCCTCATCCTCGCCGTGGCCACCCGCTATGTCTCCCTCGGCTCCTGTGCGGCGGGCCTGCTGTTTCCCATCGGCAGCTGGCTTCTGTACCGCTCGTGGCTCATCACCGTGCTGGCCATCGTCATGGGCGGCCTCATCATCCTGAAGCATAAGGGCAATATCGCCCGGCTGATCAAGGGGCAGGAGTCCAAATTCACCTTTAAGAAGAGCCCGAAGGCCGATCCGGCCCCGGCGTCCGAACCCCCGGCAGAGCCGGCCCCCTCCGGAGAGCCTGAGTCCGCCGCAGAGCCCGAAACGCCCGCGGAGCCCGAGACCCCGGAGAACGAAAACGACCATCCCTCAGAGGAGGAGACCAACGCATGAAGACCGCAGTGATCGGAAGCGGCGCATGGGGCACTGCCCTTGCCATGGTGCTGCTGGAGAATGGACACGATGTGTCCCTGTGGAGCCATACCGAGGAGGAGCGGGCCGCCATTCTGGCCCACGGCGAGAACCCCATGCTCCGGGGCGTGCCCATCCCGGAGCGGATGGAACTCACCTGTGACCTGAGCTGTGTGAAGGGCTGCGGGCTGGTAGTGCTGGCCACGCCGTCCTTCGCCGTGCGGTCCACCGCCCGCCGGCTGGGGGAGACCGCCGACCCCGGCACGCCCATCGTTCTGGTGTCCAAAGGCATTGAGAAGGATACCACCCTGCTCCTCCATCAGGTGGTGGAGCAGGAGGTGGGGGACCGCCACCCGGTGGTGGTGCTCTCCGGCCCCTCCCACGCGGAGGAGGTGGGCCGCAGCGTGCCCACGGCGGTGGTGGTGGCCTCGGCCAGCCGGGCCGCCGCCGAAATGGCCCAGGACGTGTTCATGAACGAGCGCTTCCGCATCTACACCTCTCCGGACATCGTGGGGGTGGAGATCGGCGCGGCGCTGAAGAACGTCATTGCCCTGTGCGCCGGCTGCTGCGACGGCATGGAGCTGGGCGACAACACCAAGGCCATGCTCATGACCCGGGGCCTTACCGAGATCGCCCGTCTGGGGGTGGCGCTGGGCGCCCGGAAGGAGACCTTCGCGGGTCTCACCGGCGTGGGTGATCTGATCGTCACCTGCTGCTCCATGCACTCCCGCAACCGCCGGGCGGGCATCCTGCTGGGGCAGGGGAAGACCATTGCCCAGGCCATGGAGGAGATGAACGGCGCCGTGGTGGAGGGCTACTACGCAGCAGCCAGCGCCATGGAGCTGGCCGGCCGAACCGGGGTAGAGATGCCCATCACCACCGGAGCCTATCAGGTGCTCTACGAGGGAAAGGACCCACGCTGCGTCCTGCGGGAGCTCATGGCCCGGGACAAGAAGGGCGAGCTGGAGAACGAGATCTCCTGGATCTGATCTGAAAGGAACGCCCCCCGGCACACCGTGCCGGGGGCGTTTTGCCGTCTGTATAAAACAAAAAGAGCCCCACGCAGCTGCGTGGAGCTCTTTACGTTGTCCTGCTGATTACACCGCGCGGTTGACCTTGCCGGTACGGAGGCAGCGGGTGCACACATAGACGTGCTTGGGAGTACCGTCTACCACAGCCTTCACGCGCTTGACGTTGGGCTTCCAGGGACGATTGGAGCGGCGGTGGGAGTGGGAAACCTGGATACCGAAGTTCACGCCCTTGCCACAGAACTCACATTTGGCCATATCTACAAACCTCCTCGCTGGTCAGAATTGCACATTTGCATTAACTACGTCAGTTTATCAGAAAGCGGAGAGAAAATCAAGAGCTATTTTCGTGTTTCCCCTATTTTTTTTGCGGGCAGGATATGGTATACTATTCTTGTATCACTATAACCACCGGGAGGGGCCTGTATGAAGGAACTGGAACGCCTTTGCCAAACGCTGAATGAGATATGCCCGGCGCTGGAGCTGCGCCGGGATGAGCCCATGTCTGCCCACACCTCCTTCCGTATCGGCGGCCCCGCGGCGCTGATGGCCCTGCCCCGGTCGGCGGAGGAGGCTGCGCTGGCTCTGCGCACGGCGGCGGAGCTGGGGGTCAGGCCCTTTTTCCTCGGCAACGGTACCGACCTGCTGGTGGATGACGCCGGGGTGGACCGCTTTCTCATCAAGCCCGCCGGGGCCTTGGGGGCGGCGCCGCTGAACACGGCCTGCCTGCCGGAGGAGGGCCTCATCCGGGCGGGGGCGGGGCTGTCCCTGGCCAATCTGGCCCGGGCGGCCTGGGCCAATGTTCTCACGGGGCTGGAGTTCGCCCAGGGCATCCCCGGCAGCGTGGGCGGCGGCCTTACCATGAACGCTGGGGCCTACGGCGGCGAGCTGTCTCAGGTGCTGGATTCGGTCACCGCCCTGACCCTGACGGGGGAGCGGCTGGTCCTCTCCGCCGCCGACTGCGCCATGGGCTACCGCCGCAGTGTTTTTTCCGACGGGGACTACCTCATTGTGGAGGCCGATTTCCGGGTCACTCCCGGCGAGCCGGAGGCCATCAAGGCCCGGATGGAGGATCTGGCGGCCCGCCGCCGGGAGAAGCAGCCGCTGGAGTACCCCAGCGCCGGGTCGGCCTTCAAGCGGCCGGAGGGCCACTTCGCCGCCGCCCTCATCGACCAGTGCGGTCTGAAGGGCCTGACAGTGGGGGGGGCGCAGGTGTCGGAGAAGCACGCCGGGTTCATCATCAACCGGGGGGGCGCAACCTGCGCCGACGTGCTGGCCCTGATAGATCAGGTGCGGACGCGTGTCCTGAGCGAGACCGGCGTGGAGCTGGAACCGGAGATCAAATATCTGCATTGAACGAAAGGAGCCGCCTATGGAATTTCTCATTGTTTCGGGCCTGTCCGGGGCGGGCAAGTCCACCGTCATGTCCATTCTGGAGGACAGCGGCTTTTTCTGTGTGGACAATCTGCCGCCGGTGCTGATCCCCAAGTTTGCCGAGATGTGTCTGGCTGGCGCCGGCGCCTACGAGCAGGTGGCCATGGTGTGCGACATCCGGGGCGGCAAGGACTTCTCCGGTCTGTTTCAGGCGCTGGATACTCTCCACGAGATGCTGTTCGACTACAAGATTGTCTTTGTCGAAGCCGATACCGACACCATCATCAAGCGCTATAAAGAGACCCGCCGCTCCCACCCCCTCATGCGGGACGGCATCACCCTGTCCGAGGCGGTGGAGCAGGAGCGCCGCGCCATGGAGCCCGTGCGCCAGCGGGCGTCGTACATCATCACCACCACCGACATGCCCTCCAAGAAGCTGCGGGACCAGGTGATGGATCTGCTGCTGCCGGCGGGGAAGAAGAAGGGGGAGCTGGCAGTGTCGGTCACCTCCTTCGGCTTCAAGTACGGCCTGCCCGCGGAGGCCGATCTGGTCTTCGATGTGCGCTTTCTCCCCAACCCCTTCTATGTAGATGAGCTCCGCAATCAGACCGGGCTGGAGCCCGGCGTGCGGGACTACGTGTTCGACTCCCGGCAGACGGCGGAATTTCTGGAGAAGCTGGAGGACCTCATCGCCTTCCTGCTGCCCAACTACCGGGAGGAGGGCAAGAGCACCCTCATCATCGCCGTGGGCTGCACCGGCGGCCGCCACCGCTCGGTGGCGGTGACCCACGCCCTGGCCGAGTACATCCGCAGTCTGGGCTATCACGTCAGTGAGACCCACCGCGATATGACGAGGGCCTGACCATGATGGAGGAGCGAAGCGGCCCGTCCATCGTGGCGCTGGGCGGAGGCAACGGCCTGTCCGCCATCCTGCGTGGGCTGAAGCTGTATACGGAAAATATCACTGCCATCGTCACCGTGGCGGACGACGGCGGCGGCTCCGGCGTGCTGCGCCGGGATCTGGGCATGCCGCCCCCCGGCGACATCCGCAACTGCATGGAGGCACTGGCCGACACCGAGACCCTGATGCAGCAGCTGCTGTCCTACCGCTTCCCGGAGGGGCGGCTGGCAGGGCAGGCCTTCGGCAATCTGTTGCTGGCGGCGCTGGACGGCATCTCCGACTCCTTCGAGCAGGCGGTGGCGCGCATGAGCAAGGTGCTGGCCATCACCGGCCGCATCCTGCCCGTGACCAACGCCAACGTCCAGCTGGAGGCCAGCTTTGAAAACGGCACCAGCGTCTGCGGTGAGTCCCGCATTTTCCAGTTCAAGAAGGCCCAGAACTGCCGCATCCACCATGTGCGGCTCCTGCCGGAGAGCCCTCCGGCCCTCCCCGCCGCGCTGGAGGCCATCCGTCAGGCTGACATCGTCCTGCTGGGCCCCGGCAGCCTGTATACCAGCGTGATCCCCAACCTGCTGGTGGAGGGCATTGCCGACGCCATCCACAACAGCAAGGCCCTGAAAATTTATATCTGCAACATCATGACGCAGGACGGCGAGACCGAGGGCATGACCGCCGCGGACCATCTTGCGGCCCTGCTGGAGCACGGCGGCCCCGGTCTGGTGGATATCTGCCTGTGCAACAGCACCCAGCCCAGCCGCGCCCTGCGGGAGCGCTACTCCCGGGAGGATGCGGAGCCCCTTCAGGTGGACCGCCGTGCGGTGGAGGCCCTTGGAGCCGAGGTGGTCCTGCGCCCGCTGATGGACGAGGGGGCGGACTACGCCCGCCACTCCGGTGTGCTGGTGACCAAGGCCGTGCTGGAGCTCTACCACCAGCGGGCGGACACCCGCATCTTCTGATTCAGCCGCCCCGGCGGCCATAATATCCCCAACGGAGGTCTCACCCATGAGTTTTTCCGCCAATGTAAAACAGGAGCTCTGCCGCCAGCCGGTGAGCCGCCGCTGCTGCGCGCAGGCCGAGGCTTACGGTATCCTGCTGTACTGCAACACCTTTCAGGCGGAGCAGGTGCGCATCGTCACGGAGTCGCCCCAGCTGAAGGAGCGCCTGCCGGTGCTCTTCCGCAAGGCGTTCCGGGTGGCCTTCGACCGCACGCCCGGCGAGGCGGAGGGCAAGGGCACCTTCTTGCTGGAGGACCCGGAGAAGCTCCAGACCGTCTTCGATGCCTTCGGGCTGGAGCGTGCCCCCGGCGTATCCCTCCACGTGAACTTCGCCCATCTGGAGGAGGAGCACTGCCGCACCGCCTTCCTCCGGGGGGCCTTTCTGGCCGGCGGCTCGGTGACCGACCCGCTGAAGAGCTACCATCTGGAGCTGGCCACCTCCCACTTCTACGTGGGCCGGGAGGTGCCCGCCCTCATGCGGGAGGCGGGATTCGAGCCCAAGGAGACTGTCCGAAAGGGCAACTACATTACCTATTTCAAGCAGAGCGAGCACATCGAGGACCTCCTCACTTCCATCGGCGCACCCCTGTCCGCCATGGAGATGATGACCGCCAAGCTGGAGCGGGACCTGCGGGGCAGCGTCAACCGCCGGGTGAACTGCGACGCCGCCAATCTGGACAAGCTGGTGGCGGCCTCTCAGGCCCAGGTGGAGGCCATCCGCCGGCTGGAGGAAAGCGGCGTGCTGGCCGCCCAGCCGGAAAAGCTGCGGGAGGCCGCCCGGCTCCGCGTGGAAAACCCGGAGCTCACGCTGGCCCAGCTGGCCCAGCTGTGCGACCCGCCGGTGACCAAATCCGCCCTGAACCACCGTCTGCGCAAGCTGATGGAGTTGGCAAAGGGCTGACCGGCCGATACATAGAGAGAAAGGAGGGGGAAAGCCCATGGCCTTTACCCATCTGCACGTGCATACGGAGTTCTCCCTGCTGGACGGTGCCTGCCGCATCAAGGAGCTGGCCAGGCAGGCCAAGGCCCTTGGACAGGACGCGGTGGCCATTACGGACCACGGCGTCATGTTCGGCGTCATCGACTTCTACCGGGCCTGCAAGGCCGAGGGGATCAAGCCCATCATCGGCTGCGAGGTCTATGTGGCCCCGCGCACCCGCTTTGACCGTGTCCACGAGCTGGACGCAGAGGCCCGCCATCTGGTGCTCCTCTGCCGGGACGAAACGGGCTACCGCAACCTGTCCTACATGGTGTCCATGGCTTATACCGAGGGCTTCTACATCAAGCCCCGCATCGATATGGACCTGCTGCGGGCCCACAGCGAGGGCCTCATTGCCCTGTCCGCCTGTCTGGCGGGGGAAATCCCCCGGCTGATCCTTCAGGGCAGCTACGACAAGGCCAAGGCCCACGCACTGGAAATGCGGGACCTCTTCGGCCCGGATAACTACTATCTGGAGCTGCAGGACCACCACATTCCGGAGCAGCAGACTGTCAACGCCGGCATCCTCCGCCTCCACGAGGAGACCAGCATCCCGCTGGTCTGCACCAACGATGCACACTATCTCACCCGGGCGGACTCTGCCATGCAGGACACCCTTCTCTGCATCCAGACGGGCAAGCTGCTGGAGGACGAGAACCGCATGCGGTTCTCCACCAGCGAGTTCTACCTCAAGAGCGAGGAGGAGATGCGGGAGCTGTTCCCCGCCTGCCCGGAGGCGCTGGAGAACACCGTAAAGATCGCCGAACGCTGCAATGTGGAGTTCGAGTTCGGCCACTACCACCTGCCGGAATTTAGACTGCCCGACGGCTGGACCGACGCGGCGGCCTATTTCGAGCATCTCTGCCGTGAGGGGTTCGCCTGGCGCTATTCCCGGCAGCCGGAGGACTACCGGAAGCAGCTGGAGTATGAGATCGGCGTGATCGAGCAGATGGGCTTTGTGGACTACTTCCTCATCGTGTCCGACTTCATTGGCTACGCCAAGCGTCAGGGCATCCCCGTGGGCCCGGGCCGCGGCTCGGGGGCGGGGTCCATGGTGGCCTATTGCCTGAATATCACCAACATCGACCCCATGAAGTACAGCCTCTATTTTGAGCGCTTCCTGAATCCTGAGCGGGTGACCATGCCCGATATTGACATCGACTTCTGTATCCGCCGCCGTCAGGAGGTCATTGACTACGTGGCCCGGAAGTACGGCCCAGACCACGTGGCCCAGATTGTCACCTTCGGCACTATGAAGGCCAAGGCCGCCATCCGGGATGTGGGCCGGGTGATGAACCTGCCCTATGCCGAGGTGGACGCCATCGCCAAGCAGGTGCCCTTCTCTCTGGATATGACGCTGGACAAGGCGCTGGAGGTGTCCAAGGGTTTTGCCGACCTCTACAACGGGGACGAAAAGGTGAAGCGGCTGGTGGACATGGCCCGCCGGCTGGAGGGCATGCCCCGCAACACCTCCACCCACGCCGCCGGCGTAGTCATCACCAAGCGCCCGGTGTATGAGTACGTCCCCCTTGCCACCAACGACGGCCAGCCCGTCACCCAGTATATCATGACCACGCTGGAGGAGCTGGGCCTGCTGAAGATGGACTTCCTCGGCCTGCGCAACCTGACCATTCTGGACGACGCAGTCCAGATGGTGCGCCGGCAGGAGCCGGATTTTCAGCTGGACCAGATCCCGGAGGACGACCCGGAGGTGTACAGAATGCTCTGCGAGGGGCGCACCTCCGGCGTGTTCCAGATGGAGTCCGCCGGCATGACCGGCGTGTGCGTGGGGCTGAAGCCCAAATCCATCGAGGACATCACCGCCATCATCGCCCTTTACCGTCCCGGCCCCATGGACTCCATCCCCAAGTTCATCGCCTGCGCGCAGGACCCGGGCAAGATCCGCTACAAGCACCCTCTGCTGGAGCCCATCCTCTCCGTCACCTATGGCTGCATCGTCTATCAGGAGCAGGTCATCGAGATCTTCCGCCGTCTGGCGGGGTACTCTCTGGGGCAGGCGGACATGGTCCGCCGGGCCATGTCCAAGAAAAAGGTCAAGGACATCGAGCGGGAGCGGGGCGCCTTCCTCCACGGAGACCCTGCCCGGAACATCAGGGGCTGTGCCGCCAATGGCATCCCCGAGGACGTGGCTCAGTCCATCTACGACGAGATCTATGACTTTGCCAGCTATGCCTTCAACAAGGCCCACGCCGTGGCTTACGCTGTGGTGGCTTATCAGACGGCGTGGTTCAAGTGCCGCCACACCCGGGAGTATATGGCCGCCCTGCTCACCTCCGTGCTGGACTCTCAGGAGAAGGTGGCGGAGTATATCGCCGAGTGCCGGGAGAACGGCATCGCCCTTCTGCCTCCGGACGTGAACGAGTCCGGCCCCACCTTCACCGTTTCCGGGCCCAATATCCGCTTCGGCCTCGCCGCCCTGAAGGGGGTGGGCCGCAGCTTCGTCAACGCCCTGATCGCAGAGCGTGAAAAGGGCGGGCCCTTTACTACTTTCCCCGACTTCTGCCAGCGGATGTACGACAGCGACCTGAACAAGCGGGTGCTGGACAGCCTGATCCGCTCCGGCTCCTTCGACAGCATGGGCTACTGCCGCAGTCAGCTGCTGGCGGTGTACGAGCAGGTGATGGACTCCATCGCCCGGGACCGCCGGGAGAAGCTGGAGGGCCAGCTGGACCTCTTCGGCGGCGGTGGGGAGGACAGTCATGGAAGCGTGATCACCATGGACCTGCCCAACCTGCCGGAGTTTGCCAAGGGAGAGCTTATGGCTATGGAGAAGGAGACCACGGGTCTCTACCTCTCCGGCCATCCCATGGACGAGTACCGGCAGCAGGCCCGGGCAGTCCGGGCGGTGCCCATTGCCTCCATACTGGCGGATGCCGACGGCGAGGGGGAGCCCCGCTTCGGCGACGGCCAGAGAGTGACCATCGCCGGCATCATCGCCACCGTCCGCACCAAGACCACCAAGAACAATTCACTCATGGCCTACGTGAACATCGAGGACGCCACCGGCTCCATGGAGCTGATGGTCTTCTCCCGCACCCTGTCGGAGAGTGGGGCCTGCCTGAAGGCCGGCCGACCCGTGGCGGTCACCGGCCGGGTGTCCATCCGGGACGAGAAAGAGCCCCAGCTGATGGTGGATCGCGTCGCCCCACTGGACGGCGCCATTCCCGCCCGGCCTGCGGCGGGGGAGAGGGAGAAGACCGACACGCCCCGCACCCTCTGGATCAAGCTGGAGAACGGCGGCGCCGCCTTCGACTGGCTGAAGAAGCTGCTGGACATGTTCCCGGGCCGGGACGCCGCCATCGTCTACCTGGCGGACAGCGGGAAAAAGCTCAAGCTCCAGACCGGCTGCCTCATTCACGACGCCCTTCTGGCGGAGCTCCGGGAGACCTTGGGCGAGGCCAGCGTGGCACTGAGATAGGGGGAACGCTATGTATAAATTTTTAGGAAAGATCGGCAAGATCCTCTTTCACCGCTTCGGGGTCATCGCCGTGCTGCTGGGCCTGCAGATCGCGGCCTATGTGGTGATCTTCACCGCTCTGTCAGGCACCATCTACTACACTATCGTCACCTCACTGCTGACGCTGCTGTCTGTGGCGGCGGTGCTGTGGATCGTGGGCAACAACAGCAACCCGGGCTATAAGATAGGCTGGATCATCATCGTGTTGGCTCTGCGGCCCTTCGGCGCGGTGGCCTATGTATTGCTGGGCGGCAACCACCTGTCCCGGTATAACCAGCGCCGGCTGGGCAATATGGAGCGCACCATGAAGCGCTGGCTGGACGCGGACTGCGGCCGCGCCAGCGCGCTGGAGGCGCTGGTGGGCCCGGATGCCGGCCGTATGGCCCACTACTTGGAGGCATCCGCCGCCTGCCCGGTGTATGCCAACACCGTTACCCGCTACTACCCGCTGGGCGATCTCTGCTATGATGATATCCTCGCCGCCCTCCGCAGCGCGGAGCACTTCATCTATATCGAGTACTTCATCATCGAAGAGGGCATCCTCTGGAACTCTGTGCTGGAGGTGCTGAAGGAGAAGGCCGCCGAGGGGGTGGAGATCCGGGTCGTCTATGACGACATTGGCTCCATCTTTACTCTGCCCTCCGACTACCCAGCCCGGCTGGAGGCCATGGGTATCCACTGCCGAGCCTTCAACCGGCTGGTGCCTGTGCTCTCCCTGCGGCAGAACAACCGGGACCACCGGAAGTACATGATCGTGGACGGCCGGGTGGCCTTCACCGGCGGCATCAATATGGCGGACGAATATATCAACGCCAAGGAGCGCTTCGGCCACTGGAAGGACTCCGCCATCCGGCTGGAGGGGGATGCGGTCTGGTCCATGACGGCCTCCTTCCTCTCCATGTGGGACTTCGAGACCAACGAGACGGAGCAGACCGTGCCCGAGCGGCCCGCTCCCGCCTCAGCGGACCTTCAGCTGGGCTACGTCCAGCCCTATCACGACTGTCCGCTGGATAAGGAGCCCGTGGGTCTCACCGTCTACCTGAACCTCATCAACCGGGCCAAGCGGTATGTCTATATCACCACGCCCTATCTGGTCATCGACTATTCCATGACGGTGGCCCTCACTGCGGCGGCCAAGGCCGGTGTGGATGTACGCATCATTACCCCCCATATCCCGGACAAGAAGACCGTATTCGAGGTGACCCGCGCTCACTACCGGGAGCTGCTGGAGGCCGGTGTGCGCATTTTCGAGTACGCCCCCGGCTTCATCCACAGCAAGAATATGGTGGCGGACGACCGCTACGCCACTGTGGGCACGGTGAACATGGACTACCGCAGCATGTTCCTCCATTTTGAGAACGGCGTTCTTCTGTATGAGACCCCCTCTGTGGCCGACATCCGGGATGATTTTCTGGACACGCAGGAGAAGAGCCTTGAAGTCACGCTGGAGGACTGCATGAAGGTCCCCTGGTACCGCCGGGCCCTGCGGGCGGTCCTGCGGGTGCTGGCCCCGCTGCTATAACACACAAAAAGACCCTGACGCATCGCGTCAGGGTCTTTTTTGCGCTCAAAACAGCCCGGTAGACTCCAGAATACGCTCCACCTCCGCGGCCCGCAGGGCCCACGCGGACTGGGCCGCCAGCTCCTTTCGCCGGGGAGCCAGCGCGGCGTCCTCCTTCAGGGCGGCCTGACACCGGCGGAGAAAGCCCGTGCCGTCATAGGCGGTGTACACCAGCTCAGGGAAGGGCTCGGGTCCGTCCGGGGCGGCCATGGTGACGATGGGCAGGCCGGTGGCCAGATATTCGTAGAGGTGGGCGGGGACGATGTCGCTCCCCAGCCGGTCGGAGCGGTTCAGGTCGAACAGCACCCGGCACACGCTCAGGCAGTCGGGCACTTCCACGGCGCTCACCGGCCCGGCCAGCAGGATATTGCGGTAGGGGGCCAGCGCTTTGGCCGCGGGCTTGGTCACCCGGCCCAGCAGCAGGAAGGTCCACTCGGACCGGCGCAGGGCCGCGGTGATCAGCGGGGAGAGGTCCACCCGGCTGTCCACATCGCCCAGCCGGCCCAGCACCGTCTGCCCGGCCAGACCGGCCAGCGCCTCCGGCGGGGCCAGCTCCCCCCGGGAGAACATCAGCGGGTTCACCCCGTTGGGCAGCAGGGCGATGTTGTCGCCGCAGGGGGACAGCCGCTCCGCCAGCCCCGGGGAGGCCGCGAAGGTAACGTCCGCCCGGGCCACCAGCTCGCTCTCATCCTCCAGAAACTCCTCGCCCCACTCCCGGGCGCAGTCGTATACCAGCCCACCCAGCTCTACCCGCCGGGCCAGCAGGACCTGCTCCGGCGCGGTGCACCACAGTACCGGGGCGTGGAAGCGGTGCCGCCGTGCGGTCTCCTGAATGAAGTCGGCGCACCGGGCCAGCGCCCGCCGCCGGCGCAGCTCCGGGCCGGGGACGTCGGGCCGTGCCGGCAGGGTGTACACCGTGATGTGGGCGCGCACCCTGCGCCCCTGCTCGGGCATGGGCGTGCCCCGGGGAGGCGCGGGCTCGAAAAACAGGACCTGTGTGTCGCCCATGCGGGCGAACAGCTGCTGGCTCCGGGTGGGCCGGGGCTGCCACGGCAGATGGGAGAGACAGATGATCTGCTTCATACCGCCACCTCAGCCCTTCAGCAGGCCGCGGGCGGCGGACAGGTTGTTCTTTTCCAGCTCCAGCAGGCTGCGGGCCTTCTGCTCCAGCAGGGGCCGCTGGTCCCGCCGTGCGGCGGCCTGCTCCAGCTGGGCCCGGAGGCTTTCCGTGGTCAGCTCCGCCAGCGGGGCATACAGGTCCTGCCCCACGCTGTCCAGAAAGGCGCTCACCTTGGGATCGTACACGATGCCCACCAGCGGGACCCCGTGGACGGCAGAGAAGATCAGCGCGTGCAGCCGCATGGACAGCACCATGTCCATCTGGGCGAACAGGGCGGACACCTGCTCCCCCTGCCGGGACTCGTATAGGATGGCGTAGGGCGCTTGGCGGAGGCAGGCGGCCACCTGGCTGGCAGCCCCCACGTCCAGCCGCGCCTCGATGGGGATGAACACGGGAATGAGCCCGTGGTCGGCATACAGCCCGTCCAGCGCCTCGGCGATCAGGCTGGCCTTGGCCTCAAAGCCGTGCCACGGCCGCATGGACACGCCCACGTACCGCTGTCCCGCCTCGGGCTTCAGCCCCGCGTCCCGCAGGAGCTTCCGGGCCAGCTCCGGGTCGGCAGGGGGGAGGGTGACGGTGGGGTCGGCGGCGAGGATCACCCGGGGGCGGGTGACCCCCATGGACTCCAGCTCCCGGGCGGAGTTCTCGTCCCGCAGGGTAATGACGTCCACGCTGCGGTCGATGATCTTGGCGGCGTGGGTGCGGTCGGAGGGGAAATTCACCGGCCCGATGCCGCAGCCGTACATCATCACCTTGCAGCCCTGCCGCTTGGCAGTGGTGAGGGTGGACAGATAGAACCACAGGGACCGGCGGCTGGAGATGTCCTGGATCAGGGAGCCGCCGCCGTTGATGTACAGCTTGGCGGTGGCCATGGCCCGCCGGTAGCGGAGCCAGTTGAAGGTGTATACCGCCTCGGTGCGGCACTCCCGCCGGGCCAGCTTGGGCCGGCGGGTCATGATGCAGATGGGCAGGGCGGGATCGATGGAGCGCAGTTCTGCCACGATGGCCCGCATGATGGCCTCGTCCCCGGCGTTGCCCCGGCCGTAGGCGCCGCACACCACAGCCCCGTCCCGGTGGGCCCGGGAGCAACCCTCCCGCCGGAGGACCTTCTCATAGATCTCCAATTGGGTCTCAATGGTGCGCTCCAGGGAGAACTTGACGGAGGCCTTGTCGTACAGCCGCTGGCCGAAGGCCATCCGCAGCGGATCGTTGCTGCCCAGCTCGGCCAGACAGTGTCCCAGCGCCTCCCAGTCCCCGGCGGGGAAGAGATAGCCGTTCACGCCGCTGTCGATGAGGTTGGGGATGCCTCCCACGGCGGAGGCCACCGTGGCCAGCTTGTAGCGGGAGCCCTCGGTGAGGGCGTAGGGGAAGGTCTCGGACAGGGAGGTGAGGGCATTGATGTCGATGGCGCTGTAAAAGGCGTCCATGCCGTTGATCCACCCTGCAAAGGTCACCAGCCGCTCCACGCCCAGCTCGCGGGTTAGTGCCTTCAGCTTGTCCAGCTCCTCGCCATCGCCGGCAATGACCAGCCGCAGCCGGGGGCACTGGGCGTAGGCGGCGGCGTAGCCCCGGATGAGGGTGGACATGTCCTTCACCGGGTTCAGCCGGGCGGCGATGCCCACCACCACGGAGTCCTCGTCCACCTCGGCCCCCAGTCCGCGCAGGTAGGCCAGCCGGTCCCCGGCGGGCGGGACGGGGGTGAACTCGATGCCGTTGTAGATGGCGTAGATGCCCCGCCCGGCGATGCCCCGGTCGATGAGCAGGTCTGCCATGGCGTCGGACACGCCGATGTGGTACGGGATGCGCCGCAGGGCCCACGCGTTGAGGGAGCCGAACACCAGCCGCCCGAAGAACCGGCCCATGTAATCCAGTTCCGGGTCGCTGTGTACGGTGGTCACCACGGGCAGGCCGGTGGTCAGGTGGAGCAGGGCGCCCATGAGGTTGCCCCGGGAGCCGTGGCAGTGGATCAGGTCGTAATCACCCTCCCGCACCAGCTGGCGCAGCTGATGCAGCACGGAGAAAATATTGCGGCCGGACAGCACCGCCGTGGGGATGCCCAGCGCTCTGGCCTGCTGGGCGAAGGGCCCCTCGGTGAAGCACACCATGTCGGCCTTGATGTGGTGGGACAGCCCCTGGAGCAGGGAGAACACATGGGTCTTGGCGCCGCCGCTGTCGCCGCCGCTGATGAGATGGATGACTTTCATTTCAGCCTCCGAAATCTTGACTTGTAATGAAGCGGGGAATACGCTACAATCGTCGTGTGACGTATTTATTTATTATACCGGCTTTTTGCCTGCCGGTCAAGCAAAGGAGCGATGTCAATGAGCGCGATACAGGCGCTGGATGAGCGCGTGCTGCGCTGGATCGCAGCAAACCTCCGGATGAGCTGGCTCAACGGCCCGGTGGTGCTCTTTTCCACGCTGGGCAATGCGGGCCTGCTGTTCATCGTGGCTACGCTGGTGCTGCTGGCCTTCAAGCGGACCCGCCGGCTGGGGCTCCATACGGCGGCGGGCCTCATTGTGGACGTGCTGGCGGTGAACGCCACCATCAAGCCGCTGGTGAGCCGGGCCCGGCCATGGGTAGTCATGGAGGGCTTTCAGACCCTGACGCGCAGCAGCGACCCCAACTCCTTCCCCTCAGGGCACACCTGCGCCGCCTTCGCCTTCGCCGCAGCCATCTGGGTGGCCACGCCTAATAAAAAGATCAGGGCCGCGGCGCTGATCGTCGCGGTCCTGATGGGCCTGTCCAGATTGTACGTGGGCGTCCACTTCCCCAGCGACGTGCTGGCCGGCGTGGTGATCGGCTCCCTGTGCGGTCTGCTGGGGGGGCTGCTGGCCCGGTGGTTGCTCACTCGGTGGGAACGCCGCCGAGCTGCAAAATAACGGCCTGAGCCAGCAGCAGGCCCGCCGTGGCGGGCACCCACATGGCGCTGGCGGGGACGCTCCTGCGGCCGGGAGGGGGGGCCTCCGTGCCATCTTCGCCCCGGTGGGGCAGCTCGGGGGAGAAGACCACCTGATGGTGGTGGATGCCCCGGTTCCGCAGTTCCTTGCGGATGACCCGGGCCAGCGGGCAGCCCTCTGTGCGGGAGATGTCCGTCAGCCGCAGCTTCTGGGCGTCCAGCTTATTGCCGGTGCCCAGCGCGGAGATGATAGGGATGCCCCGCTTATGGGCGGTCTCGATGAGGTCCAGCTTGCAGGCTACCAGATCGATGGCGTCCACGATATAGTCGTAGTTCCCGGCGAAGAACTCCTCCCGCCGCTCGGCCTCGTACCGGGCATAGACGGGGTGGAGCACGCAGTCCGGGTTGATGTCCCGCAGGCGGAGGGCCAGTGCCTCCGCCTTTTTCATGCCCACGGTAGAGTGGAGGGCGGCGGCCTGCCGGTTGAGGTTGCTCACGGACACCTCGTCCTGATCGAACAGGGTGATCTCCCCCACGCCGGAGCGGCACAGCGCCTCGGCACACCAGCTGCCCACGCCGCCCAGACCCAGCACAGCCACGTGGCTGGCGGCCAGCTTCTCCACAGCCGCAGAGCCCAGCAGCATGCGGATGCGGTCAAATTGTTCGTTCATGGAAATGCTCCTTTCAGAAAAAAACGGGCGCGCCGTTCATTCGGCGCGCCCGTTTGCAGTCGGTTCAGTGGCCCAGCAGCTCGGCGCCGGAGCCCAGCTCAGTGGGATACTCCTCGAGGAAGCCGTCCATCCACTCGGTCATGGCGTCAGAGGTCAGGGTGCTGCGCACGGTGTTCTTCCAGGTGGGATCGTTCTCACCCTGGAAGTACAGCACATAGTAGCCGTGGTACTTGTCGGACTCGAACTTCACTACGGTGGTGTCGCCCTCGACGCGGCCATCGGCGAAGACCCACTCGCCCCGGGCGTCGTCGGCCAGATTGGCGCGGGTCACAGCGGTGCTCAGGCCGGCGTTGCTCATGCCGTTGTCGGTGGCCAGCGTGCCGAAGGTCTCAGCAGTCTTCTCGCCACTCTCGTAGGCGGCAAGAATCTCCTCGGCCTTGGCCTTGGCGGCGGCCCAAGCCTCCTCGGTGGGCTCGTCCGCATCGTCCTCCATCTCGGCGGCCACGTAGATCTGCCGGATGTCGGCGGTGGAGGACTCGTCCAGATGGCGGCCGTGGAAGACCACCATGTAATAGCCGTAACCCTCATACTCCACCACGGCGGCCTCGCCGTCGTCCAGCTTCAGCAGATCCTCGCGATAGATGGAGCTGATGGAATCCTTGCCCACCACGGAGGTGTGGTCGGCGGAGGTGGAGGGCTCCCGGGCCTCGATGATGTCGGCAATCTCGGTGCCGTTGTTGTACTGGGCCAGAGCCAGCTCGGCCTTCCCCTTGACGGCGGCCATGGCTTCTTCCTTCAGCTTGGCGATCTCCTCTTCGGTGCGCTCGCTGCCGTCGTCGTTGGAGCTGGAGACGGTGTCGGCCTTGAAGTAGAGGTAGGAGTACTCAAAGGTGTCCACGCTGTCGGCGTTCTCCTCATAGTACTTCTGCAGGTCCTCCTCGGTGAGGGTGTCCTTCTTCTCGTTATAGAGGTCGCCGTAGTAGGCGTTGGCCACCAACTCGCGGGTCACCAGCTTCTCGTACACGGCGGGGGTCATGTACTCGCCGTAGATGCCGATCAGGTAGGACTTGTAGCTGTAGCCGTTGTTGGCGGCAGAGCTCTTCATGGTGCTGACCTGCGCGTCCAGATCGTCCTTCACATCGGCGTCCTTGTAGCCGGCGGCGATGGCTTTGTCATACACGGCCAAGGTGCGCTGGGCGGTGGACAGGGCGGTCTCGAGTAAGAAGTCCCGGTAGGACTTGTTCTCCTCAGCGTTGTAGACCTGATCGGCGTCGGCCTTGCTGGTGTCGATCAGACCATACCGGGCGTACATATACCGGGCGCCGTAATAGTAGTAGCCCAGCTCGCCCACGGTGAGTTTCTCGCCGCCCACGGTGGCGGCCGTCTTGCCCTTCTCAAAGATGCCGGAGCCATAGACCAGCAACGCCACCACCGCCACAGCCACTACGATGGCGATGACGGAGTAGATGCGGGCCTTTTTCTTGTAAGCGGCCTGAGCCTGATCGACCTTGTTGGTCCGCTCCGTGCCCTGACGCTGCTTCTTCTCTCTGGATGCGCTCATGGAAATCAATCCTCTCAAACGTAAATGATGCGTTGTTGTTGCGTTCTGAAAACGGAACAAAGGCACATCCACGATGTGCCGAGTATGGGCATTATAGCACGCCGGCCCCCGTCATGCAAGCAGAAATTGCCCGCAGGGGCTTCCGCCGGCTGAATATTTACAAAATAGCCAAAGAAAACGGGGGAGTGCAGGGCACTCCCCCGTTGCAGTCAGAACCCCCGCCATGGCCGTGTCGCCCAGTCAAAGACCTGCACGTACATGCAGGTGGGTCGCTCCCGCTTGGCATTACCGCTTCCAACATCCGGGGTCCTCTGTAAAGAGGGCCGGGAGGCCTGCGAACCGCCGCGCGAGGGGGGCGTCCCATATTAAAGGTGTCGGTTTTGAAAAGGCGGATCACGTAGTTAGAACCCGGCAGGGGTCAAAGCGGAGGGTTACTCGTCCGCTCCGCCGTCCTCCTCGTCGTCAAACAGGACGTCCATGAACTGCTCATAGACGGCGTCCAGCTCGGCCTCGTCGTCGATGTCGGCCAGCAGCTCCTCGCCGTCCTTTTCCATGACCTTCAGCAGGATCAGGCCGAAGTCCTCATCCTCCTCGTCCATATCGGCGGGGACAAAGGACATGTAGGTAGAGCCGTTGTACTCCAGTGTGCCCAGATGCTCCAGCTCGAATTCGTTGCCCTCTTCATCGGTGACGGTGATGAAATCGGGGCCGTACTCTTCTTCCAGATCAGCCATCGTGCTCGCTCCTTCCCGGCCTTTCGGCCTACGGCTATATTGTATCTGCTGCGCGGGTAAAATGCAAGGGGTAGTAGAGAAATTTTGTGCGACAGCCTCCGGGTGTGGACAAAAGGGCGCAGCTGTGCTATAATCACACAGTTACTTCTACCTTCCGGCGCCTGTTACCGCGCCGGCCGGACCGGAACTGAGTGCCCCACCGGAGCGCCGCGGCTTCTGCGGCGGATACATCGGAGGTATTGGAATGTCTGATACAACTGCAAATACAAATCGTCACGGGCAGGAGCCACGGAAAAAGCGCCGCGGCCGCTCCAGGGGCGGCAGGATCGCCATCCGCGCCCTTCAGGTGCTGGGCACGCTGCTGCTGATCGGCGTGGTCACCGGCGCGCTGTTCAGCTGCTTTGCGGCAGCCTATATCAAAAACTCCGTGATCCCCAACGCCACGCTGAATCTGGACGACTACACCCTGAACGAGAACTCCGTGGTCTACTACTATGACAGTGCCACCGGCCTGCCTGTGGAGCTGACCACCCTGGTGGGGAAGGAAAACCGGGAGTGGGTGGACTATGAGGACATCCCGCAGGACCTCATCAACGCCGTCATCGCCGTGGAGGACAAGCGCTTCTACCAGCACAACGGCGTGGACTGGTACCGCACGGCGGGTGCCTTTGTGAACATGTTCCTCGGCATGCGCAACACTTTCGGCGGCTCCACCATCACCCAGCAGCTGGTGAAGAACCTCACCCAGTATGATGATGTCACCGTCACCCGCAAGATCAGCGAGATCTTCACCGCGCTGGATGTGGAGCGCCGGTACGACAAGAAGACCATCATCACATGGTACCTCAACTACATTTACCTCGGCAACGGGTACAGCGGCGTACAGGCGGCGGCCAAGGGCTACTTCGGCAAGGACGTGTCTGAGCTTACGCTGGCCGAGTGCGCCAGCCTGGCGGGCATCACCAATAACCCCTCTCTGTACAGCCCCTACGCCGCCATCTCCATCGACCGCTATCCCTGCCTCACCTGCAGGGCCAACGGCATCACCGCCTACTCCCTGCAGGAGGACGAGCCCTGCTCTGTCTGCGGGGAGATCAACTACGGCCCCGCGGAGGTCTGGACCGGCCGGGAGTACAATAAGAACCGCCAGCAGCGCATCCTGCGCCTGATGGCCGGCATTGAGGACACCAGCATCGAGCCCATGATCACCATGGACCAGTATGAGGCCGCCGCGGCGGAGGAGCTGGTCTTCGCCCGGGACCGGAAGGACCAGCCGGCGGAGGACAGCACCGCCGCCGAGACCAAGGCCACCAGCACTTACTCATGGTACGTGGAGGCGGTCATCAACGAGGTGATCGCCGACCTGACGGAGCAGACCGGCCTCTCCCGGGAGCTCATCACCGCCCGGGTGTACAGCGGCGGCTTGCGCATCTACGTGCCCTATGACCCCGACGTGCAGGCGGCGGTGGATCAGGTCTACAATGACCAGTCCAACCTGAACCGCGTCTCCCGCAGCGGCCAGCAGATGACCTCCGGCATCACCGTGGTGGACAATTCCACGGGCTATGTGGTGGCCATGTCCGGCGGCATCGGCGAGAAGACTACCAACCGCGGCTGGAACAATGCCAAGGCCCTGCGGCAGCCTGGCTCCTCCATCAAGCCCCTGTCGGTGTACTCCCCGGCCTTTGAGATGGGCCTCATCACCCCCGCCACCGTCAGCGATGACAATCCCCGCCTGCTGAACGATCGGGTCTGGCCCCTGAACGTGGTGGCCAACTACCGCGGCCTCACCACCATCATGTACGGCGTGACCCAGTCCCTGAATACCATCGCCGTCAACGTGCTGGCGGATATGGTGACGCCGCAGACCTCCTACGAATACCTCACCGAGCGGTACGGCATCACCTCTCTGGTGGCTTACCGAGAGGACAGCAACGGTAAGGTCTGGTCGGATATCGACGTGAGCCCGCTGGCCATGGGCGGCCTGACCGACGGCGTCTCCACCTATGAGATGGCGGCGGCCTTCGCCACCTTCCCCCGCAATGGTGCCTATACCGAGCCCACCACCTATCTCCGGGTGGAGGACATCGACGGCAACCTGCTCATCGACAACACCCCCTCCACGGACTACGTCATCAAGGAGTCTACCGCCTACTACATGAACTACGTGCTCACCAACGCGGTGAACTCCGGCACGGGCTACAACGCCCGCATCTCCGGCCAGACCGTAGCGGGCAAGACCGGTACCACCAACAACCAGTTCGACCTGTGGTTTGCGGGATACACCCCCTACTACACCGCCGTGGTCTGGACCGGCTACCCCTATAACGAGCGGGTGGGCAACGACAATCCCTCTGTTGTCCTCTGGCAGAAGGTCATGTCCATCCTCCACAGGGACCTGCCCTCCGCCGGCTTCTCCGAGCCCAGCGACCTTGTCACGGTCAAGACCTGCATCGACTGCGGCAAGCTGGCCACCACCGACTGCGCCAACGACCTCCGGGGCGATCACAGCCAGTCCTTCCGTCTGCTGAAGGAGGACGCCCCCACGGAGTACTGCGAGTGCCACGTGCCCGTGGTCATCTGCACCGAGTCCCCCATACTGGATGCCAACGGGCAGGAGACCGGGGCCTACTATCTGGCCAGCGAGCTCTGCCCCGAGGAGCACCGCAAGGAGGTCACCATGGTGGACTACACCCGCGAGGTGGTGAAGGATACCGTGGTGGTGAAGGACTACTTCGCCCTCATCAATTTTTACGACACGCTGGAGGACCCCTACTGCCCCAACCATCTGGAGCCCGAGCCCGAACCGGAGCCCGACCCCGAGCCCACCGATCCCTCAGTGGACCCCACGGAGCCCGTGGATCCCGAACCCACCGAGCCGGTGGAGCCGGTCGATCCTGTGGAGCCTGAGCCCGGCGCGGCGGCATGAGTTGAATACAAAACAGGGAGCGGCTCCGTCCACTCCCTGTTTTTGCGTTTTGCCGGGAGAGAACTGTCTCCGGCAGGAAAACTTCGTCGATTTCGCACAGGGAAAACCCTTGAAGCCTGTCCATGAAAATGATACAATAGACCACAGTAGAAAGACAACGGAGAGGAGCGAACCACATGGTACCCAAGCATCAGTATTTCGTGGTGGAGTCCACCGCGCTGCCGGAGGTCTACCTGAAGGTAGCCCAGGCCAAGGAGCTGCTGGAGACAGGGGAGGAGCAGACGGTGAACGCCGCCGCCCGCCGTGCCGGCATCAGCCGCAGCGCCTTCTACAAGTATAAGGACGCCATCCGCCCCTTCCGGGACCTGCTCCACGGCCGCGTTGTCACCATCCAGATCCTGCTGCGCAACGAGCCGGGGGCGCTCTCCGGGGTGCTCAACCTGCTGGCGGACTGGGGCGGCAACGTGCTGACCATCAATCAGGGCATCCCCGGCGGCGGCACGGCGGCCGTCACCGTGGGTCTGGAGATCGCCGGCGAGAGCGCTGATCTGGAAGTGCTGCTGGCCTCCCTCCGGGGAGACAGCCGCGTGGTCCGCTGCGAAGTGCTGGCGGGCTGAGAGGGGGTACGGACATGAACGCAGCAATCCTTGGCTATGGCACCGTCGGCTCCGGTGTGGCCGAGATCCTCCTGGGCCATGAGCAGAGCATCGAGCGGAAGACCGAGCAGCCCATCCGGGTGAAGTATATTCTGGACCGCAGGCCCCTGCCCGCCCCGCTGGCGGACCGGTTGGTCACCGATTTCTCCGTCATCGAGTCCGACCCGGACGTGGACGTGGTCATTGAGACCATGGGCGGCACCGACGCCGCGCTGGACTACACCCGCCGGGCCCTGACCGCGGGCAAGCACGTGGTCACCTCCAATAAGGAGATGGTGGCCGCCCACGGCTATGAGATGAACCTGCTGGCGGCGGAGCACGGCGTCTGCTATCTCTTCGAGGCCAGCGTGGGCGGCGGCATCCCCATCATCCGCCCGCTGTCCCAGTGCCTTGCCGCCAACGAAATTCTGGAGATCCGCGGCATCCTCAACGGCACCACCAACTATATCCTCACCCGCATGATCCGGGCGGGCCTGACCTTTGGCGAGGCCCTTACAGAGGCGCAGGAGAAGGGCTATGCAGAGCGCGACCCCTCCGCCGATGTGCTGGGCTTTGACGCCTGCCGCAAGATCTGCATCCTGTCGGACATTGCCTTCGGCCGCAATGTCCCGCCGGAGCTGGTGCCCGCCGAGGGCATCACCGCCGTGTCGCTGGAGGACGTGGCCTATGCCGCTTCCGCCGGTAAGCGGATCAAGCTGCTGGGCCGCGCCGTCCGTCAGCCGGACGGCCGGGTGTGCGCGCTGGTGGCCCCCCATCTGGTGGACGAGTCCGACCCCCTCGCCGGGGTGGAGGACGTGTTCAACGCCATCACCGTCCGGGGGGACTCCATCGGGGAGGTCATGTTCTACGGCCGCGGCGCGGGCAAGCTGCCCACCGCCTCCGCCGTGTGCGCCGACGTGCTGGACATCGCCGCCCACCACGGCCGCCGCAAGGCCATGAGCTGGGGCCCCGGCGGCGCGGAGGTCCTGTGCCCCATCGACGGCCTGAGGTCCCGCTGGTACGTGCGCGCGCTGGCCGACGGGGAGGCCCTCCGGTCCGCGTTGGGCAAAGCCCGCCGTCTGAATGCCCCCGCCGCCGCGGAGGAGAGCGCCTGCCTCACCGGGGAAGAACTCACCCGGGCGGAGCTGGACGAGCGCCTGACCGGGCTGGAGGTCCTGTCTGTCTTCCGGGTGCTGGACTGACCGCAGGCCCCGGCATAGAATGAACTGATACCATCCGAAGGGATCGTGAAGCACATGGCATTGATCGTACAAAAATTCGGCGGGTCCTCGGTAGCCGACGCGGCGAAGCTGCGCAATGTGGCCCGCATCATTACCGATACCTACCGTCAGGGGAATCAGGTGGTGGCGGTGCTCTCCGCACAGGGAGATACCACCGACGACCTCATCGAAAAAGCGGCGGAGATCAACCCCAAGGCATCCAAGCGGGAGATGGATATGCTCCTCTCCACCGGCGAGCAGATCTCCTGCGCCCTGTGCGCCATGGCCATCGAGGCCATGGGCTGCCCGGTAGTGTCGCTGACGGGCTGGCAGGCGGGCTTCCGCACGGACTCAGGCTTCGGCAACGCCCGCATCAGCCGGGTGCGCACCGAGCGTCTGCGGGAGGAGCTGGACAAAAACCGCATCGTCATCGTCACGGGCTTTCAGGGCCTGACCAAGGGGGATGACATCACCACCCTCGGCCGCGGCGGGTCGGACACGTCGGCGGTGGCTATCGCAGCGGCCCTCAACGCGGACCTCTGCCAGATCTACACCGATGTGGACGGCGTCTACACTGCGGACCCCCGTCTGGTGCCCACCGCCCGCAAGCTGGATGAGATCACCTATGATGAAATGCTGGAGCTGGCCACGCTGGGGGCGCAGGTGCTCCACAACCGCTCGGTGGAGATGGCCAAGCGGTACAGTGTCCGGCTGGAGGTGCTCTCCAGCTTTTCCGGCAATCCCGGTACGAAAGTCAAGGAGGTAGTCAAGACCATGGAGAAGTCCCACATCAGAGGCGTCGCAAAAGACAAGAACATCGCCCGGCTGGCCCTGGTGGGCTTGGAGGACACCCCGGGCATCGCCTTCCGCATTTTTTCGCTGCTGGCCCACAACAACGTCAACGTGGACCTGATCCTTCAGTCCATCGGCCGTGACGAGAGCAAGGACATCAGCTTCACCGTGGCCAAGGGAGATATGGAGCTGGCCCGCCAGCTGCTGGAGGACAACCGGGACACCATCCGCTTCGACCACATCGACGTGTCCGACAACATCGCCAAGGTGTCCATCGTGGGCGCGGGCATGATCAACAACCCCGGCGTGGCCGCCGCCATGTTCGAGGCACTGTTCAATGCCGGCATTAACATCCATATGATTTCCACCAGTGAGATCAAGGTCTCCGTCCTCATCGACAGCGACGATGCCGACCGGGCCGTGAAGGTCATCCACGACCGGTTCTACGACGAATTTGCCGACGCCAAGTAAATCAAAACCGCCAGAACGCCCGGGGAAACTCCCGGGCGTTCTTTTTGATGCCCGTCGGAAAAAACCATCGGAGCCCGGGGAAAACAGTTGCATTGACGGCGGGAAAATGGTAAAATATCATATCTTATTATGCGGTCCTATACCGCCGACGACAAAGAGGTGCGCGCATTGTATCTGAAGGCACTGGAGATACAGGGGTTCAAATCCTTCCCGGACAAGACGGTCCTCACCTTCGGCTCGGACATCACGGCCATCGTGGGGCCCAACGGCTCCGGCAAATCTAATATTTCGGACGCCATCCGCTGGGTCATGGGGGAGCAGTCCTCCCGCAGCCTCCGGGGCAGCAAGATGGAGGACGTCATCTTTGACGGCACAGCCAAGCGCAAGGGCCTCGGCTTTGCGGAGGTCACGCTGGTGCTGGACAATACCGCCCATATCTTTCCCATGGAGGAGACCGAGGTGGCGGTGACCCGCCGCTACTACCGCTCCGGGGAGAGCGAGTACTACATCAACCGCCGTTCCTGCCGGCTGAAGGACATCAACGAGCTGTTCATGGATACCGGCCTCGGCCGGGAGGGCTACTCCATCATCGGCCAGGGCCGCATCGACGAGATCCTGTCCGTCCGCAGCGCTGACCGCCGGGAGATCTTCGAGGAGGCGGCGGGCATATCCCGCTTCCGCCACCGGAAGGAGGAGGCCGAGCGCAAGCTGGAGCGCACCGACGAGAATCTGGTGCGCATCAACGACAAGATCGGCGAGCTGGAGCTCCAGGTGGAGCCCCTGCGGGTGCAGGCGGAGAAAACAAAGAAATTTCTGGTCTACCGGGACGAGCTCAAAGGCCTTGAGATCTCCGTCTGGCTGGACCAGCTGGAGCAGCTGCGGGCCCGCAGCATCAAGCTGAAGGCCGATCTGGATGCCGCTGTCCGCCAGCGGGAGGATGCCCAGCGGGAGCTGGACTCCCTCTACGCCGCCGCCGAGGAGTACGCTGGGCAGATCCGGGATAAGGACGTGCAGGCGGAGGAGCTCCGGGGCCAGCAGTCCGGTCTGGACCAGCAGATCCATCAGGCGGAGAGCAGCATTGAGCTGCTTCGCAACGACATGAAGAACAACAGTGAGAACGTCCGCCGCATCAAAGAGGAGCAGGCTCAGCAGGAGGGGCGCGCAGGCAGCCTTGCCGCCCAGATCGCGGACCGGCGGGAGCGCCTTGCCGCCATCGACGCGGAGATGGATGCCTGCCGTCAGCGGGCAGAGGAGCTGGCCCGGGAGAGCGAGACCGCCCTCAGCTCTGCCGGCGGCCTCAGCCGGGAGCTGGAAGAGCTGCGGGAGCGGGAGCGGCTGAGCACCGCCTCCGCCGGCGAGGCGCGGGAGCTGCTGTCCGCTCTGGCCGCCGCGGCTCAGGAGCTGATGGACCGGGAGGAAAAGCTGGGCCGGGAGCTGCTGGAGCAGGAGGGCCGCACGGCGGAGGCCAAGTCCGCCGCCGACGAGGTCCGCCGGGAGCTGGACCGCGTCACCGAGGACCGGGACGCCGCCAAGAACGTTATCTCCGGCTACCAGATGCGCTGCCAGTCCCGCCAGCGGAAGGCAGACGAGGCAGGGGAGCGGCACCGCCGCCTCCAGATGGACGAGAACAACCTGAACAGCCGCATCAAGCTGCTGGCCGAGATGGAGAAGGTGTACGAGGGCTACTCCAAAGCGGTGAAGCTGGTGATGACCGAGGCGGAGCGCGGCGGCCTGCGGGGGGTTCGGGGTCCGGTGGCCGGGCTGCTCCACGTGCCGGACCAGTACGCCGTGGCCATCGAGATCGCCTTGGGCGGCGCTATGCAGAACATTGTCACCGAGCGGGACGAGGACGGAAAGAACGCCATCCAGTGGCTGAAGCGCCGGGACGGCGGCCGGGCCACCTTTCTGCCCATGAACACCATCCGTCCGGCGGACTTCAAGGACAAGGCCGTGGAGCGGGAGGACGGCTTCGTCGGCATGGGGGATGCACTCATCCGTTTTGACCCGGAGTACGCCGCCGTCTTCTCCAATCTGCTGGGCCGGGTGGTCATTGCCAGGGACATGGACCGGGCCATGGCCATGGCCCGCAAGTTCGGCCACCGCTTCCGCATCGTCACGTTGGACGGACAGGTGCTCAACGCCGGCGGCTCCATGACCGGCGGCTCGGTGTCCCGCAGCGCGGGCATCCTGTCCCGCGCCAACGAGCTGGAGCGCCTGAACCAGCAGAAGGCCGCCCTGACGGAGGATCTGCGGGCCGCTGCCGCCGACCTGGCCGCCGCCCAGCGGGAGCTCACCGCCGCCAACTATGAGCTTGACACCGCCTCCGCCCAGCTGCGTGAGGCGGAGGACGCTGTCCTGAAATACACCGAGCGGGCGGACAGCGCCGCCGCCCAGCTGGTGGATCTCACCGTCCGGGGGGAGCAGCTTCGGACGGATCGGGAGCAGGTTCGCCGCCGGATGGAGGAGAACTCCTCCGCCACTGCCGCGGCCAAGGGCCGCATTGAGGAGCTGGAGGGCTCCGCTGCCGCCCTGCGGGCGGAGAGCGAGGCCCGGGCTCAGGGGCAGAGCGAGTTGCAGGAGCGCATGAACGCACTCAATGCCCAGACCGCCGAGCAGAAGGCCAGACTGGCCGGGCTGGAGGGCGAGCGCGCCGCGTCGGAGCAGAATCTGGACGAGCTGGAGCGGCTCAAGGCCGACCTCTCCGGCGACGCCGCCGACCGGGACCGCCGCATCGCCGGTCTGGAGGGGGAGAACGAGGGCCTGCTGGCCAGAATTCAGGAGGCGGAGCTGCGGCTTCAGACCCTCCGCACCTCCGGACAGGGCTGTGCCGACGCCCTGCACCGTCTGAACGAGGAGAAGCTGGCGCTGGAGGGCAGGCGCAATCAGGCGGACAAGGGTGCCCGGGAGAAGAATACCGAGCTGCTGGATATGCAGAAGGAGGTCTCCGCGCTGGAGCAGAAGTCCATGTCTGCCGCCACGGAGGAGAGCCTGCTGCTGGACAAGCTGTGGGAGAGCTACGAGCTGTCCCACGAGGCGGCCCGCGCCCTCCGGGTGGAGTTGGAGTCGGTGCCCAAGGCCCAGCGCCGCATCGGGGAGCTGAAGCGGGCCATCTCGGCCCTTGGCAGCATCAACCCCGACGCCGTGGAGGAATTCCAGCGGGTGAACGAGCGGTACACCTACTTCGCCCAGCAGCGGGACGACGTGTCCAAGGCCAAGGGCGAGCTGGAGGGCATCATCGCCCAGATCACCGGTGAGATGACCACTATCTTTAAGGAGCAGTTCACTCTCATCAGCCAGACCTTTCAGGAGACCTTTCTGGAGCTCTTCCGGGGCGGCAAGGCCACGCTGGAGCTGGAGGACCCGGACGACATCCTCAACTGCGGCATCGAGATCAAGGTCCAGCCCCCGGGCAAGGCCCTGAAGGTGATCTCTCTGCTGTCCGGCGGCGAGAAAGCCTTCGTGGCCATCGCCCTGTACTTCGCCATGCTGAAGGTGCGGCCCACGCCCTTCTGCGTTATGGACGAGATCGAGGCCGCGCTGGACGACGCCAACGTGGTGCGCTTTGCCCAGTACCTGCGGAAGATGAGCGATAAGACCCAGTTCATCGTCATCACCCACCGCCGGGGCACCATGGAGGAGGCCGACGTGCTCTACGGCGTTACCATGCAGGAGCAGGGCGTGACGCGGCTGCTGACCATCAACCTGAACGACGTGGAGAAGGAGCTGCACATCAAGTGACATCGCCCGCCCCACGATCATCAACGATACAAAGAGGAATGAAACATGGGCTTTTTTGACAAGGTAAGAAAGATCGGAATTTTCAACGGCTTCTCCCAGCTGGACGACGACTTCTACGACGAACTGGAGGAATCTCTGGTGATCGCCGACATGGGCGCGTCCACCACCATGGAGGCCGTGGAGGAGCTGCGGGCCCGTTGCAAGGCCCGGAAGATCAAGGACGTGGAGGGCGCCCGGGCCTGTATGAGGGAGATCCTGGCCGAATACCTGACCATCGGCGACCCCAGGGTCCGGATGGACACCACGCCCACGGTGGTGCTGTTCATCGGCGTCAACGGCGTGGGCAAGACCACCTCCATCGGCAAGCTGGCCGCCCTGTGGAAGCGGGAGGGCAAAAAGGTCCTGCTCTGCGCGGGGGACACCTTCCGCGCCGCCGCCGCGGACCAGCTGACCATCTGGGCCGACCGGGCCGGAGTAGACATCGTCAAGCAGCATGAGGGCGCCGACCCTGCCGCCGTGGTGTACGATGCGATGAGCGCCGCCCGCGCCCGGAAGAGCGACCTTGTGCTGGTGGACACCGCCGGGCGGCTCCACAACAAGCAGAACCTGATGAACGAGCTGAACAAGATCAGCCGTGTCATTGACCGGGAGTTCCCCGACTCCTGCCGGGAGACCCTTCTGGTGCTGGACGCCACCACCGGCCAGAACGGCCTCATTCAGGCCAAGCAGTTTGCGCAGGCCGCCGGCGTCACCGGCATCGTCCTCACCAAGCTGGACGGCACCGCCAAAGGAGGCATTGTCATCGCCATCGCCAGGGAGCTGGGCGTACCCGTGAAGTTCGTGGGCGTGGGCGAGGGCGTGGACGACCTGCGGCCCTTTGACGCGAAGGAATTTACCGAGGCACTTTTGTAATACAGAAAGGAAGCGGACGACCATGTCCCGTATCGACGGAAGAAAATTCAACGAGCTGCGTCCCGTGACGCTGGAGACCGGCTTCGTCAAATACCCGGAGGGCAGCGTTCTCGTCACCTGCGGCAACACCAAGGTGCTCTGCTGCGCCAGTGTGGAGGACCGGGCTCCCAAGCACGTGCCCGAGGGCACCGGCTGGGTGACAGCGGAGTATTCCATGCTCCCCCGGGCCAACCGGGAGCGCTCCAGGCGCGACATCTCCAAGCTGAAGCTGTCCCCCCGTTCGGCGGAGATCCAGCGGCTGGTGGGCCGTTCCCTCCGGGCGGCAGTGGACCTCACCCGCCTGCCCGATCTGACCATCACCGTGGACTGCGACGTGCTTCAGGGGGATGGCGGCACCCGCACCGCCTCGGTCACCGGCGGCTATGTGGCCCTGGCCTTGGCCTGCCGCAGGCTGGTGGAGGACGGCGTCCTCCTGCGCAGCCCCATCATCCACCAGGTGGCGGCGGTGTCCGCCGGCATCGTGGACGAGTCGCCCCTGCTGGACCTCTGCTATGAGGAGGACTCCTCCGCCCAGGTGGACCTGAACTGCGTCATGAACGAGGCGGACTGCCTCATCGAGCTGCAGGGCACCGGCGAGGGCCGGGCCTTCACCGTGAAGGAGCAGCAGGAGCTGGTAGAGCTGTGCCGCAAGGGCATCCATGAGCTGATGGCCAAGCAGCGGGCTGTGTTGGAGGGTTGAGCGATGAAGCTGGTACTGGCGAGCAAGAATCAGAAAAAGCTGGCGGAGCTGCGGGAGATCCTGTCCGGACTGGGTGTGGAGGTCTGCTCTGAGGCAGATGCTAGCGTGGATGTGGACGTGGAGGAGACGGGAACCACCTTCGAGGAGAACTCCCTGCTGAAGGCCAAAGCGGTCATGGAGGCCAGCGGCCTGCCCGCGGTGGCGGATGACTCCGGCCTGTGTGTGGACGCCCTGAATGGCGCGCCGGGGGTGTACTCCGCCCGGTACGGCGGCCCCGGGCTGGACGACGCCGGCCGCTGCCGTCTCTTGCTGGAGAATCTCCGGGGTCTGGGCCCCCGGACGGCCAGGTTCGTCTCGGCCATCACCTGCTGCCTGCCCAACGGCGATGTGCTCACCGCCCGGGGGGAGTGCCCCGGCACCATCTCCTTCGCCCCCATGGGCAGCGACGGCTTCGGCTACGATCCCCTCTTCTGGGTGCCGGAGCAGAAAAAGACCTTTGCCCAGATGAGCCACGAGGAAAAGAACGCCATCTCCCACCGGGGGAAGGCACTGGCCGCCTTTGCAGAGGAACTGAAGAATTATCTGGCCCAGCATCCGGAGCTGGTATAAGAAAGGAAATATTGGAATGACGGATCTGACAAGCAAGCAGCGGGCCCAGCTTCGGGGCATCGCCAACAGTATCGATACCATCCTCCACGTGGGCAAGGACGGCATCGGCGCCAACCTCATCAAGCAGGCGGACGACGCGCTGGAGGCCCGGGAGATCATCAAGGGCCGGGTGCTGGAGAACTGCCTGCTCTCCCCCCGGGAGGCGGCGGAGACACTGGCAGAGGCCACCCGCAGCCAAGTGGTGCAGGTGATCGGGACCAAATTTGTCCTGTACCGCGAGACCCACAGCAAAGAGAAGGATAAACGGATCAAGCTGGTCAAGGCATAAATAATCAGCCCAATTTTTTCGAAAAGGGGTGCAGCATATGAAGATCGGGATCTACGGCGGCAGCTTCAACCCGCCCCATCTGGGGCATCTGGCGGCGGCCCGGGCGGCCCTGTCCGCGCTGAAGCTGGATAAGCTCCTCATCGTGCCGGCGGCGGACCCGCCCCATAAGGTCCTCACGCCGGACTCCGCGCCGCCGGAGGATCGGCTGGCCATGGCCCGCATCCTCGCCGACCTGCTGCTGGACCCCCGGGTGGAGTGCTGGGACGTGGAGCTTACCCGCCCGGGCAAGAGCTACACTGTCGACACTCTCCGCGCCGCCCATGACCGCTGGCCGGAGGCCGAGCTGTGGCTGCTGGTGGGCACGGATATGTTTCTCTCCCTGCAGGACTGGTACGCGCCGGAGGTCATCCTCTCGCTGGCGAAGGTGTGCGCCTTCGGCCGGGACGCGGCGGACGGCGAGGCCCTCTTTGCCCCCCAGCGGGAGCGGCTGGCCCGGGACTACGGCGCCGAGACCGTCCTGCTGACCATCCCCGATCTGGTGGAGGTGTCCTCCACAGAGGCCCGGGCGGCGCTGGCCGCCGGGCAGGGGGGAGCCTGCCTGCCCCGGTCGGTATACGGCTACATCCTGCGGAAAAAGCTGTATGGAACTTTTGCGGATCTCTCCCGTCTGACTATGGAGGAGCTTCGCTGCGTGTCCTACTCCATGGTGAAGGCCAAGCGTCTGGCCCACATCATGGGCACGGAGGAGACGGCGGCGGCTCTGGCAGAGCGGTGGGGAGCCGATGTGACGAAGCTGCGCCGGGCGGCCATCCTCCACGACTGCACCAAATACGACAGCAGGGAGGAGCATCTGGCCATCTGTGATCAGTATGGCATCCCGCTGGACGATCTGGAGCGGAGCGCGGAAAAGCTGCTCCACGCCAAGAGCGGCGCGGCGCTGGCCAAGTACGTCTTCGGTCAGGATGACGAGGTATTCTCCGCCATTCTCTACCACACCACCGGCCGGGCTAATATGACCCTGCCGGAGAAGCTCCTGTACATGGCAGATTACATCGAGCCCAACCGGGACTTCCCGGAGGTGGAGGAGATGCGGGCGCTGGCCTTTACCAATTTGGACCGGGCGGTGCTGATGGGCGTGGAGCTCACCATCGCCGAGATGACGGAGCGGGGCGTCCCCATCCACCACAACACTCTGGAGGCAGAGGCCTCTCTGCGGAAAGGATAACATTATGACCCAACCATATCACGGCAGGCATGAGCAGCCGCAGCAGAAAAAGAGAAAGAAAAAGAGCACCGGCAGGCGGACGGCCCTGATCGTCCTCATCGTACTGGCTGTGCTGGCGCTGGCGGCAGTACTGGTGTACCGGCACTTTGTGGTCAAGCCCGAGATCTCCACCGATGACCACCCGCAGGTCTCCGTGCCCCCTGAGATGGAGGGCACCCTGCAGGACAAGGTGGACGGCGCGCGTAAAAGCGCCTTCATTTACACCATCCTCGTGGTGGGGACGGACACCAGCTCCAACAGCACCGACACCATGATGCTGGTGACCTATGACGTCACCAACCAGAGCGCCACAGTCATGTCCATCCCCCGGGACACGCTGGTCAATGCCTTCGGCACCTCCCGGTACACCCGGCTGAACTCGGTCTACACCGCCTATGGCGGCGGGGAGAAAGGCATGGCCGCCCTGACCTACGAGGTGTCCGAGCTGGTGGGCTTCGTGCCCGACTTCCAGATGTTCATCCAGTGGGAGCTGGTGGGCCTGATGGTGGATGCCATGGGCGGCGTGGAGTACGACGTGCCCTATCACATGGAGTACGACGATCCCGCTCAGGACCTGCATATCTATATCGAGAAGGGCCTTCAGACGCTGGACGGCGACCACGCCATGCAGCTGGTCCGCTGGCGCAAGAACAATCCCGGCGTAGCCAGCGGCGGCGGCACGGGCAGCGACCTGAACCGGCTGAAGGTGCAGCAGGGCTTCCTGAAGGCAGTGCTCAAGCAGCTGCTCCAGCTGAAGAACGTCACCCGCATCAATGAGCTGGCCCGTCTGCTCAGCGACAACATCACCGGTAACCTGACGCTGGAGAATTTGTGCTGGTTCGGCTTTCAGGCGGTGTTCGGCGGGCTGGCCGCCGACGACGTGGAGTTTCTCACCATGCCGGTGCTGGCCGCCAACCCCTATGTGTACCCCGACCAGAGCCAGCTGCTGGAGCTCATCAACACCAAGCTGAACCCCTATCAAAAAGAAGTAACACTGGATCAGCTGGACCTGATCTATTTTGACGCCAACGGGACCATGCGGTCTACGGGCAAGTAAAGAAAGGAGCAAATCACTTTGCTGACATCAAAGGAACTGGTGGAGATCGCCGTCAAGGCGCTGGACAGCCGCCGCGGCCGGGACATCCGCGTCCTGCATACGGAGGATCAGACCACTTTGGCGGACTATTTCGTCATCTGCAACGGCACCTCCAACACCCAGGTGCGTGCCCTGGCTGAGGCCGTAGAGTTCGCCATGAGCCAGGCGGGGGAGGAGCCCCATCATATCGAAGGCCACCAGGGTGGCGAGTGGACCCTGCTGGACTACTCCGCTGTGGTGATCCACGTGTTCACTGAGCAGGGCCGGGAGTTCTACTCGCTGGAGCGCCTGTGGTCCGATGCGGAGAGCGTGGACGTCAGCGCGCTGCTGACCAAGGATTGAGCTTATATTTAAAGAGGGGCGTTTGATATGGAAGAACAAGAGAAGAAAAAGGTGATGCTCTCGGGCATCCAGCCCAGCGGCGACCTGCACCTCGGCAACTATCTGGGTGCCATCAAGACCTGGGCGGACCGCACCGACGAGTTTGACAACTTCTATTTCATGGCGGATATGCACACCATCACCGTGCGGCAGAACCCGGCGGACCTCCGCCGCCGCACGCTGGAGCAGCTGGCCCAGTACATCGCCTGCGGCCTGGACCCGGAGAAGAACACCCTCTTCATCCAGTCCCACGTGCATCAGCACGCGGAACTGGGCTGGGTACTCAACTGCTATACCATGTTTGGCGAGCTCTCCCGCATGACCCAGTTCAAGGACAAGTCCGCCAAGCACAAGGACAACATCAACGGCGGCCTGTTCACCTACCCAAGCCTGATGGCGGCGGACATCCTGCTCTATCAGCCGGACTATGTCCCCGTGGGTGAGGACCAGAAGCAGCACGTGGAGCTCACCCGCAACATCGTCCAGCGGTTCAACGGTATCTACGGCGATGTCTTCAAGATGCCGGAGCCATATATCCCCAAGGCCGGAGCCCGGGTCATGGGTCTTACCGATCCCACCAGCAAGATGAGCAAGTCCGCCCCGGACGGCTGCGTCTTCCTGATGGAGAAGCAGGAGGACATCCTGCGCAAGTTCAAGCGGGCCATCACTGACAGCGACACGGAGCACTGTGTCCGCTATGATCCCCAGAACAAGCCCGGGGTGGCCAACCTCATGAGCATCTATTCTGCCGTCACCGGCAAGAGCTACGACGAGATCGAGCGGGAGTTCGACGGCAAGGGCTACGGTGCCTTCAAGCCCGCCGTAGGCGAGGCCGTGGTGGAGACCCTGCGTCCCATCCGGGAGGAGACCGAGCGCATCCTGAAGGACAAGGCGTATCTGGAGTCCGTCTACCGCGCCGGGGCCGAGAAAGCCTCCTACGTGGCGGAGAAGACTCTGCGCAAGGTCTACAAAAAGATCGGTTTTGTGGCCCGCTGAAGGACCGACATTTGAAGGAGCTGTTTTTTCGTGCCAATCGTAACCAACAACACCGATCCCAGAAGCATCGGGATGGTGCTCATCGCTCTTGCCATTGCGGCGGTGTGCTCCCTGCTGCTGACCCCGGCGGTCAAGTCCCTCTGCTATAAGATCGGCGCGGTGGACGTCCCCAAAGACAACCGCCGTATGCACGACCACCCCATCCCCCGTATGGGCGGCCTGGCTATTTTTCTGGGCTTTGTCCTGTCGGTGCTCATCATGGTGCCGCTGGACCGGCCCAAGCAGGGGATGCTGCTGGGCGCGGTCATCATCGTAATCCTGGGCGCGCTAGACGACATTTATAATCTCCCCGCCAAGCTGAAATTCGTGGTGCAGATCGTGGCGGCACTGGTGGCGGTGCTCATGGGCAACCGCATCGAGGTGTTGTCCAACCCCAACATTTTCCGCCCCAACACCGTGTGGACCCTCGGCTGGCTGGCCATCCCCGTGACGGTGATCTGGATCGTGGCCATCACCAACGCCGTCAACCTCATCGACGGGCTGGACGGCCTCGCCTGCGGCGTGTCCACCATCAGCGCCGTCACCATGCTGGTCATCGCCCTGCTGGTCAGCGAGGAGGACGTGGCCATCATCATGGGGGCCCTGGCCGGCGCCTGCATCGGCTTTCTGCCCTATAACCTGAACCCGGCCAAGATCTTTATGGGCGACACGGGGGCCACCTTTCTTGGTTTCATTATGGCCACCATGTCGGTACAGGGCATGTTCAAGATGTACAGCGTCATCTCCTTTGTGGTGCCCTTCCTCATGCTGGGCGTGCCCATCTTCGACGTGTGCTTTGCGGTGATCCGCCGCCTCTCTAAGGGACAGAGCCCCATGACCCCAGACCGCAGCCACATCCACCACAAGCTCATCGATATGGGTATGTCCCAGAAGCAGGCGGTGGGCACCCTGTATGTAATCTCCGCCATTCTCGGCCTTACCGCCGTGGTCATGACCACAAACGGAGCCCTGAAGGCCGGGCTGCTCTTGCTGGCGCTGATTGTGGCGGGCTTTGTGGCGTGGCGGGTGTTCGTAACGCCCCATAAAAAAGACGCCGGAAAGTCCGCCGGCGAGCATAAACCAGACGGAAAGGACGGGGGACGAGCATGAGTGAACCGGCCAAGCTGCGGGTCATGACCATCTTCGGCACCCGGCCGGAGGCCATCAAGATGGCCCCGCTGGTGCGGGAGCTGGAGCGCCGCCCCGAGATCAAGAGCCTCTGCTGCGTCACCGCCCAGCACCGCCAAATGCTGGACAGCGTGCTGGACATCTTCCTCCTGACTCCTCAGTACGACCTTGACATCATGGAGCCCCGCCAGACCCTCTCCACCATTACCTCCAAGTGCCTGCTGGGGCTGGAGCCGGTGTTTCTCGAGGCCAGGCCCGATCTGGTGCTGGTCCACGGGGATACCTCCACCACCTTCGCCGGGGCGCTGGCGGCCTTCTATCAGAAAATCGCCGTGGGCCATGTAGAGGCCGGTCTGCGCACATGGGACAAATATTCCCCCTTCCCGGAGGAGATGAACCGCTCCTTGGTGGGCCGTCTGGCGGACCTGCATTTCTGCCCCACGGAGTCCAACCGCCGCAATCTGGCGGCCGAGGGCATCGAAAAGGGTGTCTATGTCACCGGCAACACGGTCATCGATGCCCTCAGCACCACTGTCTGTCCGGACTTCACTTTTCAGGAGGAGGCCCTCAACGCGCTGGACTACACCGGTCGGAAGGTCGTTCTGGTCACCTGCCACCGGCGGGAGAATTACGGCCAGCCCATGGAGGACATCATGTCCGCGCTGGCCCGCATTGCCGATACCCATCCGGAGGTCACGCTGGTCTATCCCGTCCACCTGTCCCCGGTGGTGCAGGAGTGCGCCCACCGGCATCTGGACGGCCGGCCGAACGTCCTGCTCATCCCGCCCCTGAACGTGGAGGAGATGCACAACCTCATGGCCCGCTGCTATCTGGTCATGACCGACTCTGGCGGCCTGCAGGAGGAAGCTCCCGCGCTGGGAAAGCCTGTCCTCGTTATGCGGCGGGAGACCGAGCGGCCTGAGGCCGTGGCGGCCGGCACGGTGAAGCTGGCCGGCGTGCGGTTTGAGGACATCGTCTCCATGGCGGAGCAGCTCATCGGAGACCCGGCGGCCTACGCCGCCATGGCCCACGCGGTGAACCCCTACGGCGACGGCCATGCCTGCCGCCGTATTGTCGACGCCATTCTGTATCACTTCGGCCGGACGGACTACCCGCCGGAGCACTTCGCGGGCTGACCGCATAAAAAGGAGGGGAGACCATGGAAGAACGCAAGCGCAATGTGCTGGCGGTCATCATTGCCTGCGTGGTGGTGCTGGCGCTGGTGTACAGCTTCGGCCTGAACCTGTTTTACCGCACACCGGACTTCCAGCTGGCCGACCCCACCGTGACGGAGAGCAGCTCCCCCGGGGCCAGCGACCCCGGGGACGTCAGCGGCGTCACCGTGGACGTGACCCCCGCCACGGTCCAGAGCGTCATTGCCTCCCTCACCAAATACAGCAGTTACAGCCGCACGGTCTCCGTCACTTACCGCTGGGACGGGGAGAGCTCCGGTACTCTGTCCGCGCAGGTATGGGCGGACGGCGGCTGGGTCTACACGGAGACCGCCCTCCCCACTGGTCTCACCGAGTGCTCTGTGGTAGGGGAGGGGGCCATCTGGATCTGGTATGCGGAGGATCCGGAGAACGTCCGGTCCAATGTCCACGTGTATACCGGCTCTGCCCAAACCGGGGCGGAGGACCTGACCCAGCGCATCCCCACCTATGAGGATGTACTGGCCCTCGACCCGGAGGAGATCTCCTCTGCGGGCTACGAGCTGTGGGAGGGGCAGTCCTGCGTCTATGTGGAGACCACCCCGGACGAGCTGGGCTGCGTCCGCCGCTTCTGGGTGTCGGAGAGCAGCGGACTGCTCATGGCCGCCCAGACCGAGCAGGAGGGCCTCATCGTCTATGAGATGAGCTCCGGCGCCGTCATGAGCCCCATGGAGCAGGGCACCCGTGCTTTCACACTGCCGGCCGGCACGACCCTTCACTCCGTGGACTGACTGTCCTTCCCCAATCCGAACAGCAGCATCAGCCCGAGGGTGATGACCATTTCCAGGTCGTCACCCTCTAAGTACAGCAGCAGGATGATGAGCACCAGCAGGATATCCCCGGTGTCGATCCCTTCCAGCGAGAAGGTCCGCAGCAGCCCCTTCACCATCCGGGAGACCTGCCCTACGGCCCCGTCCAGCAGGCCGCCCGGCGTCCCGGCCGGTGGGTGGCTCTGCGGTGAGCCCGGCCCCGGCTCCGGGCGATCCAGAGGGACAAAGCCCCCGTCTATGTACTGGCTATACATGTCCATCCCCCTCCGGGCGTAGCAGCGTCAGCGCGGCCCGCACCATCCGGGACATCCGTGCGATCTGCACCGCCTGATCCAGCCGGGCATACCGCTCCGGCTTGAGGAAGGGCCGCAGGGCATTCAGCAGTGCCGTCCGCCGGTCGTCCCCCTGGCCCAGCTGCCCCATCAGGGAGGCCATACCTCCCAGCAGCTTGGGGTCCAGCTCTGGCATGGAGCCGCCCTCCGGGGGCTCCCCGGGAGGTGTGGTCCCCTCGGGCGGAGCCGGCGGGGGAGGGGGCGGCTGGGAACCGCCTCCCAGAGACTGGGCCAGCGCCATGATTTGCCCCATGGCCTTGGGGTCGTTCAGCACCTGCTCCAGCTTTGCTTCAAAATCGCCCACGGCTCCCCCTCCTCTCCCTGCGGCATGTCAGTTCAGTTTGTCCCGCATGCTCTGGATCAGCCTTGCCCCCTCCGGGTCCTTCATGACCTTGCGGATGGCGGCGACAATGGAGGCGGAGCTGCCGGATTGCACCGCCTGCTCCAGATCGCCGCCGGCGCTCTGGCTCAGCATGGAAAAGAGCCGTTGGGTATCGGGTGAGTCCCGGAGCTGTTCCAGCTTTTTCTCGTTCCCCAGCAGCTTTGCGCCTTGGGGGCTGTGCAGAATATCGTCCAGATCGGGCACAGTGATCCCTGCCTTTCGTGAGCGGTGGCTCACCCTCAGTATATGTACAGGGAGGAGTTTGGTACACCATGAAGATCCTTGTTTTTTCCGATTCCCACGGCCGGCCGGACCTGATGCTGGCCGCTGCAGAGCTGGAGCGCCCTGACCACGTTTTCTTCCTCGGGGACGGTTTGCGGGATGTGGAGCTGCTGGCGTCTCTCCAGCCCGGGCTGCCCATCAACGCGGTCCGGGGCAACTGCGACTGGGGGGAGGACCAGCCCCTCACCCGGCTGGTGGAGCTGGAGGGCTTCCGCTTTTTCCTGACCCACGGCCACCTGCAGGGGGCGAAGTCCGGTCTGGACGATCTGGCGGCGGCAGGTCGGCAGGCGGGGGCGGATCTGGTGTGCTTCGGCCACACCCACCGGGCCTTTGACGGCTATGGCACCTTTGGCGTGCGCCTGCTGAACCCCGGCACCGTGGGCGGCCCATACGGCCAGCGTACCACTTATGGTGTCATCACTGCTGAGCCCGGTGTCCTGAAAACAGAGATCAAAGAGGACGCCGACCCGGCGTGAGCCGGATCGGCGTCCTCAAGTTTTTACTGCTTCAGGCTTCGCTGCCGCGTCCGGAGTATTCCGGCCGGAACAGCAGGGAAATGCACCACAGGGCGGCCAGACAGATCACCGTATAGATGATCCGGGCGGGCCAAGTGGCCGAGCCGCCGCAGAGAAAGGCCACCAGATCGAACCGGAACAGGCCCACAGCCCCCCAGTTCAGACCGCCGATGATGACCAGGATCAGGGCGAGCCGATCAAGAAACATACCGATAAACCTCCTTCCGGACTATCGGTAGTGTGCCCGCCGGCGGCAAAAACATGCGCGGTTTCAGCCGGTGGTAAGGGATTTGGGCCCGAAGCCGTGGGGCAGCAGCTCCCCCAGGGGCAGGGAGACAAAATCCCGGTCGCCCCGGGCCACCAGCACCGCCAGCTCCGGGCAGAATTCATAGAGCATCTGCCGGCAGGCGCCGCAGGGCCAGCAGTAGTCTGTGCTGTTGCCTACCACGGCCAACTTCACCCAGTCGTCCCGGTGTCCCTCGCTGACGGCCTTGACGATGGCGGTGCGTTCGGCGCAGATGGTGGAGCCGTAGGCGGAATTCTCCACGTTGCAGCCGGTGAACACCGTACCGTCCGCGCACAGCAGGGCCGCGCCCACGGGGAATTTGGAGTAAGGGACGTAGGATCGCTCCAGCATGGTGAAGGCCAGCTCCACCAGTTCACGGTCAGTCATGGGACAGTCCGCTCCTTTCATACCGGGTCCGCGCCTGCGGCGGCGACCCAAAAGCTGTTTCAAGTTCGCTCCTTCTATTATAGCGGAGAGCGCAGGAAAATAAAAGGGGAACTTCTTCAAGTTTCCCGGTGGATTTCTGTTGCAAAAAGCCGCGCTTTCTGGTATACTATTTCAGGATTTGCCCTGTATACTGTGTGCTCGGACCGCTTCCCGGCAGGTGACTGCGGGGGTCCGACCATTTTTTAGACCCCGGACGGCCCTGCCGCCCGGATTTAGTGACAAAGGATTGTGATCAAGAATGGCCGATCAAGCAAAGCGTCAGCAGCGCCGGAATGAGGAGGACGCCGTCTTCAACCGGATGCTGCTCTGGCTGGTGGGCGCCGTCCTCGCAGAGGCTTTGGTGCTGGTGGTCAAGCGGCTCTATGTGGATTTCAAGGCCACCGAACTCGGGATCTCCATCGCCGCCGGACTGATGAACTTTTTCCATGTGTTTACCTTTGTGGGCCTTGCCCTGACGGTGCTGGGCGTCATCTGGTGCCTGTCCGTGCGGAAGAAGCAGAAGGGTCTGCGCCTGGCGGTGGGCTGCACCGTGGCGCTGGGCTTCCTGTGGGTGGTGGCGTTGCTGTGCTGGCGGCTGTACGACACCGGGGTGAAGCTCCTGGTGGCCCTGCCCATCGCGGCGGCTGTGCTCATCCTCATCTGGTTCCTGTACCAGAAGGCTTTCTTCTGCAGCGCGGTGATCACCGCCTGCGGTCTGGCCCTGCTGTGGGTCTTTCGCCAGCATGGCGGTAGCCGGAGCGTGGGCTTCACCGTGGTGTTCGTTGTGGGCTGGCTCCTGCTGATCGCCGCCGCTGTGGCGGTGTGGAAGATCTGGAAGAACGGCGGCCATCTGGGCCGGCTGTCCATTCAGGGCACGTTCGCCTATGTGAGTCTCTGGATCACCTGCGCGGTGGTGGCCGCGGCGCTGTTGCTGGCCTTTCTGCTGGGCGCTGCCGTGACCTACTACCTGCTGTATGTGCTCATCGGCTGGCTGTTCTGCCTCGCGGTGTTCTTCACGGTGAAAATGCTGTAAAATAAATGGGCCTCCGTCAAAAGACGGAGGCCCATTTTTCTGTCCGCTGGCTTTCGCCGGCGGGCAATTTCTTTATCCGATGTGAGTGTGCCCGTGGCTGAACAGCAGCAGCATCCCCATGGCGAAGCCAACAATGGTGGCCAGAATGGCCCACTTGGAGCGCCACTGGCGGTATGCCTCCGGCAGCAGCTCGAAGAACACCACGTAGAGCATAGCGCCGCCGGCCAGACTCATGGCCACGGCCAGCGCGCCGGGGGCGTGGCTGCCGATGAAGAAGCCGATGATGGCTCCCGCCACCGTGGGCAGGCCGCTGAGTGCGGAGACGGCGATGGCGGACCGGGCCTTGGACCCATCGTGGAGCAGGGGAATGGCGATGCTCATGCCCTCCGGGATATTGTGCAGCCCGATGGTGATGGCGGCCAGCACGCTGGCGTAGCCGATGCCCTCAGCCGCTACGGAGGTCCCGATGGCCAGCCCGATGGGCAGGTTATGCAGGGCCACCGCTGCCGCCAGCACAATGCCGGCGGTGTGCAGGTCGTGGTGACCGCAGGCGCAGGGGTGATGGTGGTGCCCAGCCTCGTCGTGATGGCTGTCGTGGTCCTCGTGGCAGTCGTGGTCGTCCTCTGGGTCGTGGTGGGCGCTGCGGTCGATCCAGCAATTGAGCAGGTAGGTCACCACGAAGCCACCCACCAGCACCAGCGGGGGCAGGTAATAGCTGCCGGTGGCTTCGATGGCCTCGGGCAGCATGTCGAAGGATACGATGCACAGCATAAGCCCCGCAGTGAAGCTCAGCAGCAGGCTGGCCCCCCTGGGGGACTCCCGCTTGAACAGGCTGGCCAGTCCACCGCCCAGCGCCAGCCCGCCCACGCCGGTGACCAGCGTCAGCAGAATGATAAACAGCAGTGTAAGAAACATAGAAAACCTCCGATCTTTTGAAAAGCAGCCAAACAGGCCAACGCCTGTGAACAGACTTATTCCAGCATTCTCAGCATGATCCGCCGGTCCAATTCCCGCAAAGCAGTTGGCGGGGATGCTGCAGCACGAGTCCGGGCGGACGTAGGCGGCGTCTGTGGGGATGCCCGCCTCTTCGGAAAAGGAAAACTCCTGCGCTTTCGCACAGGAGTTTTGGTCGGAGTGGCGGGATTTGAACCCGCGGCCTCTTGGTCCCGAACCAAGCGCGATACCAAACTTCGCCACACCCCGATAAACACAGCTTTTACATTATAGAGAAGGCAAGCGGTTTTGTCAAGCAGGGAAGGCAAAAATTTGGCAAAAGTAAGGGATGGGGCTGATGTCCTGGCCGGGGGAGGGCAGGTGTCCCGCCTGCAGGATGGCCGGGAGGTCACAGAATGTTCTTCAGGGTGGGCAGCTCCGCTTCAACCAGCAGCTCCAGCTGGTTGATGAGCCGTGCGTTCACCGCCAGACACTCCGCCGCATCCTCCCGGCTGGCCAGATAGGCCCGCATCTCCTTGATGGAGGCCCGTATGGCGTCAATATCTTCGTGGTGGAGCGTGGTGTGAAGGTAAAACGCCTGTCGCTCCCAGTGCTCATCCATGTCCGCAGCAGCAGCGGCGGCGCGATCCCAGTCCTCCTGCGCCAGCGCCTCGTTGACCTGTGCCAGCAGGCCGGTGAGTTCTTCTGTCAGGGCGGTGAGCTGCGCCACGTGGAGCCATGCCAGCCCGCCCAGCAGGACCAGCAGCCCCGCCGAAACCAGCAGCCGCTTCATCGCGTGCCCTCCATGGGGACGCAGCAGGTGTTGCCCAGTTCATCTGCGGTGAAGAGGAAAATTTCCCCCGGGGAGCTGAACCCGTAGATCTCCAGCTGCTTCCGCAGCCAGCCCTCGCTGCGCCCCTGCGCGGCGAGGTTTTGGGACAGAAGCCGCCCGTCGCTGATGAGGATGGCGGGCAGGCCGAAGTCTTGTATCTGCGCCTTCATCTGCCCGGCGGTGGCGGGCTTCTGGGCGGCGTAGGGCAGCACTGACAGCTGCCCGTTGGTCTCCAGCACGGCGAACTTCACCTCCCGCAGGTCCACATAGCCCTGGATCCGCAGCTCTTCCAGCAGCTCGTCCACGGTCAGCCGGGTGCGCCGCAGGGCGCCCACCTGCACCTCGCCGTTGGCGATGATGACACAAGGCTTGCCGCACAGCAGTGCCCGGAAGCGCACCGACCGGGCGGACAGCACCGACAGGATGGTGGCCAGACACAATAGCACCGCGATGGGGATGAGCCCTGTGAGCAGGGGGATGCCGTTGTCCTGCATGGGCACGGAGGCCAGATCAGCGATGATGAGAGCAAGGGTCAGCTCCGAGGGCTCCAGCTCCCCCAGCTGCCGCTTGCCCAGCAGGCGCAGCCCCACGATGATGAGCAGGTAGAGCACCGCCGTCCGGATCAGCACCACGAACAAATCGACCGCCCCCTTGAAGTATTCCTTGACATTTTGCCCGCCAAGGGCGCCGGATATGCCGTGGCTTTGTCCAAAGTTCTGTATTTCTTTTTTCCACTTGTGTTTTGTCGGATTTTGTTTTAGTATAGAAATACTGACTTTTATAAAGGAGCGCGATCTGTCCATGGCCCATCAAACCGTCATCGTACTGGACTTCGGCGGCCAGTATAACCAGCTCATCGCCCGCCGTGTCCGTGAGTGCGGCGTCTATTGCGAGGTCAAGCCCTATACCACTCCCCTTGAGACCCTGAAGGCCATGGAGCCCATCGGCATCATCTTCACCGGCGGCCCTAACTCCGTCTATCTGGAGAATTCTCCCCACGTGGACCCCGCCATCTTCACCTGGGGTGTACCCATTCTGGGCATTTGCTACGGCTGCCAGTTGATGGCTCACACGCTGGGCGGACAGGTCACCGAGGCTCAGGACGATTCCGCCCGGGAGTACGGCAAGACCGTCACCTATTACGATACCGACTGCAAGCTGTTCAAGGGCCTGCCCGCGGAGGGCGTGTCCTGGATGAGCCATGGGGACTACATGGCCAAAGTGCCCGAAGGCTTTGCCCTGACCGCCCACTCCGATGCCTGTCCCAACGTGGCCATCGCTGACGAGGCCCGGGGCTTCTACGGCGTCCAGTACCACCCCGAGGTCAACCACACCGAGAACGGCACCAAAATGATCCGCAACTTCCTCTACGAGGTCTGCGGTGCCGCCGGCGACTGGTCCATGCAGGACTACAAGAACACCGCCATTGCCGCCGTCCGGGAGAAGGTGGGCGACGGCCGGGTGCTGCTGGCCCTGTCCGGCGGTGTGGACTCCTCCGTGGTGGCCGCTCTGCTGGCTGAGGCCATCGGCAACCAGCTCACCTGCGTGTTTGTGGACCACGGCCTCATGCGCCTGAACGAGGGCGACGAGGTGGAGGCCGCCTTCGCCAAGTGGGACATCAACTTCATCCGGGTGGACGCAGAGGCCCGCTTCCTTGCCAAGCTGGCCGGGGTAGACGAGCCGGAGCGCAAGCGTAAGATCATCGGCGAGGAGTTCATCCGTGTCTTTGAGGAGGAGGCCAAAAAAATCGGTGTGGTGGACTTCCTGGCCCAGGGCACGATCTATCCCGACGTGATCGAGTCCGGCGCCGGCGACGCGGCGGTGATCAAAAGCCATCATAACGTGGGCGGCCTGCCCGACTATGTGGACTTCAAGGAGATCATCGAGCCCCTGCGCCTGCTCTTCAAGGACGAGGTCCGTCAGCTGGGCCGCGAGCTGGGCCTGCCGGAGTATCTGGTGACCCGCCAGCCCTTCCCCGGCCCGGGCCTGGCCATCCGGGTCATCGGCGACCTGACCAAGGAGAAGCTGGACACTCTCCGTCAGGCAGACTTCATTTTCCGGGATGAGATCGCCAAGGCGGGGGAGGACAAGAACCTGAACCAGTACTTCGCCGTGCTGACCAACACACGCTCCGTGGGCGTCATGGGCGACGGCCGCACTTACGATTACACTTTGGCCCTCCGCGCCGTCACCACTGCGGATTTCATGACCGCCGACTGGGCCCGTATCCCCTATGATTTGCTGGACCGCATCAGCGTCCGCATCGTCAACGAGGTTCAGGGCATCAACCGTATCTGCTACGACATCACCTCCAAGCCCCCTGCCACCATTGAGTGGGAATAAATTAAATTAGGCTTTTGAGTCCCGGAAAACCTTGGCTTAACAGTGATAAGGAACTAATTTACTTATCAACTGTTAGCTGACGGTTTCCGGGGTGCATACGGACAAATC
>CAKULE010000016.1 GCA_934667095.1 uncultured Oscillospiraceae bacterium | reverse complement strand
CGTGATAACTGTGACCTGTTGGCAACAAAAGGTCAGATTGATGAGGTCTTTTGTCGCGTATAGCGCCCAGTCATGCGCCACCGCGAGAAACTGCGTGACTTCACTCCCGCTGAAACTCTCCAGCCTCTTTGCAAGGTAGTTCAGGTCTTCTATATTTACGCTGTCGATCTGCAGCATCCCCAGATTCGGGAATGTGCCGTCAATTCTATTTACCTGACAGTCGGCCTTGACTGCGTCTCCGATCCCCAGCGCTTCCAGCTTTTCTATGCACGCGGTGTACTGTCCTCGCGGAATTGGGAGCTGGATCGTTACCGTGCCAAGTCTTGACTTCTCAGGATTACTCAGAACAACCTGAAGACTCATTGTCATTCTCCTCCAGTCCGTTGATCTTGTTCATTGTGGTCCGCAGGCAACTGTCCTCATCCCGCCAGCAGATAAAGCCGTGGCCGGGGTAGGGGCAGTCCTTGCAACGGTCGAACAGCGTGCAGACTGCTGCCTCCGGGGGATCGTGGGCACACTCCGGGACAAACAGCAGACCGGTCCAGTGCCCGCCTCTGCTTCGGCGATCGATAGGTATCATTTCATTTTCCTCCTAAAACGGAAAAAGGCCGGAGTCCTATTGCTAAGACTCCGGCCTTTTCCGTCTGATATTACATTGTTTGCTCCTGTTCCATATCGTGGGCTTGGATACGCTCCAAGATGTCCGGGATCGACTCCTCGATCTGATCCCGCACGCTTGCAATGGTTTGCTCTTGCTTATAGGTCAAGGAGAAACTGCCTTGCAGCGTGTCTGTGCAGCAGCGATAGATCTCAACAAGCTGATTTTTCTCAAAGACCTGTTCTTTAGGGATCAGCCCGGAACGAACGGCGAAGTCTCGTTTGGCCGCGTCGTAGTTTCCGGGTGCATAGAGTCCTGTGTAATAGTGCCCGTGGCAGACGCCCTCCCGGTCGTGAGACCAATCCCACGTGACGAATTGGACGCCATACTCGGTCTGGCACCCCGCCAGCACGACGCCGTTGAAGTCTGCCAGTACCTTGTATTTGTCCTCCAGCCCAACCGCGTTCAAAAAGGGCGCCAACTCCATCTGCGCCATATACTGAGCCACCGAGCTGACGACTTTGTATGCTCTGTCCTTGGCCAATTCCCGTTCCGGGGTAGAAATATTATCGCTCTGATATGCGATACCACCATCCAGCAGTGCTTCGCACAGCGGCGCGTCCTCCCACCAAACCTCTACTTTTCCTTCTGGTGTTCTCTCCACACGGAAGCCTTCTCTGGAAAGGACGATCGCTGCTTCTTTGAGGTAGCGCCCTTTTTCATTTTCTTTTCTGGTCATGCTTTTCCTCCTTGTATTTTGGGCAAAAAATATGGTCGGGGTGAAATACCTCCGGCCTGGGTTTCAGGGCACAGACATTGGCGCCCTTTTTGAAATTGAAAAAGGGCGCCGCTTCCTTGGCCGGTCAAGACCAACAAAACGACGCCCGAATATTTGTGATTCTTTTTTCTGAAAAATTTCGTTTTCTGCGGGGAAATTGCCCGTTCAAAAAGGGCGCCGCCCTCAAATGTTCGTCCCAAATTCGAGAAACACCAGTTCGAATCTGGGCAGAGGGTCCGAAATCCGCTTTCGCATCTTTTGAACCGTAAAAAGAATTTTGGGTGAAAAAAGCCCGGAAACGGTTGATGCGCCTGGCTTTTACCAGGCGCATCTATACCGTTTTGCTTTTATGGTGCGCGAGGCGGGAGTCGAACCCGCACGCCCTTGCGAGCACTGGCACCTGAAGCCAGCGAGTCTACCAATTCCACCACTCGCGCAAGTGGCTCAGCAGCTCATCAGCGCAGGACTTATATTATCACGGCGCACCGCGTTTGTCAACAACTTTTTTCGTCTTTCTTTTCTTTTTCTCCTGATTGACTTTTCTGTTCCGGTGCATTATTCTATAAGGTAACTTTACAGTTCTGGAGGAACCAGCCTATGTGCGGCTTTACCGGCTTTGTTTCAAGCTCCGCCCCCGACGTGAACGTGCTCCACGCCATGGGGGACACCATCCGTCACCGCGGCCCCGACGATGAGGGCTACTTCACCGACGACCACTGTGCCATCGCCCACCGGCGGCTGTCCATCATCGACCTGACCGAGGGCGGACACCAGCCCATGGTCAGCGCCGACGGCCGCTACGTGCTGGCCTACAACGGCGAGATCTACAACTTCCAGACCCTCCGGGCCGAGTTGGAGAGCCTGGGCCGGGTGTTCACCACCAGCAGCGACACCGAGGTGCTCCTTCAGGGCTACATCCAGTGGGGCGCCGAGGTCACGAAAAAGCTGCGGGGCATGTTCGCCTTCGTCATCTGGGACAAGCAGGAGCAGAGCCTCTACGGCGCCCGGGACCCCTTCGGCATCAAGCCCTTCTACTACGCCCAGATGGACGGGCTGTTCTTCTTCGGGTCCGAGGTCAAGTCCTTCCTGCCCCACCCGGGCTTCAAGAAAGAGCTCAATCAGGAGGCGCTGAAGTTCTACCTCACCTTCCAGTACTCCGCCCTGAACGAGTCCTTCTTCAAGGGAGCCTTCCGGCTGCTGCCCGGCCATCAACTGGTCCACAAAGACGGCATCACCGAGATCACCTCCTACCACTCCTTCCGGTTCGAGCCCGACAGCCGTTCCCTGCAGGAGCACGCCAAGGAGATCCGTGAGGTGGTCACCGAGTCGGTGAAGGCCCACGAGATCGCCGACGTGGAGGTGGGCTCCTTCCTCTCCGGCGGCATCGACTCCAGCGTCATCGCCTGCCTGTCCCGGCCGGACAAGACCTACTCCGTGGGCTTTGCCAACAAGGGCTTTGACGAGACCAGCGAGGCCCAGGCCCTGTGTCAGGAGCTGGGCCTGAAGAACATCTCCAAGACCATCTCTGCCGAGGAATTTTTCAACGCCCTGCCCGCCATTCAGTACTACGCGGACGAGCCCAACGCCAACCTGTCCACCGTGCCGCTGTACTTCCTGTCCCAGCTGGCGGCCAAGGACGTGAAGGTGGTCCTCTCCGGCGAGGGCAGCGACGAGCTGTTCGGCGGCTATATCACCTACCACACCACCAAGCCGTATAATGCCTATCGCAGGCTCCCCCTGAACCTGCGGAAGAAGGTGGCCGCCTGGGCGGCCAAGCGGCCGGCGTTCCACGGACAGGGCTTCCTCACTAAGGCCGCTCAGGACATCCGGGACAACTATGTGGGTCAGGCGTTCATCTTCGACAATGACGAGGCGGAGCGGGTGCTCACGGAGCCCTACCGCTCCCCCATGACGTGGAAGGACATCACCCGGCCCTACTTCGACGCCGTGGCCGACGCCGACGACCTGACCAAGAAGCAGTACCTGGACCTGCACCTGTGGCAGCCGCTGGACATCCTGCGCAAAGCAGACCGGATGACCATGGCCCACTCGCTGGAGCTGCGGGTGCCCTACCTGGACCGGGAGGTGTGGGACGTGGCCCGGCGCATCCCCAGCAGCCAGAAAATGCGGGGCAAGTCCACCACTAAGTATGCCCTGCGGGTGGCGGCGGTGCCCCTGCTGCCTGACGACTGGATCAAGCGGCCCAAGGTAGGCTTCCCGGTGCCCTTCGTCCAGTGGCTGCAGGAGGAGAAGTGGTACAAATGGGCCCGGGAGCTGCTGGCTCAGGACTGGGTAGGCGAGTTCTTTGACCGCGCCTATCTGGCTGACCTGCTGGAGCAGCACTACTCCGGCAAGGCCCACACCCACCGAAAGCTGTACACCGTGCTCTCCTTCCTCATCTGGTATCAGGACTATTTCCCCGAGAAGTGCGGCGCCCAGCCCTTCGTGCCCGCCAACTGAACTGTAATCAGCCGGAGCGTCAATGGCGCTCCGGCTGATTTTTTGTTTCACCGCCCGCTATTCCTTTACCGGCAGAACCAGCCGCGAGCAGTACCGCCGGGTCTCGATCTCCCGGCCGGTATAGGGGGCGACGATGCCCAGAATACGCGGCAGGCCAGCGGGTGTCAGGCCGCGCGCTCCGACCTCCCGGCCCAGCGTCAGCCATGCCCCGTCCACACCGGTATAGTCGCCGCAGTACAGCACTGACAGTACCCGGCACTCCGGCAGCACCTCCGCGTCCGCGGGCGCCCGCTCCTGCCGCACGGGCACGCAGACCGCATAGCGGTAGGGCTCGCTGCTGATACGGCCCTCCAGATAGTCCTGCCGGTCCGAGATGGTGAAGAGCGGCTCATCAGAGAGCACGCAGCCCCGGCGGACGCACGCGCTGTAAAAATCATACATGGAGGCGTAGCGCTCCTCAAAGGTGCTCCCTTCGCACCAGCGCATGCAGCAGGTCACGGCCGGCAGGGTCGTCACCTGCACGGAGATACCGGACGGCTCCCGCGTCCGCAGCCGCAGCTCCTCTACGCTGCGCTGCAGGTCGTGCAGGCGGGCCTCCAGCGCCGACAGAAGGTCTGTCGCGTCGCCGCCGCGGACGAAATAGTCCGTGATCTCCTCTGTCTCCAGCCCCATGGCCTTGAATTTCTCGATCTGCAGGATGCGTGCCACGTTGTGGTTGTCGTAGTACCGCCGGCCGCTCTCCGGCGCGATGTAGGCGGGCGTCAGCAGGCCCTTTTCCTCCATGCGCATCAGCGTGCTGCGGGAGAGGCCGCAGGCGCGGGCCGCCTCGTTGATCTGAAAGAGCTTTCCGGTGTCTTTTTCCATCTTTTTTCGCCTGACCCTCTTGCTTCGTTCATGGGTGAACGGATTATAATATCATTATAAGGGATTTCATTTCAGTGTCAAGCCCGGCACGGGCGAAGAGATGAGAAAAAGGAGCGTGGAACAATGAAAGTCTGGAAACGGCTGTTGGGCATCGCCCTGTGCCTGTGCATGGCGCTGTGCGTGATCGGCGTGAGGGGCGACGCGGCATCGGGGTCGGAGCATAGCCACCCCATCTGCGGCGAGACGCATAAAGACATTGGCGACCATACAGGTACATGTGATAGCGTCACATGGACGGCGTGGGACGGGACGGATATGGATGCAAGCGAAAACGATATCCAACTCACAGAAGGGAACTATTATCTGTCCGACACTCTAACAGTAGAGCACACCATTCATATCCGCGGAACGGTCAGTCTCTGCCTGAACGGAAAGAAACTGAGCGGGAACACCTATGGCCTGATTGTGCTTGATAAAAACGCCACGCTGAATATCTGTGATTGCAAGGGCGGCGGCGAGATAGAGCTGAGCGCAAGCGGCGACTCTTCTACTATAACGTATGATAGCCAAGCTTCGTCGAGCAATAAGCTGAACCTTTACGGCGGAACGATCAGCAGGACAGGCGGCAGCTATATAAGCTGCGTTTTAAAGGCCGCGACCTCCTCTCATTTGACATTTAACATGTATGGCGGCTATATCCATAACAATAATGAATGGGCAACCACTGCCGTAAATATGCATGTTGCCACTGGAACGCGCACAGTCTCCATCTATGGGGGGAAGATCCGTAACGAGGGAAACTACGGCATTGAGATGAACGGAGAGGGGGAGCAGCTTTATATTGCAGGTGGAACGTTGGAGTCTCGCACAAGTTACGCGGTATTTGCTGTCGGCGGCAGCCAGCTGATCCTCTCTGGCAATCCGACTATCAAAACAGACAATCCTTCCTCCGGAGCAATTTGCAGCCCGGAGGATCACAAGTTCAAGATCGAAAGTGATTTCGAACCCAAAGAACCCGTATCAATATTCCAGTCGTGGGGAGCCGGCGTGTTCGCCGTGCCAGCTGTCACCGGCGGGTCGCTGGCAGACAAGGCGCAATACTTCGTCTCGGCGGAAGAGGGCTACTTTGTGGAGTGCAACAGCGGCGGCAACCTCCAGCTTACCGCCTGTGCCATCACCGAGGAGCCAGCGGTGGGGAACGGCTACACTGTCACGGCTAACGGCAGTCCAACTTATCAGTGGTACAGTGCAACGAAGGGCCCTGTCCCCGTGACGGAGAACATCGTTGAAAGAAAAGGGAGTTTATCCTACTATTGGTATGGAGAATGGTCGACATACTCCATTCCCCAAAGTGGCGAAGTGACAGGCTTCACGCTCACGATGAAAGCAGGCGATGTGCTGACGTTAGACTTCTCCAGAAGCGACGTTTGGGTCGAGCGCGTTGCCTTTTCTGACGGCCAACGAACCATCACCGGTGTAGAAGATGAGGACCACTGGCGGACGTATACCCTCACCGCCCCGGCAGACGGCGATTATACTTTAACGATCAGTGCGAGTGCGGAACCGATGGGTGGAGAGCCGAGTTATACAAAATTGTCCTTCACCGCCACCATGACGGCATATGTGCCGGGCGACCAGTTGGATGGCCAGACAGCCGCCACGCTCAACACCACCGGCCTGTCAGGCGGCAGCTATATTTGTCAGGTCACATGGGAGGGCAAAACCACGCTGAACAGCCAAGTGGTGAGCTATACCGTGCCCCATGAGCACGATTGGGCGACGGAGTGGAGCAGCGACGGGACCCATCATTGGCACGAGTGCTCTGGCTGCAGTGAAACGAAAGACGAGGCCGAACACAGCTGGAATACCGGCGAGATAACGACTCCCGCCACCTGCACGGAGGCCGGCCTTAAGACCTATACCTGCTCCGTATGCAGCGCGAAGAAACCCGAGCCCATCAATGCAACGGGTCACGACCTTGTCTCCCATGAAGCGAAGGCCCCGACCTGCACCGCCATCGGCTGGAATGCTTACGACACCTGCTCTCGCTGTACTTACACGACTTACAATGAGATTGCCGCGACGGGCCATACTTGGACCCCCGCCACCTGCACCGCCCCGAAGACCTGCTCCGTCTGCTCCGCGACGGAGGGCGAGGCGCTGGGCCACGACTGGGGCGTTTGGTCCGTCACCACGCCGGCCACCACGGAGCGGTACGGCACGGCGGCCCGGACCTGCAGACGGGACCCGTCCCACATGGAGACCCGGCTCATCCCAAAGCTTGCGCCCGAGCCCTCCGACGGCTGCAAAAAGGACGGCGCCTGCCCGCTCGCCGCCTATCCGGACCTCGCCGCCGCGGCGTGGTACCACGACGGCATCCACTACTGCCTTGAAAACGGCCTGATGCAGGGAGTCCCCGGCGGGGCGTTCCAACCGGGCGGCAACACAACCCGCGCACAGCTGGTGACGATCCTGTGGCGGCAGGAGGGCTGCCCCGCGGCCAAAGGCGAGATCGACTTCCGGGATGTCAGGGACGGCGCATGGTATGCCGACGCCGTCCGCTGGGCGGCGGTCGAAGGCATCATGCGGGGCTACGACGGGCGCTTTGCCCCGGACGACACCGTGTCCCGGGAGCAGATGGTGACGGTCCTGTACCGCTACGCGAAGTACAAAGGCGCAGACGTGAACGCCGATGGCGGCGCCGACATCTCCGGCTTTGCGGACGGAGCAGCCGTCAGCCGCTACGCCGGGCCTGCGATGGAGTGGGCCTGCGGCAACGGACTGGTGAGCGGCGTCCCGCAGGACGGCGGGACGGTCCTCGCCCCCAAGGACACCACCACCCGTGCGCAGATGGCGGTGCTGATGATGCGGTTTTATACAGAGCTCATGAAGTGAACAGCGCCCGAATCAGGCGGCAGCAGGCACAGGCGTGCCTGCTGCCGCCTTCGCTTTCTGGTTCTGACCGACATACGGCCGCTGAGGTTTTTCCCTTTTGTTCACGATTTCTCCATTGAATTTACCTCAACATTCTTATATAATTGTATTTTATGAAATTACTGACTGTGTGAGGTGTTCCCCATGAGCTTACGAGTGGGCATCGACATTGGCTCCACCACCGTAAAGGTGGTGGTGCTGGACGAAGAAAACAAGCTGCTGTTCCGTTCCTACGAGCGGCACTACTCCAAGACCCGGGAGCGGGCGCTGGAGACCCTGCGGATGACCGGCGACCTGCTGCGGGGACAGGAGGTCCGGCTGGCCATCACCGGCTCCGCCGGACTGGGCGTAGCCAAGGCCGCCGGGCTGGACTTTGTGCAGGAGGTGTACGCCACCGCCGCCGCCGTTCGGACCTATATTCCCGACACCGACGCCGTAATCGAGCTGGGCGGTGAGGACGCCAAGATCATCTTCTTCGGCGGGGCGCTGGAGGAGCGGATGAACGGCTCCTGCGCCGGCGGCACCGGGGCCTTCATCGACCAGATGGCCACGCTGATGAACGTCAGTGTGAACGAGCTGGACGAGCTCTCCCTCAAGCACGAGAAGATCTACCCCATCGCCAGCCGCTGCGGCGTGTTCGCCAAGAGCGACATCCAGCCCATCCTCAACCAGGGCGGGCGGAAGGAAGACGTAGCGGCCTCCATCTTTCAGGCCGTGGTGGATCAGACCGTGGCCGGCCTCACCCAGGGGCGGGAGCTGAAGGGGAAGATCGTCTTTCTGGGCGGACCGCTGCACTTTCTCATGGGCCTGCGGCAGCGGTTCGTGGAGACTCTGCAGCTGGACGGCGACCACGCCGTGTTCCCCGAGGACGGCGACTGTTTCGCCGCCATGGGCGCGGCCCTGTGTGCCACCGACTACCCCGCCCATCCCTTCGAGGACCTGCTGAAGCGGCTGGAGGACAGCCGGGGCACCACCACCGCCGTGGACACCATGCCCCCCCTCTTTGAGTCGCAGGCAGACTATGACGCCTTTGTGGCCCGGCACAACGCCAACCACCCCCCCGAGGCGGACATCAACACCTATATCGGCCCCGCGTGGCTGGGTATCGACGCCGGCTCCACCACCACAAAAATGGCCCTCATCACCGCCGACGGCGGCCTGTTGTACACCTACTATCACTCCAATCAGGGCAACCCCGTGGCCATCGTGCTGGAGCAGCTGAAGCACATCTACGCCCTCTGCGGGGACCGCATCGACATTCGCGGCGCCGCCGTCACCGGCTATGGCGAGGACCTGATCAAGAACGCCTTCTCCTGCGACCTGGGACTGGTGGAGACCGTGGCCCACTACAAGGCCGCCGCCCACTTCGAGCCCGACGTGGACTTCATCATCGACATCGGCGGGCAGGACATGAAGTGCTTCAAGATCCGCCGGGGCGCCGTGGACTCCATCATGCTCAACGAGGCGTGCTCCTCCGGCTGCGGGTCCTTTATCGAGACCTTTGCCAAGGCGCTGGGTTACTCCATCGCCGACTTCGCCAGGATCGGCCTGTTCGCCCAGCACCCGGTGAATCTGGGCTCCCGCTGCACGGTGTTCATGAACTCCTCCGTGAAGCAGGCCCAGAAGGACGGCGCCACCGTGGAGGACATCTCCGCCGGCCTGTCCATCTCCATCGTGAAGAACGCCGTGTACAAGGTCATCCGCGCCGCCAATGCCGACGCGCTGGGCCAGCACATCGTGGTGCAGGGCGGCACCTTCTACAACGACGCGGTGCTCCGGGCCTTCGAGCTGGAGCTGGGCCGGGACGTCACCCGCCCCACCATCGCCGGCATCATGGGAGCCTTCGGCGCGGCGCTGGCCGCCCGGGACCTGGGGCTGGAGAAGTCCGCCATCCTCCCCGCCGAGGCGCTGGAGCACTTCTCACACACGGCAAAGCCCGTCACCTGCAATCTCTGCACCAACCACTGCTCCCTCACCGTCAACACCTTCGACGGCGGGCGGCGGTTCATCTCCGGCAACCGGTGCTCCCGCCCCCTGGGCCGGGAGCGGCAGGAGCTGCCCGACCTCTACCGCTGGAAGTACCAGAAGCTGCGGGCCATGGAAGGCAAGGGCTCCGGCAACGGCAGCCGGGGCCGCATGGGCATCCCCTTCGGGCTGAACATGTATGAGAACCTCCCCTTCTGGTTCGAGCTGTTCACCCGGCTGAATTACGAGGTGGTGCTCTCCCCCGAGTCCTCCCGCAAGCTGTACATCAAGGGCCAGCGCACCATCCCGTCGGATACGGTGTGCTACCCCGCCAAGCTGATGCACGGACATATTCAGGCGCTGGCGGAGGCGGGCGTGGACGCCATCTTCTACCCCTGCATGTCCTACAATTTTGACGAGAAATCCTCCGACAACTGCTACAACTGTCCGGTGGTGGCCTACTATCCCGAACTGCTGGCCGCCAACATGCCGGTGCTGAAGCAGGTGCGGTTCCTGAACCCCTATGTGGGCCTCCACCGGCCCAAGGATTACCTGCGCATCGGCTCCCAGTGGTTCGAGGAGACGCTGGGCATCCCGCGGAAAGAGGCCAAGGCCGCCATCCGGGCCGCCTATCTGGCCTACGACGCCTACAAGGCCGAGGTGCGCGCCGCCGGCGAGCGGTTCATCGCGCAGGCCCGGACCGAGGGTCGGCCCATTCTGGTGCTGGCCGGGCGGCCCTACCACATCGACCCGGAGATCAACCACGGCATCAACGAGCTCATCGGCTCCTTCGGCTTCGTGGTGGTCAGCGAGGACGCCGTGGCGTGGCACGAGGGCTACGCCCCCCGGCGGGTCCTGAACCAGTGGACCTTCCAGGCCCGGATGTACAACGCCGCCCGCTACGTGTGCGAGCAGCCGGATATGGAACTGATCCAGCTGGTGTCCTTCGGCTGCGGCACCGACGCCATCACCGGTGACGAGATGCGCTCCATTCTGGAGGCCAACGGCCGGCTGTACACCCAGCTGAAGATCGACGACATCAGCAACCTTGGCGCGGTGAAGATCCGCATCCGCTCCCTCATGGCCGCCATGGAGGAGCGAGCCAAGACCCCCGAAGGAGGAAATTCCCATGGCTGAACTCCGCTATGACAAATCCGGCCGCCTCCTCTTCACCGAGGAGATGCGGAAGGAATACACCATCCTCATGCCCCAGATGCTGCCCATCCACTTCGGGATGTTCCGCAAAATTCTGGAGCTGGAGGGCTACAATGTGGTCCAGCTGAACAACGGCGGCAAGGCCGTGGTGGACGAGGGGCTGAAGTACGTCCACAACGACATCTGCTACCCCGCCCTGCTGGTCATCGGCCAGTTCATCGACGCCATCAAGACCGGCGGTTACGATCCCCACAAGGTGGCCCTGTTCATCACCCAGACCGGCGGCGGCTGCCGGGCGTCCAACTACATCCACCTGATCCGCAAGGCCCTGAAGGCTGCGGGCATGGAGTACATCCCCGTCATCTCCGTGTCCTTTGGGCAGGAGCGCAACCCCGGCTTTTCCCTGACCCTCCCCATGATCCGCAAGCTGATCTACGCCATGATGTACGGCGACCTCATCATGAACGTGGCCAATCAGGTGCGGCCCTACGAGGTCAACGAGGGTGAAACCAACGCCATGGCCATGGCGTGGACGGAAAAGCTCATCGACCGCTTCCAGCAGGGGCAGGGCATGAGCCGCAGGGCCATGCGCGCCGGCTTCCGGGAGATCTGCGACGACTTCAAGACCATCCCCGTCACCGGAGAGCAGAAGGTCCGGGTCGGCGTGGTGGGCGAAATTTACGTGAAATTCTCCGCGCTGGGCAACAACGATCTGGAAAAGTTCCTGCTCAGCGAGGGGGCGGAGCCGGTGGTGCCTGGCCTCACCGACTTCATGATCTTCAAAATTTACAACCGTGTGGTGGACGTGGACATCTACGGCGGAAAGCTGCTGAAAAAGGCGGCCTGCCGCTTCTTCCAGGGGTACATCGAGAAGTGCCAGCAGGACATGATCGACGCCCTGAACGAGTCCGGCCGCTTCCGCGCCCCCGGCCGGTTCGAGGACATGCACAAGCTGGTCCACGGCTATCTGGGAGACGGCAACAAAATGGGCGAGGGCTGGCTGCTCACCGGCGAGATGTTGGAGCTCATCCACTCCGGCGTGCCCAACATCGTCTGCGCCCAGCCCTTCGGCTGCCTGCCCAACCACATCGTGGGCAAGGGTATGATCCGCCGGCTGAAGGACGACTACCCCAACTCCAACATCGTGGCCATCGACTACGACCCCGGCGCCACCCGCATCAATCAGGAGAACCGCATCAAGCTGATGCTGGCCAACGCCCGGGCTCTGGCCCGGGAGGAAGAGGGCTCCAAGGAGCCCGTGGGGGTGGCCCCATGAGCGCCCTCATCCGGGAGGCCGCAGCTCCCGCGGACTTTCTGGCGGGCAGCACCCTCATCGCCCGGGGCTGGAAGCAGGCCTACCCCGGCTTCGTCCCCGACGACTACCTGGAGGAGGTCTGCACCGACGACCACTGGGTGGATTTTCTCCGCTGCTGCCACCAGGCGGACCGCTCCCACACGCTGATGGCCTGGGAGGGGGATGTGCCCATGGCGGTGTGCGCCTTCGGCCCCGGGGGCATCGGCCTGCCCCACGCGGCAGGGGCCCAGAACTGCGCCGGCATGGCGGAAATTTACACCTTTTACGCCAATGTGGACCATCTGGGGGGCGGCTACGGCTCTGCCCTGATGGAGGCCGCGCTGGTCCAGCTGCGGGCAGACGGCTGGCCCGCGGCCTTCCTCATGGCCATGAAGGAGGCCGACGGCGCCCGGCGCTTCTACGAGCGCCACGGCTTCGCGTGGGACGGGACCTCCAAGCTCATCCCCTTCCCCCACAACATGGTGTGTACCGACCTGCGGTACGTGCAGAAGCTGTGAAGCAAAACGCTTTTTGCCCGTTCTGTAAAACTCCCTCTTGACTCTACACACATTGTAGACTTTATACTATGTGAAGCTCAGAAAAGAGGGAACCGGTGCAGTGGAAAGAAATCTCACCACCGGCAGCGTATTCAAAAATGTCGTCCTGTTCTCGCTGCCCTACCTGCTCTCATACTTTTTGCAGACGCTCTGCGGCATGGCTGACCTATTCATCATCGGGCAGTTCGACGGCGTCGCCAGCACGACCGCCGTGTCCATCGGCCCGCAGGTGATGCATATGCTCACGGTGATGATCGTGGGCCTTGCCATGGGCACGACCGTCAGCATCGGGCAGGCGGTCGGCGTGGGAGACCGCTTTGCCCTGCTCTCGGAGCGGGCAAAGCACGCCTGGAGGATTTTCTGCACAACCGTGACGTGGACAAAATGTCAGACAAGCTGGGGCGGCAGAAGGCCGTCGTCGCGGAAAAGCGGCAGGAGCTCGCCCACATCGAGTGAAAGATCGTCGCCCAGATGCACCGCCCGGGCGGCGGCGTACAGGTCCTTCCAGGTTTGTGCCATGGTGTCCTCCTTTAGTCAATGAGGCCCCCGCCGGAGCGGAGGCCTCATGTCTGTTTACTTGGAATTGTCGGGCAGACGCTCGTCACCCAGGAAGAACACAGCCACGGTGCCCGGGCCGCAGTGGGAGGCGATGATGGTGCCGATGTCGCAGATGCGGACGTCCCCCTCGATGTGGGGGAAGCGCTCCTTCACCGCGGCGGCGGTGATCTCCGCGTCCTCCAGACAGTTGGAGTGGCACACGAAGCACTTGCCGGAGTAGCCCGTACCGCCCTCGGCGTGCTGCGCCATGGTCTCGATGGTGCGCTTGACGGCGGCCTTCTTGCCCCGGACCTTGTCGTAGGCGATGATGCGCCCGCCGTCGTCCAGCCGCATGATGGGGCAGATATTCAGGATGGTGGCAATGGTGGCCGCTGCGCCGGACATGCGGCCGCTGCGGCGGTACATATCCAGCCGGGTGGAATAGAACTGGTGGTGGACCCGGTTGCAGTGGGCCCGGACCCAGTCCGCCGTCTCCTCGATGGTTTTGCCCTCGTCCCGCATGTCGGCGGCGTAGTCCACCAGCAGGCCGTAGCCCGAGGAGGAGCACAGGGAGTCGATGACGATGAGCTTGCGGTCGGGGTATTTCTCCCGCATGACCTCGGCGGCGGCATTGGCGTTGTTCACCGAGGCTGTCATACCGGAGCCGAAGTTGATGTGCAGCAGGTCGCCCTTCTGCAGCTGCTCTTCAAAGAACTCCTCGTACTGGAATTCGTTGATCTGGGAGGTGGTAGGCATGGCGCCGCCGTCCAGCAGCTTGTAGAAGTTTGGCAGCGCCTCCGGGTCCCGGCCCATGTCGTCCACATAGACCTTGTCCCCCACCATGTAGCTGTAAAACAGCACGGGGATGCCCCGCCCGGCCACGTAGGAATAGGGCAGGTCCACCGTGGACTCGCAGGACAGGATGAATTTTCCGTCCATCTTGAACACCTCTCACTCTCTGAAATACACGCCGCGGGAGTGAAAACGCCCGCATCGTTTGGTGATATTATACCAAAGCCAGCGGCCGCTGGCAAGTCCCTGCGGAAAAAACGGCAGCGGATCACTCCAGCCGGCGGCTGAAGTCCGCCAGCACCTCGGAGATCTTGATGTTCTGCGGACAGGCTCCCTCGCACGCACGGCAGCCGAGGCAGTCCCCGGGGCGGCGGCCCTCGGGCACGGCGGCCAGAAAGCGGAGTGAGATCTTGCCGTCCCCGGTGAGGAAGTGGTCGTTATACATGCTCAGCAGGGCGGGAATGCCGATCTGCCTGGGACACTTCTCCATGCAGTAGCGGCAGCTGGTGCAGGGGATGAGGTTCTTCCGGATGAGGCCCTCTGCCACGGTCTGGAGGCCGGCCCACTCGGCGGCGGAGAGGGGCTGAGCGCTCTCATAGGTGCGGATATTCTCCTGCAGCTGCTCCATGTTGGACATGCCGGAGAGGGTCACCACCACCTCCGGGATGCTCTGGAGGAAGCGGAAGGCCCACTCCGGACCGGAGACCCCGGGGCGCATGGCGTGGAGCTGGGCGGCCACATCCTCCGGCAGGTTCACCAGCCGGCCGCCCCGGACGGGCTCCATGACCCAGACGGGCAGGTGGTACTCCTTCAGCAGCTCCACCTTTTCCTTCGCGTTCTGGAAGCTCCAGTCCAGCCAGTTGAGCTGGATCTGACAGAACTCCATCTCAGCGCCCACGGCGTCCAGAAAGCGGCGCATGGTGTCGAGGCTGCCGTGGGTGGAGAAGCCCAGATGGCGGATGCGGCCCGCCCGCTTCTGCTCCACCAGATAGGGGATCACGCCGAAAGTGGGGTCCAGAAAGCGGTCGATGGTGGCCTCGTTCACGTTATGGATCAGATAGAAATCGAAATAGTCGGTGCGGAGATTCTCCAGCTGCTTTTCAAAGAGGGCGGCGGGGTCCTTCATCAGCTTGGGGTCCAGCCCGGGGAACTTGGTGGCGAGAAAAAAGCTCTCCCGGGGATAGCGCTGAAGAACGCGGCCCATGACGGGCTCGGACAGGCGGTCGTGATAGAACCACGCGGTATCGAAATAGTTGACGCCGTGCTCCATGGCGTAGTCCGCCATGCGCGCCACCGCCTCCTCGTCGATGTCGTCGCTGCGGCCGTCCCGCACTGGCAGACGCATGCAGCCCATACCCAGCGCGGGCAGGCTCAGGTCCTGAAAGGTCTTGCGGATCACAGTACATTCCTCCTGTTGTGTTTGGTATTCTTATTATACCGCCATTCCCCTGCCCGGCGCAAGTTTTTTGTCCCATTTCACCGCGCTTTTGCATTGACCGGGCGGGGGCGCAGGAGTATAATATGGATGGAAAGATAATTTCCATTCTCTTCATCAAGGAGGTCTGTATCATGAACAAAGTAATCACTCTGGGCCGACAGTTCGGCAGCGGCGGCCGTGAGTTGGGCCGGCGGCTGGCCGAGAAGCTGGGCGTCGAGTACTACGATAAAGAGATCCTCACCGCCATTGCCAAGCACACCAAGCTATCCGAAGACTATGTCCGCAACGTGGTGGACCGCACGCCCCACAGCCTGTTCCCCATTACCGTGGGGCAGAGCTTTTCCTACGTCAGCGACTATCCCCTGCAGCAGATGAACGCCATCTATCAGGCGCAGACCGACATCATCAAGGACATGGCCGCCAAGTCCGACTGCATCATCGTGGGCCGCTGCGCCGACTACATTCTGCGGGACTCCAAGCCCACCCGGCTGTTCGTCTACGCCGATATGGACAGCCGCGTCCGCCGCTGCATCGAGCGCAGCCCCGCCGCGGAGAAGCTGACGGAGAAAGAGATCCGCCGCCAGGTCCAGCAGCTGGACAAGAACCGCGCCGACTACTACGAGTACTACACCGACAGCAAGTGGGGCGACATGAACAACTACGACCTGTGCGTCAACACCTCCGGGCACGATATCAAGGAGCTGGCCGCCACACTGGCCAAGCTGTTCTGAATTTATCTGAAAAAGTCCGCAGACAGCCTGTGCTGTCTGCGGACTTTTTGTCTATCGGTCTTTCAGCCATGCCAGCAGGGCGGCCCGGTCGTTGGGCGCCTCCTCCGCCATGACAGCGGCCAGGCAGGCGTTCAGCCCCTCCCCCACGGCCCGGCCCCGAAGGCCCAGGGCCAGCAGGTCGTCCCCCTTCACCGCCAGATCCCGGAGGGAGAAGCAGGCCCGCTCCGCCAGCAGGCTGTCCAACAGGGCCTGCACGCCGGCATACTCCCTCACCCGGCCCCGATAGGGGGCTGCCAGCCCGGCGGCGTCCGCCCGGTGGAGTGCGATGAGCTCCGCCGCACCCTCCGGCCCCAGGCGGTTCAGCAGACGGCGGACCTGCTTTCTGTCCGGCGGCAGCAGGGGCAGGTCGTGGAGCCGGATGAGGGCCGTGATCCGCCCTCGCCGGGCGTTGTCCAGCCGCAGGCGGGCGAGGATGCCGTCCGCAAGCTCCGCGCTTTTGCCCGCGTGGCCGTAGAAATGGCCCACGCCGTCGGGGCCGAGGGAGAAGCAGGGCGGCTTGCCCACATCGTGGAGCAGGGCGGCCCAGCGGAGCACCGGCTCCGCCGGGGCGGCGTCCACCACCGCCGCCGTGTGGGCCCAGAGGTCCTTATCGTGATGGGGGTTGCACTGATCCAGCCCAAGCATGGGGGCCAACTCCGGGATAACCGCCGCCAGCACATCGCCGTACTCCAGCAGCACCCGGACGGCGAAGGGGCCCACCAGCAGGCCAGTCAGCTCCGCCTGCACCCGCTCCGCCGACACGGCAGGCAGCAGGCCCCGGCAACCGTGGAGGGCCCGGGCGGTGGCGGGCTCGGCCTCCAGCCCCAGCGCGGCGGCGAAGCGCAGGCCCCGGAGGATACGCAGGGCATCCTCCCGGAAGCGGCGCTCCGGCTCCCCCACGCAGCGGAGCAGCCCCGCCGCCAGGTCCGCCGCCCCGCCGAAGGGGTCTGCAAGGCCGGTCTCCGGGCAGTAGGCCATGGCATTTACTGTGAAGTCCCGCCGGGCGAGGTCCTCCGTCAGGCTGGCGGTGAAACGCACCGAGTCCGGCCGCCGGTGGTCGGTGTATGCCCCCTCGGTGCGGTAGGTGGTGATCTCCAGCGGCAGGCCGTCCAGCAGGACGGTGACGGTTCCGTGCTTCCGGCCGGTCTCCACGAGGGGCCACCGGCCAAAGACCCGCTCCGTCTCCTCCGGCCGGGCAGCGGTGGCGATGTCCCAGTCTCCGGCGGGAACGCCGCGGAGGGCGTCCCGCACCGCGCCGCCCACTACCACGGCCTCGTACCCGGCGGCGGACAGCAGCTCCAGCGCGGCCGCGGCCTGCGGCGGCAGTTCGATGTTCACGGACCTCACCCCCCTCCTTTTGCTCCATTTTAGCAACTCTGCCGCCCCTTGTAAAGCCTCCCCGCACCACGCCTCCCCCGGGCGCATAGGCTGACATGGAAAAATTTCAACAAGGAGGCATCCGGAATGTCCCAGATCCAGTATTTTCTCGGGTCCAACTCACCTGCCGGGTTCTATTCTCTCTACGGCGCGCTCTCCGACCCGGAGCGCATGGAGCGGCTGTACATTCTGAAGGGCGGGCCGGGCTGCGGCAAGTCCTCCCTGATGCGGCGGGTAGCCCGCCATGCGGAGGCCGCCGGTCAGCCGATAGAGGAGGTTTTATGCTCCGGGGACCCGGGATCGCTGGACGCGGTGCTGCTGCCGGGGCTGAAGGCCGCGGTGGTGGACGGCACGGCTCCCCACGTGATCGAGGCGGCCTGTCCCGGAGCGATGGACCAGTATCTGGACTTGAGCCGGTTCTATGACCGGGCGGCCCTGCGGCCCATCCGGGACGATCTGCTGGCCGTCACAGCCCGGTACAAAGAGCACTACCGGCAGGCCTACCGCTGTCTCGGCGCGGCAGGCGAGCTGCGGCGCAACCTGCAGGATGCGGCGGACAGTAGGGAGCTCCGCCGGCGGCTGGAGAAGCGGGCGGCGGGCATCATCAGTCGGGAGCTGAAAAAAGACGGCGGGGGCGGCAGCACGGACCGGCGTTTCCTCTCCGCCCTCACCCACCGGGGGGCCGTGACCCTGTGGGACACGGTGGGCGCACAGGCGGAGCGAGTCTACGAGCTCAGCGACAGCAACGGGATGGCCCACTATCTGCTCTCCCAGCTGCTGACGGCGGCCCGGGCGGGCGGCCACCGGGCGGTGGCCTGCGCCGACCCCACGTTCCCCGACCGGCTGGCCCACCTGATCCTGCCCGATCTCTCGCTGGCCTTTGTCACCTCCACGGCGGAGCAGCCGTGGCCCCACCGGGCCTACCGTCACCTGCGGCTGGACGCCATGGCCGATGGCGAGGCCCTGCGGGAGCAGCGGCCCCGGCTGCGCTTCACCCGGAAGGTGGCCGCCGCGCTGGAGGCAGAGGGCGTGGGCTGTCTGGCGCAGGCGAAGGCCACCCACGACGAGCTGGAGGGCCTCTACAATTCTCACGTGGACTTCGATGGGGTGTACGAGACCGCCGACCGGCTGGCAGAGGAACTGCTGGGCAGCCAATAAAAAAGAGCTCCGGACGGCAGCGCCGCCCGGAGCCTTTGTTGCTTCTATTTACAGCCAGTCCTGAACTACCTCGCTGAGCTCCGTGGGCGACACTCCGCCGCCCAGCACCAGCTCGCACAGCTCATCGATCCTTGAAATGCTGCAGGTAATATGCGGCACCGAGGCTCCCTCACCCCGCGCCCGGTCCTCCACCCGCAGGCCGTAGCTCTCGCAGGAAAAGGCGCCCACATCCATCTCGTCAATGATAATGTAGTAGTCGTAGCAGTGGGCCCCTCCGCGTGAGTCCTCCATCTCCGCAGTGCCCAGAAACATTTCGCGAATCGTATTTTCTCCGCCTTTCTCATTTATTAGACCGGCCTTTGACAGGCCGGTCATTACCTCACAAATATGATGCATAAAATCGTTTTTACTTGCAAGCTTTTATGCTCGACGTAATTCGATCAGTTTCGTTTTTACCGCAATATTTTGTTTCTTGGCCCTGCTCCTTGCGCAATTTCTTGGAAGCTAACAAAAATTTCCTTGAAATTTTTAAGGCCGCGGCAAAACTGCCGCGGCCTTAAAAATGTTGTAATTATGCGCTTTTGCTTAGCCCTTGGTGGCCTTGTAAGCCTTGATGGCCTCCACCAGCATGGGGCCGACCTTGAACAGGTCGCCGGTGATGCCGTAGGTGGCAACATCGAAGATGGGGGCGGAGCCGTTCTTGTTCACGGCGATGATGCACTCGGAGTCCTGCATGCCGGCCAGATGCTGGATGGCGCCGGAAATGCCGAGGGCAACATAGATCTTGGGATGGACAGTCTTACCGGTCTGGCCGACCTGATGATCGGCACTGATGAGGCCGGCATCCACGACGGCACGGGAAGCGCCCACGACGCCGCCCAGAACGTCAGCCAGCTCCTCGGCGATCTCGAGACCGCGCTTGGGATCGACGCTGATGCCGCGGCCCACGGCCACGACCACGTCGGCACCGATCAGGTCCACCAGCTTCTTGGCAGACTTCTTGATCTCCAGAACCTCGACATGGATGTCAGAGGCGTCCAGCTTCACATCGACCTTCTCCAGCACGGTCTTGGCAGCGTGGGCCTCGTCAAAGGCCTGAGTCTGCATGACGCCGGGGCGGACGGTGGACATCTGGGGACGATAGCTGGGGCAAACGATGGTAGCCATCAGATGGCCGCCGAAAGCGGGACGGGTCATCTTCAGGTTGCGGTTGGCCTCGAAGGGAGTGTTGTCCACGTCGATGGTGGAGGTGGTCTTCAGGAAGGCCTTGTACTTCTCCACATCCACGTCCAGATGGGTGCAGTCGGCGGTCAGGCCGGTCTTCAGACGGGCGGAGACGCGGGGACCCAGATCGCGGCCGATGTTGGTCGCGCCGATCAGCAGGATCTCGGGCTTCTTGTCCTCCACCAGATCGCAGATGACCTTGGTGTAGGCGTCAGTGGTGTAGTCCTTCAGCAGGGGATGATCGCAGACGTAGACGCGGTCGGCGCCGTAGCCGCCCAGAGCCTTCGCATGCTCCTCGTTGATGTTGCTGCCCAGCAGCACGCCGCACAGCTCCACGCCCAGATCGTTGGCCAGCTTGCGGCCCTCGCTCAGCAGCTGATAGCCGGTGCCAAGGATGACGCCCTCGCGCTGCTCACAAAATACCCACACGCCCTTGAAGGCGGCGGTGTCTTTACTGTTAAAAGCCATTGTTCCTCGCTCCTTTCTCAGATGATGTGCTTCTCGCCCAGGATAGCCACCAGGTTCTCACAGGTGGCCTTGTCAGCACCCTCGAGCATGGTGCCGGCACCCTTGACCGGGGGAGAGAAGGACTTGTAGACCTGAGTGGGAGAGCCCTTCAGGCCCATGGTCTCCAGAGTGACATGGGGATCGTCAGACAGGGTGTTGAAGTCCATGACGCTGTAGGGCTTGGAGTAGCACTCCATGACGCCGCCGACGCTCATGTAACGGGGAGTATTCAGCTCCTTGATGCAGGTCAGCAGGCAGGGGGTCTGGACGGCCAGAGTCATGTAGCCATCCTCCAGAGCGCGGCGCACGGTCAGCTTGCCGTCCTTGTAGTCGATGGCGGTGACATAGGTGACCTGAGGCAGGTCCAGCTTCTCAGCGATCTGGGGGCCGACCTGAGCGGTGTCGCCGTCGATGGCCTGACGGCCGCAGAAGATGATGTCGTCCTTCTCGACGCCGATCTTGCGGATGGCGGCGGCAAGGCACTCGGAAGTGGCGAAGGTGTCGGCGCCGCCGAACTCACGGCCGGACACCAGCACGCCCTCGTCCGCGCCCATAGCCATGCACTCGCGGAGCATGGACTCGGCGGGAGGGGGACCCATGGTGATGACAACGACCTTGATCTCGGGGTTGGCATCCTTCAGCTGGAGGGCGGCCTCCAGAGCGTTCATATCGTCGGGGTTGGAGATGGTGGCCATGGCCGCACGGTCCATAGTACCGTCGGCCTTGACAGCGACCTTACCGGAGGTGTCAGGCACCTGCTTCACGCACACAATGATCTTCATTTGCTTTCTACCTCCTTATCACTTCACGCCCATAGAGCCGGAAATGACCATACGCTGGACCTCGGAGGTGCCCTCGTAGATCTCGGTGATCTTGGCGTCGCGCATCATGCGCTCAACGGGATAGTCACGGGTGTAGCCGTAGCCGCCGAACAGCTGCACGGCGCGGCGGGTGACATCGCTGGCGGCCTCGGCGGCGAAGAGCTTGGCCATGGCGGCGTCAGCGGAGTAGGGCTCGCCAGCCTGCTTCTTGCAGGCAGCGGAGTAAACCAGATACTTGGCGGCCTCCATCCGGGTGTGCATATCGGCCAGCTGGAACTGAGTGTTCTGGAACTGGCTGATGCGCTTACCGAACTGGACGCGCTCCTTGGTGTAGTTGACGGCCTCCTGCACGGCGCCCTCGCCGATGCCCAGAGCCTGAGAGGCGATGCCGATACGGCCGCCGTCCAGAGTCTTCATGGCGATGGCAAAGCCCTTGCCCTGCTTGCCCAGCAGACGGTCGCCGGGGATGACGCAGTTCTCCATGATCAACTCGCAGGTGGAGGAGCCGCGGATGCCCATCTTCTTCTCGTGCTTGCCCACGGAGAAGCCGGCGTCGGTGCGCTCCACGATGAAAGCGGAGATTTCCTTGCTCTTGCGGCCCTTCTTGTCCACCACGGTTCCGGTGACGGCGATGATGATGAACACATCGGCATAGCCGGCGTTGGTAATGAAGATCTTGGAGCCGTTCAGCACCCAGTTGCCGTTCTCGTCCTTGACGGCCACGGTCTGCTGGCCCTGAGCGTCAGTGCCGGCGCCGGGCTCGGTCAGGCCGAAGGCGCCCAGCCACTCGCCGGAGCAGAGCTTGGGCAGATACTTCTCCTTCTGGGCGGGGGTGCCGTTCTCATAGATGGGGGCGCAGCACAGAGAGGTGTGGCCGGACAGGATGACGGCGGTGGTGCCGCAGACCTTGGCCAGCTCCTCAATGGCGAGGACGTAGCTCAGCACGTCAGCGCCGGCTCCGCCGTACTCCTTGGGGAAGTAGATGCCCATCATACCCAGCTTGGCCATCTTCTTCACGGTCTCGGCGGGGAACATCTCCTCCTCGTCGACCTGAGCGGCCAGGGGCTTGACCTCGTTCTCCGCGAAATCGCGGAAGAGCTTCTGGAGCATCTGCTGCTCCCGGTTCAGCTTGAAGTCCATTTAACAGATTCCTCCTTACTTATTTGGCGTAGCTAAAGAAGCCCTCGCCAGTCTTACGGCCCAGCTTGCCGGCGCGGACCATCTTGCGCAGCAGCAGGGACGCACGATACTTGGGATCGTGAGTCTCATTAAACAGGGTGTCCATAATAGCCAAGCAGACATCCAGACCGATCAGATCGCCCAGAGCCAGAGGGCCCATGGGATGGTTGGCACCCAGCTTCATGGCGTTGTCGATGCCCTCGGCGGAAGCGACGCCGGTGTACAGCAGGTCGGCGGCCTCATTGATCATGGGGACGAGGATCTTGTTGACAACAAAGCCGGGGGCCTCGTTGACCTCGACGGGCTCCTTGCCGATCGCCACGGACAGGTCAGCGATGGTCTTGTAGGTCTCATCAGAGGTGTGAGAGCCGCGGATGACCTCCACCAGCTTCATGACAGTGGCGGGGTTGAAGAAGTGCATGCCGATGAACTTGTCGGGGCGCTTGGTAGCGGCGGCGATGGCGGTGATGGAGATGGAAGAGGTGTTGGAGGCCAGGATGGTCTCGGGCTTGCAGATTTTGTCCAGCTCGGCGAAGATGGACTTCTTGATGTCCAGGTTCTCGATGGCGGCCTCGATGACCAGGTCGGCATCGGCGGCCAGGTTCAGGTCGGTGGTGAAGGTCATCTTGTCGGTGATGGCCTTCTTGCCGGCCTCATCCATCTTGCCCTTGGCAACCAGCTTGTCCAGGCCCTTGTTCAGGCGGGCCTCGCTGGCCTGAATGATCTCGTCCTTGATGTCGCGGACAACAACGTCATAGCCGTTGCGCGCAAAAACCTGCGCGATGTCCAGACCCATGGTGCCGCCGCCGATAACAACGATCTTCTTCATAGTGATTTCCTCCTTGATTATGTAAAGGTAACGTACTTATACAAAAATGAGCTTTCGGGGGAACTTACTTGTTCTGGAAGTGCTTCTCCGCGCGCTTCTCCAGGAAGGCACCCATGCCCTCGTTCTTGTCCTCGGTGCCGCAGGTGACGCCGAATGCCTCGGCCTCGAAGGCGGCGCCGGTGTGGATGTCGGTCTGCATACCCATGCGGATGCACCGCTTGGACTCCGCCACCGCGATGGGGGCATTGGCGCAGATGGCGTTGGCCAGTTCCATGGCCTTGTCCATCAGCTCCTCGGGGGGATAGACCGCGCTGACCAGACCGATCTCCTTGGCCTCAGCCGCGCCGATGACCTTGGCGGTCAGGATCAGCTCCATGGCCTTGCTGATGCCCACGATCCGGGGCAGACGCTGAGTGCCGCCGAAGCCGGGGGTGATGCCCAGGCCAACCTCGGGCTGGCCGAACTTGGCCTTCTCGCTGGCCAGACGGATGTCGCAGGCCATAGACAGCTCGCAGCCGCCGCCCAGGGCAAAGCCGTTCACCGCAGCAATGACAGGCACGGAAAGATTCTCCAGACGCAGGAACACGCCGCCGCCGTGGACGCCGAACTTCTTGCCATCGTTGGCGCTGAAGCCCTTCATCTCGCCGATGTCGGCACCCGCAACGAAGGAGCGGCCGGCGCCGGTCAGCACCACGGCGTGGACCTCGCTGTCCGCCTCCACCTTGCTGATTGCTTCGTCCAGATCGCACAGAACCTGCGTGTTCAGTGCGTTCAGGGCCTCCTGCCGGTCGATCGTCAGGACTGCCACGGCGCCTTTTTTCTCGTAATTGACGTAAGACATGGGGTATCCTCCTTGATGATTTGTTGGCCGAAACTCTTTGTTGATTTTTTAACAATCAAGTGCAATAGAAACACCGCACCTCCCGGTGGCGGTTTAAATAAATTATAGCCCCGCCGTTCCATTTTTGCAAGTCTCTTTTTTGTGCAAAAGACCGATATTTTACCTTGTCACATTTGTAACTATCCCTAAGCCCCCATAACATGAGAGGTTATTCATATTCCAGACGTAATATTAGCACAAACTGAACGTGATTTCAACATGTATTTTAACTCTGTTTCACATTTTTTCGGCTCAAATCCCTTCAAAATGGAAAATCCGTCCATATTGGCCAGTATGACGGAGTTTTGGACAGAAAAAGAGCGCCCGGGCAACTCTCGGACGCTCTTGTCTGATTCAAAACGATCTGGCAGGCCGCTCAGAACAGCCCGGCCAGCCACTGGGCCAGCGGTATGTACGCGATGGGCAGAAATGCGGCGGGCAGCATGTTCCCCACCTTGATGTGCTCCTTGCCGAGGCCCAGCATATTGATGCCGATGGCAAGGATAAGCGTACCGCCCACGGCGCTCATCTCCGTGACCACCGGCTGGGACAGCAGGGGCCCCAGCCAGCCGGCCAGCAGGGTCAGCAGGCCCTGATAGAGCAGCAGCGGCACCACGGAGAAAGCCGTGCCGATCCCCATGGCGGCGGCAAAGGAGATGGAGGTAACGCCGTCGATAACGCCCTTGGAGATGAGGATGGAGTAGTTGTGGTTCATCCCCGCCTCCAGCGAGCCGGTGATGGCCATAGCTCCCACACAGAACAGCAGGGAGGCATTTACAAATCCCTCTGTAAAGCGGCCGCCGCTGTGGGACAGCTTGGAGCGCAGCAGCTCGCCGCCCCGCTCCAGCCGCTCCTCGATGCGCAGGACATGGCCGATGACCGTGCCCACCACCATGCACACGATAACGCACAGGGTGTTCTCCGTGCCCACCATGCCCTTGATACCGATGCCCACCACGCACAGGCCCAGCGCGTAGGTCAGGATGGACATGAGCTTTTCGCTGATAAGGTTTTTACAGAGCAGGCCCACAGCACTGCCGATGAGGATCAGCGCCGCATTGATGATGGTCGCCAGCATGGGGTCTCCCTCCCTGGGTCAGGTTTGCGCGAAATAGGCCCGGGTCTCCTCCGCGTTGCGGAGGATCTCCGCCCGCAGCTCGTCCAGAGAGGCAAAGCGCCTCTCTCCGCGGAGGCGGCGGTAGAACTCGACCCGGATGGTCTGTCCGTACAGGTCGCCGCGGAAGTCCAGCAGCCACGGCTCCACGGTGACGCCGCGGTCGTCATGCAGCGTGGGGCGGACCCCTACGTTGGTGACGGCAGGATAGGTCCCCTGCTCCGTCACCGCCAGCGCCGCGTACACGCCGAAGGCCGGGGTGACCACCCCCTCCGGCACCCGGAGGTTGGCGGTGGGGATGCCCATAGTGCGGCCCACCTCCTTGCCGTGGATCACCGGGCCGGACAGCACATGGGGGTGGCCCAGAAAACGGCGGGCCCGCTCCACATCGCCTTCGGCGATCAGGGTGCGGATATAGGTGGACGAGACCGTGACGCCGTCCAGCTCCACCCGGCCGATGATGTCGCAGCCCATGCCCAGCTCGGCGCACTTGGCGGCCAGCTTCCGGGGGTCGCCCTGACCCCGCCAGCCGAAGTGATAGTCGTGCCCGGCCACCACGTGGACCGCGTGGAAGCGGTCCCGCAGAATGTCCGTAATGAACCGGTCCCACGGCAGCTCCATCAGGGTCTTGTCAAAGGGGAGCACCTCCACCTCGCGGATGCCGTAGAGGGACTCCATGAGCCAGACCCGGTCCGACTCGGTGGAGAGCAGGGGCACGGGGGTGCCGTCGGCGGTCTTGGTGGTGAGCTTGTCAAAGGTGAGGGCCGCTGGCACAGCGTTCCGGGCTGCAGCCAGCTCGTTCACCCGGCGCAGCAGAGCGGCGTGGCCCAGATGGACCCCGTCGAAAAAACCCAGTGCAATGATCCTTCCTTGTTCCTGCAAGGTCTTCACTTCCAGTCAGACGTCAAAAAAGCTCTTGACGGTGATAAGTTTTCCTTCCTCCGTGCGGCAGACCGCCAGAAATTCCCCGGCGGGGCCGTAAGCCCGGAACTCTCCCTGGTCCCCCTGCCACGTGAAGGCCAGTCCGTTGCGCACGCACTTGGCCTGCGCCGCGGTGAGGTCCAGCCGGGGCAGATGGGCGAAGCAGGTGTCCACCGGCAGCAGCAGGGCCGCCCGGTCGCGGGCATCCTGCACCCGCTCCAGCGTGAGGGCCTGCTCCAGCGTGAAGCCCGCGGCCTCCGTCCGCCGCAGGGCGGCCATGGCCCCGCCGCAGCCCAGCGCCGCGCCGATGTCGTGGCAGAGGGTGCGCACGTAGGTCCCCTTGGAGCACACCACCCGGAGGGCCCAGTCGGTGTCGCTGAGCTGTTCCTCCACAGTGAGGGCGTAAATGGTCACGGGCCGGGGCTGGCGCTCCACCTCCCTGCCCTTCCGGGCCAGATCGTACAGCTTCTGGCCGTTGACCTTCAGGGCGGAGTACATGGGCGGGACCTGCTGGATGCCCCCGCGGAAGCAGGTCAGGACGGCCTCCAGCTCCGGTCCGGCGACAGAGACGGGCTTGGTCTCCAGCACGGTGCCGGCGACGTCCTGCGTGTCGGTGGTCAGGCCCAGCCGCAGGGTGGCCAGGTATTCCTTCCGGCCGCCGGCGGCGAACTCCACCGCCCGGGTGGCCCGGCCCAGAAACACCGGCAGCACGCCGGTGGCCATGGGGTCCAGCGTGCCGGCATGGCCCACGCGCCGCTCCTGATACATGCCGCGCAGCTTGGCACACACGTCCATGCTGGTCCAGCCGGCGGCCTTGTCAATGACGAGGATACCGTTAGCCATTAGGATGCTCCTCCATCTCGGCGTCGATGGCCCCGAGGATGGCCCGCTCCGCGTCCTCCACGGAGCCGTTCACCGTACAGCCCGCGGCGGCGGCGTGTCCGCCGCCGCCCAGCCGGGCGCAGACGCGGGAGGCGTTCAGGTCCGCGGCGGTACGCAGGGAGATCTTGCACTCACCGGGCTTCAGCTCCCGGATGGTGGCGGAGTGCCGCACGCCCTTGATCTGGCCCAGCACAGCGGCGATGTCCTCCGCGTCGTTCTCCCCCGCTCCGGCGGCAGCCATCATGGCCAGCGACACAGGGGCCACTGCCACGGTGTTCCCGTGGGACAGGCGCATCCCCTCCACCATCAGCTGCTCCAGCCGCAGGCGGGGCAGACTCTTGGTGCGGAAATGCTTCTTGTTGAGGTACTTGTAGTTGGCCCCGGCCTCCATCAGGGCCGCCGCCACCCGGTGGGTGTTGGCGGTGACGTTGGAGTAAACAAAGCAGCCCGTGTCAGTGGACACGGCCACGTAGAGCATGTCCGCAATGGCGGGGCTCATAACCTCCAGCAGCTCCGCAATGCGGTAGAGAATCTCGCCGCAGGCGGCCTTGTCCCCCTCCAGACAGGTCTGGGCTGCATAGCCCTCGTTGGAGGGATGGTGGTCGATGGACAGTTGGATGACGTCCTTCCACGGCGCGCCGTTGGGGGGCAGCAGACCGAGGCTGGCCAGATCCACGGTCACCACGGTATCGGGCTTGTAGCCCGGCTGGGCAGTCTGGCCGGCCAGATAGTCGGTGAACAGGTCGGTAGCGTCCAGACTGGGCAGGAGCCACGCGGTCTTGCCGATGCCGCGGAGCATCTCCGCCAGCGCCACCGAGCAGCCGATGGCGTCCCCGTCCGGGCGCTTGTGGGTGATGATGAGGTAATTGTCGTGGTTGCAGAGGAACTCCGCGGCCTCCTGATGGGTCATGCTGATCACTCCTCGTCGAGAATGATGTGCTCGTTGGCGGGATTGGCGGGCTTCACCACATTGGGGTCCCGCAGGAGCTCCAGAATGTGGGCGCCGTGGTCGATGGAGTCGTCCTCCACGAAGATGAGCTCCGGGGTGTAGCGCAGGTCCAGCGCATGGCTCAGCTCCCGCCGCAGCCAGCCGGAGGCGGACTTCAGCCCCTTGACCACCTCTGCGGCGGAGGACTTGTCCAGCATGGACACATAGACCTTGCACCAGCGCAGGTCGTTGGTGGTATCCACCGCGGTGATGGAGATGAGCCCGGTGACCCGGGGATCCTTTACCCGGGGAATGAGGTCGGACAGCTCGCGCTGAATCTCCTCATTGATACGTCCGATGCGATTGCTTGCCATAGTGTACTCCTTTCCGGCCGCCCGGCAGGCGGCTATAAAGTCAGCGGCAGGGCGGGCGAAACGCCCGCCCTGCCGGCTTGTGTGTTTTCGTCAGGGCTGCACCTGCTGCATCTCGAAGGCTTCAATCACATCGCCCTCTTTGATGTCGCTGTACTTCTCGATGCCGATGCCGCACTCGTATCCGCGGGCGACCTCCTTCACGGAGTCCTTGAACCGCTGGAGGGAGTTCATGACGCCCTCGTGGATCACGATGCCGTCCCGCACCAGACGGATCTGGGCGTTGCGGGCCACCCGGCCCTCGGTAACGTAGCAGCCGGCCACCACGCCCACATTGGAGATCTTGTAGACCTGACGGACCTCGGCCTCGCCCAGCGGGACCTCCTTGAACTTCGGGGCCAGCATACCCTTCATGGCGGCCTCGATCTCGTTGATGCAGTCATAAATGACCCGGTACATCCGCATATCCACCTTGTTGCGGGCGGCGGACTCGGCGGCGTTCTTGTCCGGGCGGACGTTGAAGCCCACGATGATGGCGTTGGAGGTGGCGGCCAGCATCACGTCGGACTCGTTAATGGCGCCGACGGCGCAGTGGATGACCCGGACGCGGACCTCCGCGTTGGAGATCTTCTCCAGGCTGGCCTTCACCGCCTCGGCAGAGCCCTGAACATCAGCCTTGACAATGACGTTCAGGTCCTTCATCTCGCCGGCCTGGATCTGGCTGAACAGTTCCTCCAGAGAGACCTTCTGCTTAGCGGAGCCGGTGGTGGCGTTCTTCAGCTCTTCCTTGCGCTGGGCCACCAGCTCACGGGCCATACGCTCATCCGCCACGGCGTGGAAGTCGTCGCCGGCGCCGGGGACCTCGCCCATGCCGGTGATCTCCACGGGGACGGAGGGGCCGGCCTCCGTGACCTTCTGGCCGCGGTAGTTGGTCATGCCGCGGACACGGCCCACGGCGGTACCGGCGATGATGATGTCGCCCTGCTTCAGGGTGCCGTTCTGCACCAGCAGGGTGGCGATGGGGCCGCGGTTCTTGTCCAGCCGGGCCTCGATCACCGCGCCGTGGGCGGTGCGGTTGGGGTTGGCCTTCAGCTCCTGCACCTCGGCCAGCAGCACCAGATTCTCCAGCAGCTTGTCGATGCCCATGCCGGTCTTGGCAGAGATGGGGCACACGATGGTCTCGCCGCCCCACTCCTCGGGAATGAGGCCGTGCTCGGTGAGCTGCTGCATGATGCGGTCGGGGTTGGCGGTGGGCTTATCCATCTTGTTGATGGCCACGATGACGGGGATATTGGCCGCCTTGGCGTGGTTGATGGACTCGATGGTCTGGGGCATGATGCCGTCGTCGGCAGCCACCACCAGAATGGCGATGTCAGTGATCATGGCGCCGCGGGCACGCATGGCGGTGAACGCCTCGTGGCCCGGGGTATCGAGGAAGGTGACAGGCTTTCCGTCCACCTCCACCTGATAGGCGCCGATGTGCTGGGTGATGCCGCCGGCCTCACCGGAGGCCACGCTGGAGTGGCGGATATAGTCCAGCAGAGAGGTCTTGCCGTGGTCCACGTGGCCCATGACCACCACCACGGGGGCGCGGGGGACGAGGTCTTCCTCCTTGTCCTCGGTGGTGTCGATGAGCTTCTCCTCGATGGTCACCACCACTTCCTTCTCCACCTTGCAGCCCAGCTCCTCGGTGATGATGGCGGCAGTGTCGAAGTCGATGACGTCGCTGAGGGAAGCCATGACGCCGTTGCGGATCAGGCACTTGACCACCTCCGCGCCGGTCTTCTTCATGCGGCTGGCCAGCTCGCCCACGGAGATCTCATCGGGGATCTTGACTACGAGGGGAGCCTTCTTGGCGATCTCCAGCTGAAGCTTGCGGAGCTTCTCCGCCTCCTCCTGCCGGCGCTTGCTGCCGAAGCTGCCCTGCTGGCGGCCCTTGTTGTTCCGGTTCTGGAACTTCTGCTTGCCGGTCTGCATCCGGTCGGCCTTCTCGGGGGCCAGATCCTCCAGACGCTGATCGTACTTCTCAAGGTTGACGCCGCCGCCCTTGCGGGTGTCCACCACCTTCTTCTCGGGGGTGCGGTTCGCGGGGGCAGCGGGCTTGGCGGGCTTGCCACCGCTCTGGGCGGGCGCGGAGCCCTTGCCCTGCTGGGCGGGAGCCTCGGCACCCTTGCCGCCGCTCTGGGCAGAGGCGGAGCCCTTCTTGGGCTCATGGTAGACATCCGCATAGATGGACTCGATGGACTCCACCTGATGCTTCTGGGTCAAGTACTCAAAGAGCAGGTTCAGCTCCCGGTCCTCCAGCACCTTGGTGGGGGACACGTTCCCCTTGGTGCACTCGTTCAGGACGTTGATGAGCTCCTTGGACTGCATGTTGAAATCTTTGGCCAGATCACGGGCTGTATGTTTCGCAAGGCTCAAACAGGCCACCTCCTAAAATTACCGCTGTACGGACGGGTCATCCGTCCGTGGACTGTGCTTCTTTTCTCTCTGCTGCGGACGGCCGCCCCGGCGGCGCTCCGTCTTCTCCCACAATGCCTCCGCCAGCGGAACGAGGCTGTCGTCCTCCAGCGCCAGCTTGGCCAGCACCGCCGCAGCGAGGCCGCGGTCGGTCACTGCCAGCAGGGCACAGGTGCTCCGGCCCAACCGGAAGCCGACCTCCGCCTTGCCATAGGGCAGGGTCACCAGCGGGACCTCAGCGGCCTCGGCCGCACGGGCGCCCCGGCGGGCGGTGGTGTCGCCGGCGTCGGCGGCCGCCATGACCACCTTGGCCTTGCCCAGCTGGCAGGCCTCGGCCACGGACTCCTCGCCCAGAGCGAGATTCCCGCCCCGCCGGGCCAGACCCAGCAGGTTCAGCGCTCCGTTATCCGTCACCGCCGTCACCCGCCTTCATCTGCGCTTCCAGCGCGGCGTAAACCTCGGGATCTACGGGGGCGGAGAAGGCGCGCTCGATGGCGCGGTTCTTCTTCGCCTTAGCCAGGCAGGCCGGGTCGGGACACAGATAGGCACCCCGGCCGGGCTTTTTGCCCCGGAAGTCCAGAGAGACCTCTCCCTCGGGGGAGCGCACCACCCGGATCAGTTCGCTTTTGGGTTTCATCTCCCGGCAGCCAAGGCATTGGCGCAGAGGTATTTTTTTCGGCATGGTGTATCGCTCCCTTCGGGAAATGATGGCACAGGAATCCCGCCGCCTGCGGGCGGCGGAGCGCTCCGCTGGGCCCATGTCTGGGCAGCGGGGAGCAGTCGTTTATTCCTCGGCCGCCGCAGCCTCGGGGGCAGCGGTCTCAGGCTCGCGCTCCTCCTCGGGGGGCTCCGGAGCGCTGGCGGGACGGATGTCGATCTTATAGCCGGTCAGGCGGGCGGCCAGGCGGGCGTTCTGGCCCTCCTTGCCGATAGCCAGAGAGAGCTGGTCGTCGGGGACGACCACGCGGCAGCTCTTGCCCTCCTCGATCTCGGTGACGCTGAGCACATCGGCAGGCGCCAAAGCGGCAGCCACGTACTGGGCGGGGTCGTCGGAGTACTTGATGATGTCCACCTTCTCGCCCCGCAGCTCCTCCACCACGGCATTGACCCGCTGGCCCCGGGGGCCGACGCAGGCGCCGATGGGGTCCACGTTCTCATCCTCGCTCCAGACGGCCAGCTTGGTGCGGCTGCCAGCCTCGCGGGCGATGGACATGACCTGCACGGTGCCATCGTAGATCTCGGGCACCTCCAGCTCGAACAGGCGCTTGACCAGACCGGGGTGGGTGCGGGAGATGAGCACCTGGGGCCCACGGGTGGAGCGGCGGACCTCCACCACGTAGACGCGGATGCGGTCGCCCTCGTGAATGGTCTCGCCCTTTACCTGCTCGCCGGGGGCAAGGTAGGCATCGGTGAACTCGCTGCCGGAGGTCAGGCGCACCACCACGCTGCCGGTGCGCTCGTCCACGCGGGTGGCGGTGCCGGTGAGGATCTCGTGCTCCTTGGCGGAGAACTCGTCGAAGATCAGGCTGCGCTCTGCCTCGTGCATGCCCTGAATGATGACCTGACGGGCAGTCTGGGCGGCGATGCGGCCGAAGTTTTTGGGCTTGATCTCAATACGCAGCACATCGCCCAGCTGAGCGCGGGGCAGGGCCTTCTGGGCATCGGCAAGGCTCATCTCAGTGCAGGGGTTGTCGACCTCCTCCACCACGTCCTTGCGGACGAACATGCGGACCTCGCACTTCTCCTCGTTGGCCTCCACCGTGACGTTGTCGGTGATGCCCTCGTGGTCACGCCGGTAGGCAGCCACCAGTGCCTGCGTGATCTTCTCGATCATGTAGCTCTTGGGGATGCCCTTCTCCCGCTCGATGTCGGAGATGGCGGCGAAAAATTCCTTGGCGTCCAGCTCCGTGCTTTTCACAGGGGTCTTTTTTCTTTTGCCATTAGCCATGGTGATGTCTCCTTCAGAATGTGACGTGGAGCCGCACTTGGGCCACGTCCTTTTTCTCAAATCGCCTGTCGTCCACCAGAACGTCTCCGTCCTCATAGCCCGCCAGAACGCCGGTATACTCTTTGCGGCCGTCCACCGGCCGGTAGAGCTTCACGTCCACCTGCTGCCCCGCGCACGCGGCGAAATGCTCCGGCAGGCGCAGGACCCGGTCCAGCCCCGCGGAGGACACCTCGAAGGTGTAGGAGCTCTGGATGGGGTCGGCCTCATCCAGCAGGTCGGACAGGGGCCGGGACACTGCCTCGCAGCAGTCGATGTCCACGCCGCCCTCCCGGTCGATGTAGACCCGGAGGAACCACTCGCCGGCCTCCTTGACATACTCCACATCCCACAGGGTACAGCCGGCCTGCTCCACGATGGGCCGTGCCAGCTCGGCCACCGCGTCAGTCACCTTTGCCACAGGAAAACGCCTCCTTTCGAAAAGAAAGAGTGAGGCAGACGCCTCACTCTCGCTTACTTCCTCTTACTAACAAATGCATCATAGCACAATTATTTCCGGAGTGCAAGGGGTTTCCCTTCATTTTATTATAATTTTTCGCCCGGTTCTCCTCAAAAAGAGAGGGGGATGGCCCCGGCGGGCCACCCCCCTCTCTTTTTAATGTTCGCAGCGGCCGCAGCCGCCGCAAGGCTCACCCCGTTTACAGGGCGGCAGCTCCAGCAGCTGCTGGTAAAACGCGGCAGGCAGCGGCTGTCCATCCCCCGCCGGGGCGGGCGGCTCCTGCTTTACCACTGCCGGAAATCGGCAATGCCGGCCGCCTCCCTGGCCTTCTTGGCCATGGCGGTGTAAAGGCCGTACTCGTGGGCCTCGCACAGTTCTGTGTAGGAGGGATCGGTGTGAGGATTCCGGGGCAGGGGCACATCCTGCTCCCCGGCCAGAATATCCTGCACCTTCTTGATGTCCACATTGCGGACGGTGGTGCCGTCCGCCACCGCCACGGCGGCCGCTACACCGGCGGCCTGACCGGTACCCACGCACTGGGGGATCAGATTCAGCCAGTCGATGGCCACGTTGTCGGCGGAGAGATGGCGGCCGGGGCACAGCAGGCCCTCCACCTTCTGGGGCAGGATGGCCCGATAGGGGATCTCCACGGGGCCGCAGTCGTTGATCTGGCAGATGGTGGAGTGCCATGCGATGACGTCCTCATGCCTCGTAGCGAAGGCGAAATCGTTGGCAGTCATGACGTACTCACCCTTCAGCCGGTAGGAGCAGCGGTAACCCAGCTGGGGTGCGATATCGTAGAGATACGCGTTACGGAAGGCAACGGGCACGGCCTCCTTCAGGTAGGCCAACACCTGACGCATGGTGTCCCGGGTTTCCATCTCCGTGCGGGTCTGGTCCGCCACGGCAGAACAGTCCATGTTGGGGTGCCAGTTGTTGATCCAGCACATGTCGTTCTGGTTGGTGGGCAGGGGCATACAGCGGAAGCCGGCGATGGCGGTGAGCCGGGCCCGCAGGGCGTCCAGCGCCTCGGGACTGCGGCGCTTCCACGCCTCGAACTGGTCCCAGTCGATGCCCGCAATGCGCCACACCAGAGCGGTGGTGGAGGAGCGGCACTCCCCGTCCGCCAGAGAGGAATAGGGTGCGCCTGTCTGGCGGAAGAGGTCTCCGTCGCCGGTGGCGTCGATGACCACCTTGGCCAGTACGGCCTTGCGGCCCTCCTTGGACTCGAAGGCCACGCCCCTGATCGCATTTCCCTCCATAATGGGCCGGGCTCCCCAGGAGTGGTACATGACCCGGATGGCATCCTTATGCTCCAGCAGCATTTTGTCCATCTCGATCTTCAGCTGGTTGGGCTCGTAGTACACCGCCCGCACCAGACAGGCGGGCTTAGCCCCCTCAAAGCCGCCGCGGCTGACGCAGTCGTGGATGGACCGCCAGGCGTCGATGAGCACGGGGTCCTGACTGCCGATGTCCTTCAGGGCAGGACCCCGCACGGCGTTGGGAATGGGCTCCAGACGGGTAAACCACTCCTCCTGAAGGCCCCGGACGAAGGATTTATCGTACCAGGACAGATTCGGGACCATGATGACATAGCCGCCGGTGACATCGCCGCCGGAGTAGCCGTAGCGCTCCATCAGCACGATGTTCTTGCAGCCCGCCCGGGCGGCGGCGATGGCCGCCGAGTGACCGGCGCACCCGCTGCCCACCACCAGTACGTCGCACTGGTCGTAGATCTCAAGCTCACGGGCGGATTCAGTGTAAATTTCTTTCATAGCAGCCTCTCAATTCATACAGGGATAGATGTCGCTTCTCAGAAAATGGCGCCGAGGATCACGCCGCCCAGGACGTTCATGAGCATGAACACCAGCATGAAGGGGATCAGGCACTTGTAGATCCCGCCGGAGGTCACGTCCTCACGGCCGTACAGCAGAGGAGTCATGCCGTTGCCGCCGGGAGTGAGGAAGCCGAACATGCTGCTGAACATGACCAGAATACCCAGGAACATGGGGTCCACGCCGAACTGGGGCGCCAGGGGCGCCGTGGCGGTGAGGATGACGATACCGGTGGCCATGTTGGAGAAGAAGCCGGTCACGATGACGGTGAGGACCACCACGCACACGATGAACAGCCAGCTGGCCATGCCGCCGAACAGGTTGCCCATGGTGATGGACAGGAACTCACGCACACCGGAGTCGGCGGAGGACAGGCAGTCGGCGAAGAAGAGCATGATACCCATGGAGAACAGCAGGCCCCAGGGGACGTATTTGCTGATGGCCCTGTTGATGTCCATCAGGGGCTTGCCCTGGACGTGGATCATGCAGGCGGCCACGGCGGCCAGGCCGAAGAACAGGTTGTTGGTGAGGGTCTTGCTCAACAGGTCGTAGATGACGCCGCTCTTGATCACCAGCGGATAGATGATACCCAGAATGACGATGCCCAAAATGACCAGCAGCAGCTTTCCTGTGAGGTTGATCTTGCCCACGTCCTTGGCCAGAGCCTGAGTGTCCAGCTTCTCCAGCTTGCTCATGTCCACCCGGAGGATAAACTTCATCACCAGCAGCATGAGGAGCATGAAGATCAGCATGAAGCAGAAGGCATAGATGATGTACATGGCGCCGTTCATGGGAGTGCCCAGGATCTTGGAGAAGGAGCCAACCATGGCGGTCAGGTAGCTGCGGTAGGGGATGACCGTGGTGCCTAAGGCGGAGGAGAGGAAGGTGGCCACGATCATCGTGGTGTAGTAGCTCTCGCCGGGCTTGCAGTCGATGGTCTGGGCCACGCCCTCAAACAGGACAAAGGCCAGAATGACCGCGGAGCTGAGGCCGGTGAGCACACCCACGGCGAAGCAGGCCAGCAGGAACACGTAGCTGAACAGCAGAGGCTTGCCGGAGAGGAACTTCCGGCTGATGAGGTACTTGGCCATGACCTCCGTGGCACCGGACTCCTTCAGCGCGCCGCAGATGGGCATGAGCATGATGCACTGCCACACGGTGGTGGAGCCCAGAATGCGCACGGTGGCATCCGCCGCCGGGGTGGCAGTGAGGATTACATACAGCGTAAGGGAGAGGACGCTGGGCCAGATCATACCGATGGTGGCGAACCAGTAGTTGGTCACCAGAAACAGGCCGATGACAGTGAGGCCATAGTGGGTCAGGGGCTCCGGTGCCTTCAGGTTGGCGAACAGGAGCGCGATGGCAATGCCGATCACCACATGAACGAGGGTCATAATGCCTTTGTTCTTCTTCATAGTTCTCTTTCTCCTTTCTTTACGCCGGGGTCACTGGTTGTTTTCCAGCAGGAGCAGATCTGTGATGGTCCGCATATCGGCCACATCCTCCAGATGGTCCACCAGACCGATGAGCTTTTCGGCATTCTCCCGCTTCAGCAGGCCGCCGCCATTCACCTGATCCCAGTACTTGGCCAGCAGTTGCTCCCGGGTGGGGTAGTCGTGCATGCTGAAGTCCTTACTGCTCTTTTCGGACACATACTTTTTGCCGTCCTTGGTGGTGACGGTCACACGGATCATATTAAAGGAAGTAGAGCTGTGGCCCGGCACGCCGCTGGGCAGAGACGGGTCGTGGAGCATACGGGTAATGGAGCACAGCCGCAGCAGCTCCGGATCCCGCAGGTGCTCCTCCGAGTAGTGGGTCACGCTGAACGCACCCCACAGCAGCGGCGCGCACAGGGCGTACTGGTAACTGAACTGGGCGTGGGTCAAGGGATCGCGGCCCACCTCGTAGGGCGGCCAATAGTACATCTCAGTGTACCCCTCGGGCACAGCCAACTCGATGTCCACGATGTCCTTCGGGTCGCACACGCCGGAGAGCTCGCTGCCGGCGAAGGCCACGATGGTGGCGGGGGCGCCCACGGGGTAGAGCTTGATGGACTCCTCCATGTAGAACTTCTTGCCCAGACCCTCCCGCAGGTACCGGGGGTCACAGGCCTCGTCCATGCCCCGGTACTGGTGGTACAGGTTGCGGGGACCCTCAAAGATGTTCTTCAGGCTTGGGAAGCCTTTTTTCGCCAGGCGGGTGGCGAAGTCGGCGTTGCGGATGTTGTAGCCCGCACCCAGCTTGGCGGAGGTAGCGTAGTCAAAAATATGGGACATGGTGCCGCCCACCATACCCATGGAGATGCCCCACGCGTCCCGCAGCTGGAGGGCGTTCAGCCCCCGGATGCGGCCCAGCTGGGCGCACACGCCATAGATCGGCATGGTAAAGGAGCTGTCCCAGCCTACGGCGAAATTCCAGCGGCCACCGGCAGCCATAATGCGCACGGACAGGTCCTCGCTGACCACCTCATGGGTGATGTAGTCCTTGCCGGAGAAGCCATACACCGCGCCGGCGGTGAGGGCCGCGTTGATGAGGGTGGCGGACTCCTTGGAGGGCATCCGCACCCCGTCCAGATTCATAAACATGGGCTCAAAGTCGTTGGAGCGGGAAGACATGGCATTGACCATGGCGGCGTCGCCCAGGGAGCAGCGGCCGCCCAGCAGAAACACGGGGGCTTCCCCCACCTCGCCGTAGCTGCCCACCACCTCCATGACCTCACGGTTGCCGAAGGCTGCGGCACCGCCGGCCAGATTGCCGATGTTATCCAGCAGCTTGTCCTTGGCGATGCGGATGTTCTTGTCGCTGAGATCCTCGTACTTGGCGGCCAGCGCCGTCTGGGACAAAAGCTCCGCCGCTGTGGATGTTTCTTTTTTCATCCGGATTCTCCTCTCTGTCATGTACCAGCCAAATCCCCGGCCGCGAGCTTCAGCTGTTTTTTACAAAAATCATAATAGCACGCCGTTCTGTCATGTACAATGCAACTATTTTCTCAGGTGAATCCGGGATCTGCATTGATTTTTCTCTTTCCTCTTCCGTCCTTCTATCTTATATGATATAATATGCATACGAGGAAACTCCAAACCTGCACGGAAGGTGACAGTATGAAACTGGAATGGCTTGAGGCCGTCATGGCCGTGGCAAAGCTCCGCTCTTTCAGCGAGGCAGCGGAAACCATCCCCTGCGCCCAGTCCTCAATCTCCCGGCACGTCCGCGCCGCTGAGGACGAGCTGAACGTAGTGCTGTTCGACCGCTCCTCCAAATCCAACACCGTGGCCCTCACCAGTGAGGGCGAACGTGTCCTCCCCCTCATCGAACAGCTGCTGGAGGACTGGACCGCCCTGCGCAACGCCACCCCTGCCCGCCGTGCCCGGCGGCAGCTGGTCATCCGGCTGGGACTGGATCGGTGGATGTTCAGCTCCTCCAACAAGGGAAACCTCATCTCCGCCCTTTATCTCTCCTGTCCGGAGGTGCAGCTGACCCTGCAGGAGGTGTCTGTGGAAAAGCGGATGGACGCCCTGCTCCGGAAGGAGATCGACGCCGCGCTGGTGCCTCGGGCCCTGCCGGTGGGCGCCGCCCCCATGCCTCCGGAGCTCAGCGATGCCGTCCGCTGCGAGCCGGTGGGCACCCAGCCCCTCTCCATCGCCTTCGGCGGTCCCATGCTCCCCGCCGGACGGGACAGCATCACCCTGAAGGAGCTGAAGGACCTGCCCATCATCTTCCACACCGATATCGTAAAGCTCTACCGCACCCGGCCCAGCATGCAGCGGCACAGCTACTTTGTCAGGGCCTGTCTGGACAGCGGCTTTGAGCCGCAGATCAAGCTGGTGGACCGGGATCTGGCCGACATCAAGCAGTCTCTGGCCGCCCAGGGGCAAGGGGTATTTCCCTCTACCATCCCCAACGGTCTGCGGGCCTACCCCGGCATCCGCTATCTGCCGGTGGAGGACGCCCCCTATTCCGTGCAGTACTACCTGCTGTTCCGGACCGGGGACCACAACCCCGCCATTCCCCTGCTCATCAAGATGTTCCGGGACTGCTTTGATGCCCAGACCTGATGTGAGGCCCTTGCATTTTCCTACTGATGTGCTATAATATCTCACAACAAAATCCGGGCCATACCCGAAAAGAGGTTTTTACCATGACAAAGATCGACATTATTTCCGGCTTCCTTGGGGCGGGCAAGACCACCCTCATCAAAAAGCTCATCGCCGAGGCCTACAAGGGCGAGAAGCTGGTGCTCATCGAGAACGAGTTCGGCCAGATCAGCATCGACGGCGGCTTCCTGAAGGACTCCGGCGTGCAGATTTCCGAGATGTCCTCTGGCTGCATCTGCTGCTCTCTGGTGGGCGACTTCTCCGCTGCCCTCAAGGAGGTGGAGGCTCAGTTCCACCCCGACCGCATCCTCATCGAGCCCTCCGGCGTGGGTAAGCTGTCCGACGTGATCGTGGCGGTGGAAAACACTGTGGCCGGCAGCAGCGGCATGAAGCTGAACAGCTACGTCACCGTAGCCGACGCCACCAAGGTGAAGCTCTACATGAAGAACTTCGGCGAGTTCTACAACAATCAGGTGGAGACCGCCGGCACCATCATCCTCTCCCGCACCCAGAACCTGACTCAGGAGAAGCTGGAGGCCGCCGTGGCCCTGCTGCGGGAGAAGAACCCTGACGCCGCCATCCTCACCACCCCCTGGGACCAGTTGGACGGCCAGACCATTCTGGCCGCTATTGAGAAGGTCTCCCTGGCGGATGAGGTGCTGGCCAAGCTGCGGGCCGACCACGAGGCCGACGAGGCAGAGCATCACCATCATCACGACGGCGAGGAGTGCGACGACCCCGACTGCTCCTGCCACCATCATCATGACGACGATGATGACGATGATGACCACGATCATGAGCACCATCATGAGCACCATCATCACCACGACCATGACGAGGACGGGCATGAGCCCCACCATGGCCACGACCACGACCACGAGCATGGCGAGGCGTGCTCCTGCGGCTGCCATGACCACGAGCATCACCATCACCACCACGCCGACGAGGTGTTCACCTCCTGGGGCAAGGAGACCCCCAAGACCTTCACCAAGGAGCAGCTGGACGGCATCCTCTCCGCGCTGGACACCGGCGAGTACGGCGCCATCCTGCGGGCCAAGGGCATCGTCCCCGGCAAGGACGGCGAGTGGTATCACTTCGACTACGTCCCCGCCGAGCACGAGGTGCGCACCGGCTCCGCCGACTACACCGGCCGCCTGTGCGTGATCGGCGCCCAGCTGAAGGAGGACAAGCTGGCCGAGCTCTTCGGCCTGTAAGGAGCGGACTGCATGGAGATCCCTGTCTATCTGTTTGCCGGCTTTCTGGACGCCGGCAAGACCAACTTCATCAACGGCATCCTGTCCGACGGCTTCGCCGCTGACGACCGCACGCTGCTGATTCGCTGCGAGCAGGGGGAGGAGGAGTACGACCCTGCCCTGCTGCGCAACGTCACCGTGGTGGACGTGGAGGATGAGGGAGACCTGAAGATGTCCCTCCTGAAAAAGCTGGAGAAGCAGTACAAGCCCGCCCAGGTGCTCATCGAGTATAACGGCATGTGGCCCCTGCCCCGGCTGGAGCAGGAGGTGCTCCCCTCCAACTGGATCCTATACCAGATCATGACCATCGTGGAGGCGTCCACCTTCGATGCCTACGCCCGCAACATGGGCCAGCTGATGATGGAAAAGCTCATCAGCGCGGATATGATCGTGTTCAACCGCTGTGATGAGAACCTGCGGACCGCCCTCCGCCGGCGCAACCTGCGGATGGTCAACCGCCGGGCCAGCATCTATCTGGAGAATCTGGACGGCACCAGCGACGACTACGACGACGGCAGCCTCTGCCCCTTCGACCTGTCCCAGCCGGTGATCCGCATCCCCGATGACGACTTCGGCATCTTCTACGTGGACGCCATGGAACACACCGAGCGCTGGGTGGGCAAGACCATTCAGGCCAAGATGGTCATGTGCCACATCGCCAAGTACCCCGGCTTCGCCGCTCCCGGCCGCTTCGCCATGCTCTGCTGCGAGAAGGACGTGTCCTTCCTCGGCATGGTGGCCAAGGGCGACCATTTGGACGACTTCGAGACCCGGGACTGGGTGGAACTCACCGCAAAGATCGACACCATCGAGCACGAGCTCTACGGCGGTCAGTCCGGCCCCCTGCTGGAGGTAGCGTCCATCTCCGCCGCGGAAAAGCCCGCCCAGGAGGTCGTCACCTTCTGACCTGACGATTCATCCAGTTTTCGTCATTTCCCCGCTTGACAGCCGCTTCCCACCCGGATATAATAAATAAATCGATGATTTTTTAACGCTCTGCCGCGGCGGAGCGTCCGGGAGGTGTGGGACCATGACGCTGAAAGAGGTCCGTTCGATCCTGAATGCGAAAGTGCTCTGCGGTGAAGAGCTGCTGGACACGCAGGTGCTGGCCGCCTGCGGCAGCGACTTCATGAGCGACGTGCTGGCCTACGTGAAGAATCAGGCCCTGCTGCTTACCGGTCTGGTGAACCCTCAGGTTATCCGCACCGCCGACATGATGGACATGAAGTGCATCGTGTTCGTCCGCGGCAAGCTCCCGGACGAGGGAATGGTGACGCTGGCGCGCCAGCGGGGCATCGTGGTGATGGCCTCTTCCATGCCCATGTATCCCGCCTGCGGGGAGCTCTATCTCCACGGCCTGCGGGGCAGCGGAAAGCCCGAATAAAGTATAGCAAGGGAGCTGGTCCTTGGACCGGCTCCCTTTTATTATAGATAATGAGCCCCCGCCGGAAAGTCGGCGGGGGCTCATTCCCTCTGATCAGGCCAGACAGAGCGCCGGGGCAGGCAGTCCCTGCCGCCGCACGTCGGCGGGCAGGGCGGCGGGTCCGGTCTCCACAAGGCCCCAGCCGCTGTCCCGGTCGAAGCCGGGCTCCCCTACATCCCGGGCCAGCAAGAACAGCTTCTGCCGCACCTGCGCCGCCGTGAGGGATGGGTCCTCCTGCCACAGGCGGGCGCACAGGCCGCTCACCGCCGCGCAGGCGAAGGAGGTGCCGCTGCGGACCTCCACCCGGGCGCCCTTCCGGTTCGTCACCGTGCTCAGCCCAACCCCTCGGGCCAGCAGGGACACCGCGCTGCGCTGGGAAAAGGCCGCAGGGGCCTCCCCTTCCGCCGCACCCACGCCGATAACTCCGTCGCAGGCTGCGGGATAGTAGACCCGGTCCGGGGCAGTCAGGTTGTCGTTGCCCACGGCGGCCACGATGAGCGCGCCGCTGGCGAGGGCGTACTCCACCGCTGCCCGCAGCTCCGGGTCATCCTCCGTCTGACCCATGCTGATGTTGAGAATGCGGCAGCGGTAGACGTCCACCGCCAGTCGGATGGCCTCCGCCAGCGTGCCGCCGTCCCCCCGGGCGGTCACCCCAGAGGGATAACGGTCATAGCACACGATGGGCACGGCCACGGCCTCCGGGCACAGGCCCGCAAGGCCCAGCTCCGCCGAACCCAGCAGCAGCCCCGCCGCGGCGGTGCCGTGGCCTACCCGGTCCTCCGTGTCCCGGCCGGGGAAGACGAGGTTCTCCCCCGGCTCCACATGGGACGGGTCCAGATGGTATGTGGATATCCCGCTGTCCAGAAAGGCGATGCGGATGGGCTCCGGCTCCGTCCCTGCGGCCCGGGCCCCGGGCAGGACCAGCAGGGCGCACAGCAGCGCCGCCGCGATCTGTTTTGCTCTCATAGAGTCTCCTTTGTTCGGTCCCCGGGCGGGGCATCCGCCCCGCCCGGCCCGCTCAGTTGCTCTGGGATCCCAGCACGGCGCGGATGAGCCGCTCGATCACGGCACAGGTCTCCGCGCGGCTGGCGTCGTTCCCGGGGGCGAAGGCCCCGCCCGGTACACCGCTGACGATGCCGCGGGTCTGGCAGACGGCCACGGCCTCCTTCGCCCATGTGGAGATGTCGCTCTCATCGGTGAAGCTTCTGGCCTCCTTCACCGCAGGCAGGTCATAGCCCATGCAGGCCAGCCAGCGGACAATCATGGCGCACATCTGCTCCCGGCTGATGTGGTCGCCGGGGCCGAACCGGCCGTCGCCGTAGCCGCGGGCGATGCCGGTCTCCCACGCCCAGCGGGCCGCGTCGGCATACCAGCTGCCATCCCTCACATCGGTGTAGGGGCTGCCGCCGCTGACCGCCGGGGAACCGGACATGCGGTAGAGCACCGTCACCAGCATGGCCCGCTCCGTGGGGCTGTCGGGGGCAAAGACGCCGCCGCCGATGCCTTTGAATATCTGGCGCTGGGCGTTGAAGAGGACGTTGTCCTCGAACCAGCGACCAGCAATGTCCGTGAAGGCCACGGGATTGGCCCCGAAGTAATACCGGCTGGTAACGGGGGCAATGAAGGTCAGCCAGCCGTCCACCTCAGCAGAGATGGGCACGAACACCTTGTTCCCGTCGGTGTCCCGGTAGTAGGGCAGCTGACTGGAGGGCACCTTCACCCGCACCAGCTGGCCGGCGGAGGCGTAGCGGCCGGTCTGGGCCGCCGCCGGCTCGAAGGCGGCCAGCGCGGTGACGTTGCCGGTGTCCGGCATGGTAAAGGTCACGGAGGCGGCGCTGGTATCAGCCACGGAGGCACCCACGATAGTCCAGCCCGCAAAGCGGTAGCCGCTGTCCGGTATGGCGGTCAGGGTGACGCTGCTGCCGGGGGCATACTGCCCGCCGCCGGTGACGGAGCCGCCGATGGTGGCAGAGACCGAGACGGTGTGGTCCGCCGGCGCGCCGAAGCACAGGGTGGCGGTGCGGTAGGCCCCGCTGGCCACGGCCAGCTTGCCGGTAACGATGCCCTGACTGCCCGCGGCGGCAGTCAGCTTCCCGTCATACAGGGAGGCCGTGCCCTCCACTGTGAGAACTTCCCAGTTGACGTTATAGCCGGTGAGGTTAAACCGCGTGCCCTCAGAGGTGACGCCCACCAGCGTCAGGGCCGCGCCGTTCAGGCCCGCCGCGGGGACGGGAATGTTGCCGAAATCATAGGTGCGGCCGTCCACCATGATCTCCAGCGAGACGAGGTCCGCAAGACCGCCGTGGCTGACCTCGACGGTCTGCTCCGGCGTAGCGTTGCCCACGTCGTCGGCCACGGAGATGGTCACGGTGTGCTGGGAAGCGCTGTTGTAGTCGGGGATCTCCACCGTGAAGGAGAAGGCTCCGGTGGCGGGGTCAAAGGTCCCGCCCAGTTCATCGATAGTCTTGCCGCCGCAGTCCTTCACGCCAATGATGGTGAAGCACGCGTCGGCGTCGGTGACGCCGGAGACGGTCAGCTTGCCGTCCCTGCCGAAAAAGCTGCCGTTCACCGGGGAGGAGAGGAGCAGCTGGGGCGGCAGGGTATCCACCATGAAGGTGTAGGTGGCGGCGAAGCTGTCGCCGTCAGCCGCCGCACCCTGAATGGTGACGGTGTGCTCGCCCTCTGTGAGGTCAGCCAGCGGGATGGAGATGCGGTCAGTCAGCGTGTCGAACGTGTTGACCGTCTCGCTGTTGTCCAGCCGCCAAGTGCCGGTGACGGCCTCACTGACCGCGGCGGTGAGGGTGAAGGAGTTGACGAGGTAGACGTCCTTCACGGTGGTCTCCACCACGGGTCGGTTGCCCTGTTCGTCCTCCTTGCCGTAGATCGTCTCGGTACGGCTCTTGGGCACCTGGTCTGCGGAAAAGGTCACGGTAGGCGTCTTCATTTCGGGCAGGGCGCACTCCTTCGTGACCTCCTTTCCGTAGACGGCAGTCTCTCCGCCGCCGGAGGTAACTGCGTGGTACGGCGTAACGCCGATGGTGTACGTCCTGCCGCCGGTGAGGCCGAAGGTCTTGACCCTGCTGCTGTCCTCCGGGTCGGCGGCCTGATAGCTGCCGCCCACGTTGATGACGGTATCGCCGCTGGCTGCCGCTTCATAGCTGACGTTCTCGAAGTCGGTGGCAGTGCCGTCGGCGTTGTAGATGGTCACCAGATAGCCGTCGGTGTTGGCGTCATAGGGGATGGTCAGCTGGTACTGGAGGTTGCCCGCGGCCGTGGGGGTGAAGTTTGCCGCGCCGGGGGTGTTGGTGTTCACCCAGTGCACCGTGTGGGTGCTGAACACCGCGCCGTTGACCTCGTCGGACTTGGAGTACACCGCGCGGATGTAGTAGTCGCCGGAGGGGACGTCGGCGGGAATGGTGAGCGATGCGGACTTGCTGTCAAAGCCGCTCTCCACCATGCCGATGCGGCAGCCGGGGTCGGTGTTTTTCGGATCGTTGCTCCCGCAGAGGTAGAAGCTGATCTGGTCCAGATCGGCAAGGCCGGCGCCGTCCCAAGTCAGGTCGAGGCCTCCGCTATTGTTCGGCGTACCGGAAACCTCCGTGACCTCCGGGACCTCGGCCACGTTGTAGAGGATCACGTCGCTGCCCTGCGGCAGGCCGGTCAGGTACCAGTCCTTGCCGTACTGCTTATCCTGCGTGGCGGTAAAGGCATAGGTGGCCTTGCCGTCCGCCCAGTTCAGGTTGGCATTGGCGGTGTCCCGGTTGGAGGAGAGCAGATTTCCGTCCTCGTCCAGCACCTGCGTGTAGAGCACGCGGCCGTAGTTGTCGCCGCCGTCAGTGGTTCCGACCTTGATGAGCCCGGCAAGGCGCTGGGCCTCCGCCTCGCTGGCCGCGTCAAAGCTGATCTGGATGATGGCGTCGTCGCCGGAAGAAGCGCGGCTGCCCAGATTGAACACGTACCTGGTCTTGTTCCCGACGTCCCTGCAGTGCAGGGACGCGCCTGTGGCCATCAGGGTCAGGCCGTCGTTGGGCAGGCTGCTGGCCATGATCTGGGTGTTGGTGCCCACCCGGGCGTAGAGGGTGCGGTCGTTCTCCGCGTCGTAGCAGACGGGGACGTCGTCATAGCCCAGCAGGTCGGGGAAGGTGGGGTTGCTCTTGCTGCCGCTGCCGAAGTCCACGCTGCCCTCGCCCCAGTAGTATGTGACGCCAAGGGTGATAAACAGCACCTCCAGCGCGCCCCAGATCTTCTCCGAGTTGATGCCGAGGTCGATGCCCGCCAGCTTCATGCCGCCTACAACGGGCACGGAGGAGGGGACCCGCAGCTCTGCCCGGGCAAACATCTCGAAGAACACGTCGTGATAGTCCGGGCTGATGAGCACAATGTATCCGGCGCCGTAGATGCAGTGCTGGAACAGGTCCACCACGATATTGGCCCGCAGGTCGATGCCGGGGTACCACTCCAGACTGAGCCCCATGCGCTGGATGGCCGTTAGGCTCTCGATCTTCTTGATGCCGATGCCTTCCGCCTGGAGGCTGATGCCGGTGAGGCCCAGGGAGAGGGTGGCCTTCTGGCAGGTGAGGACCTTCACCACGTCAAAGCTGACGGACAGCGCCAGCTTCAGCGGCGGGACGGCCTGGGTCATGAAGATGGTGTCGTAGATGTTCTTGATGCCTCCGCCGGCGCCGGTGATCCAGAGGACGCCGCAGCCGTCGATATTCAGGCCGGGCTCGAAGCCGCTGACAAAGACGTAGAGCTCGTCAGGGATGGGGATATTGTTCTTGCTCTTGAAGGACACCTTGGCCTCCACGGTGAAGGTGGCCAGCTTGATCTCGCCCTCCACGCCGAAGGCCCAGTTGTTGATGGTGCTGACGGAGATGGTGCCCTCGATCTCGGGCAGACCGGAGATGTAGTTCTTGATGGCCACGCCCACCTCGAAGTTCACGCCGAGGAAGCCTTCGCCGCAGCCGAAGAGGACGTCACGCACCATGACGGAGCCCTTGACGTGCTTCTCATTGTCCTCACCGCCGTCCTCGTTGATGTCCGACCAGTCCAGCGCCTGCTCGAACCGGCCGGAGTTGTAGACGTAGTTGTACAGGCTGGAGGAGTTGTTCAGATCGTTGTAGGAGCTCCACAGCTGCCGCAGCTCGGACCAGTAGGTTGGCTCCTCCACCCTGTTGGGGTCCACCTTGCCGGAGGCGAAGGTCAGGTCCAGCGCCGCAGTGAAGGATACCACGCAGCCGATGGTGTCCTCGATCTTGTTGGTCTGGTTCTCTGTGTCGTACATGACGCCCAACTGGGCGTAAGCCATCTTGAAGATCATGCCCGACAGGGTCTGACCGATGCCGGCAGCGCTGGGCCAGATGAGGGAGATGGGTTTATCCGTGAAGTTCTGCGGTGCATCTGTGTTCAGCTTTCTGTTCCCATTTCCCGCATCCTCGTAGGAGCCCCGCTCGCCGTTCTCGTTGTAGGGGATCAGGGAGTAGCTCTTCCCCTGCTCGATCTTGGTGAAGATAGCCTTGCCCTTCCAGATGGAAGTGCGTTCGGTGTTGGTGTAGAGCTCGCCGTCGAACTCCGTGCAGATGTCGCCGGCCTTGTCGCAGTAGATCTCCAGCGAGCCGCCCTCGAAGTCCATGCAGCCGTTGATGACGATGGGGTTATCCACCTCGTACTTGCCGTTTACCAGCGTCTTGGTGCTGGCAGCGATGTAGTGCTCTCTCTGCACCACCTGATTTTGACCCAGCTGGACGTCCACCATTTTCTTGGTGAACTCGCCCTTGAAGGTCAGGAGGATCTCCTCGTACTGGTCCGTGTCCTCCGCGTAGGAGTTGTACTCTTCCTCGCTCCGGAAGGATTTGAGGATGTAGTCGCCGCGGCTGCGTTCGATCACCGCGAGGATGCCGTAGGAGTCGTTCTTGTACTTCTTGTCGGCGGAGACGGTGAAATGCAGCTCCGGGGCAGTCTGGAACTGGTCCCTCGCAGGCACAACGCCGGCGGAGACCGCTGCGTCCGTCCACTCCAGCTGGAGATACCAGCCGCCCTCGGCCAGCCGGATGTCGTCCGTCAGGGCCACGTCCATCACGCCGTCCTTGATGGTGATGCTTTCGTGGGGGATGGGGACGCTGGCCCTGCCGTCCTCACTGTAGGCCATCAGGGCCCAGTTCCCGGTGCTGGCCAGCATCGTCTCGTTGGTCACGGTGACGAACAGGTGCCGGGTACCCTCGGTGTAGATGATCTTGGGGGTCATGGCCGCGAAGCTGACCTTGGGCACGTCGTTGTCGCTGCCTGGCAGCAGGACGTAAGCCATACGCTCGCCCAGCTTTTTGTCCTCGGCGATCTGGCCGTTGGCGTCCAGCGCGTACACACCCACGGTGATGCGCTCATAAGCGGCATCCGTACCAGGCTTCGCCTCGAAGTAGAGGGTCTTGTTTTTGGTCTCGCCCACACTCAGGCCCGTGTAGCGGATGGGCTCCGCCGCCGTGCCGAAGGCTGGGCCGTTTTCGCCGTTGTCGTCCAGCAGGCGCAGGCCGCCGCTGGTGCGGACCACCAGCGCGATGTTCTCCAGATCCTGCGCGCCCTCGGCGGCGACATTGGCAAAGTCCACCGTGACGGAGAAGTCCGCCTGCCCCTTCACGCCGCTCTCCGGGACGAAGTCAGTCTTATCCGGGGTCAGGGTCAGGCGCACAGGGGCCGTCAGGTTGACGGCCACGCTGTCGCTGGCGGGGACAGCGTGGTTGGAGAACACGCCGTAGTAGGTGCTCAGGGCCGCCTCACCGCCCGCCGCCACGCTGCCCAGATCATAATACAGGGCATAGGCGCTGTCGGCGGTCATGTACTCGCTGCGGGTGTTGGTGAAATACAGCGTGTCGATGGGGTCAAAGTCGAAGAGGGTGCTGGCCAGATGGCTCCAGTGGCCGAAGGCCGCCCGGTAGGGCTTCACCGTCCCGCTGCTCACGGAGTAGGCGGCCACAGAGGGGCTGTACGGGTCGTCCACAGCGTAGAGCTGGGCGGGAATATTGGCCGCTCCATCCAGCACCAGCTCGCGCTCTATGGTGGCCCCGCTGCACTGGTAGTAGCCGAAGTCCTGCCCGCCCAGCGCGGTATCGTAGAGGATGCGGGCCTTTACGGGGACCGCCGCGCCGGTGGCGTTGGCCACGCTGAGGCTGATGCCGACCATGCCAGACTCGTTGGAGCTGGTGTTGGTCAGCGAGATGCTCTGGGTGAAGGTCAGGCCGTCCACGGTCCACACGGCCTTGACTGTGCTGTTCTCCTCTGTCACCGCAAGGGTGCTGCCGGGGTACTTGCCGCCGAAGAGGTATTCTTTGCTCCCCACTTGGAAGGACACGAAGGAGGTGTCGTACCGCCCGTCGTGGTAGAGCAGATTCTTGTCGTTGTCGGACTTTTTCAGGCGGTCGCCCTCCACGGTGCGGATGGTAAAGCCGCCGTTGGCCTTGGACACGGAGACGCTGATATAGTCGTCGCTGAGGGTGACGACGCCGGACAGGTCGTCCGCCAGCGCGGGGAGCGCCGCGGCGGGGATGAGCCCCGCCAGCAGCGCCGCGCAGAGAAGCCATGACAGGATGCGTTTTTTCATAAGCGTCCTCCTTCGCTCACCGCTCCACATAGAGCAGGATCCGGATGGTCTGCCGGCTCTGGGTGGTCACCAGCAGGGTGTAGTAGCCGGGGGTGGTGACGTTGAAATAGCCGTCCGCGTCAAAGGTCAGGGAGCTGCCGGAGAGATATTTCATCTGTCCGGCGCTAAGGATGCCCGCCCGGGCCTTGACAGTGAAGGGCTCCGTGCCGTTGTTCTCCAGCGTCAGCCGGTGCCGGCCGCGGCGGAGCACCGCAGTGCTGTCCGGCATGACCAGCCCGCCGTCAATGTTCAGGCAGACCGTGTCCGCCCCGATGACCCGCACGATACGGGTGGCCTTCGCCTCGTTGCCAGCGGCGTCTTCGACCGTGTAGGTCACGGTGTACTGCCCGGCTGCTGCGAGGGCAACGGCAGAGGCGTCGATTCTGACCATCAGGGCGTCCTGCGGCGTCACATTGTCGCGGACCTCGTACCCCTTGGCCAACTCGGCGTCCAGCTCTGCCGCCGTGATCCCCGCCTTCACATAAACCGTGCCGCTGGTGAAGGTGATGGTCGGCGCAATGTCGTCGATGCTGCCGACCGTGACCATCCGGAAGCTCTCGTTGCCCGCGGCGTCCGTCGCCGTGACGGCGAAGGTGCCGTTTTGGGTGAAGGTGATCGTGTGGCTGCCCGCGGCATCAAAGGTGTAGGTGCCGCTCTCACCCCATGTCACCGTGCAGGGTTCGTTGACCGTGACCTCCACCGTGGCGGTCTTACCGGAGATGGTCGGCTCCCCCAGCGTCAGCACCGGGGCCGTGCGGTCGATGCCGGCGATGGTGACGGTGTGTATGGTCACGTTGCCGGCCTCATCGGCAAAGCGGACATTATAGATGCCATTTGCCGTGAAGGTAAGGCGCAGAGGGCGTGAATCCGTATATTCGTCAGGGAGTCTCTCCACAGTGCCGTCCGGCAGTTCATAGGAGGTCCAGCCTCCGTAGTTGGAGGAGGTCACCGTCTCATTGGGAGTTAGCCAGACCCAGAACGCATAGGGAGCGCTGAAGCCGGTGCGGGTCATTGGATGCTGCTGCTCGGTGATCTGCGGCTTTTCCTTGTCGATTTCAGTGTAACATCTGAGGTCCACTTCTCTGCTCTTGCCGTTGGGCGCGGTGGCGGTGAAAATAAGGGTCTGGTCGTAGTTCCCGCTGAAGGTCACCGTCACCCGCCCGGACGTGGCGGTAATGGTCACAAGGGGCTTGCCGTCCTGGCCGTTGATGGTGTAGCCCGTGGAGATGCCGTTGGTCAGCAGCGGGTGCTCCGTTGTCTCGTTCCCCGCCCGGACGGTCAGGTTCTGAATGGCCTTGTCGCTGTCGATGTGAGCGGTGACGTTGGTGTTGATCGGCCCTGCCGGGGGATATCTGTCGTCCAGCTCATCGGAGGGCGACCAGCGGACCGTGAGCGTCGGCGGATCGGCGTCGATGCCGGTAACGGGGTAGTCCTTCTCCCACACGTTGCCCGCCATGTCACGGAAAACGACGTGGATGGTGCCGTTTTCCGTGACCTTGCAGGTGAAGCGGTTCTTCTCCCCGTTCTCCGCGGCTATGCCGCCGGGGAGCACCGGGAACACGGTATTTTCCGCCCCGTTGACCGTGTCCCTACCGCTGTCGTCGCGGTCGGCAAACACGAGGGTCAGCAGCTTCTCGTACAGGCCGTTGTTGCTCATGCCCTCATGGATCACGGTCGGCTTCGTGTTGTCGATCTTCGCCGGCACAGTGAAGGTGACCGTGGTGGAATTATGCCGCTTCGAGCGGTCGGTCGCCGTGATGGTGACCTCTCCCGCGGCAGTGACGGTAAGTACGTTGCCGGTGAGGGTCCCGCCGGTGGCGGCGAGGTCGAACCCGGACTCGTCGCTGGCGTTGATGGTCAGGCTGTACCCCTGCACATAGCCGAGGGCATCCAGCTTGGCGGCGATCTTAGCGGGATCATCCGTGCCGAGGAAGGACTCCGCCCGGGTGTAGGCCCCGCCGCGGCGGAGGTAGACATCCACGCTCATGTCGGGGGCGGCAGTGTCCTCCGGGGGCTCGACATAGCCCGCCAGAGTCAGGCCCGCGGGGAGCGCCGCTTCAGCGCTGCCGGTATTGCCGAGGTCGTCCACATAGGTGAAGGTGTGGCTCCGCTGGCCGCCGGGGGTGAAGACAAACTCGCTGCCGGTATCCCCGGTGGGGATGACGCGGCGGTCAGTGTTGTACCAGGCGCGGACGCTGCCGACAACGGTCAGGCCGCCGCCCACATAGGCCGCCAGCTCCGCCGCCGTGAACTCCTGCCCCAACTGCTCCACGTAGTAGCGCACGTCCGCCGCCGGCGCGCCGGTCACGATGTTGTCGATGTAGACCCGGAGGCGGAGGATGGTGTACCCGCCGTCCATAAGCTCCACCTGCGTCTCCATGTTTCTGGTGATTTTGGTCTGCCGCTTCTGGGTGCCGGTATTAGGGGATCCATCGACCGGCGTCATGGTCGTGTAGTTCGTGCCATCCACCGCATAGACCTTGATCGTCCCGTTGGCCGCGTTGGTGGTCAGGATAACGGGGTCCCCGGTGAAGTCCGTGGTGGAGAAACCGAGATCGATGCTGTAATCCCTGCCGTTTTCGGTGAAGTCCGTGGTCTCGATCTCCGCCCCATGGATCTGGCCGAAGGCATCCCGGAACTGGATGTTCCACGTGCCGTTGCCAGAGATGGGGAACGCGCCGTTCCACTCGGTCCGGAAGCCGTCGCCGTCCTTCTCATGCCACGCCCACGACTCCACCGGGCGGACAGGCTGGCTGAAGGTGACGCTGGTCATCGTGTGATCCGTGACCGCCGGAGCCTGATAGCGGACCGGCTGGCTGGTGCCGGCGCTGCCCGCGTTGCCGTAGGCGTCCGTGGCGGTGACGGTGACGTCCATGGTCCCGGTCACGTTTGCAAACACGCCCTGCACCGTCACATCGAGGTAGTCATGGCTGGTAAGTCTGCTGGTGGTGGGGTAGATCTTCTTCACCGCTGTGACGGAGTAGATGCCCGTGGGGTCGCCGCTGTTGGCCGTCCAGTAGACGTCCCCGCCGTTGTAGGCAAAGGTGAAGGTCTCCCGGGAATACGCATCGTTGAAACCGATGTCCACGGTCAGACCGTCCTTCATGGTCTCATAGTCGTCGCGGACACGGAACTTCAAGGTGTAGGTGCCGTTGCCGTTGTCCACAAAGCTCAGGCCGCTGCCGCCGTTGTCCTGCTGGGGAACGTCATCGAACCACGGGGCCCGCTGATCCACGTAGCCCACCTCGCAGAGCGCGCCGTGCTCGCTGACGGTAATGACCTCGTAATTGGCGCCATGCTCCTCCAGCGGGCAGCGCCATGTGCCGTCGGCATAGGCGGTCATCTCGACGCGCTTGCCTTCGCCCTCGGTCTCGTTCTGATCGTTCTGCCAGACCCACGCGAAGACCGTCGCGCCCGCGGTGCTCACGCCTGTCTTCGGTGTGAACACCAGCTGGTCGGCGGACCGGTCGATGCTGATGCTGCCCTCCACCGCCTCGTTCACCGGCTTGATCTGATAGTATTTGATCTCGCTCCTGCGGCCGTTTTCATAGACCTTCTGGATGGCGATGATATTGACCTGATCGGGGATGAGGTAGATCTGGGTCCCCGTCAGTGCACCGGGCTTGAACACAAAGCTCAGCCCGTTGGCCGGATTGCTGTTGAGCCCCGTCCTGACCTCGGTGTGGTCGGTGTAGGTGGTCAGCTCCACCCGGTGGTCCGCGTCGGCGGTGTTCCAGATCTGGACGGAGTAGCGGCCGGCGTAATAGGGAGTGCCGGCCGGGCCGACATTCGTCCAGTTCTCTTCACCAGGCGAGGTGATCGTGATGTAGTACTCCGGCGCGGTCGCGATTCTGGGATAGGCCTGGTTGGTCGGCTCCGCCTTGCTGATGGGCAGGTAGATCATGCTGCCGCCGTCGGTGACCAGCTCCAGCTGTGCGTTGTCGCCGTAGCTCTGGTCAAGGCCGTAGGCCTTTCTGAGGTAATCGTACTGTGCCTGTGGGGCGTAGATCAGGGAGCTGAGGGAGAAGTTGGAATTGGGCTGCTTGGTGTCCACCACGATCCAGGCCTCCGTATCCGGGGCCTTTGCATCGGGAAGCCATGCCCCGAAATCGGTCCTGCCGCCTTTGACCTCGAGATGGAAGGTCACGGTGTAGATGCCGGACTGGTAGCCGCCCTCCGGCACGGTGACAGTCTGGGTGGCCACACCGTTGGGCTGGCCCTCCGGGGTCTGGAAGGGGCCGATGGGCACGTCATAGTAAACGCCGGCGTCCGCCCAGCTCTGAAGGCGGATATAGCTGTGCTGCCAGTCGACGTTTTCATACTTCCATCCGCGGTTGTCGCCGCCGATGGTGATGGTAAAGCGGAGGCCCGCCAGCGTGGTGCGCTGGGTGTAGCCGGCAGAGGTCGTCCAGTAGGACTGGTGGCTCGCCTGCCCCAGATTCCCCTCGCAGGTCAGGGTGATGGCCCCGAAAATATCGGTCGTGTATCCCGCCACGCGGAGGTTCACGGTGTCCGCGCCGAACTTGTTCGAGTCATCGCCAAGGGTGATCACGCCGGCAGCATCCTTGGTGTAAGCTGCATTTTTGCCGGCAAGGACGGTGACGGCGAGGTCGCCGCTGTAAAACGAGAGTCCTGAAGCGGTCGCGCCGGGCCTCAGGCTTATCAGCGTGTTCTCTGCCCGCTTTGCTTCATCCGGAGTGAGCGTGTAGTTGCCGTTTTCTTCCCTGAGCTGATAGAACTTCCAGCCGGCGCTGGTAGTTGCATCCACAGCGATCGGCTGCCCAAAGATATTGTAATCGCCGGAGGACACCATCTCATACACCGCGTAATACACTGAGCCCGCCTCCGCGGGAACGAGGAAGAACAGCCTGTCGCCGTCGCCCATGCTTGGCGCGGAGAGGCCGGCATAGGTCGTGATGCTTCTGGAATAGTTCAGCGTATACTCCGCATCCCGCAGATCATAGCTGTACCTGCCGAGGCAGAGCGGGGCGGAGATGTTCTTCGTCTCCCCCGCCACGTTGTCCTCGGCCCGGACCCAGAGATACTTGGAGAAAAGCGTCTTCGCGGCCACATCGCTGGCAGCGGTCACAACCGCGCCGTCGGCGGCCGTGGCAGTCAGTGCGCCTTCCTGCCAGCTCGCGGGCGGGGTGTCGGCGCTGTCGGTCCATGCGTACCGCCACTGGGAAATGCCCCGGCCGTCGGAGAGGGCGACCTCCACCGTGATGATGCCGTTCCCGGTGCCGTCATCCTTCAGCCGGGTGGTGACGGCCCCCGCCGCGGCGGTGGGGGCAAGGTTGTCAATGTACCACCCGAGGCTGCCGGCGGGCGGGAGGGTGACGTCGCTCTCGTTGCCCGCGAGGTCCCGGGCCTTTACGGTGATCGTGCAGTCGGAGAAGTCCACATAGGTCTCGCCTGCCTTGGGGCGGATGTGGATATAGACGGTCCCCGTCTGCGTGAACTGCTGTGCCTCACCGGTGGTGCCGGGCTTCCACTCACCCTCCGCCACCGCGGAGGGCGCGTCGGCCTTGACCGCCCACTCGTACTCATAGGCCTTGCGGTCGCCGCCGTTGTTCAGGATGAAGCTGCCGTAAATGCCGGCATAGTCGGAGCCTGAGTCGGAGAGAGTGAAGCCGTAGCGGAAGCCCGCGCCCTCCTCCGCATAGCTGTTCTCCAGCTCCGCCACTGTGGGCGCAGCCGCGTCCAGATACGGCGGGTTGCCGTTGGCGCTGGAACTGATCGTGACCTTGGCCATATTCAACGCATTGCCCGCAAGGTCGGTGACCGTGCCCAGGGTTCCGCCGGTGCCCTCTTTTTTCTCAAAGCGCATGGCAATGACTTCGATCTGATCCCCGTCAAGGGTCCAGCCCTCGCCGATGGTAATGCGGTTCGTGATAAACTGCGTCGGTTCGCGGTCGTAGTCATAGAAAGAGTAGTAATACGCCGACCTGATCTCGATGGCATTCCCGTTTTTATCCTTCAGGTTCGTGGTGAACACGGCGTGCTGCCAGTCAATACTGTACCTGCCGGCCGCATTCTGATCCATTCCGATGCCCTGCAGCCGCTCGTTCATAGAGACGATGAGATAAAAGCTGTCGCCCACGCCAAGGTGGGTGTCGCTGGCGTCGGTGTAGGTCTTCTCGTCATACGCCGGGGTGCCGGGCCCCTTGTCGGCCTTGCCCAGCGCCTCCTTCACGTCGGCGTTGTTGGTGCTCAGGTGGAAGTCCACCGTCTTCACATAGGGCGCGCCGGAATCCAGCGTCAGGTTGGCCTCGAGGATGGTCTTCTCCTGCAGGGGGTTGCCCGCAAGGTCGGTGATGTAGCAGCGGCTGGTGGTAAACCCCTCGCCGGATCGGTCGGAGGCGCTGATCTCAAAGCGGCCGTTCCTGCCCACCTGCACCAGCGGGAGAACAGCGTCCGCGGCGAACAGGCTGCCCATGCCGATGGTGGTGATCTGGGCGTCGGTCTCCTGCCCGGTGGGGACAGTGTAGGCAAAGACCAGATAGTTGTCCTTCAGCTGGGTGAGGTAGGCCTTGTGCTGCACCCCGTTCTCCCCGTCGGTCTGGAGGGCGAGGTAGAGGTCGCCGTGGGCGTTGGTCCCATCGGCAAAGCGGATGGGCTCATCAAAGGTGAGCTTGATGTAGACGGTCGAGCCCTTGCCCACGCTGGTCCCCCTGAAGCGGCGGGCGTAGCTCGTGCCATCGGTGCTGTATTCCACGTCCGCCAGCCGGGGCGCACGGGTGTCCCGGAAGGTGACGAGGACGTTCTCCGCCCACGTGCCGCCGCAGGTGCACTTCCGCTGCTCAAAGTCGTACCACTCGTGGGTGGAGGGATAGAAGTGCAGGCGGCAGTAGTCGTTGTTGTAGTAGGTCAGGGTCTTGTACCCGCCGCCGACGTCGCCGTAGTTGCCGATGCGGGGCTTCTGGCGGGAGGTGTCCTTGTTGCCGCCGATGGGCGCAGAGTAGCAGCCGGCGATGCCGACGCTCATCGACTCGAAGGAGGTGATCTGGACCTCCCAGTTCTTGAAGGTCTTCAACTGGAAGTTGGAATGGGTATGGGGCCGGTTGTAGAAGGTGGCGGATGCGCTGACCTCCAGATTTTGGGGAACCTCGATCAGACTTTTCAGAACGGGCGTGGGCCGATCTTTATCCGTAAGGCTGAAGTCCCACGTCTCCTCCCCGGTCGCCCGGGTGCTGTATTGGGCGTACTGGCCCGTCGTCTGGCGCTTGAACAGCGTGACGGCATTGTACTGCCAGTAGGCGGCACGGTCGCTCTCATTGCCGTCGGTGTTGCCAAGGAGCTTTCTGCTGTAAAAGCCCTGATCGCTGCCGGTGAAGGCGTTCAGGATGGCCACCTCAGGCGTTTTGGGCTGATAGTCCACCGTTTTCGGCGGCTCGCTGCCCTCCGCCCGGGCAGGCAGGGCCCACAGCGGCACAAGGCCGAGGAGCATGGTCAGCGCCAGCAGAGCGCTCAGGAACCTTCGTGCGGGTGCGCCCGCACGGGCAAAGGGGCACCCCTTTGCGGCAGTTTTCATACGCTTTTCCTCCATTCTGCGTCACATCCGGTCTCTGTTTTCTCTGTTCTTTGGGCTTTTATTCCGCGCCGGCCATCACGGCCTCGAAGCCGTCTTCGGCGGCCTTCACCGTTCGGGCGATGATCAGTCCGGCCACGGTGCGCAGGTCCATCTCCTGCACCTGTCCGATCACGGGGAGGAACCTATCCGCCGGGACCTCGTATAGCTTGTAGCAGCAGCTGAGATACCGGCGCAGCTTGCGTTCCATGGTGAAGTACAGGTCGCAGGGCTTGGTCATGAAGCTGCGGGTCACCCCGGCGGAGGCCACCTCCAGCTCGTAAAAGTCCTTGTGTTCCAGCTGGGGCAGGTAGGGAGCAAAGATGCGCTCCAGCCGTGGCACCATCTGCTCGTAAATATAGTCCGAGGTGGTGGGGAGGGTGTAGGCTGTGACGTACAGCTCCCGCAGGGGCTCGGACAGCTCGGTGATATGCAGCTGCAGACCTGTCTCCACCGCGTAAAGCAGCAGAGGGTCTGCCCCCGGCCCCGCCAGCTTTTCCGCCGTGTCGAACTGGCCGGCGAACATCTGCTTCACCAGTTCCAGCAGCACCCCCTCCTTATTACCGAACAGGAGGAAGGGCGCCCCGGTGGCCACGCCGGCCAACTCCGCGATCTCTTTGGCGGTGGCCCGCTCGTACCCCTTTTCCAGGAACACCTTCACCGACGCGCTGAGAAGCTTTCTCCGGGTGAGCAGCCCGCTGGGCTGTATCCCTTTTTTCACGTCCGTCCACTCCCTTCATTTCTGATTTGGTTTACGATTCTAATTATAAAACAGTTCCCATTAAAATGCAACCTCATTTTCCCTGAAAAAGCGGTAATCGGAATTTTTCTATTTCCAACCTCTAAGGCAGCCCAACAGCGCTGGTCAAGCCAGAGAAAATGGCATCCCTCCTTTCAAATCACCTTCATTTTTGCAATTTATCCGTCTTTTTAAGTTCTCATCCATTTGATTGCCGTATTGAAAGATCATTTTCGCACACATGCACGATAATCATTTACAATTCGTTTATCTCAAAACCGTCATTGTGGTATTGGTCGCTTTCTGCGCGGCTCGTTTTTCCGTCAAAACGCAGTTTTTGCAATTTTGTTATTGACAAATTGCAAATTCGGCGTATAATTCCCCCTCGTAAAGGAAATGGTGTTTCTGTGGGCCCCACGGACGCCGCCATATGCATGAGAACGGGCAGAGGCGTCCGGGGCGAGAGTTCCCACGGGCGCCTCTGCCTCTTTTCGCAGAAAGGAAGATCAGCATGATTCAGGAATCCCCTCTGGCCCCGCCCGTAGGTTTCGCCTACCACAAGACCGACAAGCGCTACGTCGCCCTCTACGAAAACGGGGCGTGGACCCCCGGCCGGCTCACCGCCGACGCCACCGTCCGGCTCAACGAGTCCGCCTGCGTGCTCCAGTATGCCCAGACCTGCTTTGAGGGGCTGAAGGCCTACCGCACCGCCGACCGGCGGCTGGTGTGCTTCCGCCCGGACCTGAACGAGCAGCGGCTCCACGACTCCTGCGTGCGGATGATGATGCCGCCCCTGCCCGAGGGGATGTTCATGGAGGCCGTGCGTAAGGTGGTCAAGGCCAACCGCAAGTGGGTGCCCAGCCATGAGAGCGGCGGCTCCCTCTACCTGCGGCCCTATGTCTTCGGCACAGACGCCGTGCTGGGCGTGAAGCCCGCCACAGAGTACCAGTTCCGGCTGTTCGCCTCGCCTGTGGGAGCCTATTTCAGCGGCGGAAAGCCCCTGCGTATCCGCATTTCCGACTTTGACCGGGCGGCCCCCCACGGCACAGGCCACATCAAGGCCGGGCTGAACTACGCCATGAGCCTGTACGCCATCGCGGACGCCCACGCCAAGGGCTTTGACGAGAACCTCTATCTGGACCCCGCCACCAGAACGTACATCGAGGAGACCGGCGGTGCCAATGTGCTGTTCGTCAAGAAGGACGGCGCTCTGGTGACTCCCAAGTCGGACAGCATCCTGCCGTCGGTGACCCGGCGGTCCCTGCTGTACGTGGCGGAGCATTATCTGGGCCTGCCCACAGAGGAGCGTCCCGTCCGGCTGGACGAGCTGGACAGCTTCACCGAGTGCGGCCTGTGCGGCACTGCCGCCGTCATCTCCCCGGTGGGCACCATCGTAGATCACGGCAGAGAATATCACTTTGATGGCACGGGCACAGTGATCGACAAGCTGTACTCCACCCTGCTGGCCATCCAGCACGGCACTCTGCCCGCCCCGGAGGGCTGGATCTGCGAGATCAAATAAACCTTTCACTCAAAGGAGGAGTCCCATGAAGATCGGCATTATCGGCGCGGGAGCCATGGGCTGCCTGTTCGCCGGCCTGTTGAGCGAGACCCAGAGCGTGACCCTGTACGATGTGAGCCGGGAGACCGTGAACGCCATCAATGCCCATGGCGTCCGCTGCCGGGAGACAGACGGCTCCCAGTGGACCCGCGCCGTCCCCGCCGCCCTCAGCGGCACGGCGGAGGCCCCGGCGGACCTGGCCATTCTGTTCGTGAAGGACACGGTGAGCCGGGCGGCGCTGGAGGGCAATTCCGGCCTCATCGGGCCGGAGACCATAGTGCTCTCTCTGCAGAACGGCATGGGCAATCTGGAGATCATGGAGGACTTCGCCCCACGACAGCGGCTCCTGCTGGGCACCACCAAGCACAACTGCGTGGCCGAGGGCCCCGGCGTCATCTTCCACTCCGGAGCCGGGATCACCCACGTGGGCTCCCCCGCCGGGAACGAGGCCGCCGCCCGCACTGTGGCCGGGGTCTTCCAGGCTGCCGGCATCGACACCGCGGCCTGTGCCGACGTGAACCACCTCCTGTGGGAAAAACTGTTCCTGAACATGACGGTGAACCCCGTCACCGCCCTGCTGGGGTGCGAGATCGGCGTGATGGCCGAGGAACCCCACGCCCGGGTCGTGCTGGAGGCCCTCATCGACGAGGCCGTAGCTGTGGCCGCGGCAGACGGCCAGCAGTTCGACCCCGCAGAGGTCAAGAAGACCGTTCTGACCGCCGCCCGGGCTCTGGCCGCCGGGCGGGCCTCCATGTGTCAGGACATGGAGCGGGGCCGAAGGACCGAAATCGACTTCATCAACGGCGCCGTGGTGCGGCTGGGCAGGAAGTACGGCGTGCCCACTCCGCGGCACGAGCTGATCGTAAACCTGATCCACACAAAAGAGACGCTCTGACGGGCGTGCGACATATCAGATTGAGAGGAGAAACATACTATGAGCACCGAACTGACCGAGACCTTTGGCAGCCTTGTTTTTGATGACCGCGTCATGCGCTCCATGCTGGAGCCCGAGGTGTACCGCTCCCTGAAAAAGACCATCGACGAGGGCGCGGCGCTGGACGTCCATGTGGCCGACGCCGTGGCGGCGGCCATGAAGGACTGGGCCGTGGCCCGGGGCGCCACCCACTTCACCCACTGGTTCCAGCCCCTCACCGGCGTCACCGCCGAGAAGCACGACAGCTTCATCTCCCCCGCCCCCGACGGACGGGTGATCCTCGAGTTTTCCGGCAAGGAGCTCATCAAGGGCGAGCCGGACGCCTCCTCCTTCCCCTCCGGCGGCCTGCGGGCCACCTTTGAGGCCCGGGGCTACACCGCGTGGGATCCCACCTCCTACGCCTTCATCAAGGGCAAGACCCTGTGCATCCCCACTGCCTTCTGCTCCTACGGCGGCGAGGCGCTGGACAAGAAGACCCCCCTGCTGCGGTCCATGGAGGCCCTGAACAAGCAGGCTATGCGCATCCTGCGCCTGTTTGGCAACAGCGACGTGAAGTGCGTGCGCACCAGCGTGGGCCCGGAGCAGGAGTATTTTCTGGTGGATGAGGCGCTGTACAAGCAGCGCCGGGACCTGATGTTCTGCGGCCGCACCCTGTTCGGCGCCAAGCCCCCCAAGGGTCAGGAACTGGACGACCACTATTTCGGCGTCATCAAGCCCCGGGTGGCGGCCTACATGGCCGACCTGAACGAGGAGTTGTGGAAGCTGGGCGTACTGGCCAAAACCGAACACAATGAGGTGGCCCCCGCCCAGCACGAGCTGGCCCCCATCTACACCACCACCAACCTCGCCACCGACCACAACCAGCTGACCATGGAGATCATGCAGAAGGTGGCCGCCCGCCACGGGCTGGTGTGCCTGCTGCACGAGAAGCCCTTCGCCGGCGTCAACGGCAGCGGCAAGCACAACAACTGGTCCATGGCCACCGATACCGGCTTCAACCTGCTCACCCCTGGCGACACCCCCTACGAGAACGCCCAGTTCCTGCTGTTCCTGTGCGCGGTGATCCAGGCCGTGGACGACTATCAGGACCTGCTGCGCCTGTCCGTAGCCACCGCCGGCAACGACCACCGGCTGGGCGCCAATGAGGCCCCTCCCGCCGTGGTGTCCATGTTCCTCGGCGATGAGCTGTCCGCCGTGCTGGAGGCCATTGACCACGGCACCGCATACAGCGGCGCTGCCCGGACCGAGATGAAGCTGGGCGTGCCCGCCCTGCCCCGCTTCCTGCGGGACACCACCGACCGCAACCGCACCTCCCCCTTCGCCTTCACCGGCAACAAGTTCGAGTTCCGGATGGTGGGCTCCTCCAACTCCATCGCCTGCGCCAACATCATGCTCAACGCCGCTGTGGCCGAGTCCCTGCGGGAGTATGCCGACAGGCTGGAGGGCGCCGACGACTTTGACGAGGCCCTCCACGCTCTCATCCGCAAGACCATCCGGGAGCACAAGCGCATCATCTTCAACGGCAACGGCTACGACGAGAGCTGGATCCGCGAGGCCACCGAGAAACGGGGGCTGCTCAACCTGCGCACCACCCCCGACGCCCTGCCCTACCTGCTGAAGGAAAAGAACGTGGACATGCTCACCCGCCACGGAGTGTACACCAAGGCGGAGCTGGAGTCCCGGTACGAGATCACGCTGGAGAACTACTGCAAGACCGTGACCATCGAAGCCCGGACCATGGTAGATATGGCCCGGAAGGAAATCCTCCCCGCCGTCAGCAGGTACGTGAAGGAGCTGTCCGACACACTGCTGGCCAAGGCCGCGGCGGTGCCCGGCCTGTCCGGGGTCTATGAGAAGGACCTCATCGCCCGGCTGTCCGGCCTGATGGACGGCATCGCCTCCGCTGTGGACGGACTGGACACGGCCGTCGCCGCGCTAGCCGGCGAGGATGGTGTCACCGCCGAGGCAGACACCATCCGGGACGTGATCCTGCCCAAGATGGACGGCCTGCGGGTCCTGTGCGACGAAGCAGAGACCATTACCGCCGCCAAGCACTGGCCCTTCCCCACCTACGGAGAGCTGTTGTTCGGCGTGCGCTGAGTGTCCGATACATAAAAAGCACCCTGCCTCCCGGCCAATGTCATTAAGTTAATCTAAAAACCCAGCCGTTGAGGGGTGGAAAGATGGTTTCCTCTTCTTAACGGCTGGGTGCTTTTTTGGCTGTTGCATTTAATTAACCGCAAATTTCAAACAAAATGTAAAGAATCGCCCTATCCGCTTGCTTTTCCGTCACATGGAGATAGAGTAAATCAAACGCCGCGATGAACGATGTTCGCAGGCAGTATGTGAGACAGCCAAAATGTGAGCGCTTAGAGAGATTTTGAGATTTTTTGAAGTTTTTATTTGAGAGACAGCCAAATTTGAAAGAGTAATTTAACAGCCAACGAAATAGCAGCGAACATATCAGAGCATCAACGCACACGCTCCTTGCAGGCGCGTGCAGTTGGTGTTTTCTTTTTATCCGGCGAATTTTCGTTCGGAGGCTAACTCTTATGTCAATACAATCCATTCGCGTGGCACTCAACGCCGCAATTAGAGCCGCCGCACAGCGCATCGGGGGCAAGCGTTTTTCCCGCAAGAGTGCGCTGACGGCGGAAACCGTCACACGGCTTTTCATCAGTGCGGAGGGTGGCTCCTTTGACGACTTGGTCATACAGCCGGAGCCAAAGAAAGACGAAATCGGCGCGTTGGTTGAAATGCTGAAACGCAGCACATTTGCGCAAAAAACGCTGATAATAGCCGATAGAGGTTTTGAAAGGAGTTCTTGCGAACGCCCCGCGCGGACAGTGAAAAGCTGTTGGAGGAAATCGCGCGGTACACCATCCCCATCCGCCCGAACAGGCAGGACGAGCGGAACTTGAAAGTGAAAGGTTTCGCGGGATTTGTCTACCGCGTAGCCGCTTGACAAAAAAGAGGGGGCGGTGTTTGCGGACACCGGCCCCCCTCAACGCATTTTTTCAAAAAGCCTGTTTTTCCCCCTCAAAAACGGCGTTTTTCAAAAAAGAAATGCCGCCTTAACTTAACAGCCGCAGCGGAAAGACTTGTGAGCGACGCATAGGGACATATCGGAAGAAAAACCGCCCAAGCATACAACAAGTCTGCGCATAGATACCGAAATCAGCGAAAACTACCGCAAACCAGCAGAGCGAAATCATTCCAAGGAAATCTCAACAAGTCCTGCCAATGCTCTGAAAATTCCATCACGGATTTTCTGC
>CAKULE010000015.1 GCA_934667095.1 uncultured Oscillospiraceae bacterium | reverse complement strand
CCCCAGGTCAACTCGCTGTATGAAAAAGCGAGTGTTCTTAACAGCCTTTCAAATGCTGTAAGAACACTCGCCATGGTCCGAGTGACAGGACTTGAACCTGCGGCCTCTTGACCCCCAGTCAAGCGCGATACCAAACTTCGCCACACCCGGATGATATTTACTTGGCTCACTTGAGCCTTGGACATAATACCACAGCCTGCCTGGAAATGCAAGAGGTATTTTAAAATTTCTCCTGACTTTTTGTCAGCAGCTTTTCAGAAACAGGCGGCCTCCGGCAGCAATAAGCCGAAGACCGCCTGCGATCCAATTCAGTTCAGGGCCTGCGCCTCTCTCACAGGTGCTCCACCGCCACAGCAGCCGCCACCATGAGGAAGGCCAGCAGCAGCGTAATCAGCTTGCCCTGCAGCATTCTGCGCGCCCACATGGCGTTTTCAGGCCAGTTCCTTGCCCAGCTCGCGGCATGCCTGAAGCACATCGCCGTCCGGGCTGCCGGCGCAGGTCACGCTCTCACAGGTCAGGGACACGCCGGCATCGTCACAGTCAGACTCCCAGGTGCGCATCCACTCGCCATCGCCCCAGCCGTAGGAGCCGAACAGCGCCACTTTCTTACCGCCCAGGCTGCCCTTGATGGACTGGAACATGGGGTCGAACTCGGACTCCTCCAGCACCTCGGCACCCATAGCCGGGCAACCCATAGCAACGCCGGTCAGGTCGGACAGGATGCTCACATCCACCTTATCAGGGGTCAGCAGGACCGCATCGGCCCCGGCCTCCTTCATGCCCTCCAGCACGGCGTTGGCCATGGCCTCGGTGTTGCCGGTGCCGCTCCAATAGATCACTGCAGTTTTGCTCATTTTAATGACTTCCTTTCAAATTATGTCTCACATGGCCACGGCCAGATCATCCAGCCTGCGGCCCGCGCTCAGGCACCGGCAGTAATCCGCCGTACACCTGCCATAGCGCCGGAAAAGCGCCCGCGCCCGCGCTTCGTCCCCATAGACCTTCCAGAGGCCCACACACTTGAAGTTGCCCGCCTGATTGTCAATAAAACCCTTCACGTCCTCCGGAGGATAGCTGAGGAACAGCCCTACCTCATGGGGGAACCGCTCCTGCGTGCGCAGACGGCGGGCCAGCTCGGCAACACACTGTCCGGCGCTCTTGCCCTGATAGCCGGCATCGGCGAGGATTTTCCCTGCCAGCTTGTCGGTCAGATCATGGGACAGGCGGTCCGGACGGTAGAGGTACAACATCGCCCGGCGGCCAAAGCGCATGGGCAGCAGGTAGAGGCCCTTGGGTACCAGCCTGCGGTTGAGGTCTTTGATCTCCGCCAGCAGCGCTTCTCTGCTGTCATAGGGACAGGAGAACAGACTTCCGGTCTTGATCCCGGCCAGGGTGGGGGCGCACTGACGCACCATCAGTTCATCCGACACAGGCCGCCTCCTCCCTTCCCGTGTGCCTCTCCAGAATACCTCTCAGGGCCGCCAGAGAGCTGGTGTGGCAGCGCTCGATCACCGTTCGCTGACCCTTTACCTCGCTCAGCGCCCCTTGGACCATCTTGTGGGACATGGTGTTGGTAAAAAACACCATCAGGTCGGGACAGCCCATCTTGCGCCGCAGGCCGCCTGCGGGCTTGGTGAAAATCTTCACCCGGCATCCGTAGGACTCGCAAAGCTCCCGATAGCGGCACTCCATACACTCATTTCCACCAAGGATCACAATACTCATTCCGTGCCGCCCCTTTCAGTTAGATCAATCTAACTAATCCATTAAAAATATAGTTAGATTTCTCTAACCAAGTTCAGAATACCATATCCTACTGAGCTTGTCAACACTTTTTTGCGTTTAAAAAAGTATTTCCCGTTATCCGGAAAATACTTAGCTTTCTGTCGCAAAACGCAAAAGTCCGCCGGGCGGACCGCTTTTGCAGTCCGCCCGGCGGATTCAAGAGGGGGGTAACTCCTGTGTCATTGTCCCTTGTGGCACTGGCCATGCATGGCGCAGTGGGCGCAGTTGCTGCCGCAGGAGGATTTGCCCTGCTTTTTGCTTCGGATCAGGTAGGCGGAGATCGCCACGACGATGGCAAGCAATACAATACAAATCAGGATCGTTCCCAAATTTTCCTTCAGCCATAACAGCATAACAAATTCACTCCTTTCACAAATCAGACAGGTGGGCTATGCTCAGGTTCAGGCCTTGACTGCGGTCTTGAGCTTGGTAGCCTCCTTGTAGGGCTTGAAGAGCATGTAGAGCATGAACACAAGGACCGCAATGGCAAAGATCAGGCCGATCACGTTCACGTGGCCGGTGAAGAGGTTGCCGAACTGGTTGATCATCAGAGCAATAGCGTAAGCGAAGCCGCACTGATAGCCGATGGCAAACCAAGTCCACTTGGAGTTGTTCATCTCACGCTTGATCGCGCCGATAGCCGCGAAGCAGGGGGCGCACAGCAGGTTGAACACCAGGAAGGAGTAGCCGGTGATGCCAGTGAAGGCGTTGGCAATGTTCTGATACACGTTCAGGTCACCACCGCCGTAGAGGATACCGAGCGTACCGACGATATTCTCCTTGGCGACAAGGCCGGTGAGGGAGGCCACGGCGGCCTGCCAAGTGCCCCAGCCAAGAGGCTTGAAGATCACAGCCAGCACGCTGCCGATCCGCGCCAGAATGGAGGCGTCGATCTGATCCTCGGCCAGCATCTGGAAGGTGCCGTCAACCCAGCCGAAGTAGGTGGTGAACCACACCAGGATGGTGGACAGCAGGATGATGGTGCCGGCCTTCTTGATGAAGGACCAGCCGCGCTCCCACATGGAGCGGAGCACGTTGCTCAGGGTGGGCCAGTGGTACGCGGGCAGCTCCATAACGAAGGGAGCGGGCTCGCCGGAGAACATCTTGGTCTTCTTCAGCATGATGCCGGAGATGATGATGGCGGCCATGCCGATGAAGTAGGCGGAGGTGGAGACCAGTGCGCTACCACCGAACAGAGCACCGGCGACCATGGAAATGAAGGGCACCTTAGCGCCGCAGGGGATGAAGGTGGTGGTCATGATCGTCATACGGCGGTCACGCTCGTTCTCGATGGTACGGGAGGCCATAATGCCGGGCACGCCGCAGCCCACGCCGATGAGCATGGGGATGAAGGACTTGCCGGACAGGCCGAACTTCCGGAAGATACGGTCCAGCACGAAGGCGATACGGGCCATGTAGCCGCAGGCCTCCAGGAAGGCCAGCATCAGGAACAGAACCAGCATCTGGGGCACGAAGCCAAGCACGGCGCCCACGCCGGCCACAATACCGTCAAGGATCAGACCGTTGAGCCAGTCGGCAGCGTTGGCGGCCTCCAAAGCGTTGCCAATGAGCACGGGCACGCCGGGCACCCACACGCCGTAGTCGGCGGGATCGGGCTCGTCGAAGCCGTTCTTCTCGAAGTAGACCACAGCGTCCCGATAGGTCATGCCAACGGAGGAGTCCTCGTCTGCATCATCGGGAATGGCATCATAGTAGGCGGTCATCTTGTTGATAGCCAGAGTCTCCTCGTCCTCCACGTCAATGGTGGCGGTGTCGGACTCGGGCTGGAAGTTCTTCAGCTCCTCCAGGACGGCGTCGGCGTCGAAGTCCTCAGCCTCGGTGTCGATCTCGACACCGGTGAAGGCCTGCGCCGCCTGAGAAGCGGCGGTGTACTCGTCGGCAACATCGTTGTAGGCGGAGGAACCGATGCCCAGCAGATGCCAGCCATCGCCGAACACGCCATCGTTGGCCCAGTCAGTGGCGGGAGCGCCCACGGCCACCATGGCGATGTAGTAAACAAGGAACATGACCACCGCGAAGATGGGCAGGCCCAGCCAGCGGTTGGTGACGATCTTATCGATCTTGTCGGAGGTGGACAGCTTGCCCACGCTCTTCTTCTTGTAGCAGCTCTTGATGATCTCGGCGATGTAAACGTACCGCTCGTTGGTGATGATGCTCTCGGAGTCGTCGTCCAGCTCGGTCTCGGCGGCCTTGATGTCGGTCTCGATGTGAGCCATCACATCGGCGGGGATGGACAGCTGCTGGAGCACCTTGTCGTCGCGCTCGAAGATCTTGATGGCGTACCAGCGCTGCTGCTCCTCGGGCATGTTATGTACCGCAGCCTCCTCGATGTGGGCAATGGCATGCTCCACAGGGCCGGAGAAGGTGTGCATGGGGACGGTCTTGGTGCCTTTGGCGGCGGCCACGGCGGCCTCGGCAGCCTCCATAATACCGTCACCCTTCAGTGCGGAGATCTCAATAACCTCGCAGCCCAGCTCACGAGAGAGCTCGGGCACGTTGATCTTGTCGCCGTTCTTGCGGACCACGTCCATCATGTTGATGGCGATGACCACGGGGATACCCAGCTCGGTCAGCTGAGTGGTCAGGTAGAGGTTACGCTCCAGGTTGGTGCCATCGATGATGTTCAGCACAGCGTCGGGCCGCTCGTTGATGAGGTAGTTACGGGCAACGACCTCCTCCAGCGTGTAGGGGGACAGGGAGTAGATGCCGGGCAGGTCCATGATGACCACGTCGTCGTGCTTCTTCAGCCGTCCTTCCTTTTTCTCCACGGTAACGCCCGGCCAGTTACCAACGAACTGGTTGGAGCCGGTCAACGCATTGAAGAGCGTTGTCTTACCGCAGTTAGGGTTGCCCGCAAGGGCAATTTTAATCTGCTTATCCATAATTACTTACTGCTCCTCCCTGGTTAAAAACATTTAACCATTTTGCAAACAAAACTTACTCGACCTCGATCATTTCGGTGTCCGCCCGGCGCAGACTCAACTCATAGCCCCGGACAGTGACTTCAATGGGATCGCCCAGCGGGGCGACCTTGCGGACAAAGACCTCGGTACCTTTGGTGATACCCATGTCCATGATGCGGCGCTTGACAGGGCCCTCGCCGTGGAGCTTGACGACCTTGACGGTCTCCCCCACTTTGACTTCCTTCAGTGTCTTCATGTATCTCTCGCTCCTTCTACAAAAAATATCAATTGACCATGATCCTGCGGGCCATCTCTTCGCTGATGGCCACCCGGGCCTCCTTGACCTTGACGATGATGTTTCCGCCCAGAGCGGACACCACGGTGACCGTCCCTCCGGCCACAAAGCCCAGATCCTCCAGATGCTTCTTCACCTCGGGACTTCCGCCGATCTTGTGGATCACAAGCTCCCGGTCGGTATCCGCGACAGCAAGCGGCAGCATGAAGGTCACATCCTTTCCTCCGATAATTCCAGCGAAAATGCCGGCAAAAGGGGTTAACACCCCTTAACTTCAAGTCAGTTTAATATAACTAACTATGGTTTGTCAATAGGGTATCCGTGAAAAAACTGTCAAAATCCCAAGTTTGGTTAGTGTGCACGAACTCCGCGGCAGGCTGTCCGGCTTTTTTTGCACTCTGCCCCTCCCCTGTTCTGGCTTGAGTAAAAAACATCCCCGGACGGCTGTGCCGTCCGGGGATAAGAGTCGAGTATAGGCTCAGGCGTCGGCAAGACCGCCCAGCAGTGCGCCGGTGGCTTCATCCTCGTACTGCCGGGTGTACAGGCGGTAGTAATAGCCCTTCGCCTTCAGCAGCTCGGCGTGGCGGCCCTGTTCCACGATCCTTCCGTCCTGCACCACCAGAATGAGGTCGGCGTTCTTCACCGTGGACAGCCGGTGGGCAATGACGATGGAGGTCCGGCCCTGAATGATGGTATCGATGGCGGACTGGATCTTCTGCTCAGTCATCGTGTCCACCGAGGCAGTGGCCTCATCCAGCACCAAAATACGGGGGTCGGCCAGAATGGCCCGGGCAAAGGAGATCAGCTGCTTCTCGCCGGTGGAGAGCAGGTCGCCCCCTTCGCCCACGTCGGTCTCCAGCCCCTTCTCCAGATGGTCCACCACGCTCTGGGCCGATACCAGCTCCAGCGCCCGGGCGATCTGCTCCTCCGTGGCGTTGGGATTTCCGTACAACAGATTCTCACGGATGGTACCGGAGAAGAGGTGGGGCGTCTGGAGTACGTAGCCGATGGCGGAATGGAGCCACAACTGGGACCGCTCCCGGGCATCCCGCCCGTCGATGAGCACCTGGCCGGAGGTGGGCTCGAAAAAGCGGCAGACCAGATTTACCAGCGTGGACTTGCCCGCGCCAGTCTCGCCAACGATGGCCAGATTGGTGCCGTAGGGGATCTTCAGGTCGAAGTGCTCCAGCACGTACTCGTCGCCGTCAGGGTATTTGAAGCTCACATCCTTGAACTCGATATCGCCGCGGATGGGCTCCCAGTTCTCCCGCTTGGGATCGAAGCTGTCGCCGTACTTGGCGATAACCTTCGGCGTGTCAGTAACGTCGGACTCGGTCTCCATCAGGCGGGTGAAGCGCTCGATATTCACCTGGGTGGTGATAAGGTCGGAGATGGCGTTGATGATCCAGCGGACGGGCTCCATCATGCCCTGGGCGTAGGACATGAACATGGAGAAGGTGCCCACCTCGTCGGCGGCGATGTAGCCGCCCTTCCACAGCACGATGGCCAGCGCCAGGGACGAGGCCAGGCTCATGGTGGCGGCAAACAGGCCCTGGAGATGGGATGAGTGGACGGATTTTCTCCGCATCTCCCCGGTATCGGCCTGGAAGCGTTTCTCCATGGCGTCCTCTATGACCAGCGTCTTGACGGTCTTGGCTCCGGTGATGCCCTCGTTGAAGTCGCTGACGATCTTGGAGTTGACCTCCCGGATCTCCCTGCCGACCTTGAGCAGCTTTTTCTGGAATACGGAGAACAGCAGCACGATCAGCGGCAGGATGACCATGACCATCAGGGCCAGCTTTAGGTTGACTGCCAGCATCACGATGACGGCGCCGACCAGATAGGATATCTGCCAGGTACACTCCATCAGGCTCCAGGAGAACAGCATTCCAATCCGGCCGGTGTCGCTGATGACCCGGGCGTGGATATAGCCCACGCTGTTCTGGTTGAAGTAGGAAAAGGACAGGGTCTGCAGATGGCTGAAGGCGGCGTTGCGCAGGTCCCGATCCACCCACATCTCCATGCAGGTGGCCAGCTTGGATGAGATATAGCTCATTACCGCAGCAAAGGCCACTGCAGCCACGTAGATTACGATGAAATAGGGCAGCGTATCCAGGGCGAGGCCCTCAACAAAGTGGTTGAGGGCATACCGCTGGAGCAGGGGCAGGAATACATCGATCAGGCTGGTCAGCAGGCCGGCTCCCACCATGATGCCCATGTGGCCCCGGTATTTCTTCAAATAGGGCAGCATTTTCCCCACGCCGAAGAAGGGCAGCTTTTTCTTCTGCTCGGTCTTTTGCTCGGTCATACTGCCGCCTCCTCTCCGGAGCCGGACTGGATCTCGTAGATCTGCTGGTAAATGCCGCCGGCACGCTTCAATTCCTCATGGGTACCCCGCTCGGCAATGCGGCCCCGGTCCAGCACCAGGATCTGGTCCGCCTTGGACAGGGTGGTAATCCGGTGGGAGATGAGGATGATGCTGGCGCTGCCGAAGCGCTTCTCCAAGGCGGCGCGGATCCTGGCGTCGGTCTCGGCGTCCACGGCGGACAGGGAATCGTCAAAGATCATGATGGGCGTATTGCGGGTGAGAGCCCGGGCGATGGCCGCCCGCTGCTTCTGCCCGCCGGACAGTGTGACCCCCCGTTCGCCCACAAAGGTGTCGTACCCCTTGGCAAAGCCCTCCACCGTGTCGTCCAGGCAGGCGGCCCGGGATGCCTCCCGGATCTGCTCCAGCGCGATGGACGGGTCGGCGATGCCGATGTTCTCCGCCAGCGTGCGGGAGAACAGATAAGGCTCCTGCAGCACCATACCAATGTTTTGACGGAGATGGGCGGTGTCGATGTCGTTGATGTCCACCCCGCCGATGGTGATGCGGCCGTCCTCAGGCTTGAGCTCGTAGAGTTTGTCCAGCAGGAGCATCATGGTGGATTTGCCAGAACCTGTACCGCCCAGAATGCCGAGAGTCGTGCCCGCCTTCATGGTGAAGTCGATGTCGCGCAGGACGGGCAGGCCGCCGCCGTAGGCAAAGTTCACGTGCTCGAAGGCGATGTCGCCGGTCATGTCGGCCTTCTGTGCGCCAGGCTTGTCGCGCTCCGGCTCCGCCTCCATGATCTCGGAGATGCGCGCCAAGGACACGCCGGCCTTGCTCAGTTCGGAGATCATGCGGCCAAGCATCCGGATGGGCCATACCAGCATCCCGTTGTAGGAGATGAAGGCAATGTACTCGCCGGAGGTCATCGTCCCCCGGACGGCGAACACCGCGCCGAACACCACCACCAGCATCACCTGGATGCCGGAGAGCACGTCGGAGACCGACCAGAAGCGGGCCATGACCTTGGCCAGTCTGACCCACAGGCCGGTGTACTCCGCATTCTGTGCCTCAAAACGGTCCCGCTCGTACCGCTCCCGGCCGAAGGCCCGCACCACCCGCACGCCGGTGAGATTCTCCTGAGCCATGGCGGACAGCTTGCCCTCGCTCTCATCGCAGTCCCGGAAGCCGCTGCCGATCTTCTTGTGGAACCGAGCGGAGTACCAGATGATCACCGGCATGGGGATCAGGGCGATGACCGTCAGCAGCACGTTCATGCGGAACATGAAAATCATGGACAGCGCCAGCATGATGACGATGCGCAGGATGGAGCTCAGCTGCTCGGAGACAAAGTTCCGGGTCGTGTCGATGTCCGAGGTGCATCGCTGGATGATGTCGCCCGTGCGATTCTTCATGTGCCATTCAAAGGGCAGCCGCTCGATGTGGCCAAAGAGGCTGTCCCGCATGGTCTTCACCATGGTCTCGGAGGCCTTGGTATTGCTCACCCGGTACACATACTGGGAGATCACCTTCACCAGTGCCACCGCCAGAATTGCCGCGGCCATGATCCACAGGTGCTGCCCCAGATAGGCAAAGCCGCCCACAGAGTCCACCAGAGACATGACCCACGGGGAATAGCTGGGGGCCTTTCCTCCGATGGCGTTGTCCACCGCGGCGCGGATGATCTGCGGGCTGATCATATCCGCCAGGGCCGTCAGGGCAGCCATGAGGATGCTCACGCCGAACATGAGCCAGCTCCCCTTCAGAAAGCCCCACAGCAGAGTCAGCTCCCTGCGGCGCTGTTCCCTGCTCTTTTTTGTTGTTTTCGTTTTCTCTTCCATAATCCTCTCAATCTCAAAATAAAGCCGATATCCTCTTTCCGCGCGCCGCCTCACCCCCGCCGGCAGACACGCAGATAGGGGCAGTATAGCATGTTTCTATTTAAAAGGAAAGAGCCGGCCGTTGAATTTTTGCAATATGTCCCTCTTCCACGCACATTTTTGCACAAAACGGAGCCTCCGAAAAGCCGGAAGCTCCGTTTTCACCGTTTTTTCCTGTCAGGGCAGATCGAACTCCCGGTCCAGCAGAGAGCGGACGGTCTCCATGTTCTGCTCGTTATACTCCAGCTCGCCGTTGTCGAAGAACATGGCGGCACTGTAAATGATGGCCCGAACAATAAAGGTCTTGCGCCGGCGCACATCCTCCGGCATTCCCATTTCTTCGCAATAACGGGTCACGGTCTGGCAGGTCAGAGTGCTCAGCTGCCCCCTCAGACAGCGGTACTCCTCGTCACAATCCTGAAACTTCTGCATGACCGTCCTGCGGAATTCCGGATGCTCCACCAGAAAGCGGATATAGTCCAGACTAATCTCGATCAGCTGAGTCCGGGTGCTGCTGTCGGCATAGCGCGCCAGAACCGCCCGCTGCCTCGCCTCATAGAGGCCGTTCATGTAGCCGAAGATCTCCGCCACAAACTCATTGGTGTCCTTGAAGTGCTTATAGGGTGCCGCGCAGGACACGCCGCACCGCTTGGCCACACGCCGGGTCGAGAAGTCCCTCACGCCGAACTCGTTGATCTCCTCTACACCTGCCCGGATCAGACGTTCCCGGGTCCCGGCCGCCTGATCCGCTGTTTTTCCAGCCATCGCCATCCCTCCTGTCGTCTTTCGCCCTATTTTATCCACTTTTCCCGCACCCGTCAACTGGGAAAATGCTCTTGACTAAAAGAGGAAAGAAGGCTATAATGCGTAGTGTCTCACAGTGTGTTATCAGCGATAACTTGATGAGACATTCATTTATAGAAAACGGAGGTAACCCCTATGATTTTTGAGGCAATTTGCGAGCTGATCGCGGAGCGTAACGACTGTGATCCTTCCGAGATCACCATGGACACCAAGTTTCAGGATCTTGGCATCGACTCTCTCGACACTGTGGAGATGCTGATGAACCTGGAGGACAAGATCGGTGTCGAGGTGGAGCTCACCCAGAAGGTCGAGACCGTGGGCGAGCTGGTGGCCTTCATCGAAGGCGTCATGGAGCAGAAGTAATGATCCGTACGCCGTTATGTGAGCTGCTGGGTATCGAGTACCCGGTCTTTCAGGGCGGCATGGCATGGATCGCCGACGGCAGGCTGGCTGCCGCCGTATCCGAGGGCGGCGGGCTGGGGATCATCGCGGCCGGGAACGCCCCCGCGCAGTATGTGCGGGAGCAGATCCGGGCGGCGAAGTCCCTGACCTCCCGCCCTTTCGGCGTTAATATCATGCTGATGAGCCCCTTTGCCGATGAGGTCGCCGAGGTGGTCGCCGAGGAAAAGGTCGCCGTTGTCACCACCGGCGCGGGCAACCCCTCCAAGTACATGGCCGCGTGGCGCGAGGCCGGCATCAAGGTCATCCCCGTGGTGGCCTCCGTGGCCATGGCCAAGCTGATGACCCGGCTGGGGGCGTCCGCCCTCATCGCCGAGGGCGGCGAGAGCGGCGGCCATGTGGGCGAGCTGACCACGATGGTGCTGGTGCCGCTGGTGTGCGACGCCACTACCCTGCCCGTCATCGCCGCCGGCGGCATTGCCGACGGCCGGGGCGTGGCCGCCTCCTTCATGCTGGGCGCCTGCGGCGTGCAGATGGGCACCCGCTTCCTCAGTGCAGAGGAGTGCAACATCCACCCCACCTATAAGGAAAAGATCCTGAAGGCCAACGATCTGGCCACTATGGTCACCGGCAAGCGGCTGGGCCACCCTGTGCGCAGCCTGCGCACCGCCTTTGCCCGCAACTACTCCAAGGCGGAGTACAGCGGCATCGACGACGCGGAGCTGGAGCAGATGGGCGTGGGCGCCCTGCGGCTGGCCGTTCAGGAGGGCGATGCCGACCACGGCTGCTTCCTCTCCGGCCAGATCGCCGCCATGGTCCATGAGATCCAGCCTGCGGCGGAGATCGTCCGCAGCGTGATGGAGGAGGCCGAGCCTATTCTGAAAGGAGCCTGCAAATGGGTCGTATAGCATTTGTATTCTCCGGTCAAGGGGCCCAGTACCCCGGCATGGGAAAAGAGCTCTATGACAGCTCCGCCGCGGCCCGGGCCATTTTTGACCGGGCGGACGCCATTCGTCCCGGCACCTCCCGCCAGTGCTTCGAGGGCACCGACGAGGAGCTGAAGGAGACCAAGAACACCCAGCCCTGCATGTTCACCGTGGAGCTGGCTGCCGCCGCTGCGCTGGAGGAGGCCGGCGTTCACGCCGAAATGGCCGCAGGTTTCTCCCTCGGGGAGCTGGCCGCCCTGACCTTCGCCGGCGTGATGGACTTTGACACCGGTTTTCAGCTGGTGTGCAGCCGGGGGGAGCGGATGCAGGCCGCCTCCGAGGCGCAGGACACCGCCATGGCCGCCGTCCTCCGGCTGGAGAACAGCGCCGTGGAAGAGCTGTGCGCGCAGTTCGAGGGGGTCTACCCCGTGAACTATAACTGCCCGGGGCAGGTGACGGTCTCCGGTCTGGCGTCCCAGATGGACGCCTTCGCCGCCGCCGTCAAGGCTGCCGGCGGACGGGCCATGCCCCTGAAGGTCCGGGGGGCATTTCACTCCCCCTATATGGCGGAGGCCGCCAAGGGCTTTGAGGGCGACCTGCGCGCCAGCACCCTGAAGGCACCTGCCCTGCCCGTCTACGCCAACCGCACCGCCCAGCCCTATGGCGGGGATGTACTGCCTGTGCTGGCGGAGCAGATCGACCACCCCGTCCTGTGGGAGGCCACCGTGCGCAATATGATCGACGCCGGCGCGGACACCTTCATCGAGGTGGGCCCCGGCCGTACCCTGTGCGGCCTCATCGCCAAGACCGACAAGAGCGTGCGCACCTTCTCCGCGGAAAAGAGTGATGACCTGCACAAGGCCGTCGAGGGGGTGCTGGGCTGATGGAGCTGAAGGATAAGGTCGCCATCGTCACCGGCGGATCCCGGGGCATCGGCGCCGCCATCGCCGAGAGGCTGGCCGCGCTGGGCTGCAATGTGGCTGTCATCTACGCCGGCCGGCAGGACGCGGCAGAGGCCGTGTGCTCCGCCTGCCGGGAGAAGTACGGCGTGAAGGCCGCGGCCTACCAGTGCAATGTGGCCGACTTCGCCGCCGTCAAGGAGACCGTCAACGCCGTGAAGGCCGAGTTCGGCACGGTAAATATTCTGGTGAACAACGCCGGCATCAACCGGGACGGCCTGGTGGCCGCCATGCGGGAGGCCGACTTTGACGACGTCGTCGCCGCAAACCTGAAGGGCACGTTCAACATGATCCGCCACTGCTCCGGCATCTTTATCCGCAACCGGGGCGGCCGGATCGTTAACATCAGCTCCGTGGCCGGCATCATCGGTAACGCCGGTCAGGCCAACTATTCCGCCTCCAAGGCGGGCGTCATCGGCCTGACCAAGACTGTGGCCCGGGAGCTGGCCCCCCGGGGCGTCACCTGCAACGCGGTGGCTCCCGGCTTTGTGGCCACCGACATGACCGCCGCCATGGGCGCTGATCCCGAACAGCTGGCCGCCTCCGTCCCGCTGGGCCGGATGGGCCGGCCCGATGAGATCGCCGATGCGGTGGTCTTTCTGGTCCAGTCCGACTACATCACAGGTCAGGTCCTGCGGGTGGACGGCGGGATCGCCATTTGAAACCATTTGAGGTGATACAACTATGAGCGAAGCCGAGATCCGCAAATACGCTCAGCTGATGCAGGAGCTGGGTCTCACCGGCATGGAGTTCAAGGATGCGAACGGTACCTTTATCCGTCTGGAGCGGCAGGGCGTGCCCGCCGCGGTCCAGCTCCCCGCCGCCCCCGCAGCTCAGCCCCAGCCCGCCGCGCCGGTGGACAGCGCCGCCGGCGTGTGCTCCCCCATGGTGGGCGTATTCTACGCCGCCCCCACGGAGGACTCTGACCCCTTTGTCCGGGTGGGCGACCACGTGAAAAAGGGCGATACCCTGTGCATCATTGAGGCAATGAAGCTGATGAACGAGGTGACCGCCGAGCAGGACGGCACCATCACGGAGATCTGCGTGCAGGACGGCCAGCCGGTGGATTACGGCTGCCTTCTGTTCCGGATCCGGGAGGATTGAGCCATGGACCGCAATGAGATCATGCAGATCATGCCCCACCGGGACGGGATGCTCCTGCTGGACACCGTGGAACGCGAGGGCGACGAGGCCCACGGCACCTTCCGCATCCCGGAGGACGCGTGGTTCCTGAAGGGCCACTTCCCCGGCAATCCCGTGGTGCCCGGCGTCATCCTGTGCGAGATTCTGGCGCAGTCCACCTGCGCCCTGCTGGCCAGCGAGATGTCTGAGAACTGCCAGCCCATGTACACCGGACTGAACAACGTCCGGTTCAAGTCCCCGGTAAAGCCCGGGGACCTGTTCGAGACCCGCTGCAAGGTCACCAAGGTGAGACGGCCCTTCTATTTTGCCGAGGGCACCGGCTGGGTGGACGGCAAGCTGTGCGTCAAGGCGGAGTTCTCCTTCGCCTTGGTGGAGAAGTAAGCCATGTTCTCTAAAATTCTGATCGCAAACCGCGGCGAGATCGCCGTGCGTATCATTCGTGCCTGCAAGGAAATGGGCATTTCCACCGTGGCCGTCTACTCCGAGGCGGACAAGGACTGCCTCCATGTGGCGCTGGCGGACGAGGCGCTGTGCATCGGCCCCTCCTCCGCCAAGGACAGCTATCTCTGTCAGGACCGCATCATCAGCGCCGCGCTGGTCTCCGGCGCGCAGGCCATCCATCCGGGCTACGGCTTTCTGTCTGAGAGCGCCCAGTTCGCGCTGGCCTGCCGTAAGAACGGCATCGCCTTCATCGGCCCCGACGCGGGCTGCATGGAGCGCATCAGCGACAAGGCCCACATCAAGCAGGTCATTGCCCACACCTCCCTCCACCCCATCCCCGGCACCAACGTGCTGGCCGATCTGGAAGAGGCCGCCCGGGCGGCGGAGCAGATCGGCTACCCCGTCATGCTCAAGGCCCGGTCGGGCGGCGGCGGACGGGGCATCCGGGTCATCGGCTCCCCGGCGGAGCTGGCACTGGCCTACCCGCTGGCTGTGGCTGAGGGCGAGGCCGCCTTTGGCGACGGAGCCCTCTATCTGGAGAAGCTGATCCACCCCGCCCGGCACATTGAGGTGCAGGTGCTGGCCGATGAGTTCGGCAACGTGGTCTGCCTCGGTGAGCGTGACTGCTCCGTCCAGCGGCACCACCAGAAGCTGATCGAGGAGTCCCCCTCCCCTGCCATCGGACAAGGGCAGCGGGAGCAACTCCTGCGGGATGTCGCCGAGGCCGTCAAGCAGATCGGCTATACAGGCGTTGGCACTCTTGAGTTTTTGCTGGACCAGAGCGGCCAGCTGTGGTTTATGGAGATGAACGTCCGGCTTCAGGTGGAGCACGGCGTCAGCGAGATACTCACGAGCTATGATCTGGTCAAGTGGCAGATCCGCACCGCCGCAGGCATTCCCCTGAACTTCAGTCAGGAGCAGGTCCGCCTCAGCGGCGTGGCGCTGGAGTGCCGCATCAACGCCCTCTCCCCCGGCACGCTCACCATGCTGCACGTGCCCGGCGGGCCTTTTGTCCGCTTTGACACCTATCTGGTGCAGGGCGTTCAGGTGAGCCCCTTCTACGACTCCCTCATCGGCAAGCTCATCGTCTATGCCGCCACCCGCGAGGAAGCCCTGCGCAAGATGAAGGCCGCCCTGTGTGAGCTGGTCATCGAGGGCATCCCCACCAACATTGAGGAGCAGCTGCGGATCATTTCCGATCCCCGGTTCTCCTCCGGAAACTATGATCTGACCATTTTGGAAGGAAACTGAGCTATGGCCTTTCTGAATTTCATCTTCCAGCCCAAGAACGAGCTGGAGTCCGGCGGCCGCAGCGCCGCCCCGGTGCAGAGCGACGCCAGTGAACCGGAAAAGACCTGCCCCAACTGCCGCAAGGCCGTGCCGGTCAGCGTGCTGTGGAGCAATCTCAATGTGTGCTCCTGCGGGTATCACTTCCGCATGAGCGCCCGGCAGCGCCTGCGCTACCTCGCCGACAAGAACAGCTTTGAGGAGTTGTTCTCCGATGTGGAGACCTGTGACCGTCTCGCCTTCCCCCACTATATGGAGAAGGTGGAGACCACCCGGGTGTCCAGCCGGGAAAGCGAAGCCGTGGTGTGCGGCACCGCCCGCATCGGCGGAAACGAGTGCTGCCTGTTCCTGATGGAGCCCCGGTTCATGATGGGCTCCATGGGGGCCGCCGTGGGCGAGCGGATCACCCGCCTGTTCGAGTACGCCACCTACCACCGGCTGCCCGTGGTAGGAGTCACCGTGTCCGGCGGCGCCCGGATGCAGGAGGGCCTGTTCTCCCTCATGCAGATGGCCAAGACCAGCGGCGCCGTCAAGCGCCACAGCGACGCAGGGCTGTTCTACCTGCCTTTGCTCACCGACCCCACCACCGGCGGGGTCACGGCCAGCTTTGCCATGGAGGGCGACGTCATTCTGGCAGAGCCCGGGGCCTGCATCGGCTTTGCCGGGGCCCGCGTGGTGGAGCAGACCACCCGCAAGCCTCTGCCCAAGGGCTTCCAGACAGCGGAGAGCATGCTTCAGCACGGCTTTGTGGACGCCATCGTCCCCCGGGTCCGGCAGAAACAGATCATCACCCGGCTGCTGAACATGCACTGCGGAGGTGAGCGGAAATGAACACTCCTTATGAGAAGGTCAAGCTCGCCCGGAGCAACAAGCGCCCCACCGGCAGCGACTATATCCGCAACATTTTCTCTGATTTTGTAGAGCTCCACGGCGACCGCCGCTTCGGGGACGACCCGGCGGTGGTGGGCGGCCTCGGTTGGCTGGGCACCACTGCGGTGACCGTCATCGCCATCGAAAAGGGCCACACCGCCAAGGAACGCACGCTGCGCTCCTTCGGCGCCCCCAACCCGGAGGGCTATCGCAAGGCCCTGCGGCTGATGAAGCAGGCAGAGAAATTCCACCGGCCGGTGATCTGCTTTGTGGACACCTCCGGCGCATACTGCGGCATTGGCGCGGAAGAGCGGGGTCAGGGTCAGGCCATCGCCGAGAACCTGATGGAGATGATGGCACTCAAGACGCCTGCGATCTCCGTGCTGGTGGGCGAGGGCGGCAGCGGCGGCGCGTTGGCGCTGGCCGTGGCCGACCGGGTGTGGATGCTGGAGAATGCAGTGTACTCCGTGATCTCTCCCGAGGGCTGCGCCAGCATCCTCTGGAAGGACGCCGCACTGGCCGAGCAGGCCGCTCAGCAGCTGAAGCTCACCGCTCAGGACGCGCTGGAAAACGGCATGATCGAGCAGATCATCCCCGAGGCCGAACTGGGGAAACCTGATTTCTATGACAAGCTGGCCGCCGACCTCCGGGCTGAGCTGGACGCGCTGGCCGCCAAGCCCCTGCCGGAGCTGCTGGAGGACCGCTATCAGCGGTTCCGCCGCATTGGAAGAGGTGATATCTGATGGACGCCACCCCCTACTGCCGCAAGGTCTACTACTACGAGACCGACCAGATGGCCATCGTCCACCACTCCAACTACATCCGCTGGATGGAAGAGGCCCGGACGGACTATATGCGCAAAAATGGCGTGGATTACCACGATGTGGAGGCCCACGGCATCATCATGCCGGTGCTGGGCGTCAACTGCCGCTACCGGGTATCCGCCCGGTATGACGATCCCATCGCCATCCGCACTTTCCTGAGCTATTACAATGGCGTGCGCGCCTGCTACCGCTACGAGATCCGCCACGGCGAGACCGGCGTGCTGCTGGCCGAGGGCGAAAGTGAGCACTGTTTTCTGGACGCGGAGAGCCGCGTCCCCCTGAAACTCAAGAAGACCAATCCTGAATACAGCCGGCAGCTGGAAGCTCTGCTGGTGGAAGAAGCTGGAGGCAATTTATGAAACGGATCGCAGTGACCGGTCTGGGCGTTATCAGCCCCGTGGGCAATAATGTCGAGACTTTCTGGAATTCCCTCATCGCCGGCAAGTGCGGCATCGGCCCCATCACCAAGTTCGATGCCACCGACTACAAAGTCAAGGTGGCCGCTGAGGTCCGGGACTTTGAGCCCAAGGACTACATGGAAAAGCTGGACGTGATGCACAGCGATATCTACACCCAGTTTGCCATGGCCGCCGCTGTGCAGGCCATGGAGGACAGCGGCATCGCCGGCACCGTGGACGGCGAGCGCTTCGGCGTCTACATCGGCACCGGCATCGGCGGCATCGCCACCTTCATGGCGGAGCATCAGAAGCTGCTGGAAAAGGGCCCCCGCCGCGTGTCCCCCTACTTTATCCCCAGCATGATCGCCAACATGGCCTCCAGCATGATCGCCATGCGCTATGGCTGCAAGGGCCCTGCCCTGCCTATGGTCACGGCCTGCGCCTCCGGCAGTAACGCCATTGGCGAGGCCATGCGTCTCATCCGCCACGGCTACACCGACGCCATGATCGCCGGCGGCGCCGAGGCCACGGTGAATGCGCTGGCCGCTGCCGGCTTCTCCAACATGCAGGCCCTGTCCACCGTGGAGGACCCCCTGCACGCCTCCCTGCCCTTCGACAAGCGGCGCGGCGGCTTCGTCATGGGTGAGGGCGCCGGCGTGCTGGTTCTGGAGGAGATGGAGCACGCCAAGGCCCGCGGCGCAAAGATCTACGCCGAGCTGGCAGGCTATGGCTCCACCTGCGACGCCTACCACATGACCGCCCCCGACCCCGAGGCCACCGAGGGCGCCCGGGCCATCGCCGACGCGTGGCACGAGTGCGGCGTAGACACCGACAAGGTGTATTTCAACGCTCACGGCACCGGCACCCCCATGAACGACCGTATCGAGACTCTGGCCGTGAAGAAAGCCCTCGGCGAGGAGCGGGCCCGCCGCATCGTCATCAGCTCCACCAAGTCCATGACCGGCCATATGCTGGGCGCGGCGGGCGGCGCTGAGGCCGTGGCCTCCGTGCTGGCCCTGCGGGACGGCATTGCGCCCCCCACCATCGGTCTGGAGGTCCCCGATCCCGACTGCGATCTGGATTATGCCCCCCTCACTGCCCGGAAGGGAGATTTCGAGGTGGCCATGTCCTCCTCTCTCGGCTTCGGCGGCCACAACGCCTGCCTGGCCTTCCGCAAGGTAGGAGGCGCTGAGGCATGAGCGAGCGCATCGTCATCACCGGTATGGGGGCCGTGACCCCCATCGGCATCGGCGTGGACGCCTTCTGGGCCGGCCTGCGGGCCGGGACCTGCGGCATCGGCGACATCCAGCAGATCGACACCTCCTCCCTGCCCATCCACCGGGCGGCGGAGGTGAAGGAGTTCCACGCCAAGGAGCACATGCCCAACCGGCTGGCGCTGGACATGGAGCCCTACGCCCAGTACGCCTATGCCGCCGCGGAAGAGGCCTTTGCCGGCAGCGGGCTGGACGGCTCTGACCGCACCGGCGTGGTCATGGGCACGGCCCTCCACGGCATCAGCATCATCAGCCGGGCACAGAGCGATCTGGACCTGAAGGGCCGCTCTGCTGAGCCCAAACTGCTGGTCAAGTGCATGGGCAACATCGCCGCCGCCCACTTCTCCATCACCCACAAGCTCACCGGCCCCAGCATGACCGTCAGCACCGCCTGCTCTTCCGGCGGGGACGCCATCACGCTGGCCGCCATGTTCCTGCGTACCGGCATGGCCGACGCCATGGTGGTCATGGCCGGAGAGGCCGCCATCTGCCCCACCCTGATCCAGAGTCTGAGCAAGATCCAGGCCCTCTCCCCTACCGGGGAGAGCCTGCCCTTCGATCAGGCCCGCAACGGTTTTGTGCTGGGCGAGGGCGGCGGCGCCATCCTGCTGGAGCGGGAGAGCACCGCCAAGGCCCGGGGCGCCAGGATCCTTGGCGTGCTGCTGGGCTGCGCCAACAACACCGACGCCTTCCACCCCGCCTCCCCCGCCCCCGACGGGGCCGGGGCCGCCGCCTGCATGAAGCTGGCGCTGGCGGACGCGGGTCTGAAGCCGGAGGATATTGGCTACATCAATGCCCACGGCACCGCCACCCCCAAGGGCGACGTGGCCGAGACCATGGCCATCCACAGCGTGTTCGGCGGTCTGCCCATAGCGGTGAGCTCCACCAAGGGCGCCACCGGCCACATGATGGGCGCCGGCGGTCTTGCCGAGGTCATCGCCTGCGTGAAGGCCGTAGAGACCGGCTATCTGCCCGCCAGCGTGGGCCTGGCCCATCAGGACCCGGCCTGCGACCTGTATCTGGTGGGGCCGGATGCCCCGCAGCAGGACATTTCTGCCGCCCTTTCCAACTCCATGGGCTTCGGCGGCCAGAACTCCTGCGTCATCGTGGGCCGCGCCTAACCAAATCGACTTGCTCAGGACCAGCAAGGCTTTTCCCTTTCCGACCCGCATATTAACAGGAGGTTTCTATGGAATACACTTACGACGCCGCCGGCTTCCGCGCCCACTTCGAGCGCAGCTTTACATGGGTCAACGGCTATATGCGCAATGTGCGCCGCTTCCCCAACAAGACGGCCATGACCGACCCTATGGCAGGCCGCAGCTGGACCTACCGGGAGCTGAACGAGGACGTAAACCGCTTCGCCAACGCCATGAAGGCCCGCGGCGTGGGACAGGGCGATCTGGTGCTGTATCAGCTGTACAATTCCCCCCAGTTCGCGCTGTGCTACATCGCGCCCCAGAAGCTGGGGGCCATCAACAGCCCCGCCAACTTCAACCTCGCCGCCGGGGAGACCTCCCGGCTCATCGACCGGGACCGGCCCAAGGTCTACGTCTACGACTGCGATGTGAAGGACATGGCATGGAAGGCTCTGGAGCTGTCCGAGTACAAGCCCCCTGTGGTGCTGGCGGTAGATTACCGTGGCCAGCGTCCTTCCCTGCCCCAGGGGCATCAGTTCTTTGACGAGTTTCTGGCTCAGGGCAGCACGGAGGAGCCCCCCGTGGACTACGAGCCCGACATCTATGCCGAGGTCACCCGCTTTGGCACCTCCGGCACTACTGGGACCCCAAAGGGCGTGCCGCTGAACAGCATTAACGAGGTCATGTCCGCCCACGACACCATCATGCACTTCCCCCTCACGCCCCAGGACGTGACCATGAACATGACCCCGTGGTTCCACCGGGGCGGGCTTCACTCCGGCGGTATCAACCCCACCTTCTACGCCGGGGCCTCGCTGGTCATCCTGCGGATGTTCACCGCCAAGGCCTGCTTCGACTACGTGCAGGACTACGGCGTGACCTTCCTTATTGGCGTACCCTCCGCGCTGGAGAATCTGGCCAAGCGGCAGGAGAAGCATCCCGCGGACCTGTCCGGGCTCCACGGCATCGTCACCATGGGCGCTCCGCTGGAAAAGAGCGACTGCATCCGCTATCAGCAACTGCTGACCCCCCGCATTTTCAACGGCTACGGCACTACCGAGACCTTCTGGAACAGCTTTCTCCGTCCGGAGGATCTGCCCGCCATGGCCGGCAGCGCCGGCCGGGCCTGCACCGACGACGAGGTGCGGGTGGTGCGGGTCTATGACGACCGCCGGGCGGAGCCTGACGAGGTGGTCCCGCAGGACGGCGTCACACCCGGCGAGATCATCATTTTCACCGCCGGGAAGTCCGCCCTGTGCTACACCGCCAACGAAGAGCAGACCCGGGAAAAGTACTACAAGGGCTGGTTCTACACCAAGGACATGGGTACGTGGAACGAAGAGTGCTTCGTGTCCGTCACCGGCCGGCGGGACGACATGATCGTCTGCATGGGTGAGAACATCTACCCCGCCCAGCTGGAGGCAGTGATCTGCACCTGCCCCAAAGTGCGGGACTGCATGGTGGTGGGGGTGCCAGACCCCTCCCGGGGCCAGTGCGTGGCGGCCTACGTCATCGCCGAGGACGAGTCCCTCACCGTGCAGGAGCTCAACCGCTTCTGCGTGGAGAGCAACGACATCTCCGGCTATAAATGCCCGCGGTATTACTGCATTGTAAAGGAGCTGCCCTATACAGCTACCGGCAAGAAACAACATGTGCTACTGAAGGCGCAGGCTGAGGCCGATTTGGCCGAGGGCCGGCTGCTGCGGCCGTAATAGAAGGCAAAAAAGGGAAGGCACGCATCGCGTGCCTTCCCTTTTGTTTTGCGCCTGGATCAGCGCACGGGGCGCTGATCGTACACATCGTTCCAGTGCTTGAGCCACACCCGGGTGGCGCCCACATAGCGCACCACGGGCAGAGAGGCCATACCCCTCACCACATGGTACTGGGTAGGCATGTCCTCCCAACTGGGAACATGCCACGTCAGGCTGCCGGAGCACCAACTGCGATCCTGAGGGGGCAGCGGGGGCAGATTCTCGGGCAGAGGATACTGCTTCGGGCTGAGCGTCACGTAGGATACGTCCGCTGCGGAAAAGCCGTCCCCGGTGTGGGGCACGTACTTATAGTGCAGCAGGCCCTCATTCTCCGGGTCAAAGAGGATGGACTGGAGCAGTTCCGGGTCCTCCGGGGCGCGGGCGGTGTCGAACTCCAGATCCACAAAGCGGAAGCCCCAGGAGGAGAGAGAGGCCCGGGACAGGCCGCGGCAGGTGTGGATGTCCTCAATGTCTGCAAAGATCTTTGCGTAGCCAAGCTGTTCCCGGCCGCAGATAATGGGGTCGGCATGGTTCTCCCAGATGGCCAGCTGGTACTGGCCATGGATGGTCTCCTCCCTGCCCTGATAGGTCACAGGGGTGTTGAAGGTAGTCACGTTGTAGCCGTGGCCCGCCAGCCATGGGAGGTTGCGGTGCATCTTGTGGGTGACGATCACGTAGGGCCGGCGGACAGAGAATCCCTCCGGCAGGACGCGCTCCAGCGCGGCGGGGTCCGTCTCATAGACCAGAATGTGCTGGGTGCTCTCCTGCGGGCCGAGGGCAAAGAGGCGCTGGCCGTCCGGTCCGGAGCGGGGGCCGCAGCAGGGGCCGAAGTGGACCGGCATCTGATACATGCGGCCGTCTTGAAAGCGGAACATCTTAAATCTCCATTTCCAGCAGAGCCGCGCTGAGCGCCTTGCCGTGCTTATCCATGGCCAGACTGCGCAGGACGCCGCCGCCCAGCGCCTGCTCCATCACAAAGTTCAGGGCGCAGATGCCGTCCACCTCGTAGCGGGTCACCTTTCCGTGGCAGATGTCAGAGAAATACTCCTTGACCACCTCGGCAGTAACTTTTTCCTTCAGCATGGGGTAGTCCGCCTCGTTCCACGGGATCAGGGAGACGTTGGAGATGTCGCCCTTGTCACCGGTGCGGGAATGACAAATTTCTTTCAGTCTCATGTCAGATCACCTCGTAGGCCACGTGGACCTTGATGTCAGAGTGCGGAATGAAGTAGGAGAACACGGAGATGATCTCCGAGACCTTCATGGTGGCGCCGCCGCCGCCGGTGGGGCCGTTGGTGTAGATGGAGTCGCCCTCGTTGGACACCATGACGGCATTCCTGCGGTCCTTGGTGCGCACGGCGATGTGCAGTCGGATCTCGCCGCAGTGGTCGCCGGCCAGCGCCGCGCCGATCTTGTCACCGTAGAGGGAGTTGTAGCCTACGTAATCCACCCGGCGCTCGGTGTACTCCACGCCGAGGCGGTCCAGCCGCTTCAGGAACATGTCCGCCGCCAGACGGGCCCGGTCCAGAGAATTGCGGCCGCCGTAGCTGATCTCCACGTCGGTGATGAAGGAGTCCTTATAGCAGACGTTGACCTTCAGAGAGGGTGGCATGCCATGGCTGGTGGCGCCCCAGACGGCAACACGGTCCTTCCCCTCCTGCGTGAAGCGCACCTGGGAGAAATCGGCGGAGCCCTCAGGCGTCAGGTAGGCGTGGGGGTTGTGGATCTCGTAGAGCATCTGCTCCTTGCAGGTGTCCACTGCCACAAGACCGCCGGTGCCCTCCACCTTGGTGATGATGAAGTGGCCGGTCTCGTCCACCTCCACCAGCGGGAAGCCCAGATTGTCCAGATCGGGCACTTCCTTGTAGCCGGGGTCAGCGTAGTAGCCGCCGGTGACCTGGCCGCCGCACTCCAGCAGGTGGCCCGCCAGAATGCTCTGGCCGATCTGGTCCGGGCTGTCCGTCACGTTCCAGCCAAACTCGTATCGCAGGGGGGCCACGGTGAGGGTGGGGTCGGAGACGCGGCCGGTGATGACCACGTCGGCGCCGTTCTTCAGCGCCTCCACGATGCCGTCAGAGCCGATGTAGGCGTTGGCGGAGAGAATCCGGTCCTTGTAGTCGCCGATCTTGCCCTCGAACTCGTAGATGTCATCCCCGTAGTGGGCCTCGATGTTGTCCAGCACGTCGTCGCCGGTGACATAGGCAAACTTGATGCCGTGGAGGCCCTGCTCCGCGGCGATCTCCATGATCTTGGCCACGGCGCCCTTGGGGTTCACGGAGCCCATGTTGGAGATGATCTTCACGTGGTGCTTGTGGGCCTCCTTGAGCACCTGAGACATCCGGTATTCCAGCAGGCGGCTGTAACCCTTGGTGGGATCGGCCATCATCTCCTGCCGGGAGAGGCCGATGGTGCGCTCCGCCAGGCACTCGAACAGAATGTAGTCCAGGTTGCCGTGGCGGATCAGCTCAATGGCGGGGTCTACCCGGTCGCCGGCAAAGCCTGCGCCGCCGCCAATGCGGATCTTTTTCATAATATTCTTTCCTTTCCGTTGCAGAGAAACGTGCGTTAGAAAATCAGGCCGAAGATCATCATGATGATGAGCAGGATGATGGACAGCGGCCAGACGAACTTCAGGGTGAACTTCTGGTGGTCACCCAGATTCAGGTCGCACATGCCGCACATCAGCAGCGTGGCTGGAGTCAGCGGGGTGATGGCCCAGCCCAGCGTCAGCTGGCCCACCAGCGCGGCGTAGCAGATGCCGGAGCCGGAGATGCCCAGCGCAGCGGCACTCTGGGTCAGGACGGGCAGGATGCCGTAGTAGAAGGTATCGGCATCAAACACCAGAGAGAGCGGGGTGGCCAGCGCACCCACGAACACAGGCACGAACTTGGTGAGAGAGGCAGGAATCAGGCTGACTAGAGTGTTGGCCATGGCAGCGGCCATGCCGGAGTTGGTGAGGACGCCCATCAGGACGCCGGCGCCGTAGAGGGCGCTGACCACGAAGACCATGTTGGGCCCGTGGAGGCGCATGATCTTCTGCTGATCGGCCAGAGAGCGGTAGTTGAGCATCCAAGCCAGCACGGTGCCCAGCAGAAAGGCGGCGCCGGGGGTCAGGATGCCGGAAATCATCAGGGCGATGACGGCAACGATCACGATCAGGTTGGGGATGGTCATCTTGGGGCGGCGCAGGGCGCGCTCGTCCTCGCTCATCTCCTCCTCACCGGAGGAGATCTCCACCTTGTGGTATTCAAAGCCGGCGGCCTTCAGGCGCTTGTTCTCGGCCAGACCGAGGAAGATGACGGGGATCAGGCCGATGGCCAGAGTGATCAGGATGGGGACCAGCATGGGCTTGAAGAAGGTGTTCAGCTCGATGTCCATGACGGTGGCGGCGCGGAGGGTCGGGCCGCCCCAGGGGGACATGTTCATCAGTCCGGAGCCCATGGCGAGGATGCAGGCCAGATTGCGCAGGCGCATGTTCATCTTCTTGTAGATGGGGACCATGACGCCGCACACCAGCAGGACGGTGGTGGTGGCGGAGCCGTCCAGATGGCCGATGATGGAGAGAACGTAGGTGCCGATGCAGATGTACAGGGGATTGCCTTTGCAGCATTTTACGATAAATTTGACCACTGGGTCGAACGCTCCGGCGGTCATCATGGTGCCGAAGAACAGCACGGCGAAGAAGAACATGACGCCGTTGACGGCTACCTTGCTGATACCAGCAGACATATACGCGGGGATCTCATTGAACTTGCCCACCAAGATGGCGCCGATCAGGGGAATGACGGCCAGTGCGATCACGGTGGTCAGGCGCTTGCTCATGATCGCAAAGATGATTCCAAATACGACCAGGAAGCCGACGATACTTAACCAGGTTTGACTCATTGACTAATTTCCTCCCTTAATAGAAGTCTCTTTGGCTCGCGCCCTCCGATCCCCTGCCGGAGAACCGCGGCCGCAGAAGGTATACTGCAAGCCCCGTGCCAACTCTGGTTTTTCCTTGTTTTTGTTTATCTCGCCCATTTTTCCCTCTTGCTTTTGTGCTATTTGCAAAAATTCTGCCAGTACTATTTTGCGACAGCGGTGCATTTTTGCGACTCACCCTGTCTTAAACCTTCTACAAAAACTGACAGCGCCCTCTGCTGCAGGCAGAGGGCGCTGTATGCTCACACCTGCTCCTCCCACTGCTTCAGCTTGCGGTACAGCAGCGAGCGGTGGATACCAAGGCGCTCCGCCGCCTTGGCCACGGAGCCGCCGCAGGCATCCAGCGCGCGCTGGACATAGGCCTGCTCAAAGCGGCTGCAGGCCTCGTGCAGGGGCAGGTCCTCCGGGAGGTCCAGCGACTGGCCCCAGGGCACGGCGCCCCCCTGACTCTCCCCGCCGGGGGCCGGGATGTCGATCCAGCCGGAGATGGCATAGCGCTCCACCACGTTGCGGAGCTCCCGGATGTTACCGGGCCAGTTGTACGCCTCCAGCCGCTCCCGGACCTCCTCGGTGAGGACGCGGGAGACGCTGTATTTCCGGTTCAGGCCGGAGAGGAAGCTCTCCGCCAGCGGCACGATGTCCTCCCGCCGCTCCCGCAGTGGGGGCAGATAAAGGGGCATGACCGTCATGCGGTAATAGAGGTCCTCGCGGAACTGCTTTTCCGCCACCATCTGTTTCAGCTCCCGGTTGGTGGCGGCGATGATGCGGACGTCGGTGGTGATCTCCCGGGTGCCGCCCACCCGCATGAAACGGCCGGTCTCCAGCACGCGGAGCAGCTTCGCCTGCATGGGCAGGGAGAGCTCCTCCAGCTCATCCAGAAAGAGCGTGCCGTGGTCGGCCAGCTCGAAGAGACCGGGCTTGCCGGAGCTGCGGGCCCCGGTGAAGGCTCCCCGCTCATAGCCGAAAAATTCTGACTCCATGAGCCCTTCCGGGATGGCGGAGCAGTTCACTGGGATGAAGGGCTGGTCCACCCGGCGGCTGTTGTGATAGATGTAGTTGGCCAGCACGTCCTTGCCTGTGCCCGTCTCGCCGCAGATGAGGACGATGGAGTCCAGCGCGCTGATGTGGCGGGCATTTTCAAAGGCGATGCGGGCAGCGGGACTGGTGCAGATGATGGTGTCGGTATAGTCCCGGCGGTTCTCCAGATATTCCGAAATGTCCTTGTACTTGTGGAGGTTGGAGCTCTCCGAGCTGACATAGTCGGAGAACTCATCCAGCATCCGTCTGGGGATGGAGTAGTGGGCGCCCATAATGACCTCGCCCTGATCGTTGGAGATGGGCTCCACATGGGTGAAGAGCTCCTCTCCCCAGCGGCTGACGTTGTAGGCGTTGAAGGGCACCCGCTTGGTGCCGTACATCTCCTGCGAGAGGGAGCGCATCCAGAATTTGTGGCCCCGCAGCTCCTCCAGCGACAGGCCGGTCAGCTCCTCCTTGGTCATGTGAACGGAGGCCGCCATCTTTGCGTTGACGTAGAGAATCCGTTCGTTTTTATAGGATACGAACAGATTGCCGAAATAACTGTCCAATATCTTCTCTGCATAGGGGATAAATTCGTCCGGGTATTCCTCCAAAAGCTCCCGCAGACCCACGTTCCAGCGCCTCCCTTTCTTCCTTCCGCTTGCTGATTCTCACTTTTGCGACACAGTCTCATATATGCATCAAAAATCTGACGTAAGATTAGCATATCAGCCCGGGGTTTGCAAGCACTTTTTACAGTTTTTCCGATGAGTGTAAAAAACGGCCGGCAGTCTAAGACTGCCGGCCGTTTGCGGAAACAGGTCAGGATGCCTGCTCGAACTGGCTGTTGTAGAGCTCGGCGTAGAAGCCGCCCTGAGCCATAAGGCTGTCGTGGGTGCCGCTCTCGATGACGTCGCCGTCCTTCATGACCAGAATGAGATCGGCGTTTTTGATGGTGGAGAGGCGGTGGGCAATGACGAAGCTGGTGCGGCCGTGGGTCAGCTGGTCCATGGCCCGCTGGATGATGAGTTCGGTGCGGGTGTCCACGGAAGAGGTGGCCTCGTCCAGAATGAGCATGGGGGCGTTCTGGAGCATAGCCCGGGCGATGGTCAGCAGCTGCTTCTGGCCAGCGGAGATGGTGGTGCTCTCCGAGAGGACGGTGTCAAAGCCCTGAGGCAGGGAATGGATGAACTTGTCCAGTCCGCAGGCTTGGGCCACCTGCTCCAGCTGGTCGTCGGTGACGCCCTCCAGATTGTACACCAGGTTCTCCCGGACGGTGCCCTCGAAGATCCACGTGTCCTGCAGGACCATGCTAAACATGCTGTGGACGGTCTCCCGCCGCAGGTCGGAGATGGGGGTACCGTCGATCAGGATGGAGCCGCTGTTGACCTCGAAAAAGCGCATGAGCAGGTTGACCATGGTGGTCTTGCCCGCGCCGGTGGGGCCCACGATGGCCACCTTCTGCCCCGGATGGACTTCTGCGGAGAAGTCTTTGATGATGATCTTGTCCGGCGTGTCGGGGTAACTGAAGCGCACGTGCTCGAAGCTCACAGCGCCCTTGACCTCAGGGACCCCGGCAGGCTTGGCGCTCTCGTCGGAGAGCTCGGAGCTGTCCAGAAAATCGAAGATGCGATGGGCGGAGGCGGAGGCGGTCTGCATGTTGGTCATGCCCTGAGCGATTTGGGTCAGAGGCGAGGTGAGCAGGCGGACGTAGAGGATGAAGGACACGATGACGCCGAACTTGATGGTACCGTTCAGGACCAGAATGGAACCCAGCACGCACACCGCCACATAGGATACGTTGCCGATGATGGTCATGAGGGGCTGCATGATGCCCGAGAGGAACTGGGACTTCCAGTTGGCGTCGTAGACGGCCTCGTTCAGTTTGTCAAATTTACTGGAGACCTTGCGGCCGGCCCGGGAGATGCGCACCACCTCGTGGCCGGAATACATCTCCTCCACATAGCCGTTGAGGGTGCCGAGGCTCTCCTGCCGGGCGGTGAAGTACCGCTGGGACTTGGTCATGATGAACACCGTCAGCAGGATGCCGACGATGTTGATGGCCAGCGCCGTCAGGGCCAGCCGCCACTCGGTGACAAACATCATGATCAGGCAGCCGAGGAACTGGGTGACCGCGCTGATGATGGTGGGCAGGCTGTTGGTCAGGCTTTGCTGGAGGGTAAACACATCGTTGGTGATGCGGCTGAGGATGTCGCCCTGAGCGTGGGAGTTGAAGTACTCCTGGGGCACCCGGTTGATCTTAGCGGACAGCTCCCGCCGCATGCGGTAGGTCATTTTCAGGGTGGTGTCCGCCATGAGGTACTGCTGGCAGAAGCTGAACACTGCGCCCAGCCCGTAGATCACGGCAAGGAAGATGCCTATCCGGGCTACGGCGGCCAAATCGATGCCGGTCATGAGGCCGTCGGACATGATGGTGGCAATCTCGCCCACCTTGTCGGGGCCGATAATGATCATGACTGCGCCCAGCGCCGCCAGCACCATGGCCGCGAGGATCGCGCCGAGGCTGTTGCGCATGTAGTCCAGCAGCTGCTTCAGGGCGCCCACGTTCAGCTGTTCACTCTTTTGTTGTCTCATTGTATGGTGCCCTCCCTTCAGGCCAGCTCAGCGGCGCTGAGCTGGGACATAGCGATCTCCCGGTACACTGGGCAGGACTGCATGAGCTCCTCATGGGTGCCCATACCTACAGCCTCGCCGCGGTCCAGCACGATGATCTCATCCGCGTGGCGGATGGTGCTGATGCGCTGGGCTACGATGATCTTGGTGGTGCCGGCCAGCTGCTCCTCCAGCCCGGCGCGGAGCTTGGCGTCGGTGCGGTAGTCCAGCGCGGAGAAGGAGTCGTCGAAAATCAGGATCTCCGGCTCCCGGGCCAGCGCCCGGGCGATGGACAGCCGCTGCTTCTGGCCGCCGGAGACGTTGCGGCCCATCTGGGCGATACGGTGCTCCGTGCCCTCGGGCAGCTTGTCCACAAACTCCCCGGCCTGAGAGAGCGCGATGGCCCGGTCCAGTCCATCCTGCGTGTCCGGGACGGCGCTCTCACCGAAGAAGACGTTGTCCCGGATGGTCCCGGAAAAGAGCACCGCCTTCTGGGTCACGTAGCCGAGGCGGTCGTAGAGGGCGTCGAAGGTGTAGTCCTTCACGTCCACGCCATCCACCAGTACCTGCCCCCCGGTGGCGTCGTAAAAGCGGGGAATGAGACTCACAAGGGTGGTCTTGCCGCTGCCGGTGGCGCCGATGATGGCAAGGGTCCTCCCTTTCCCCACCTTGAAGCTGATGTGTTCCAGCTCGTTTTCAGAGGATCCGGGATAGCGGAAGGACACGTCCCTGAACTCCACGGTGCCGCGCTCCTCAGCGTGATCCACCGCGCCTTCGGTGACAGTGGCCTGACGCTCCAGCACCTCATTGATACGCTCGGCGGAGACCTGCGCGGAGGGCAGGAGCATGAAGATCATCACCAGCATCATGAAGGACATGACCACATAGGTGGCGTAGGTGCTGAACACCAGCACGTTGCTGAACATGGTGATCCGGGCGGCGGGGTCCCCGAGGGAGACCGCGTTCACCAGCGCCGCGCCCAGCCAGTAGATGGCCAGCGCCAGCCCATTCATACCGAGGCTCATAATAGGCATCATGCCGGCGAAAAGCTTCTGGTTCTTCATCTGAAGGTTCAGCATGTCGGTGCTGGGACCGTCGAACTTCTCAGCCTGATAGTCCTCGGCGTTGAAAGCGTGGACCACGTTGATGCCCGTCAGGTTTTCTCGGGCCACCCGGTTGAGCTTGTCGGTGAGCTGCTGGACAATGCGGATGCGGGGGATACAGATGAGCATGATAGCCAGCACCGCGGCGCAGATGACTACCACAAAGGCCGCTGTCACTATGGACAGCTCCCAGCTCTTGCCCAGGATCTTGATGATGGCCCACACCGCCATGATGGGGGACTTGATGATCATCTGCAGACCCATGGCCACGATCATCTGGATCTGAGTGATGTCGTTGGTGGTACGGGTGATGAGGCTGGGGATAGAGAAGGCCTGCATCTCCTCGCTGCCCACGTCCATCACGTGGTGGAACAGCTTGGCCCGGATGGTGTAACTGAAACCGGCGGCCACCTTTGCCGCCAGAAAACCGCAGAGAATGGCCAGCACGGCGCTGGCCAGCGTGCAGCCCAGCATCTTGCCGCCCACCCGGACGATGTCCGCCGTGGCGCTGCCAGGGGTCTTGATGAGGGCAGTCAGGTCAGTCATATAGTCGGGCAGAGTCAGGTCAAAGTAGATCTGCCCCACCACCAGCACGGCGCACACAAGGGACATGGCCAGCTCCCTGGGGCTCATTTTACGCAGTAATTTGATCATTGCTCGTTCTCCGTTTCGCTGTTTCCGGCCTTGCCGGTCCGAATTTGTTCGATGTTGCGCTCAAACACCGCCATGCACTTGCGCAGGTGGGCGAGGTCCTCCTCCCCCAAGCCCTCCGCCATGTTCCGGCCGAAAAGCTCCTGCCGGGCGCGGCCCCTCTCCAGCACCGGAGCCGCCTTTTCGGTACACACAAGGCGAGTCTTGCGCCGGTCGCCGGGGACGCTCTGGCGCTCCAGAAAACCCTCGTTCACCAGCTTCTCCACGTGGAAGGACACGATGCCCGGCTTCATGCCGCGGCAGCGGCAGATGTCCCGGGCAGTGTCGTACCCCTCGTTGTTGGCGAGGAAGAGCAGAATATCCACCGCCGCAACGGGCAGGTCCAGCTCTTCGCACAGGGGCTGCATGGTCACATAGTAAGCCTCCCGAAATTTGTTGGCGGTGTTGAACATCACAGCCGCGGTCACACTGATCTCATGCATCGAGATACCCTCCAATTTAAAAACGTTCAATATTAGACTTTCTTATTTTACTCATTTCTTCAAAAAAAGTCAATGAACAGAGTGTGAACTTTGCATCACGGCCGCCCCGCCGCCGCCAGCATAAAGCGCTCCAGCTCACTGGCTGCGGCGCGCAGGGCCTGCGACCGGCGCTTGATCAGGCAGATGGAGCGCACGGGGATCTTCTCCCGCAGGTCGATGACACGCACGGAGTCCGTATCGCGCACCATGTCCTCCGGCAGGAAGCCCACCCCAAGGTCCGCCTGCACCAGCGGCAGGATCTGGTCGGTGCCGGCAGCCTCGATGGCCGGGGCAAAGGTAAGGCCGTGCCGGGCGAAAAAGCCGGCATAGCGTTCGTGAGTCTTGGAGTCCGCGCCGAGAGAGATGATGGGATACTGCCGGAGGCGGTCCAGCGGGACCTTCCCGCCGAGGAGCTCCGGGTAGGCGTCGCTGCACACGGGGACCTCCCGGATAGTGCGGACAGTCTGCTCAATCAGGGAATCGGAGCGCACGGTGGGGGTCGTCACCAGTGCAAAATCGGTCAGGCCGTCCTTCAGGTCGGAGATCGCCTGCGCGGTGGCGCGGCTGGTCATGCGGATGTGGACCCCCGGATACTGCGCGCGGTACGCCTTGAGCACCGGCAGGAGGAAGCAGCGCAGGGCCACCTCCGTCACGCCGATGGAGATGGCGCCGCGCTCCGCCGTCTTTCCGAGGGAAAGCTCCTCCTCTCCCGCCTCAATCTGGGCCACCGCCGCGCTCACGTGGGCATAGAGCTGCTCCCCTTCCGGAGTCAGGCGCACGCCCCGGTTGGTCCGCACGAACAGGGTGCAGCCCAGCGTGCTCTCCAGATTCTGAATGGTGCGGGTCACGTTGGGCTGGTTGCTGAACAGTGCCCGGGCCGCCGCGGTGAAGCTGCCATATCTGGCAACCATGCAGAACACCCGGTAGTAGTCATAACTTATCTGCATCTGGATCTCTCCATATCAATTTTATATTTCTAAGATACCAAACATATATTTTACATATGGGTATGAGAGCATTATAATAGTCCAGTCTGAAAAGTCAAGGGGAGGAAATTTCCCCGGGAAAAGAGGCCGTGATACTATGAACAAAGACCTGACGGTGGGTGAGCCCAGTTCGGTTCTGTGCCGGTTCTGCCTGCCGCTGTTCGGCAGCATCATCTTCCAGCAGCTGTACAACATTGCGGACAGCTTTGTGGCGGGCAAATTCATCAGCAACGACGCGCTGGCCGCCGTGGGCAACAGCTACGAGATCACGCTGATCTTCATCGCCTTCGCCTTCGGGTGCAACATTGGCTGCTCGGTGATCGTATCCCAGCTGTTCGGCGCCAAGCGCAACAGTGAGCTGAAGACCGCGGTGTACACCACTCTGATCGCCAGCGCCGTGCTGTGCGCGGTGCTGATGCTGTGCGGCATCCTGTTCTGCAACGGGCTGCTGGGGCTGATCAACACACCGGAAGATATTTTCGCTGATTCCAAGCTCTATCTGGACATCTACATCTACGGTCTCCCTTTCGTGTTCTTTTATAATGTGTCCACCGGTATCTTCTCCGCGCTGGGCGATTCTAAAACACCCTTTATCTTTCTGGCCTGCTCCTCCCTGTCCAACATTGGCATGGACATCCTGTTCGTAGCCGCCTTCAGGATGGGCGTGGCCGGCGTGGCATGGGCCACCTTCCTGTGTCAGGGCGTCAGCTGTATTCTGGCTATCGTTGTGGTATTCCGCCGCTTCCGCAAAATCGAGACGGCAGAAAAGCCCAAGCTCTTCTCCTGGCTGCTGCTGAAGCACATCGCCGTGGTGGCCGTGCCCAGCATCCTCCAGCAGAGCTTCATCTCCGTGGGCAACATCATCATTCAGGGCGTCATCAACGGCTTCGGCTCCGCCGTCATCGCCGGGTACTCCGCCTCCATCAAGCTGAACAACATGGTCATCACCTCTCTGACCACCCTGAGCAACGGCATCTCCAACTACACGGCGCAGAATCTGGGCGCGGAGAAGTACGACCGCATCAAGGCGGGCTTCCGGGCCGGGCTCAAGCTGGTCTGGGGCCTGTGCCTGCCGCTGGTGATCCTGTATCTGCTGGCCGGGCGGTGGCTGGTGTACATCTTCCTCGACTCCCCCACCGGCGCGGCTATGGACACCGGCGTGATGTTCCTGCGCATCATCGCCCCCTTCTACTTTGTGGTGGCCGCCAAGCTGGTGGCCGACGGCATCCTGCGGGGCGCACAGCGGATGAAGCAGTTCATGATCGCCACCTTTACGGACCTGACCCTGCGGGTGGTGCTGTCCATCGCACTGTCCAAGACTGCGCTGGGCTCCACCGGCATCTGGACCTCGTGGCCTATCGGCTGGGCCGTAGCCACGGCGATCTCCATCGTATTCTATCTCTCCTACATCAAAAAGGCCTGCTCCCCGGCGCTGACCTGAGCGGGCGGGATTGCGGCGGCACAGGCAGAACAGCCTGCGCCGCCGTTTTTTTGACAGAAAGCCGGCTCTCACCGGGGCAGGATTTTTCTTTATTGCAAAAACGTGTTAAATCATTAAAAAAAGTCGTGCAAATTCTGGCAGACCGCGTTATAATGTAGGCATCATGGGCGGAGCCTCCGCCCGGACCGCCCGCGGCGGAAATCTTACAGTCCAAGAGGTCTTTGCTATGCGTATCACGGTAAAGGTTGGCACGTCCACACTGGCTTATGCCACCGGAAAACTGAACATCCAGCGGATGGAAAAGCTGTGCAAGGTGCTCAGCGATCTGAAAAACGCCGGGCATGAGATCATTCTGGTCTCCTCCGGCGCCATCGCCATGGGCTTCGGCAAGCTGAACCTGCGGGAGCGGCCAAAGGATATGCCCACCAAGCAGGCCTCGGCCGCGGTGGGCCAATGCGAGCTGATGTATGTTTACGACAAGCTCTTCACCGAGTACAACCACACGGTGGCCCAGCTGCTGATCACCGCGCCTGACATCGCCGCCGGCGGGCCCCGGAAGGAAAACTTCCACAACACGCTGGACCGCCTGCTGGAGCTGGGGGCCCTGCCGGTCATCAACGAAAACGACACGGTGGCCACCGAGGAGATCGCCGTAGGCGACAACGACACGCTGTCCGCCATTGTGGCCTCTACGGTGAAGGCCGATCTGCTCATCCTCCTGTCCGACATCGACGGGCTGTACGACAGCGACCCCCACAAGAATCCGAACGCCAAGCTCATCAGCACCGTGGAGGAGATCGACGAGAGTATCCTCGCGCTGGCGGGCGGCAGCGGGTCCTCGCTGGGCACCGGCGGCATGGTCACCAAACTGAGCGCCGCCCAGATCGTCACGGAGGCGGGCTGCGAGATGGTCATCGCCAACGGCAGCCGGCCCGAGCTGCTGTATGACATTGTGGCGGGCAAGCCTGTGGGCACGAGATTTTTGGGAAGGGGGCGCCGCCATGACGACGCTTGAGCTGCTGAAAAAGACTCGGGGGGCGTGGGGCTCCCTGCGCAATCTGGAGCCGGAGGCCAAAAACCGGCTGCTGCTGGCCATGGCAGACAGTCTGGAGTCCCACAGTGGGGAGATCCTGACCCGCAACGCCGCCGACATGACCGCCGCCAAGGGCCGCATCTCCGACGTGATGCTGGACCGACTGAAGTTGGACAAGGGCCGGGTGGCCGCCATGGCAGACGGCATCCGGGCCGTGGCCGCCCTGCCTGACCCCGTGGGCCGGGTGCTGGCGGAGTTCCACCGGCCCAACGGCATGACCATCCGCAAGGTGCAGGTGCCTCTCGGGCTGGTAGCCATCATCTATGAGAGCCGGCCCAACGTCACCTCTGACGCTGCCGCCCTCACCATCAAGAGCGGCAATGTGTGTATGCTCCGGGGCGGCAAGGAGGCCGCCGGCAGCGCCCGGGCCATCGTGGCCGCCCTAAAGGCGGGCATTGAGGCCGCCGGCGGCAATCCGGACATCGTCAATATCGTGGAGGACACCAGCCGGCAGAGCGCCAACGACCTGATGACGGCGGCCGGGTTGGTGGACCTTCTCATCCCCCGGGGGGGCGCGGGGCTCATCCGGGCCTGCGTGGAGAACGCCACCGTGCCCTGCATCGAAACGGGTACCGGCATCTGCCACGTCTACGTGGACAAGACCGCCGACCTGGACAAGGCGGTGGGCATCATCGTCAACGCCAAGACCAGCCGGCCCTCCGTGTGCAACGCTGAGGAGGTCTGCCTGGTCCACAAGGACGCGGCGGCCCGGTTTCTGCCCATGCTGAAGCAGGCGCTGGTGGACGACCGCAGGGCCGCGGGGCAGGTGCCTGTGGAGCTGCGGCTGGACCGCCGGGCTGCAGAGCTCATCGAGGGCACGCCCGCCGGAGACAAAGATTTCGACACGGAATTTCTGGACTACATTCTGGCCGTGGGCGTAGTGGGCAGCGTGGAGGACGCGGTGGCCCACATCGCCGCCCACTCTACCCACCACAGTGACTGCATCGTCACCACCGACCCGGCGGCGGCCAAATACTTCACCGACAACGTGGACAGCGCGGCGGTGTACGTCAACGTGTCCACCCGGTTCACCGACGGCGGCGAGTTCGGGCTGGGCTGCGAAATGGGCATCTCCACCCAGAAGCTCCACGCCCGGGGGCCCATGGGGCTGGAGGAGCTGTGTACTTACAAATATATCGTCACCGGCGACGGTCAGGTTCGATAAGGAGGGCACGTTATGGCAAAGTATGAAGCTGGTTTTATCGGCGCGGGTAGCATGGGCGGCGCGCTGGCCACGGCGGCCATCGAGGCCGTGGGCGGCGGAAAGGTGGCTGTGGCCTGCTCCACGCCGGAGCACTCCGCCGCCGCGGCGGAGCGGCTGGGCTGCGCCGCCGAGAGCCCGGAGGTCATTCTGCGGGAGAGCCGCTATGTCTTTCTAGGGGTCAAGCCGCAGGCCATTGAGGGGCTGACCCAGTCGCTGGCGGAGGCCATCCACGGGTCGGGGGCGGTGTTCGTCTCCATGCTGGCGGGGGTGACGCTGGAGCGGCTGGAAGCCCTGCTGGGCGAAGATGGCAAGCGGATCATCCGCATCATGCCCAACACCCCTTGCGCCGTGGACAAGGGGCTGATCCTGCTGGCGGCCAACCAGCGGGTCACGGCGGAAGAGCTGGCGGGCTTCAAGACCCTGATGGCCCCTGCCGGACTGCTGGACGAACTTCCCGAGCGTCTGATCGACGCGGCCAGCGCCGTATCCGGCTGCGGGCCGGCCTATGCCTACCTCTTCCTCGAAGGGCTGGCGGACGGCGCGGTGGCCTGCGGACTGCCGCGGGACAAGGCCATCCGCTATGCCGCCCAGATGCTGCTGGGCAGCGCTGAACTGGTCCTCGCCAGCGGGAAGCACCCGGGACAGCTGAAGGACGAAGTGTGCAGCCCCGGCGGCAGCACCATTCAGGGCGTCCGCGCACTGGAGGCCGGCGGCTTCCGCGGGCTCTGCATAGAGGCGGTGGACGCCGCCTACCGGAAAACCAAACAGCTTGGATAAAAAAGCCTCCGGCGTCTGCGGACGCCGGAGGCTTTTTTATTTTGTTCGGATGACCAGCTCATCGTAGCCGGTGTCAGAGTCGGGCTCCCGGGTGAAGGAGAAGCCCTCCAGCTCCTGCAGGACGATCTCTGCCGTAGTGTTGACCAAGCAGCCAGGGCGCAGGTGGCCACCAAAGGCGGACAGGTCCTCCCGGGCAAAGCTCACATGGAGGTGGCAGCCGTACTCCGACACGGTACCCATGAGAGAGACGATCTCCACGTCCTCCTCCCCACTGCGGACGGTGACGCCGCTGGCGTCCCGCACCTCCCAGCGGTACACGCAGCCCACGGCGGACAGGACGGCGCCGGCGGCGATATGGCGGTCCTCCACGTAGCGCCGGATGCTCTCATAGAGGTCATCCCCGCGCTTCAGACGAAAGCAGTGGTACATGGCCCGCCCTCACAGCAGCCGGTAACTGCCGTCGGCGTCCATCCGCAGGGGCGCGCCGTAGAACTCCGCCAGGGCTCGGACCAGATAGTCCGTGTCGGCGGCGCCGGCAGTCTCGAAGGCGGAGTGCATGGCCAGCTGGGGCAGGCCCACGTCCACCGTGTTCAGGGAGACCTGCGTGTTGGCGATGTTGCCCAGAGTAGAGCCGCCGGGCATATCCGCCCGGTTGGCGTACTGCTGGACGGGCACGTCTGCACGCTCGCAGGCCAGTCCGAAGATGGCGGCGGAGACAGCGTCGGAGGTGTAGCGCTGATTGGCGTTGTACTTGACCACCACGCCGCCGTTGAGGTACACCGCGTGGTTCTTATCCTGATATTCCGGGTGGTTGGGGTGGACGGCGTGAGCGTTGTCACAGGACACCAGGAAGCTGTGGGCCACCTGGCGGCGGCAGTCCTCCGCCGAGCCGGCGATCCGGGCCAGCGTGTCAGCCAGAAAGGTGGACGCTGCGCCCTGCTTGGTCTCACTGCCCACCTCCTCGTTGTCAAAGAGGCAGTAAACCGGAACAGCTTTACACTCTTTGGCGCGCAGGAAGGCTGTCAGAACAGCGAAGGCGCACTGGAGGTCGTCCAGCCGGGGAGCGGAGACAAAGCCGTCCCACTGGATGCCCCGCTGGGGGTTGTAGACGAACAGGTCGGTGGTAAGGATGTCCTCCGCCGCCGCTCCCGCCGCGGCGGCCACCCGGGCCCGGAGGCTCTCGCCGTCACCGCCGGTGCGGAACAGGGGCAGCATGTCCACAGCGGGGTCGTACTTCTTGCCGTCGTTGGCTGCCCGGTCCATGTGGATGGCCACGTTGGGGATGACGGCGCAGGGCTCCTTCAGGTCGGCCAGCCGCACCTCGATGCCCGCCGCCGTGCGCACGGTCACCCGGCCCGCGATGCTCAGGGGGCGGTCCATCCACGTGGCGCACAGCATGCCGCCGTATTTCTCCGTGGAGAGGCGGACGTAGTGCTCCCCGGGGAGCTCGGCATTCTCCTTGATCTTGAAGGCGGGGCTGTCGCAGTGGGCGGCAGCCATGAGGAAACCCTGCCACTCCCCCGCCGGCAGGCGGAAGGCAATGAGGGAAGACCCGTTGCGGGTGACGAAGTAGCCGCGGCCGGGCTCCAGTGTCCATTCCTCGCCCTCGCACAGGCGGGTATAGCCCACCGCCTCCAGCAGAGCGGCGGTGTGGGCCGCGGCATGGTAGGCCGTGGGGCTGGCGGCGATGTAGTCCAGCAGCTGTTCGTTCAAATCATTCATGACAGGCTTTTCTCCTTTACACAACTTGGAACAAATAGAATTTCAGGTAGTTCGTCTCCGGTACATTCCAGAGGATGGGGTGGTCCGGGGCCTGCTGGCGCTCCTCGATCTGCCGCAGCTCCACGCCCGCGTCCCGGGCGGCGGAGCGGAGCATTTTTTCAAACAGCTCGTTTGGCATGAAGTGGCTGCACGAGGCGGTGGCCAAATAGCCGCCCCGGGGCAAGAGCCGCATGGCCCGCAGATTGATCTCCTTGTAGCCCCGCTCCGCGCTGCGGACCGTCTTGCGGGACTTGGTGAAGGCCGGCGGGTCCAGAATGATGAAGTCATAGGGGTGGCCGCCCTCGGCCTCCAGCCGGGGCAGCAGCTCGAACACATCGGCAGCGATGAAATCCATGCGATCAGTCAGACCGTTGCGGGCGGCGTTGGACCGGGCCATCTCCACCGCCGCGGCGGACACGTCCACCGCCGTCACATGCTCTGCCCCGCCCAGGGCAGCATTGAGGGCGAAGGAGCCGGTGTGGGTGAAGCAGTCCAGCACCCGGCGGCCCTTCGCCAGCTTGGCCACCGCCAGGCGGTTGTACTTTTGGTCCAGGAAAAAACCGGTCTTCTGGCCGTTCTCCACGTCCACGGCGTAGTACACGCCGTTTTCGCAGATCTCGGTGAAGGGATTCTCCGGCTGGGGCAGGCCCTCCAGCGGGAACCAGCCTTTTCCCTGCTCCATGCCCTCCAGCGCGCGGATGGCGGCGTCGTTGCGCTCGTATATGCCGCGGATGGTCTGGCCGTCCTCCGCCAGCACCTTCACCAGCAGGGGGAACAGCAGGGGCTTGAGCCGCTCCATCCCCACGGACAGAGTCTGGGTCACCAGCAGGTCGTGGAAGCGGTCCACCGTCAGGCCGGGGAAGCCGTCCGCCTCGCCGAAAATCACCCGGCAGGCATCGATGTCCGGGCCCATGACAGTCCTGCGATAGTCCCAAGCGTAGCGCACCCGGCGCTCCCAGAAGGCGGCGTCAAAGCGGTCGTTGGCGTTGCGGGAGATGAGCCGCAGACGGATCTTGCTCTCCCGGCTGACAAAGCCGGTGCCCAGATATTTGCCCTTCTCGCTCACCGCGTCGGCAAGGCCGCCGTTGGGGACCTCGCCCTCCTCCGCGCGGACCTCGGCGGCGTAGACCCACGGATGGCCGCCCTCTACCCAGCGGGTCCCCTTGTCGGAGAGGATAAACTTCGGATAAGGTCTTGATACTTTCATCGCTTCACCATTTCTGCCCGGTCTGCGGGCCTTTTATCCCGAAAAGTATAGCACAGTCGGCGCCCGGATTCAACCGGGAACAGCAAAACAGAGGCCAGCTGTCCCGTGGGACGTCCGGCCTCTGGGCTGGTCTGTTCGGTTTCCCGGTCACACCATACAGCAGCTCTCACAGTCGCCGCAGTCGGGGAACTTGCTGTGGTCGTAGGGGATATTATTGCGGTCGTAGTAGTTCTTCACCGCAGCCTTAATGGACTCCTCCGCCAGCACGGAGCAGTGCAGCTTGTGGGCGGGCAGACCGCCCAGCGCGTCCACCACCTGCTTGTTGGTGACGGCCAGCGCCTCCTCAATGGTCTTGCCCTTGACCATCTCTGTGGCCATGGAGGAGGAAGCGATGGCGCTGCCACAGCCGAAGGTCTCAAACTTCACGTCCTCGATGACGTCGTCCTTGATCTTCAGGTACATCTTCATGATGTCGCCGCACTTGGCATTGCCAACCTCACCCACGCCGTCGGCGTCAGGGATGGAGCCCACGTTCCGGGGGTTCATAAAATGGTCCATGACCGTTTCCGTATAAAGTGCCATAAATCACACCGATCCTTTCATCAAAGAATAAAGCTGCGCTGGCCCGCAAGGAGCTCCTTCCACACGGGGGACATGTTCCGGAGATAGTCCACCACCTTGGGGACCTCGGCCAGAATATAGTCGATCTCTTCCTCCGTGTTCCACTCACTGAGGCTCAGCCGCAGGGAGCCGTGGGCCACCTCGTGGGGCCGACCGATGGCCAGCAGCACATGGCTGGGGTCCAGAGAGCCGGAGGTGCAGGCACTGCCGCTGCTGGCGCAGATGCCCTTGGCGTCCAGCAGGAGCAGGAGGCTCTCCCCTTCGATGCCCTCGAAGCAGAAGTTCACGATGCCGGGCAGGCGGGGCTCCCGGGCGCCGTTGAGGGCGCCGTGAGGAATGGCGGACAGGCCGTCGATGAGCTTGTCCCGCAGGGCAGAGAGTTTGGCCGCATTCTCATCCAGATGGTCGCAGGCCTCCTTCAGGGCCGCCGCCATGGACACGATGCCGGGGACGTTCTCGGTACCAGCGCGCTTGCCGCGCTCCTGAGCGCCGCCCTCGATGAGGTTGGTCAGGGGCACGCCCTTCCGGGCGTAGAGCACACCCACCCCCTTGGGGCCGTGGAACTTATGGGCGGACAGGGCCAGCAGGTCGATGTTGTCCTCCGCCACATTCACGGGGATATGGCCCACAGCCTGAACGGCATCACAGTGGAAGAGCACGCCGCGCTCCCGACAAAGGGCGCCGATGGCCCGGACGGGCTGAATGGTGCCGATCTCATTGTTGGCGTACATGACGCTCACAAGGCAGGTGTCCTCCCGGATGGCGGCTGCCAGCTCGTCCACCCGCACAAGACCGTCCTCATGGACGGGGAGCAGAGTGACCTCAAAGCCCTCTTTCTCCAGCCGCTTGAGGGTGTGGAGCACGGCATGGTGCTCAAAAGCGGTGGAAATGATATGCTTTTTGCCCTTCCGCGCGCCGATGGCCGCGGCGGAATGGATGGCCTGATTGTCGGCCTCGCTGCCTCCGGAGGTGAAGGTGATCTCCCCCGGCTGGGCACCCAGGCAGGCGGCCACGGTCTCCCGGGCGGCCTGAAGGGCCTCGGCAGCCTGCTGGCCCACCGAATGCAGGCTGGAGGGATTGCCGTAGGTCTCCGTCAGGCAGTCCTCCAGCGCCTTGACCGCCGTGGGACTCATTTTCGTCGTGGCGGCGTTGTCCACATAAATCGTCATAAAGATGTCTCCATCCTTTCATTGCTTCAGTCTTTTGGCGCGGCTAATGCACACCAAGTTGATATGTATTAGTTATATACCAGAAAGCCTATCTTGTCAATAGGGTTTGTGGGAAAAGCATACCGCACGGAAAAGGTCCCCGCGCGGATGCGCGGGGACCCCGTCAGTCGTCGATGTACTTGTGGAAAATTGAGGAGAAGCGGTTCAGCTGCTTCCAGGCGTCGATGTCCACCGAGAAGTGATGCCCCTCATACTCCGCGGCGATATAGCCCTGATAGCCCAGCGCCTTGATTCGGGGCAGGATGGCCTCAAAGGGAATACAGTCATCATGCTCCCCGTTCTCCAGGTAGTAAAACTTGCCGTGGATATAGGGGGAGACCGGGATCAGCAGATCCAGGGCGTCCATCTCGCAGTGGGTATAGCCTTCAAACAGATCCTCCACGCAGCTCTCCTCCGCCGCGTTCAGGCCGAGAGCATGGGCCTCCTCGGGCTTCGCCCTCTGATCGACCAGCTTCATGATGGCGTCGATCTTCTCGCGGCGGCAGCCGCCCTTCAGCATGGCGTCCATGTAGAGTTTGTGAGGCGCCACCTGGAAAATGCTGAAGTCCGGCACCACGCCCAGCCAGCCCCTGCCCTCGCCGTACATCATCTCCAGATAGGTTTTCCAGACGGGAACATCGGGGTTGTGAGGGTGGTGCATCTCGATGGCCAGCTTGACCCCCAGCTTTTTGCACCATGGGATCATCTCGCGCAGAATCTCCGGGGAGATCGCGTGCTGGGTGCGCACCAACGGGAAGCCCGCCTTCTTCGCGTACACCAGGTCATTGATGGTGTACTGCATGATCTCCTCCCGGGTCAGATCCCGGTCGGAGCGGATGCCCATGTCAATGTAGGCGCTCCAGCAAACTGGCTCCAGATCGTACTTTTCCAGCAGGCCCCGGAACCAGGCAAGCCACTCATCACTGAGATAGGGATACTCCGGGGCCATCTGGGCCGGGATGAATTCCACGCCCTTATAGCCCATTTCGTGCAGGCCGGCCAGGCAACCCTCCAGGGTCCGCCGCTCTGTGACATACTCGCTGGTCAGGCTGTACAGCGTCGCGGCAATCTTGATCTCACTCATGGGCATTCCCTCCTTTCGCCAGCGTCAGGGTCTTTTCGCAGGTATTGTTCCAGATCAGATACTGGCCGAAGTAGCCCGTATAGGGGATCCGGTGATCCATGGCCACACGGACCGTATGGGGCCCCGGGGCCAGTTCTGTTCCGATGATCTGAAGGCGCGCATCCTGCAGCACAAACCAGTACTCCCGGTGGAGATCCTTCAGCTCGTCCAGCATAAACTCCTTGCCCTTCAGGCAGAAGCGGATCTGCTCCTCGGGCACTGGCGTTCCATCCAGTTTCAGGGAGAGAGATTCGATACAGCTCAGGAAGGTCCCCCGGTAGGAGGGATAGCGGAGCACAAAGGAGTAACCGATGCAGTCCTCCCCTGCATATACCCGCTCCAGTTCCTCACGGGGCAGAAAAAGGCGATCATACTGAAAACCCTTTACCGATAGCTTTCCCATAGTCGGTCATTCCTCCCCTGCTCATTGCTCCAGCGTGTAGGGCTCACCCCAGAAGCCCGCCAGGTCCTTTTCCGTCCGATAGGGCAGCGGCGGCACAAAGAAGGTAGACACCGGACGCTTGCCGCTGTAAAAGTTCTCGGGGTAGACACTGGGCCGGTCGCCGACGGGCTTGGCCTCCACACTCTCGATGTCGCCGCCCAGCTTCTGGCCATCCAGGTCGGTCCAGGAATGATGATAGTCGCACAGAAGGTCGTGAGGAATGCGGAACTTCCAGAATTTCCACTGGCCGTCCTCCTTGATGAAGTCCACGGGGTATTTGCCCCAGATCCAGTAGGATTCCAGCTTGCCCTCCACGGAGTGCTTTGCCTCGGCACCGGGGGAGATCCAGATACCGCGAGCCGTGCGTCCGTCCTCGGCCACCTCGATGACCTCGGTGGTGACAGCGTGGATGGAAAAGACGCCGTTCACGTCTCCGTTCAGCGACTTGTGCCAGTCAACAAAGAACTTGCGGATGCCGGCAGGGCCCTCCAGTACACCGATCCCCTCGCAGTCCACATAGGCATCAGGTCGGGTGGAAAACATGGCTACGATGCTCTCCGGGTCGTTGTTGAAGCCGTAATACTCATATTTGCCCATGAGATTACGGATTTCCTGGATGTCCAGCAGGCGCTGGACCTTCTCCTCTAACGTCAGATTTTCATACATGGTACGTTTCCTCCTATCACACATGATTCAGGTTTCTTCCGTATTCTTCGGGCCTGCAGGGGCGGCCGTCTCGGGCGTTTCTTTGCCTCTGATCTTCGGCGCCTTGCTCCTGCTACGCAGGTTGTATACGTCAAAACTCACGGCCAGGAGCATAATGGCACCCTTAGCAATGTACTGGACATAGGTGCCCATCTTGGCAAGCTGCATCCCGTTGGACAACACCGCCAGAATCAGGATGCCCGCCAGAGAGCCGGACAGCTTGCCTTCGCCGCCGCGGATGCTGACACCGCCCAGAATCACCGCCGTAAGAACTACAAACTCCGTTCCGACGCCCACGGCGGACTGGGCAGAGCCCAGCTTGCCGATCACCAGTACCGTAGAAAGGCCGACGCACAGGCCCTCGATCACCGCGATGAGCAGCATGGTGCGGAACACGTTGATGCCTGCCAGGCTGGCCGCCTCCGAGTTGCTGCCGATGGCATAGATATAGCGCCCGAAATAGGTTCGGTTGAGCATGACGCTGAGCACCACGAAGCAGATTAGCGCAATCAGCACCGGAACGGAGATCACCCCGCCGATGTACCCCTGGCCAAGGAAACGGAAGCTGTCCGGGAAGCCAAAGAAGGAATACGCGCCGGAGATCACATAAGATAGGCCCTGGCAGATGGTCATGGTGCCCAGGGAAATCAGCATCAGCGGAAGGCCAAGGGATTTGGCCAGGAGACAGTTGAGCACACAGATGGCCACGGCAATGGCACAGGCCATGAGGATGCACAGGACCACCGGCAGGCCCGCGTTCAGGGCCTTGGCGGTGAGGATGCCAACCAGAGAGATCTGATAGCCCACGGACAGATCCATCTCGCCCGCCATCATAATCAGCGTGACACCAAAGGCCGCGATCAGCAGATATGCGTTCTGAATCAGGATGTTGTAGATGTTCCGATAAGAAATGAAATTTGGCGACATGATGTTGAACGCCACCATCAGCACGATCAGCACCACCCATGGCACATTGCCGCGCAGAATGGAGAGTACGGATCTTTTGGTTTTCATGACCATTAAGCCCCCTTTGTGATGCCAGATGCCAGTGCCAGTACGTTTTCCTGAGAAAATTCCCTGCGCTTCAGTTCTCCGGCCAGATGATTCTCATGCATGACAAGGATGCGGTCGCTCATGCCCAGCAGTTCCTCCATTTCCGAGGAAATCATGATGATCGAGATCCCCTCCTTGGCCAGATCGGACATCAGCTTGTAGATCTCCTGCTTGGCGCCTACATCGATGCCGCGGGTCGGCTCATCGAAAATGAGAATGGAGGAACGGGACGCCAGAGTCTTGGCCAGCGCCACTTTCTGCTGATTGCCGCCGCTGAGGTTGCGCACCAGGCTCTTTTCCGACGGTGCCTTGATGCGCAGCTTTGCAAAATACTCCTCCGACAGCGCCTTCACCCGCTTGCGCTGGACGATGCCGTGCCGGCACAGGCTACGGATGCTGATCAGGGAAATATTCCAGTCAATGGGAAAACCCAGGAATACCCCCTCCCGCTTCCGATCCTCCGGGATGAGGCCGATCCCGGCCCGGATGGCCTCCGAGGGGGCGCTGACCTCCAACGGGACGCCGTTGCAGAGGATCTCACCGCCGGTACGCCTGGCCGCGCCGAAAATCACCTTCGCCAGTTCCGTCCGACCTGAGCCAACCAGACCGGCCAAGCCCAGGATCTCACTGCGATGAAGCTGGAACGATACGTGCTCTACCCCGTTGCCGGAGAGATCCCGAACATCCAGCACCACCTCAGGCGAGTGGAAGTTGTTCTCCGGGAAAGTTTCGGCCAGTTCCCGGCCCACCATGCGGGAGATCAGCTTCGGCCGGTCCAGTTCGGACGCCGGCTGGCTGTCCACAAAGCGCCCGTCCCGCAGAACGGTGATGCTATCCGCAATCTGGAATATCTCATCCATCCGGTGGGAGATATAGATGACGCACACGCCCTCGGATCGCAGTCTGCGCACCATGTCCAGCATGATATCCACCTCGTGGGTGGCCAGCGCGGAACTCGGCTCATCCAGAATGAGGATCCGGACATCCCGGGAGACCGCCTTGGCGATTTCCACAAGCTGGCGCTGGGAGTTGGGCAAATCCCCCACCTTGGCCTCAGGATCCACGTCCATCCCAAACCGGGCGAAAAGTTCCTGCGTGCGGCGGCGCATCTCGCCAAAATCCTGGAACACCTTGCCGCCCAGCTTCTTGCCCATAAAAATATTTTCCGCCGCGGACAGGCCATAGGCCAAGTTCAGTTCCTGATAGACCACGGAAATTCCCAGTTCAAGCGCCTTGGCGGGCGTCATCGCCGGCTGCACCACCCCGTCCATCAGGATGGTTCCTGCATCCGGCCTGATGGCGCCGGCAATGATCTTGATCAGTGTGGATTTTCCCGCGCCGTTTTCACCCATCACGGCGTGTACCTCGCCCGGCCGGAACGAGATACTGACATCATCCAGCGCGCGCACACCGGGATACAGCTTTGAGATATGCTGCAATTCCAAAACGGCACCCATCCCGTGATTCCCCCTTTACATTTTTACCAATGTGGCGATCTTCCCGCCCGCCAGAATTGTTGATTATATGTTATCACGGGTGGTACCTTTGCGGAATAGCGCATTTTCTATATTAGGTGCTCAGTTTTAAGATTTTACATTTTTGCAGTTTCTTGTCGGGGCGTTTCGCGCTATAATACAATATAAAATAAAAGAATTAAGGGGGACCTGCCTATGTACACCGTGATCATCGCGGATGACGAGCCCAGGATCGGCGAACTCATCAAATATCTCATCCACTGGTCTGAGTTGGATCTAAGTTTTTTCGGCATCTCCCACGATGGGACGGATCTCTACGCACAGATCCGGGAAAAGCGCCCGGACATCGTCATCACTGATGTCGTAATGCCCTGCATGACCGGGCTTGAGATCGTCCGTCGCACCAGCGAGGAGCAGATCCCATGCAGCTTTATCGTGGTCAGCGGCCACCGGGATTTTGAATTCGTCCAGCACGCTATGAAATACGGCGCATTTGACTATCTGCTCAAGCCCATTGACGAGGATGAGCTCAACAGCACACTGAAGCGGCTGTGCGACTCCCTCTCCGCCCACCGGGAGCAGGTGCGTATCGCAAGCATCCAACAGAGCGAGATGCAGCAGAATCGGCAGATACTTCAGCGGCACCTGATCGTCAACTGCTTCCTATCCCGCACGGAAACCTTTTCCGCCCTGGGGCAGCTCAACCGGGAATACTCCACCGCGTTCCAGCCGGGCTCCTTCCGGGCCATGATCCTTGCCTTTGAGCCAAGCAGCGATATGGACCCGGTCCTCCTGGGCCGGGCGGAGGAGCGGGCGCTGGCCTCCGCCGAGGAACGGCTACGGCTTCAGGGCAGTGTCACCGCCCTGTCCGTGGTGGAGCATCGGCTCTACATTCTGGAAAACCGCCCGGCCGCCCACGCATCGGAGGACAGCTCCGATGCGGCCCTTACGGCCGAACTGCGCCAGCAGGTCAACGTGCTGTTCCCTGTGTCCGTCACGCTGGGGTGCGGCACCTGGGAGCAGGAGTTTTCCGGGCTGCCCCGTTCGGTGGACATGGCGATCCTGGCCATCCGGGACCGCCTCCGGGTGGGACGCAACCGGGTCATCGGCCCGGACGCCTTCCTGCCCGGCGGTGAGTGCGCCCAGCGCTCCCTCCCGCTCAACCGGGAGCGGCTCCAGCAGCTGGCACACATTTTCGACGGCATGAGCCAGGAGAAGTACAGCGCGTGGATCGGCGACATCTGTGCGCAGCTTGGCCGGGCCTGCGCGGGGAATGTATGGTATCAGATCTGCGCGCAGATCAGCCGTGTTTGGGGCGAGGTGGTCTCCGCCAAGGGCGAAGCGGCCGATGCCGCCGCCCTGGAGCGGGAGATGCTGTACCTGCTGGAGCGGCCAGAGGAATTTGACCCGCTTCACGCCCTGCGGGAGCCGGTGCTCACCCGTATGCACACCATCAGCAGGGAGCAGCAGGAGCAAAACATCAAACCCATCCGCATGGCCAGGCAGTATATCGAGGCCCACTATATGGAGGCCATCGGGCTGGAGGATGTGGCGAGATATGTATATCTCCATCCGGCCTACCTGTCCCATCTGTTCAAGGAGACCATGGGGATAGGCTTTTCCGACTATCTGGCCAACTGCCGGCTGGAGCGCGCCAAGCAGCTTCTGACCGAGACCAACAGCACAATCTACGATATTGCAAGGCAAGTGGGCTACAGTGAGCCCCGCGCTTTCAGTAAGTTCTTCCTAAAAAACGTCGGCATCAAGCCGACGGACTATCGGAGGCTTCACTCCTGACATCGGTGTAAAGTTATGAAACATTACAGTCTATTCAAAGCCGGACGCCGTCTTGCTCTGGCCCAGCGGGTGGTACTGATCCTGCTGGCGCTCTGCGCTGCCTGCCTGACCGCGCTTCTCTTTACCGGCGGGTGGAACAGCCGGCGTACACTGTCTGTGCTGACGTGCCTGGCCATCCTCGTTCTGCTGGTCTGCGCAGGGATCATCAATCTGATGCTCGGCCGCTCCATCCGCCGGGCTACGGACACCATGAACGCCATTGTCGCCAACCAAGGCACCCCTTTGCTGGAGGACGTTGATCCGTCAGCCTCCGCTGGTCTGGACCAGTACTTTCTCGCCGAGATCCGAGGCATTGTCAAGCACTTTTTCCACCTGGAATCTACCCAGGAGATCCTCTGCACCCAGACCAAGCTGGTGGCCCTGCAAAACCAGATCAACCCCCACTTTCTCTACAATACGCTGGATGTAATCCGCAGCGAGGCGATCATCGAGGGAGCAAAGAACGTGTCAGATATGATTCAGACCCTGTCCCGGCTATTCCGCTACGGAATCAGTGGGTGTGAAGATCTGGTCACCGTATCCGACGAGCTGCGGCACGTGCTCGACTACTTCCGCATCCAGCAGTACCGCTTCATGGATCGCTATCTGCTGCGGGTGGAGACTCCTGACGAACCGGGCTGGGAAGCTCTGCTGCTGCCCAAGCTGTCGATCCAGCCGTTGGTGGAAAACGCCATTCTGCACGCCTTTCAGAATCAGAGTTCCCCGGGAACCATCACCATCCGGGTGGAAGCCACCGGGCAGGCCATGCGCATCACCGTGGCGGACAACGGCTCAGGCATGACGCTGGCTGAACTGACCGGCCTTCGCGCCCGGCTGGACGCAGAGGCCCGGGGAATGTACACCGTGCTGGGAAAGGATACCACCGGCATCGCCCTTGAAAACATCAACAAGCGGATCAAGCTGTTCTTCGGAGACAGCTATGGGATGTCCGTGTCCAGTTTCCCCGGTGTGGGCACAGATGTGATCCTCTATCTGCCCGCGCAGAGACAGAGGGCCGACCATGAATGACGATCTGTTTCGGCTAGAGAAGGTCTCCCTCTGTTCCGGCTACACCACACGGCTGGATTACTTCTCGCTGAGCATTCCCCAGTGGGAGATCACCGGCATCGTCGGCCCCAGCAGTTCCGGCAAGAGTTCTCTCTGCCGCCTGCTCACCGGTGAGGAGGATTATAACGGCGGCACAGTCTACTACCGGGGCGCTGTGCTCACCGGGCGCCGTGTGCCCGCCGCCGCGGCGGCCCGGATCATGCTCATCTCCAGTGCCTCCCGCCTGCCGGCGCAGTTCACTGCAGCGGAACTGCTGTCCACCATCGACCCCGCCCGTGGTCGGCGCATCTTTTTTGACCGGCGGACCATCCGAACCAGGGCCGCCGCCGTGCTGGCAGCGCTCCAGATCCCCATCCGACCCGAGGCCAGCATCAGGGAACTCTCTCTGGCACAGCAGCACCTGCTCCTGCTGGCCGGCGCCTACCTGAAGCAGGCAGAACTGGTGATTCTGAACAATGTGGTCAGCGGCTATACCGATCAGGAATGGGCTTTGGTCCGGCAGACGCTGGAGCGCATCCGCGCCGGGGGTGTGGCCGTTCTGCTCACCTCCAGCCGGGAGAGCCGCCTCACGGAACTCTGCTCCTCAATCACCGTGCTACAGGGGCGAACCAACCTCAAAACCTTTCTGCCCGCGGAATACCCGGCGCTGCGGCGTGGCCTCCACTACCGGCAGGAGTATTTCTCCTCCGCGCAGGCAAAGTCTGTCGGGACAGCCCGCTCCGGCCCGCCCCTGTTCTCCGCCAGCCGCCTGTCCACCCCGGCACTGCGGACGGGCGCCTTCGACCTCTACCCCGGTGAAATCGTAGGCATCTTCGATGCCAATAACCTCGCCGGACAGGAACTCTTTTCCGCCCTGACCAGAATGGATCCCGCCTGCGGCCAGTACCGGCTGGAAGGGAAGCCCCTCCCTCCCATGGGCTATACCGGCTGTATGCGCCGCGGCATCGGCTTCATGGCCGACGATCCGGCCAGCCGGGAGTGCTTCCCCTATCTGAGCGCCCTGGACAATATCCTGTGCGCCTCCAGGAAAAATCTGGGGCCCACCTTCTATTTTCGCCGAAGGCTCCGGCGGCACCTGGCAGCCCACTACGCTGAGCAACTTGGCTTTTCCCCCTCCCAGATGAATGCAGCCCTGGATCGCTTCGGCATTCTGGACCGGCTGCGCATCTCGCTGTGCCGATGGGAACTGGTGGATCTGAAGGTTCTGTTTTGCAGTCGTCTGCTGGAGAATGCTGACCTGGAGGGAAAACTGGTTTTGGAAGACGCCCTGCGCTCAGCGGCAGCGAAGGGGGCCGCGGTGGTCGTATTCGGCTACGACTGGTCGAATATGCTGGAGATCTGCGACGACATCTACATCATCGATGACGGCCGGATGGGAAAGCGCCTGTCCCGTGAGGAGGCACTGCTGCCCTTCCTCCGGGACGGCCATGGGCAAGATGTTAAGAACAGACACTTCAGCTAAAGTCGGATGCATTGTATCAAATGGTGGAATTTGCTACGATAAATCTGCCACTTGATTGTGGAAATTGCATACGAAAGGATGTCCCGCATGAAAAAGGTAATCTCTCTTGTGCTGACGCTCTGCCTGCTGCTCGCGCTGTGCCTGGCCGGCTGCAGCGGCAATGCGCCCCAGAATTCCCCTTCCGCCAGCGCCGAGCCCTCCGGTCAGTCCACCCCCACCCCCGAGCCCTCCGATGCCAAGCCCATCACCGGCAAAACGGTGGCTATCAGCGTCCCCACGCTGGCCTATGAGTTTTTTGCCAAGATCGGCACCGACCTGGAAAAGCTGGGCAAGGAACAGGGCTTTACCGTTGTAGTGGACTCCTGTGACGGCGACCAGGCCAAGCAGGCCGACCAGATGATGAACTACATCACCATGGGCGTGGACTATGCCGCCATTGTCCCCGTGGAAACCACCGGCTGCCTGGATGCCATGGCCGCCGCTAAGGCCGGCGGAGTTGAGGTCATCAACCTGCTGGGTTCCCTGGTCGGATATGAGGACTCCTACACATACAGCATCATTCAGAGTGAGTACGAGGTCGGCAAGGGCGCCGCAGAGATCGCCGCCGCCTGGATCGACGCCACCTTCCCCGACGCTGCCGACGGCTCCATTGAGGTGGCGATCTTTGAGAAAAACACCAACCCCGATGCTATCAACCGCTCCCAGGGCCTGTACGAAATCGAAAAACTCACCTCCAAGGCCAAGGTCGTAGTCAATTACGACCTGGTGAACTCGGACAACGAGGTCAAAGCCCAGGAATACGCCGACATGATGTTCCTGGAGTACCCCAATGTCAAGGCAGTTCTCTGCTATCAGGCTGACTTCGCCACCGGCGTGGACGAGACCGCGCTGAAGCAGACCAATCTGGACGGCGAACACTTCGGCATCTTCTCCGTGGACTGGACTGAGCGGCTGGGCCAGAAGCTGGCCTCCTCCCCCGAGGGCAAAAGCTACATCCGCGGCACCTCCGCCTGCTGGGTCAACCTGGCCAAGAACATCGTAGACCTCATCAACGGTGAACTGCCCCTGGACGAGCACAACGAGTGGGCCAGCGGCTCCTGGAAGGTCACGCCTGAGACCCTGGATGAATACCTGGCCATTATTTCCTGACAGGCCGTTCCCCCTCCGAGCCAGCCCCCTATTGGGGGGCTGGCTTTTCTTCTCCCTCTCACGCTTCCAATCGAAAAGCCCGCCCATCCGAAGCCGGATGGGCGGGCACGGTGTCAGGTGGTACGCCGCCGGTCTCTGATCCATGCGGCGTACCCAGAGAGAAGGAAACAGCGCCCTCCGCACAAGGGGTAACACAAAGGAGAGCTATATTTTCAGCGGCTCTTGCCGTCGAAAATCAATTTTGCGGCGCCGTAAATGCCGGCGTCATTGCCCAGTTCCGCCAGGCGGAAGCCGGTCTGCTCCGCCGCGGGGAAGGCATAGCGCACAAAGGCAGGCTGGAGCAGGTCGATCAGGTACTGGCCGGCCTTGGACACGCCGCCGCCCAGCACAAAGATCTCCGGATCGCACACACAGGATACGGTGGCTAGCGCCCGGCCCAGGCAGTCGGCAAAGAACTGCGCCACCTCAACGGCCAGCGCATCGCCGGCCTTGGCACAGTCCAGCACGTCCTTGGCGGTAATCCGGTCGAAGTCCCACAGCGCCGTGGGCCGGCCAGGCCGCTCCAGACGGAGGTTCGCCTCCCGGACGATGCCGGTGGCGGAGGCATACTGCTCCAGGCAGCCCCGCTTGCCGCAGCCGCAGGGCTGGGGATCGTCCGCGAAGATCTTGATGTGGCCGATCTCGCCGCCGGAGCCGTGGACGCCGGTGAGCAACCTTCCGCCTACGATGACGCCGCCGCCCACGCCGGTGCCCAGCGTAACAAACACCATATTTCGGCAGCCCCGGCCGCCGCCCTGCCAGAGTTCGCCCAGAGCCGCGGCGTTGGCATCGTTCACCGCTTTCACCGGAAAGCCGCAAAGGGCAGACAGCCGATCCGCCACGTCGCCCCCCCAACCGTTAAGGTTGACGCAGGGTTTCACAAAGCGGTCCTCCAGCACGGCACCGGGCACACCGAGGCCGACGCCCAGGATCTGGCGGGTACCAATGCCCTTGCGCTCTCTGCACTGGGTCAGCGCGGCCTCCAGATCCTCCAGGATATACTCACCACGGTGCTCCGTCCGGGTGGGGATCTCCCACTTCTCGGTCAGTTCGCCCTCCTCGGTGAACAGGCCCAGCTTTGCCGTCGTGCCGCCCAGGTCAATGCCGAAAATATAGTGTTCCATAGAAAAAGTTCCTCTCAGCTTTCAAAATTGACTACTGTGTGCGTCTCGGCGGAGCGCACCGCAGCCTCCATCAGGTGGAGCACACGCAGGGCGTGCTCCGGTGTGACAATCTGCGGGGCGGTTCCGTCAATGGTCTGCACCAGATTGACATAGAGTTCGTTGTTGTCAAAATCCACCTGGGGCAGCGGCAGAGCCTCTGCGGAGCCGTCCAACCGGGGGGCCATGGTCTTGGTCAGCCCCGCGCCGGCCAAGATGGGCTTGGCATCCTTATCCTCCCAGCTTTCCAGGCGTACCAGCCGTCCGGTGCAGTCCCAGTTCTCGATGACCGCAGTGCCCGCGTCCCCCGCCACGAACCACAGAGGCAGGGCCGCAAAGTGGCAGGTGCCCACCTCCATAACGGCGGTAAGACCGTTTCCGAAGGTCATGTGGAGTTTGAAGCCGTCGTCCACCTCGTCGTTGGTCACATGGGTCATGTCGCAGAACACGCGGATCACCGGCTCATCCGTGAGGGTCAGGAGCCGATCCAGCAGGTGGACGCCCCAGTCCAGCATCATTCCGCCGCCGAATTCCTTTTTGGCGCGCCAGTCCCCTGGGATGCCCCGGGAACCTTGGACTCGGCACTCTATGTTGAAGACGCGGCCCACCATGGCGTGATCCACGATCTCCTTGACGATGCGGAAATCCCTGTCCCAGCGGCGGTTCTGCCGGGGATAAAAGACCTGGCCGGTCTCCCGGGCCACCGCCATGACCTCCTCCAGTTCGGTGCTGTTCATCATCACGGGCTTTTCGCACAGGACGTGCTTGCCCGCCCGCAGGGCGGCGATGGACATCTCCCTGTGGAGGTGGTTGGGGGTGGCCACCAGGACGATATCTACCTCCGGGTCGGCCAGCAGGGTAGCGTAGTCCGGATAGACGCGGTACCCCTTCTCCCGAGCCCAGGCCTGACGGGCAGGGTCGATGTCGCAGATGCCGCTGAGGGACAGCAGCGGGCCGATGTCCGTATCCCGCTTCTGGAGCTTCCCCTGCTTCTGGCCGGGTATCCCCAGCCAGACGGCGTTTCCTGTCCCAGTGGAGATGGCAACGGCGTGGCCGCTGCCCATGCCGCCGCAACCCACGATGGCAATGTGCTTCATATCGCTCACCTCAAATGACAAATTGATCCATATAGCGGGCGCTGAGCCGGATGGAATCTACAATGCGCTCCCGGCTGCCCTCAAAAGCCCTGTCCTCCACCTCCACGCACACCGGCCCGTTGTAGCCGATGTCGGTTAGGGCGGAGATGTACCGACCCCAGTCCACATCCCCCAGGCCGGGCAGCTTGGGGCTCATGAACTCCAGGGGATAAGCCGTGATACCCACCTGGTCCAGCCTGTCACGGTAGAGTTTTATATCCTTGATATGGACGTGGAAGATCCTGTCCCGGAACTCATAGATCGGCTTGATGCAGTCGATCATCTGCCAAACGAAGTGACTGGGATCATAGTTGATGCCCAGGTTGTCATAGGGCAGCAGGTCGAATATCCGGCGCCAGTTGGCAGGGGACGTAAAGAGGTTCTGCCCGCCGGGCCACTGATCCGGGCCGAACAGCATGGGACAATTCTCAATGGCCACTTTTACGCCCTGCTCCACGGCGCAGTCCAGGATGGGGGGCCACACGGTTCTGACCAGTTCCAGGTTTTCCTCCACGGTCTTGGTCTGATCCCGGCCAATAAAGGTGGTGACCATATTGACGCCCAGCAGCGCGCTCATACGGATGACCTTTTTCAGGTGCTCCACTGCCTCGGCCCCCTTCTCGGGATCCAGGGGGTTGGGATAGTAGGCCAGCGAGGAGATGGACATCCCTGTCTCCTCCAGCAGCACCCGGATGTCGGCAATGTACGCGGGCGAAGTGTTGTACACGTCAATGTGGCTCACCCCGGCATAGCGGCGCTCCGCCTTCCCGGCGGGCCAGCAGGCCACCTCCACACAGGAATAGCCGGCGGACTTGGCCTCGCAAAGCATTTCCTTCAGTCCCCAGCCATCCAGGATGGCGGATACAAGTCCTAATTTCATTGGGCGGCCTCCTTAAAGCAGAACCTCATGCCCGGTCTCGGCGGACCGGTAGATAGCCTCCAGGATCTGGGTGACGGTAAAGGCCTGCTCGGGCTTCACCAGGGGCTCGGTCTCGTTCTGGATCGCCTTGAGCCACTGCCGGGCCTCCGCCAGGCCGGGCTCCTCACCGATGCCGCCCTCAAAGTAGGCAACATTGCCCGCGCCGCACATGACCTCGTCCGTCAAGAAGCCGTTGTGCCCGCGGTTAATGATCAGCTGATCCTCCTTGTAACTCATGCCGGCCAAGATCTCCGCGCCGGCCAAGGTACCGCAGATCGTGGTAGACGCCTCGCGGGACTCCCGCATATTGATGGCCCAGGCCGCCTCCAGCTGCACTGCGGCACCGTTGGCGAACTTGATCATACCGAAGGCGGAGTCCTCCACCTCATAGGTCTCGGGATTCCAAGGGCCGAACATATTGCCCTCCACGGCAGAGGGGAGATGCCCCAGCTTGTAGAACACGGAGCCGGTAACAGATACGGGTTTATAATTATCCATCATCCAGAGCGTCATGTCAAGAGCGTGGGTCCCGATGTCGATGAGAGGGCCGCCTCCCTGAAGGGTCTTGTTGGGGAACACGCCCCAGGTAGGCACTGCGCGGCGGCGGATGGCGTGGGCCTTGCCGAAGTAGATGTCGCCCAGTTCACCCTTTTCGCAGCAGCGGTGGAGCATCTGAACCTCCGGGCGGAAGCGATTCTGATAGCCGATGGTGAACTGCTTGCCGCTCTTTTTCCAGGCATCCAGCATTTTGCGGGCGTCCGCAGAGCAGTGGGCCATGGGCTTTTCGCACAGGACGTGCTTGCCCGCCTCAAAGGCGGCCACCGTGACAGGGCAATGGACCACATTGGGGGTGAGCACATGAACCACATCGACGCTGCCGTCCTTGAGCAGCTCATGATAGCCCGTGTATACCTTGGCGCCAGGTGCTCCGTACTGGGCCGCCGCCTTCACCGCCCGTTCCTCAATGATGTCGCAGAAAGCAACCAGTTCGCAGAGGTCATCCAGCTTGGAGAGGGCCGGCATATGCTTATTGTTGGCGATCCCGCCGCAGCCCACCAGTCCGATCTTCAGTTTCTTCATTGTCTGTGTCCTCCTGTTACGATAAATCTGTTTGTCCCCTTCCCAGGGCATGATTTCTCTTTTACCGCCTCAGTATAGCATCATCCTCGCCAAAGCACAGTCAAAATCCCGTCCTCTTTTTGGCCCGTTCCGCAAAAATATCTTGTCATTCGCGCGGGCAAGACGTATAATGGATAAAAAATCCATCCAAATCCTATCCTCTTGATTGCAAGGAGGGTTTTCCGTGCATATCTATCACCTGCCGGAGCAGCAAAGTTTCGCCTGCGCGCTCCTTGAAAGCCCCCTCAGCGAACCTGCTGGCGGGCTTGAAAATCTGCTGCTCTTTCAACTCACGGGCCGCTCCGGCCTGACCCTGGCGGGGGGCGGCTGCCGGCTTTCCACCTCTGACCTGGCTGTGGTTCCCTCCGGCGTCCCGTTTGCTCTGACGCCGGAGGCAGGCAGCGTCGTCGGGGTGATCCGCCTGCACCAGCGGTGTCTCGCCTGGGCGGGGAGCGCCCCGGTAACACCGCTCTGCCTCTGCTCCGCCGGGCCGGAGGTACCGGTCTCCCCCGAGGTGATCGGCCGCCTGCGCTCCGCCGGCCACGCCCTCCTGCGCGAGACACACAGCGGGGCCGCCGCACGCCTCTCCCCTGCCGCGGCCGCGGCCTACTACAGCATGGTGGACACACTGCTGCACCAGTGCGCCCAGCCCTTCCCCCAGGCGGATCCGCAGGATCGGGACGCTGAGATCCGGCGCCTCATCCTGCAAAACTACGCCAGCCCCTACACACTGGGGCAGCTTGCCGCCGCACTCCACCTGTCCGAAAACTATCTCTCCCGCTATATACGGCAAAAGATGGGCACCACCTTCCTGGGGCTGCTCACTCAAATGCGTCTGCGCCGCGCCCGGGAGCAGCTGGAGGATCCGGCCTGCTCCCTGACCCGCGTGGCCCTGGACAGCGGCTTCACCTCCCTGTATGCCCTGAACAAAGCCTTCCGGAGCGCCTACGGCTGCTTGCCGGCCGAGTACCGGAAGCGCAGTTTGGCCCAGCGGCCGGAGGCCCCGCTGCCGCCTCAGCCCGTTCCACCCGGAGACCCCTTGCCCGGGAATACGGCCCCCACCGTGCATACCGTGCGGATCTCCGCGCTGCAGGGGCTCCCCCTGCGCAAAAGCTGGAGCAGTACGCTGAACATCGGCACGGCCAGAGAACTGCTACGCTATGACCTGCGCGCACAGGTACTTCAGCTGAAAAAGGCCCTCGGCTTCACTCATGTGCGGCTCTGGGATCTCTACGATCCGGAGATGCTCCTGCTGCCCGAGCGGGGGCGGCGGGACACAAGCTACGTGGTGCTGGATCGCATTCTGGATTTTCTGACGGACAACGGTCTCTCCCCGCACATCGAACTTGGCTTCAAGCCGGTGCTCCTGCTGCGCTCCACCAGCAGCCGCATCGTTGTCAAAGAACGGGAACCCGCTTTCCGCTCCAATGACGAGTACGCCGCGTTTCTCTCCGGGCTGCTCCAGCACTGTGTCGATCGTTACGGCTCCAAAACGGTGTCCTTGTGGCGGCTGGAGCAATGGGACGACCCCCGCTTTGACCTGTTGGGCGGCAGCGACCGGTTCTTCCGCTGCTTTGAGACGGTCAAACGTACCGCCGATGCCGTCTGCCCCGGGATCCTGGTGGGGGGCGGCAGCTTCTCTGTGGACTCCGTTGGCGACGCACTGGCAGACTGCCTGACGCGCTGGGCTGCCCGGGGATCACGCCCGGATTTCATCTCCTTTTACGTCTATCCCTATACTTCCAGCAGCATGGACAGCCAGCGCTCCGGTGGGGATCGGCTGTTTGACAACCACTTCGTGTGCCGCCAGGTCCGGCTGGCACGCCGGTATCTGGCTCAGACCGCTTTGAAGGATGTCCCACTCTATGTAACGGAGTGGAATCTAACGGTATCCAACCGCAACAACCTGAACGACAGCTGCTTCAAGGGCGCCTTCCTCGTCCGCAGTATGCTGGAGGCCGGGGATGATGCGGAGGTCTTTGCCTATTGGCTGGGGTCGGACATTTTCGGTGAACACTTTGACACCGCCGGCCCCCTGTCCGGCGGCTCCGGGCTCATAACCCGGGACGGCATCGCAAAGCCCGCCATGATCGCCATGCAATTTCTCAATCAGCTTGGGCCCAAGGTGCTGTTCCGCGATGAAAACTGCATCGTCACCGCAGAGGAGGGAGGAGAGTTGATTTTGCTGTGCCACAACTGTGCAGCCCTGAGTTTGCGCTATTTCTCCACCCCGGAGGATCAGATCCCCCTGAACCGCCAGGCGGACTGCTTTGAGCACACCGCCCCGCTCACGCTGCGGGTTCGGCTGGACGGCCTGTCCGGGCGCTTTCTCAAGAAAAGCCTGCGGCTCAATTCCGGCTCCGGCAGCGTACAGGATGAGTGGCTGCGCATGGGGGCGGAGTCCGATCTCTCCCCGGCGGACGTGGAGTACCTGAGCCGGATCTGTACGCCGCAGATCCATATCGAAAAAATCACCGCCAACGACGGGCTGGAGATCTCCGCGCAGCTGGAGCCCAATGAGGTACAGCTGATCCGCCTGAGCCTTGTCAAGCGATAAAAAATACCCCCGCGGTTCCGAAAGGCCGCGGGAGTATTTCTGGTTTCCTTACATCTTCTCCGGTGCGGAGACGCCCAGCAGGCCGAGGCCGTTGGCCAGCACCAGGCGGACCGTGTCCGCCAGCTTCAGCCGGGCCAGCAGGACGCCCTGCTCCTCGCCCATGATACGGCAGGCGTTGTAGAAGCGGTGGAAGTCGCCGGCCAGCGCGGTGAGGTAGCGGTTGATGCGGCTGGGATCGTAGTCCCGGGCCGCCAGACGGAGCTCCTCGGGGTACTCCGCCAGCTTCTTTACAAGGTCCTGCTCCTCGGGAGCCGCCAGCAGGGCGGCATCCACCTCCGCGGCGGCGGGCACGGCGGAGCCGGCCTCTGCCATGCGGGCAATCAGGGAGCAGATGCGGGCGTGGGCGTACTGGACATAGTACACCGGGTTGTCGCTGTCCTGACGGACGGCGAGGTCCAGGTCGAAGTCCAGGGCGCTGGTGGCCGCCCGGTTGTTGAAGTAGTAGCGGGCAGCATCCACGCTGATCTCGTCCAGCAGGTCGTGGAGGGCGATGGCCTTGCCCGTGCGCTTGGACATGCGGACGGGCTTGCCGTCCTGCAACAGGTTCACCAACTGCATCAGCACGATGATCAGCCGGCGGGAGCCGTCCAGCCCAAGGCCGTCCAGCGCCGCCTGAAGGCGGGCCACGTGGCCGTGGTGATCGGCGCCCCAGACATCGATGGCCTTGTCAAAGCCGCGCTTTTCAAACTTGTTGCGGTGGTAGGCGATGTCGGCGGCAAAATAGGTGTAGAAGCCGTTGGCCCGGCGGAGTACATCGTCCTTCAGGTCCAGCTTGTCCACCTGCTCCTGTGTTTTACCCTCCCGCATATACTTTTCCTTCAGCAGACCGATGGTATTCAGCCAGAGGGCACCGTCCTTCTCGTAGGTCCAGCCCAGATCGGTGAGCTTCTGGACGGTCTCGGCCACATAGCCGGACTCGTGAAGCTCGGACTCCAGGAACCATTGGTCGTACTCGATGCCGTACTTCCGCAGGTCGGCCTTCATCTTGGGGATATTGCGCTCCAGACCGAAGTGGCTCATGGGCTCCAGCCACTCAGACTCCGGGGAGTCCCTGTACTGGTCACCGTGGACCTCGTAGAAAGCCTGCGCCAGCTCCTTGATGTCCTCGCCGTGGTAGCCGGACTCGGGGAACTCATAGCCATCCTCCCCCAGCAGGATCTGCATATAGCGGGCGTGGATGGAGTCGGCAAACTTGTGAATCTGGTTGCCGGCATCGTTGACGTAGAACTCCTTCCAGACGTCGTAGCCCTCCCGGCGGAGGACATTGGCCAGCGTATCGCCCAGCACGCCGCCCCGGGCGTTGCCCATGTGCATGGGGCCGGTGGGGTTGGCGGAGACGAACTCCACCATGACCTTCTCGCCCTTGCCCTCATCTGCGCCGCCGTAGTTGGGGTCGCCCTCCACGGCGGAGAGCACCTGCCCGTACCACCGGGGGGCATAGAAGAAGTTCAGAAAGCCGGGACCGGCGATCTCCGCCCGCTGGAAGAAGCTGCCCTCAAGGTCCATGTGGTCCAGAATGATCTGGGCCACCGCCCGGGGGTTCTGCCGCAGGGCCTTGGCCCCCGCCATGGCAAAGGAAGAGGCAAAGTCGCCGTTTTTGCTGTCCTTGGGGACCTCTACGCTGCCGCGGATCTCTGCGCCGGCAGGCAGCAGGCCCTCCGCCGCCGCCTTTTCATAGGCCTGCTGGGTCAGCTGGGCTACCTGCTCCCGGGCCAGTTGGATCATGTTCATGAATTTCTCTCTCCTTCTCGCTCACTGCCGGATGGCAGCGTCTTTGCGCACGTTCATGCGGAAAAAATTCTGCCCCGCCAGCAAATTGTCTACTTCGATGGCGTAGTCGATCTCCAGATCGCCGCCGCTCTCCCCCACGGTGTTCTTCATCCGGCGGGTGTCGATGCCCACGGAGAGGGACCCGTAGGGCGTCTCATACATGGACAGATGGCGGCGGCCCTCCTCAAAGACCATCTGGGAGTTCACCGCGCCCTCCCGCAGCAGGGTCACCTGGGGGCCGTCGATGCGGACCACGGTGGTGGTGCCCTCCATGCCGGTGAGCTCGCTCTCCTGATAGGAGACGGTGATGGCCCCCTCGGCGCTGCGCTCCAGCTCACCGGCGGTGACCAGTTCCAGCTCATCCGAGCCGTCGGCGCTCGTCTGCTTTCCTTTGATTGAAATAATCACATTGCTACTCATATCTGCGCACCTCTCAATACGCTGTGATGTCCACCTGCTCCGCGCCGGTGGCGTCCTCGCCCAAAAAGATCGTCGCCAGCCGGCCGAAGGCGCCGGTACTGTCGCTGACATAAAAACGGTGGCTGCCGGGCCCGGTCCGCTCTGCCCGGAGACCCTGACGGGACAGGTCCTCCGCCACGGTGCGGGCGCATTCCTCGCCCACGTCCACCAGCGCCACCTCTGGCCCCATGACGGCGGCAATGGCCCCCCGCAGCAGCGGATAGTGGGTGCAGCCGAGGACCAGTGTGTCCACCCCGGCGATACGCAAGGGGGCCAGATATTCCTCCAGCACGGTCTCCACCACGCCATCCTCCGCCTGATAGCGGCCGTTCTCCACCAGCGGGACCAGCAGCGGGCAGGGAACGCTGAGGACCTCCGCCCCCGGACAGAGGCGGCGGACCGCCCGCGCATAGGCATCGGAGCGAATGCTGGCCTCGGTGCCGATCACGCCCACGCGGCCGCTGCGGGTCGTGCGGACGGCGGCCTGCGCCGCAGGCTCCACCACGCCGTACACCGGCACGGCACAGGCGGTGCGTAGCTCCTCCATGGCGTTGGAGGACACGGTGCCGCAGGCCACCACGATGGCCTTGGGGCCGAAGGAGCCCAAAAACGCCGCGTCCTGGAGGGCATAGCGCACCAACGTCTCACGGGAGCGGCCGCCGTAGGGCACGCGGCTGGTGTCTCCGAAATAGATCAGGTCCTCCTCCGGCATGATCCGGGCCAGCTCCCGCACTGCGGTGAGTCCGCCCAGGCCGGAATCGAACACTCCGATGGGCCGACGGTCCATGGCGCTCCCTCCCTTCTCCTTAAATGGCAGATAAATATTATAGTCTATCCGCCGCGTAAATACAAGGGGAAGTTTCCCCGCCGGAACGGCTGCCCCGGGAGCACCCGCGGCGAGTCTCCGGACCCGTCGCGGGTCTCTGCGGTAAACAGATGCTTACCCCCCGCTTTTCCTAATCAAGGATGCACCATCCAGATACTTCTTTTTTCAGACAAAACCAGCCCGTACAAAAAGCGGCATGGCCTGCACCATGCCGCTTTTCTGTTTGTAAAGTCCACAGAGCTATGCTATACTGAGGAAAAAGCCGAAAGGAGCCTGCCCTATGGTTCTGTTCAAAAAAGCAGGGGCCGCACTGCTGGCCCTTGTCCTGACCACGGCGCTGGTCTCCCCCGCCCGGGCGGCGGAGGACGACCGCCTGCGCTTCGATGAGAACGGGGAGTTCCGCATCCTCGTGGTGGCCGACACCCAGGACACCGACAAACCGCAGGCGGAGACCATCGCCCTTCTGGAGGCGGAGCTGGACGCCGCCCAGCCTGATCTGGTGGTCTTTCTGGGAGACCAGATCCACGGGCCCTCGCTGGGGGCCAGCGTGGAGCGCACCCGGAAGGCGCTGGACGCCATCCTGAAGCCGGTGGCGGAGCGGGGGCTGAAGTTTGCCGTGATCTTCGGCAACCACGACGATGAGGGCGGCGTGTCCAAGGAGGAGCAGATGGCCTACTACCAGAGCTACCCCGGTTGTCTGGCCGTGGCCGGACCGGAGGGAGTCACCGGCGTAGGCAACTACAACCTGCCTGTGTGGTCCGCCGACGGGACCACGGCCCTGTGCAATCTGTGGTTCTTCGACTCGGGCACCTACGCCCCCGAGGGGCAGGGCAAGTACGCATGGGTCCAGCAGGACCAGCTGGACTGGTTTCTGGAGACCAGCGCGGCGCTGTCCGAAGACAACGGCGGCACGCCCCTGCCGGCCTATGTCTTCCAGCACATAATCGTGCCGGAGATCTATGACGCGCTGACCGAGGTACCTGCCTCCGAGAAGAAAAACGGCGCGGTGGAGGGCTTCAGCAGCCACAGCGGGCACTGGTATACCGGCCAGTTCCGGGCCGGCGAGCTGGGGGAGCACCCCTGCCCCCCTGATGTGAACGGCGGCGAGTTCGACGCTTGGCTTCAGAGTGGGGACATCGTTGCCGCCTTCTTTGGCCACGACCACCTCAACGACTTCGAGCTGACCTACGAGGGCATCGACTTTGTAAACACCAACAGTACAAGCTTTTACATCTACGGCGACGGGCTGGAGCACGGGGCCCGGCTGGTGACCATCCAGGAGGAAATTCCCGGGCAGTACGAGACCAAAATGCTCTACTACAAGGACCTCATCGGCACGAAGCTGCCCTTCGGCTTCGCCGGGACGCGGGGTGTGTATGTCCAGCGGATCGTGCTGCTGGCGGTAGGTGCGCTCCTTGTGGTGCTGGCCGGGATCGCCGTACTGGTGGTCTGGCTGGTAAGACGGCACAGAAAAAAGGCCGCGGCTGGAAAATAGCAAAAGGCCCTTACCGCAGCGACGGTAAGGGCCTTTCACTTTACAATGCAGTTCCCTTTTTGGGGACGAACAGACCGGTCATGTCGGCGTGTTCCGACTCCAGCAGAGCGATCTTTTTCCCGATCCCGCCGGCATAGCCGGTGAGGCTGCCGCCGGTCCCCACTACCCGGTGGCATGGGATGATAACGGAGATGGGGTTGTGCCCCACGGCGCCTCCCACCGCCTGCGCGGACATGCGGGGTAGGCCGGCGGCGACCGCCAGCTCCTGGGCGATGCCGCCGTAGGTCATGGTCTGGCCGTAGGGGATGGTCAGCAGGATATCCCACACTGCGCGGCGGAACTCCGAGCCCTTCGGGCGGAGCGGCGGCAGAAAGTCTGGCTCCCGCCCCGAAAAGTAGACGTCCAGCCAGCGGATGGCCGCCGCAAGGGCAGGGCTCTCCCCCGCCGCCCGTCCCTCCGAAAGCCCGTCCGCAAAGTATTTCTGTCCCTCAAACCACGCACCGGTGAGGCCGACCTCGTCCGCCGCCAGCAGCATACTGCCCAGCGGGGAATCATAATAACAGGTGTACATCATCCCGCCCCTTTAGAACAAGCGTATCACACTTGCCCCGGCAAGTCAACTGGCAGTAACCCGGCCCCAGACGTGCCAGAAGGCAGGGCTGCCGGCCAGAATGGCGGACAGGACGGCCCCAGCCACCAATAGCACGGCGAAGAGGGTCAGGGCCACCCGGGCCAGTAGGCAGACTCCCGCGCCGCCGAGGGACGCCCCCCGCGACGAGCACCACCCCGAAGGCCACCAGCGCCACGAGAGCCAGCTCCGCAAGGATGTCCAGCAGGACAAGGCCAGTCACCGCCAGAGCCTTCTTCCCCGCCGGGCGCTTTTTCCCGGGAGCCGCAGGCTCGAACTGGGCGGCCAGCTTCACCGGGTCCCCCAGGCGGGCAGCGATCTCCTGCTCGGAATAGCCGTCCGCCAGCTTGAAGTCAAAGTGCTCGTTATACTCCTCCACGAGCGCCAGGCCTTAATTACTCATGATAATATGCACTAATAGCACGCTTTTCATCCACATATTTCACACATTTTAGGCTATCCGTAGCGTCCTTGGAAATTCTGTAGCCATTTTGTAGCCAGCAAAAAACAAGAATCCCGAAAAACCCTGTAATATCAAGGCTTAATAGTGACAAGTAACTATTTTGTCGCAGAGAACGGTGTGACCAGAAGGTCACGCCGTTTTTCTGCGTTCATAGGTTGTTTGTGTGACAATAGGCTCGGAAATAACGGGAATATCCACATC
>CAKULE010000014.1 GCA_934667095.1 uncultured Oscillospiraceae bacterium | reverse complement strand
ATGACGGCAAACGCGTGAACCCCTTGAAAATAAAGGCTTTTTCCGTTTGTCGTTATTATACCGTAACGGCACACTTTTGTGACCCTTGCGCTGCAAAACGGCGTGGACATCAAGACGGTGAGCGGCATACTGGGCCATTTCTCGGCGGGCTTTACGCTGGACACCTACGCCCATGTGACCACTGCGGCCAAGCGAGAAGCGGCCAACACCATGGGGAATGTCCTCTCCGGTGTACTTTTGTGATTTGCCCCCCGGAACCAGTTAGAATCAGGTATAATGTATTCATTTTCCTTACAATCCATCGAGCCGATGGAGGTGGTCGGACCGCGCTAAACGGTTTCATTGGTGAAATGGGCCAGAAAAATACCCCCTTTGTGGTATTGGCATATACCACAAGGGGGATTGCTCTTGGCGGAATAAACAGTTAATATAAGCACAGGCAACGAGTCTTTTGGCCAAAAGGCAGATGCAGCTGTTGCTTTTCCCTGAAACACAAGAGAATAAGGAGAATGATTATGCTCGGAGTCGTTGGCATTTTACTGTCGTTCGTTGTCCTGGTGATTATTACGTATAAGGGCCTATCCAGCTTGTATGCCGCCTTTATTGTAACGCTCATCGTAATTGTCTTCAATGGCATGCCGCTGGCAGAGACACTGACAAAAGTGTACCTGCCCGGAGTGGCCAGCTTTGCCGGCCCCTTCTTCCTCATGATGGTCTTCGGCGCCATTATGGGAAAACTCTATGACAAATCCGGTGCGGCCAGTTCCATTGCGCGCTGGCTGGTGCGAATCGTCATGCGCGGCCCGTCAAAAATGAGCATGGAGAAAAAGACCGTGCTCTCTGTGCTGATCATCTGCGTGGCCGGCTTTCTTCTGGCTTACGGCGGAATCAACAACGTGGTCCTGCTGCTGACCCTGTATCCTCTGGCTGTGGCTATTTGCAAGGAGGCAGACATTCCCCAGCGGTTTGCGATCGGTATGGCAGCCAGCGGCTGCAACACCTTCCCTTACGGGCTTCCCTTCAGTCCCCAGATGCCCAATGTCGCCGCTATGAATGCGCTGGGCACCCCTTCCGGTGTGGCTCCTATCCCCGGGTTCGTTGCCGGTGTGGCGGAAATCGTTGTGATCTGCATTGCCTTTACCGTCCTGATCAAGCGGGCGCGGGCCAGAGGTGAGGTGTTCTCCTATGGCCCCAATGACACGGTGCTGGACGAAAATGCCGTGCTGCCCAATCCCATCGTCTCCCTGATTCCGCTGGTTGCCATCTTCGTGCTGTTCAATATTCTTGATGTGAACATCAGCGTGGCCTGCGGCGTGGGTGCCCTGTTAAGTGCCATTATTTTCTATAAATATCTGGGCAGCAAGGTCTCTTCTGTCATTAAAAACATGAACGACGGCGCAGTCGCTGCCTGCTCTTCGCTGCTGCTGATCGCGTCCGTTGTGGGCTTCGGAGCTGTTGTCAGCGCCACGGAGGGCTACCAGACCATCCTCAACGGTCTGCTGGGCCTGAACATCTCGCCGATGGTCAAGCTGATCATCTGCATCCTGGTCTTTGCGGCCATTGCGGGTTCTCCCACCTCTGCCGTCAGCATGACGCTGCCCACTCTGGGTCCTGTGTTCCAGTCTATGGGCATGTCCTTGGGCGCGGTGCACCGCATCTCTGTGTTTGCGGCTACTGTGACCGACTCTCTGCCCTGCTCCGGCGGCGTAATCATGGGGATCGGCCTCTCCGGCCGTTCCATGAAGGAAGCCTACCCCGGCATCTTTATCTCCACTGTGCTTGCCACTGCTGTGGGCACCGTGGTAGTGACCCTGCTCTGCGCTATCCCTGGCCTGGCGTAACGTATTTTGGGGCCGCCGCGGCTCCCGCCTGGTTTGGCGGAAGCTGCGGCGGTCCGTTTTAGATTAGATCGGAGGACATGTGAAATGGAATTGAAAAAGGTTCTTTTCTCAATCACTGACGGTGTGGCTGTAATCTCGATGAACAGTCCGCAAACCCTGAACGCACTGGATGATCATATGCAGCGAGAGCTGATGCAGTGTTTTGCCGCCTGTGAGCATGATGACAGCGTAAAAGCTGTCATCTATCGGGCGGAAGGCCGGGCTTTCTCTGGTGGCGGCGACATTAAGGCTATGCTTCGGGAGATGGAGGCAGTCCCGCGCAATAATGCCCTGCTCAACGAGGGCTTCGCAATGCCTGGCCTTCTGGCCCGGCAAATCCGCAGTATTCGTAAGCCGGTGATCGCCGTGCTGCAGGGCGCGGTGGCCGGAGCTGCGGCCAATATTGCGCTTATGTGTGATTTCCGGATTGCTGCTGATGATATGGTCCTCATTGAGGCGTTTATCAAAATCGGCCTTGTTACCGACGGCGGCGGAGTTTACATCCTGAATAAGCTGTTGGGCGTGGCAAAAACCACGGAACTGGTCATGACAGGGAAACCCGTGGATGCGGCAGAGGCTCTGCGGCTGGGACTGGTCACGGAGGTCGTCCCCGCAACGGAACTGCAGGAGAGGGCACTGACCTTTGCCCACAAGTTTGTGAAGGGCCCGACGCTGGCGTATCATCATATGAAAAACCTGATCAATCAGGCGGCCTTTTCCGACATGGGCGGCTATCTGGAGTTAGAGGCCGAACTGCAGAGGATCTGCGGAGCCAGCAATGATGTGCTGGAGGGTATGAGGTCTTTCGTGGAGAAACGCAAACCGGCGTTCCGGGGCAATTGAGCGAGGATATTCAAGATGAAGGAACGATTTGAGTTTTTCCGCTGGGAGTTGACCGATGACGGCATCGCGATTTTGTTTGTCGATCGCCCTCAGGTCAAAAACGCTATGAACACGGCAAGCTGGACGGAGTTCCTGGAGTTTTTGACTGATGCCGAAGCAGATGAAAGAATCCGCGCGATTGTGATCTCCGGCACGGGAGATGCCTTCATTGCCGGTGCGGATATCAATGAAATCGTGGGCGCTCCCGTCAGCGCTGCGCTGTTTACCGTCAGCGCCCAGGTGGTGCGACTGATCGAGATCGGCTATAAGCCGGTGATTGCGGCGGTAAACGGCGCAGCCTTTGGCGGCGGGTTTGAAGTCGCGCTGGCATGTGATGTGAGAGTCGTTGCCCCACAGGCGATATTTGGCCTTCCTGAGCCGAGCCTGGGTCTGCTCCCCGGAATGGGTGGTACCCAGCATCTGTGCAAGATAATCGGCAGCGGTCGGGCAAAGGAGGTATTGATGGTCGGGCGCAATATCCGCGGAGAGGAAGCGGCTGCACTTGGGCTGGCCATGAAATGCGTCCAACAGGAGGAACTCCTGGACGCGGCACTGAAGGCCGCACGTAAAATGCTGGAGCGGGGTCCGAAGGCCCTGGCGCTGATCAAGCGCTGTATCAATCTGGCCTATTCTACGGATGATGCGACCGGTATGCTTGTGGAAAATCTGGCTTTCTGTGCGTTGATGCGTGACTGGGAGTCAGCGGAAGGAGTGCAGGCATTCCTCCAGAAACGCAAACCAAATTTCAGCAAACAAAATGAGGTGTGAATCATGTCCAAAATTAAAAAAGTATGTGTGGTTGGCGGCGGCCAAATGGGCCGGCAAATCGCACTGAATGCGGCGGTATATGGGTTTGAAGTGAATTTGACCGACAGCTTTCCTGAGGTGCTGGAAAAGGTTTCTGCCTGGGCGTCTGACTATCTGAACAAGCGGATCGAAAAGGGTAGACTGACGGCGGAGGCCGCACAGCAGATTCTGAGTCGGTTCCATGTGCGCGACACGCTGGCGGAGGCCGCTGCCGGTGCCGACCTTGTCATCGAGGCGATTATCGAAAAGCAGGAGGAGAAGGAGAAGCTGTTCCGGCAGTTGGACGCTCTGGTGCGCGAGGATACGATCATTACCACTAATTCCAGCTTCCTGTGCTCCTCTCTGTTTACTTCGTGCGTTCGTAATCCCGGCAGGCTTGCCAATCTGCACTATTTCAATCCGGCACTTGCGATGAAGCTGGTGGAAATCGTGCGCAATCCGCAGACAACGGATGAGGTTGTGGAAGCGCTTCGCGGCTTTATCAAAGCGTTGGACAAAATTCCGGTGGTGCTGCAGAAAGAGGTCGATGGGTTTATCGTCAATTATATCTCCAGCGCCCTGACTTGTGCGGCGCTGAAGTTGGTCGCGGAAGGTGTGGCTACGCCTGAGGACATCGATCTGGCCATGGAAAACGGCCTGAATCACCCAATGGGGCCGTTCCGACTGATGGATCTGACCGGCATTGATCTGGCTTATTATGTGCTCGCCGACAAGGCGGCCAAGGGTGAATATCATGAGGGCATCGACCTGGTAAAGGCCAAGTATGAGGCGGGCGAGTATGGCCGCAAAACCGGCCGCGGCTGGTATGACTACAGCGAGAAGAAATGAGGAAAGCAACGGATGAGTAAAACGATTTCTGAAGCAGTGATCGTCGCCTGCGGGCGGACTGCGATTGCCAAGGCAATGAAGGGGGCTCTGAAGGACACCCATCCAGTGACCTATGCGGGTGAACTGCTGCGAGGTGTGCTGGATAAGCTGCCTGGATTCCCAGAGGAGCAGATCGATGATGTGATTATTGGCTGCGCCACTCCGCAGGGCAAAATGGGCTGCAACATGGCTCGGCTGATTGCCGGGCGGGCGGGACTTCCGTTTGAGGTGTCCGCGCAGACGGTGAACAGATTCTGCTCTTCTGGTCTGCAGGCAATTGCCACTGCGGCGAACAGTATTATGGCTGGGCAGAATGATATCGTGGTAGCTGGCGGGGTTGAGACCATGACCAGAGAAAGCATGATGTTTGGGGAGGAGTTCACCGATCCATGGCTGCGTGAAAATAAGCCGGACTATTACATGCCGATGGGGTTTACCGCCGAAAACGTGGCGGAAAAATACGGTGTATCCCGCCAGCGGATGGATGCCTTTGGGGCGGAAAGTCATCGGCGGGCCGCAGCTGCCCGGGAAGCGGGGAAGTTTGCGGAAGAAATCATTCCCGTCCATGCGCTTCAGGAAGACGGGAATTGGACGGTGTTTGACACCGACCAGGGCATTCGGCCTGGCTCTACGGTAGAGACATTGGGTTCCCTGCGCCCCTCCTTTAAGGAGGATGGTGTAATTACCCCGGGGAATTCCTCTCAGCTTAGTGACGGCGCGGGCATTGTGGTGCTGATGAGCCGGGAAAAAGCGGAAGAACTGGATCTCAAGCCGCTGGCCCGCTTTGTTGGCTTTGCCACCGGCGGAGTCGACCCTGCCTACATGGGCCTCGGCCCCATTGTAGCAATCCCCAGGGTGCTTGCACGTACCGGCCTGACAGTGGATGACATGGATGTGATCGAACTGAACGAGGCATTTGCCTCTCAGGCCCTGGTGTGCATGGATACGCTGAAGCTGGATCCCGCCAAGGTGAATCCTAATGGCGGCGCAATCGCCATGGGCCATCCTCTGGGTGCGACTGGCGCAATTCTCACCTGCAAGGCGCTGGCCGAACTGCGCCGCTCCGGCGGGCGGTACGGGATGATCAGTATGTGCATCGGCGGCGGCATGGGTGCAGCCGGGATTATCGAGCAAATTTAACGGACTGTTTTACAGAAAGGATGGTCATACAATGAGAAATGGCGCTTTGGAAGGTATCCGCGTTTTGGATTTGGGCCGCGTAATCGCAGCCCCGCTGTGCACAATGATTCTGGGTGATCTGGGTGCCGAGGTGATCAAGGTGGAGCGTGCCGTTTATGGTGATGATCTGCGCACTGCGCCGCCCTTCAAGGATGGTGTGAATGTCTATTATCCTGCATTCAACCGCAATAAGAAGGAGGTCAGCATCGACTTCCGCAATCCCAAGGGACTGGAAGTACTCCGCCGCCTGATCGAGAACTCTGATGTTATGGTATCTAACTTCCGGCCCGGCACTATGGAGGCTATGGGCTTCAGTTGGGAGGAGGTACAGAAGATCAACCCCAGAATGATCATGGCGTGCATTTCCGGCTTTGGTCAGAGCGGCCCCTATCGGGATAAGGCGGCTTTTGACTATATTGCCCAGGCCAAGAGCGGTTTTATGAGTATGACCGGTGATGCCAAGAGCGGTCCGATGCGGGCCGGTCTGCCGGTGTCTGATCATATGGGCGGTATCTACGCCGCCGTTGGTATTCTGGCAGCCCTGTATAATCGCACAGTGACCGGGAAGGGACAGTACATCGATGTGGCCCTGTATGATGCGCTTATTACGACGCTTGGTCCCCATGTAGCCAACTACGGCTGCAACGGCATCGTGGACAAGGGTTGGGGCAACCGGGATATCGCAGTTCCAGTCAATGTCTACAAGGTTAAGGATGGCAGCGTGTATATCCACTCCGGTTCCAATCCGCTGTACAAGCGGTTTGCAAAACTCATTGGCAATCCGGCACTGATGGATCCAAAGTTTGATTCCATGGTCACCCGCAAGGAGAACGAGGACTTTATTGATGAGATCGTGCAGAACTATCTTGAGGACTTTACCTGTGCAGAAGCGGAGGCTACGCTGGATGCTGCCGGTATTCCCTGCGGCGCGGTTGCGTCCGTCGATGCGCTGTTCTCCTGCGAGCAGGTCAAGGCCAGAGAAATGCTGCTTCCTACCCAGGTTGAGGGGGTGGGCGAGGTGCTGTATCCGGGAATGCCCATCAAACTGTCCGATACCCCGTGCAAGCTGAATGTGGAGCACTTTACTGTTGGCAGCGATAATGACGCTGTGCTGACTGAATTGCTGGGCTATTCGGAGGACGAAGTCGCTCAGCTCAAGGCAGAAAAGGCGATCTAACTTAAAAATTTTGGAATGCTCCGGCGCCTCTGGATCCGCGGGGGCGCCGGAAACTTTCATTACTTTAATCAAATTGGAGGAACCTATTGTGGGTGAACGACGGGAAAAACTGAGCCGCATGCGGGCGATGATTGGGGATAATATGAGGAAAAGTTCCCAGGAGATTCCGCGCGCTTCCGGTTTTATCAGCGTGGATATGACAGAATTGCTGGAGCTGCAGCAGGAATTGCGGGAGCAGGGGAAAAAGGTTTCTGATACGATTTTCCTGGTGAAGGCCGTTGTGGAAGGCCTAAAGGAGCGCCCTGAACTGAATGCGCGGTTGGAGGGGGATGAGGTCGTCTATTACGACAGCATCAACGCCGGTGTGGGGGCCAACACGCCCAACGGTCTGATGGTGCTCGTCCTGCGGGATCTGCGGAATAAATCGCTTCTGCAGATCGCCGACCAGTTCCGGGAGATGATGGGCCGGCTGGCCAACAATAAACTCACTATGGACGATGTGACTGGAAGCACCTTTACCATCAGTTCCCTGAGCAAATCTAAGCTGCGGGCCTTTTCTTCCATCATTAACAATAATGAGTGCTTTATTCTGGGGATGGCGGGCATTCACAAAGAGCCAGTAGTTCTTGAGGACGGGAGCATTGCGGCCCGCGACATCTGCAACATCATTGTAAACATGAACCATGTGTTGGTGGACGGCGTGAGCATTACCGCTTTTCTGGAGCGTGTCTGCGATGTGCTGGAGCATCCGAGGGCTTATCTGGACTAAACCATATCGTCATGAGCCTGAGGATCTTTCATACGGTCAACTCTGGCCTGCTGCTGTTTCGGGGAGAATGCGGACTTGCTGTGGATGCCATTCACGGGGCCCACAAGGGATTTTCCGCGATGCCGGAAGCGGCCAAGCAGGACATGCTCCATTGCGCGGGAGTGTTTTCGGGTATCAGGGGAGCACTGTTTACACACGCCCACAGTGATCATTATGACCGCAGCCTTTTTGATGCATTTCTGGAGCGAAACGGGCCCATGCCTTTTTATGGCCCTGGGATCTCAGATAGTTCCATTCAGTCCAGCGGCATGGATGGTGGACTTCAGCGGATCGACATGCAGGGCATCACGATCTTTGCAAAGGACACTCCCCACGATGGCCGTGGATTTGAGCAAATTCCGCACCAGTCCTATTGGGTGTCCATCGGCGGAGAAGGAGAGTGGATATTCATCGCAGGGGATGGGCAGCTTTGCGACGAGGATGCGGACGGTTTTTGCCGGATGACCGACGGCACGGTCTCGGCTGCTTTCTGCAATCCGTTTCAGATATTGTCGTCGGACGGACAGCAGTTTTTGCGGCGTATGGCGCCGCAGCAGATCTATCTGTATCATATTCCTTTGGAGGCGGATGACCGCTACTGCTGTCATACTCTGGCGGCACAGATACTGCGCAAACCGCCTCAAGGGCTGCCGGAAATCAAGCCGCTTGCTCCGATGCAATGGATCGGGACCGATAGGGAAGACGCCGCTGGTCGTACCAGAAAATTGGAAACGCACAGATAACCTAAAACCCAAAGGGAGTTGGCTTTGATGAATGATCTGCTGAAAATCACCAATGAATATCGGGATTCTATTGGCTATGCGGAAAGAATTGCCCGCTCTGGCCTGACAAAAATGCCGCCGGTGATCATTTCCTGCGCGATCACGGGGGGCATACACGGAGCAGAGGTAAATTCGAACCTGCCGGAAACCAAGGCGGCGCAGATCCAATCTGCCTATGACGCATATAATGCCGGGGCCAGCCTTGTGCACATCCACGCCCGCGATCCGAAGAACCTTGCAGTAATGTCCTCCAATGTGGAGGACTACAAAGAACTTAACGCACGTATTCGCGAAAAGTGCCCCGGCATAATTATTAATAACACCTGTCTTGGAGGCCGGGCAGTCCTTGAGAATGAAGATGGACTCAAGGTAACAGAGAATATGCTGGTATCGCTGGACGCACTGCCGGAAGTGTCCAGCGTAGATCTTACCTGCGGCTCTGTCTATATGCCCCTGAAGGCCAGAAAGCCGCCGCTTGCCGGGCGGGATCAGGACATGATCCGAAAGGAAAACTATCTGATGACAGTGGGAGACGCCTATATGGTCGTGGCGGAGATGCAGAAGCGGCACATCAAACCGGAGTTAGAGGTTTACAGCGAGATCGATATTCTTCGATATGTGCTCCCCATGCTCCGCAGCGGTGCCTTTGACCAGGAACCGCTGTGGCTCCAGATGCTCTTTGGCGGCAACGGGACCTACCCCACTGTGGAATCCATGGTCAACGCCACCCGGATCCTGCCCAAAAACAGTCTGCTGAGCGTGATAGGGATTGGGGCCTGCCAGACTGCCATGATCACCTTGGCGATGATTATGGGACATCATGTCCGCGTGGGGATGGAGGACAACCCTGTCTATGCGCCGCACCAGCCGGCAGAGAGCAATGCCCAGATTGTAGAACGGGTCGTACGCATCGCAAACGAACTGGGACGTCCGGTCGCAACACCTGACCAGGCAAGAGAAATGCTGGGACTCGGTGCTCCGCGCATATTCTCTGCATAGGCAGACAGAGCAGGCCGCCCGTATAATGGGCGGCCTGCTCTGCTCCTGCGGTGTGATAAACTAAGGCGGCGGGCAGTATATGCCCGCCGCCTGTTTTGGTTACAGGTTGGAGGTATAAGCGCCGTACTCATAGACCAGTCGGCGCTGGTTGCTGACATTGAGTTTCCGATAAATATTTTTCAAATGCGTTTTTAAGGTGCCTTCACTGATAAACAGAGCCTTGGATATTGCGGGGTATTCATAGCCCTTCGCAAAATAGTCCAGAACCTCCAACTCCCGGGCGGTGAGCAGGTCGAAGCGCAGAGCGGAACCGCCGGGGGCTGTGGCTGCGGCGGCATGGCGAATGGAAATGTAATGGTATGCCTTTACATCTCCGAAGCCGTTGACCTCCGTATAGGAGGACAGGAATATGTGATGATTTTCGTATTTCAGTTCGGCGCATCCCTGGAGACGGTCTAACAGTATCGGGATCGCACGGGCAGTGGTTGTTTGAAACAGCGCGTTCAGGTACTGTGCGGCGTTTGGGTTATGCGACATAAGCTGCATATCGTCGTTCAGGATGACATAACCGACTCCCATGCAGTCCAGAAGCCGTTCCATAATGCAGGAAGAGCGGTCAGTGTCCTTTGCGGAGACAAAAGAGTTCCATTTGCTGCGGGTCACGCTGAGGAGGCTATTAAAAAGGCCCAACTCCGGGTCAGTAAAATCACCCTTGTCCGGGCTTTTGTAGATTACAAGCCGGAATTCCTCGCAAATGGGCAAAACTGCCGCATAGGCGAGATTGACGGAGCCGAGAAAGTCGAAATAAAGCTGCTGCTCATAGGTCGTGTCAAACTGCGTATTGCGGACAACGGCAGAACTGTTGTCGAAAGCCAGGGACTTAATGTTATTGGTAACATAACGGGACAAAAAATCCTGCTTATAAAATCCCTGCTGATACGGGGTGACCAGTGGGGAGATTCGGCCGTAGACCTCTGAACCGATATATTCGTTGTTGCGATAGGCGTTGATTGCCAGATCGTTCAGTTGGAACGACTTCCCCAGAAGCCGGAGAAATGCACTGTCAAAAAATATGTCCGTATTGTGAGCATGCCACTCCAAGTCGTTAACAAACTGGGCAAAGTTTTCTATCGGGTGCTGTGGCATATTGGCATCCTCCTAAATTGAAAGCTGGAGTACCTGCGGGCAGCAAAAGGACCGCAAGAAAAAGCTATACAAATTGTACATGCCCCACGCTTCCCATTATAAGAATTTGCACCTGGGTGTCAAGAACGAAACCGGCGCAGCGAGGAAATATACCCCAAAAGAGGTATGAAAATATCGAATATGGGAGATGGTGGAGTCCCAGGCTCTCCGATATACTATGGTCAGTAGCCACAAATAAGGAGGAGATTTAACGATGGGAAAAGTGAGTTTTGACTACAGCGGACGCGTGGTAGCCATCACCGGCGCGGCGGGCGGCATCGCGAAGGGCGTTGCGCTCGGCTTTGCGCAGGCCGGCGCTAAGGTAGTGATTGGCGACCTGAAGGAGACCCTCGGGAAGGAGACGGTCGAGGAGATCCGCCGGAAGGGCGGCGACGCCAGCTTTGTGGTAACGGACGTATCAGACCCCACTTCCGTCGATACGTTTTTGCAGACCGCGGTGTGCACCTACGGCAGGCTGGATATCCTCGTGAACGGGGCCGGTGTGGCCAACAGGCATTTTGGCAATCCCTTTACCGATCTGCCGGACTCGGATTTCGACCTGACCTACGGGGTGAACGTCAAGGGCGTGGTCCATACCTGTCGGGCGGCCTACCCGATCCTGCGCGGCCAGGGCTACGGGCGGATCATCAACATTGCCTCTACGGTGGGGCATTCTACGAATGTACTTAACGTTCCCTATGCGGTGTCCAAGGCCGCAGTGCTGAACCTGACCACGAATCTGGCCAAGGAACTCGGCCCTTACGGGGTGACGGTCAATGCCATCTGCCCCGGCTATATCTATACCCCCATGTATGAAGCTGCCGCTCCCGGCATGATTGCTAAAATCCCGGCCCTGGCGGGAATGAGTGCCCAGGAGATGGTCGGACATTTTGCCAAGCTGAACTGTGCCACCCAGAAGGAACAGACCGTGGAGGATATTGCCAATGCGGCACTGTTCCTGGCATCTGACGCGGCGGAAAACATTACTGGTGTCGCGCTGGATGTGGCGGGCGGATACAAGATCTGAGACTGATAAGAGAAAGGGGAATACCTATGCAGTGTAAACGGGCCAGGCTGATCGGCGAGAAGCAGTTTCAGCTGGAAACCGTGGAGTTTCCGAAGGTCAACGGCAACCCCATCATAAAGGTAACGCATGTTGGCATCTGCGGTTCTGACGTGCATTTTTGGGAGGACGGCAACGCATCGGGTAAGGATGTGGTGCTGGGCCATGAGTACACCGGGATCGTGGAGGATCCGGGCACTACCGGACTGAAGAAGGGCGACCGGGTCGTAGGGTACACGCAGAATCCCGGAAATGATCCCTGCGGCTGCTGCCCCGCATGTCTGGCCGGGAACTTTGCGGAATGCCCCAACCGGGTCGTGCAGGTTTCCTTGGGCTGCAGCACAAAGCACCCCGGTGCCTACAGCGAATATGTTACCTGGTATCCCAGCGGGGTCTATAAGCTGCCGGATCAGGTGGCCAGCGACGAGGCCGCACTGCTGGAGCCGCTGGCAGTCGGCTACCATGCGCTGAAACTCAGCGGGATCCGTTCCGGCGCCAAGGTGCTGATCTTGGGCGGCGGGATCATTGGTCTTGGCGTTGCCGAGTGGGCCAGCGTATTTGGCGCGGAAAAGATCGTCATGACCGAACTTAGCGCGCCGAAGCGTGAACGGATCGAAAAACTCCATGTGGTAGATCGGCTTTATGCGGCCGATGATCCGGATCTGGAGGAGAAGCTTCTGGCAGAAGCCCCCGGCGGCTACGACCTGGTGTTCGACTGCGTTTCCCTCTCCGCGCCCTTCAATATGGGCCTTCGCCTGCTGCGCCGGGGCCGTGCGGTGGAGGATGGCGGCACCTGCGTTGTGGTAGGCGTCAATTTCAAGCCTATTTCTATGGACATCTATGAAACCGTGGTGTTCCAGAAGCGCATTCTCGGCAGCAAGGGACATACGCCGGATGATTTCAAGGCTGTGCTGCGGGCCCTCGCCGCCGGCAAACTCGCCCTGAAAAAGTATATTACCCGCCGGATCCGTCTGGAACAGGTGCAGGAGACCTTTGAGCACCTGAAGGCAGGCGGGGACGACATTAAGGTCCTGATCGAATTCTGATTAGGAGGAGGAAAACAGGATGAAGAACAAGAAAACCTACCGGTATGACCTGGATAAGCCGTCTGAGCGCTTCTTTGGTTGGCTTCCGAAAAAGCCTGCTTCGATCGTCGTGACCATCCTGTTGGTCATCTATTATCTCTTTGCGATCTTCGGCTGGAGAAAGCTGCCCCAGGTGCTGGTAATGGGCTGGTGGCCGATGCCACTGTTCTCCTACTGCTTCATGTTCGTACCGGTCCTCATCGTGATCCTTTGCGTCTATTACTACAAGTTCTGGCCCGAACTGAAGGAGCCGGAGGATGAGGAGGAGCAGAAATGAAAACCGAACTGATTATTGCTATCGTAGTATTGATTTATGGTTTGGTTTGCCTTGCTATTGCGGCCAAGGCGCGCCTGAGTGAGTCCAGCAGCGCAAACTACTTCGTAGGTGGCCGTTCGTTCGGTATCGTCATCACGGTATGCACCGTCGTTATGGGCATTTACAGCGGTCTTACCTTCTACGGCTTCCCGTCCACGATTATGAACGGAGGCATCTTCCCCATTGCCGCGACAGGCTTTGCCTTTGTCGGAATCGCCTATCCCTTCATCGGCTACCGCATGTGGAAAATGGGCAAGGGCAGAAATTATATTACTCTGTCTGACTTTTTGAGTGAGCGGTATGAGTCCAGCGGCTACGGCCTGCTCTGCTCTCTGATCCAGCTGATTTTCATTATTCCGTATATGACGGTGCAGTTCGTGGCCGTTGCAAATGGCCTGACTTACTCCACCAACAATCTTGTCAGCTATCCGGTGGTACTGATCCTGTATGGACTGCTGACCATTGCGTATCTGGTTATCGGCGGCGCGAAGGGCACCAGCACGGTGGATATCTTCAATGCGGCCCTGGCTGTTGTTGTGCCGCTGGTAGCGATCTTTATTGTTGTGGGCAAGAATTTTGACGGCAGCTTTGCCCAGATGGGTCAAACCGCGCTGGAGAAGTTCCCCAACATGATGGATGCGGCCAGCTTTGGAAAAACCTACAGTCCCATAAATATCCTTGGCCTGATTATCAGCGGAATGGTGGCCCTGTTTGCCGCGCCCCATATCGCCTCCAAGTTCTTTATGGCCAGCGGCCGAAAGACCTTCCAGAAGATGACCTGGGTTGGCCCGGTGTTCTATACCATCCTGACAATACCGATCGTCCTGATGGGTATGCTGGGAATCGCGCTGTATAAGGGGGAACTGGCTGCCTCTGAGGCGGACTTTCTGGTGCCTAAGATGATGATGGATTACTGCCCACTGATTATTGTGATCCTGATGCTGTGGGTCCTGCTGGCGTTCTGCATGTCCACCACAAACGGATTTACCTTTGCGGCGGCCACAGTGTTTTCCAATGACTTGATCATGAAGTATGGCATGAAAAATATGCCTGTCTCTGAAGCGAGGGACAAGAAGGCTATCTTCTACGGAAAGATCGGCGTGGTCGTGGTCATTGCGGCGACGGTCCTGCTGGCTCTGACCCGGCCCACCGCGATCGTCGACTATGCCTACACCTTTGCGACGCCGGGCTTTGCCCAGATCCTTCCCGCCATGATTTTCGGAATGTACTGGAAGCGGGCGTCCAAGCAGGGGGCCATCGCCGGAACCGTGGTTGGCCTGGCGACGCTGGTGGTCACGCTGTTTATCATTCCCCGACCGCTGGGCATCCACCCGGTAATCTGGTCGCTGGGGCTCAACATTGTTGTGTTCTTGATCGTCAGCTTTGCGACCAGACCCAGCGATGAGGCCGTGGAAAAATTCTTTGGGGCTGAACTGGATAAGATCAGCGCAGATCAGACGTGACCAAGCTGTTTCTTTAAAAAATATAAAAAGGAGGAGTTCATATGAAGGTTGTCATGCCACAGATCGGAATGACCATGCAGGAGGGTACGATTTCCAAGTGGTTCAAGGCTGCTGGTGAGCACATCCAAAAGGGCGAACCCATGATGGAACTGACCACAGAGAAACTCACCAACGAGATCGAGGCGCCTGCTACCGGCACTTTCCAGCCGATCTCTGCGGAGGGCGATATCGTCCCCTGCGGAGAAGAGATCGCTGAAATCATTGAATAAGGAGGGACGTTGACGATGGATCAGATTTATTCCAAGGAGCAATTGCTTGAGATGTACTACCATCTCAAGAACGGCCGCATTTTTACCCTGAAAATGCATGAAGCTGTGTATAAGGGCTTGATCAGAAGTTCTTTCCACACCCCCTACGGGCAGGAAGCCATCGGCGTCGGCATTGTCAGCGCCATGCGCAAGACTGACTGGCTGGCCTTCACTCACCGGCTGCAGACCGCACTGATCATGCGCTATGACATGACTCAGTTCATTACCGAACTTTTTGGCCTGCGGGATGGCCTGAAGCACGGCTCTGCGTTCGACTACCACATCGGCGACTACGCCGATGACGGCGTGCACGTGCTGAGCATTCTGGGTACCTTGGGCGGCAGCGTCCCCATGAATACCGGCTTTGCCTGGGCCCGCCGTCTGCAGGGGAATGATGACGTATCTGTCATCGTTCACGGCGACGGCGGATGCAGCGAGGGGACTGTCTATGAGGGCTGGAACCTGGCGGCGCTGTATAAGACACCTACCGTGTTCGTGATTGAAAACAACCGCTGGGCCATGACGGTCCCGCTGGAGCGTGAGAGTGCCAACCCCGTGATCTCCGAGAAGGCAGCTGCCTGCGGCCTTTCTACACAGGTTGTGGACGGCAACGATATTCTGGCCGTTCGGAAGGCGATGGATATCGCCATCGAAAAGGCCCGCCGGGGTGAGCCCAATGTGGTGGAGATGAACACTCTCCGCTGGGAGGCCCACTTTGTTGGTCAGGGCAACGACTATCGTGATGACAAGGAACTTATTGCGAGGTACATGGAGCAGGATGACTGCGTAAAGCGATATGAGGAGTATCTGCTGAAGTTGGGTTATATCGATCAGGCATATATCGATCAGCTGACTGCCGAACTGGAGGCGAAGATCGACGCGGCCGTGGAGCAGGCCAGCAAGTCCGAGCGTCCTCACTTTGATGACATTTATCGCAAAGAATACATCTATGCTAATCCTGAGACGGGAGGGGACCTGTAATGAGAGATCTGTATTTAAACCGCGCAATCGCGGAGGCCACGCACAAGGAAATGGAACTCGATCCCCGTGTCATTCTGCTGGGCGAGGACATTATCAACCGCGGCGGCGGCATGAGCACCTTCCTGGGTGTGCCTCAGGATTTTCCTGATCGGTGCTTCGATATGCCCATCTGTGAGGCCGGCTATACTCACTTCGCGAACGGTGCGGCGCTGGCCGGCCTGCGTCCCATCGTGGACCTGATGTTCTCTGACTTTGCATCGATCACCTTCGACGCGATCGTGAACGGCGCCGCCAAGTTCCGCTTCAACTCTCTGGGTGAAGTGTCCGTTCCCGCGGTCTATATTGCCGGCAACGGCGGCCGCGGCACCTATGACGGTGTGGGCTCCGGCTGCAACCACTCTCAGTGCATCGAGGCGTGGTACATGAATGTTCCCGGCCTGAAGATCGTGGCACCCTATTATCCCTCTGACGCGCTGGGGCTGATGCGATCCTCGATTCGCGACAATGATCCTGTGCTTTTCCTCTATCACGAGGGCTCCCTTGGCGTACGTGAAAAGGTTGAGGACGAGGTCGTGCCCATTCCGCTGAACAACGCCGCGAAGATCATGCGGGAGGGCAGCGACATTACGATCGTCGCCATTCAGAGCATGGTGCCGCTGGCCGTAAAGGCAGTGGAGGAACTGGCCGCAAAGGGCATTTCCGCCGAACTGATCGATCCGCGGGTGTTGGTCCCCTTCGACCACGAGAAGGTCTTGGCCTCCGTGCGGAAAACCGGCAGGCTGCTGATCGTGCAGGAGGCGCATACCCGCGGCGGCTTTGGCAGCGAGATCCTTCGCCTGGTGGCAGAAAGCTGCCCGCAGGCGCTTAAGTGCCCGGCAAAGGTGCTGGGTGCGCTGAACGCCCCGATTGCCTCCGGTTTTGCCGAGGCGTACATCATGCCCCACAAAGAGGATATCGTCAGCGCAGCCGAAGCGATGCTCAAATAAGGACTGCTTCCGGGCGCTGAGAGCGGTGCGCCGTTTTCCGGAAGGGAGACGGCGCACTCTCTATCACAAAAAGGATGTGAATTCCCTTGGCCTATTTAGCGGCTTATCGAAAAAAATTGACCACTGCAGAGCAGGCGGTGAAGGCAGTCGAGTCCGGCGATTGGATCGATTACGGCTTTTGCGCCAACCATCCCGTGCTCCTGGACGCTGCGCTGGCAAAGCGCATGGAGAATGAGCCCTGGCTGCACGGCTTGAACTTCCGCGGTGCCATCGCATTGCGGCAGCCGGAGGTCACAAAGGTTTCCGGCGTGGAAGATCGGATAACCTGGAACTCCTGGCATACAAGCGGTATTGAGCGGAAGCTGATGAACCGCGGTTTTGCTTTTTACAATCCTCTGCGCTATTCGGAACTCCCCAGACACTACCGTGAACGGCTGAATGTAGACGTGCTTATGCTCCAGGTGTCTCCCATGGATGCGCATGGATACTTCAATTTTGGCCTGTCGGCCTCCCATTTGGCGGCTGTCTGCGAGCGGGCGAAAACCATTATTTTGGAGGTTAACCCCAATATGCCGGTCTGCCTGGGGGGCGATCAGGTCAGCATCCATATTGACCAGGTGGACTATGTGGTGGAGTACACATCAGATATTGGCTGTATGCCGGCTGCCGCGCCGAGCAAGGTGGATGAGCAGGTGGCGCAGCTAATCGTCCCGGAAATTCCCAATGGTGCCTGCCTTCAGCTTGGGATCGGCGGTATGCCCAACGCAGTCGGAGCGATGATCGCGCAGTCTGATTTGAGGGATCTGGGCGTACACACTGAAATGTATGTGGATTCCTTTGTGGATATGGCGCTGGCCGGGTGTATCACGGGGGCAAAGAAATCCCGTGACCGCGGTCGGCAGGTGTTTGCGTTTGCCGCCGGCACGAAAAAGCTATATGACTACGTTGACCGCAACCCGGCGGTCATGGGTGCGCCTGTGGACTATGTAAATGACGAGGATGTCATCGCGTCCATCGATAACTTCATCTCGATCAATAACGCGGTGGAGGTGGACTTGTTCGGACAGGTGGCATCTGAAACGGCGGGGATCAGGCATATCAGCGGCGCGGGTGGGCAGCTGGACTTTGTGCTGGGTGCCTATCGCTCTAAGGGAGGAAAAAGCTTTATCTGCTGCTCCTCCACGGTACAAGAGCGGGATGGTACGCTGAAAAGCCGCATCCGTCCTACGCTGGCCCCTGGTGCTGTTGTAACGGCGACCCGCGCCAATCTGCATCATTTGGTCACAGAATATGGAATGGTGAATCTAAAAGGCCTGACGGCCTGGCAGCGTACAGAAGGTATGATCGCAATTGCGCATCCCCAGTTCCGTGAGGAACTGATCCAAGAAGCGGATCGGCTGGGCCTTTGGCGCCGTTCCAATCGCCGCTGAGCCATGTCGGCAGATTAAGCAGATTAAAATGAAAAAGGAGAGATTTTTATGCTTCAGCTGATTTTCAATACAAAGCTTCACAGCTTCGACACCTGCGAGGAATTCGTAGCGGAATTTGCGCCGGGGGCGGAGGACCTGATCCTCACAAACAAGTACATCTACGAGCCCGCCTTCGGCTCCTTCGGCCTGAAGAGCCGGGTGATCTATCAGGAGGAGTACGGCATGGGGGAGCCCACCGACGTGATGGTGGACGCCATCCTGGCCGAGGCCGCCCGCAACGGGTGCAGGCGGGTCATCGCCATCGGCGGCGGCACCGTGCTGGACATCGCGAAGGTGCTGGCCGTCTCCGCCGGCGAGGGGGTGGACGCCCTGTATGAGCAGGCCCCTGACCTCACCAAGCACCGGGAGCTCATCCTCATCCCCACCACCTGCGGCACGGGCAGCGAGGTCACCAACATCGCCATCATGGCCCGCACCCGCCTGGGCACCAAGCTGGGCCTGGTTGGCCCCGCCATGTACGCCGACCACGCCGTGCTCATCCCCGAGCTACTGGAGGGCCTGCCCTTCGGCGTGTTCGCCACCAGCTCCATCGACGCGCTGGTCCACGCGGTGGAGTCCTCCCTCTCCCCCAAGGCTACGCCCTACACCAAGCTGTTCGGCTACAAGGCCATTGAGATGATCATTCGCAGCTACCAGAAGATCGCCGCCCAGGGGAAGGAGGCCCGCATCCCCCTGCTGAAGGACTTCCTCATCGCCTCCAATTACGCCGGCCTGGCCTTCGGCACCGCCGGCTGCGCCGCCGTCCACGCCACCAGCTACCCCCTCAGCGGCAAGTACCACGTGGCCCACGGGGAGAGCAACTACGCCATGTTCACCGGCGTGCTCAACTGCTACATGAGCATCCGGCAGGACGGCGAGATCGCCGCCATGAACGCCTACCTGGCGGGCCTGCTGGGCTGCGGTGTGGAGGAGGTCTACGTCAAGCTGGAGGAACTGCTGGATCAGATCCTGCCCAAGAAGCCCCTGCGGGCCTACGGCGTCACCCCGGAGGATCTGCCGGAGTTCGCCCGCAGCGTCATCAGCGGCCAGGGCCGGCTGATGGCCAACAACTTCGTCCCCCTGGACGAGGAACAGGTGCTGGGCATTTACAAAGCGCTCTATTAAACCGTTACATTATAAATTTGAGGAGGAATCACTATGTCACTCATGACCGGCGAACAGTACATCGAATCCATCCGGAAGCTGAACATGCAGGTATACATGTTCGGGAAGAAGGTGGAGAACCCCGTGGACGACCCCATCCTGCGTCCCTCGCTGAACAGCGTGCGCATGACCTATGACCTGGCGCAGATGCCCGAGTATCAGGACCTGATGACCGCCATCTCCCCCTACACCGGGGAGCGGGTGAACCGCTTCTCCCACATCCATCAGTCCACCGGGGACCTGATCAAGAAGGTGAAGATGCAGCGCCTGCTGGGCCAGCAGACCGCCGCCTGCTTCCAGCGCTGCGTGGGCATGGACGCGTTCAACGCCGTGTTCTCCACCACCTACGAGACCGACAAGAAGTGCGGCACCAGCTACCACGAGAACTTCAAGAAATTCATGATCTACTGTCAGCAGAACGACCTGACGGTGGACGGCGCCATGACCGATCCCAAGGGCGACCGCTCCAAGGCCCCCCACGAGCAGAGCGACCCGGACCTGTTCCTCCGTGTGGTGGAGCGGCGGCCGGACGGCATCGTGGTGCGGGGCGCCAAAGCCCACCAGACCGGCGCGCTGAACAGCCACGAGATCATCATCATGCCCACCATCTCCATGGGCCCCGACGACAAGGACTACGCCGTGTCCTTCGCCGTGCCCATCGACACGAAGGGCATCTTCATGATCATCGGCCGGCAAAGCTGCGACACCCGGAAGCGGGAGGGCAGCGAGATGGACGTGGGCAACGCGGAGTTCGGCGGGGTGGAGGCCCTGGTGGTCTTTGACGACGTGTTCGTCCCCAACGAGCGCATCTTCCTCAACGGGGAGACGGAGTTCTCCGGCATGATGGTGGAGCGCTTCGCCGGCTATCACCGCCAGAGCTACGGCGGGTGCAAGGTGGGCGTGGGCGACGTGCTCATCGGCGCGGCGGCGGTGGCGGCCGACTACAACGGCGCGGCCAAGGCCAGCCACATCAAGGACAAGCTCATCGAGATGACCCACCTGAACGAGACGCTGTACTGCTGCGGCATCGCCTGCTCCGCCGAAGGACACGCCACGGAGAGCGGCAACTACATCATCGATCTGCTGCTGGCCAACGTCTGCAAGCAGAACGTCACCCGCTATCCCTACGAGATCGCCCGGCTGGCGGAGGACATTGCCGGCGGTCTGATGGTCACCGCCCCCTCCGAGGCCGACCTGCGGGACGAGAAGCTGGGCGCCTACGTGGAGAAGTACCTGAAGGGCGTGGACGGGGTGTCCACCGAGAACCGCCTGCGCATCCTGCGGCTCATCGAGAACCTCACCCTGGGCACCGCCGCCGTGGGCTACCGCACCGAGTCCCTCCACGGTGCGGGCTCCCCCCAGGCCCAGCGCATCATGATCTCCCGCCAGGGCAACCTGCCCCACAAGAAGGAACTGGCAAAGAAGATCGCCCACATCAAGGACTAAGATCGCCTACATTAAAATAAGCAAAACAGCAGCCCCGCCCGGCGGAGCCGGGCGGGGAGAAAAGGAGGAAGCATCATGCTGGAGCAGATCGAACAGGTGCTGGAGGAACGGGTGCGGCCCCAGCTGGCTCTCCACGGCGGCGGGATCGAATCCCTGTCCTGCACGGACGGGGTATACCACTTCCGGCTCACCGGCCAGTGCGCCGGCTGCCCCTCCGCCTACCTCACCACCCAGGCCGTCATCGAGGAGGAGCTGCGGGCAGCCGTGCCCGGCCTGCGGGAGATCGTGCTGGTCCAGGGGGTCAGCGACAGCCTGCTGGACCAGGCCCGGGCCCTCCTCCGGCATGGATGACCGCCCCGTGGTCGGCGTGCGCTACTGCGGCGGCTGCAATCCCCGGTACGACCGGACCGCCGCCCTCCGTGCCCTGGAGGAGCAGTTTCCGGGGCTCCGCTTCCTCCCCGCCGCCCCCGACCAGCCGCTGACTCTGGTGCTCTGCGGCTGCGCCGCCCAGTGCGCCGACGTCTCCGATCTGGAGGGCGAGGTCCTTCGCCTGTGGGCCCCCGGCCTGCCGGACCGGGCCGTCCGGCAGCTGGAGCGGCTCCAATCATCACGCGAACGGAAGTAAGGTGTTTTTATGAGTTGGAACGAATATTATACCAGTCATCTGGCCTCCGCCGACCAGGCGGTACAGCTGATCCGCTCCGGCGACCGGGTGGTCATCGCCCACGCCTGCGGCGAGCCCGCCTACCTGGTCGAGGCCATGGTCCGAAACGCGGCCGCCTATGAGAATGTGGAGATCGTCCACATGGTGCCCATGGGCAAGGCCGAGTACTGCAAGCCGGAGTACGCCGGGCACTTCCGCCACAATGCCCTCTTCGTGGGCGGCGGCACCCGGGCCGCCGTGGCCGAGGGCCGGGCGGACTTCACCCCCGGCTATTTCTCCGAAGCGCCGTCCTTTTTCGCCGATCAGCTGCCGGTGGACGTGGCCCTGATCCAGGTGACCCCGCCGGACGAGCAGGGCAAATGCTCCCTGGGTGTGTCCGTGGACTACACCCTCCCCGCCGTGAAGCACGCCCGCACGGTCATCGCCCAGGTGAACGCCAACATGCCCTTCACCTGCGGCCCCTCGGTGGTGGACGTGACCGAGATCGACTGCTTCGTCCCCTATGATGAGCCCATCCTCCAGCTGGCCCTGCCCCACATCGGCCCGGTGGAGGAGGCCATCGGCAAAAACGTGGCCTCCCTCATTCGGGACGGCGACACCCTCCAGATGGGCATCGGCGCTATCCCGGACTCCGTGCTCCACTTTCTGGGGGACAAGAACGACCTGGGCATCCACACAGAGATGTTCTCCGACGGGGTGGTGGACCTGATGGAGAAGGGCGTGGTGAACAACCGGCGCAAGACCCTCCATCCGGGCAAGAGCGTGGCCACCTTCCTCATGGGCAGCCAGCGGCTGTACGAGTTCGCCCACCGCAACCCCGCCGTCTACATGGCCCCGGTGGACTATGTCAACGACCCCTTCGTCATCGCCCAGAACGACAATATGGTGGCCATCAACTCCTGCGTCCAGGTGGACCTGATGGGGCAGGTGGCCTCCGAGTCCATCGGCCTCACCCAGATCTCGGGCACCGGCGGGCAGGTGGACTTCATCCGGGGCGCGGCCCACAGCAGGGGCGGGCGGTCCATCCTGGCCTTCCCCTCCACGGTGAAGGGCAAGGCGTCCAAGATCGTCCCCCTGCTGGACACCGGCGCCGCCGTCACCACCGGCCGCTGCGATGTGGACTATCTGGTCACCGAGTACGGCATCGCCCGGCTCAAGGGCCATACCCTCCGGGACCGCGCCCGTGCCCTCATCGCCATCGCCCACCCCGATTTCCGCCCCGCGCTCATTCAGGAGTTTGAATTGAGGTTTCACACTGCATATTGATTAAGGAGATGGCAAGTTTATGGATTATCAGTATGAGGTCACCGTCATCGGCGCGGGCCCGGGCGGGTACGAGACCGCCATCAAGGCCGCGCAGATGGGCAAAAAGGCCTGCATCATCGAGAGCACCTACTTCGGCGGCACCTGCCTGAACGTGGGCTGCATCCCCACCAAGACCCTGATCAAGACGGCCAACGTCCTCTCCGAGGCGAAGGAGGCCGCCAAATACGCCGTCACCGGCATCGACCCCGCCGCCCTGGGGGTGGACATGAAGGCTCTCCAGGCCCGGAAGAACGCCGTGGTCAAGACCCTGGTGAACGGGGTCAAGGGCCTGCTGCGGGGAAACAGGGTGGCCATTGAGGAGGGGCACGCCTCCTTTGTGGACGCCCACACCGTGGCCGTGGGGGACAAGACCGTCACCTCCGAGTATTTCATCATCGCCACCGGCTCCTCCGTGTTCATGCCTCCCTTCATCACCCTAGAGGGCGACAACCACATCCTCACCAGCTCCGAGGCCCTGGACCTGGACCATGTGCCCGCCTCCCTGGCGGTCATCGGCGGCGGGGTCATCGGCGTGGAGTTCGCCTATCTGCTGAACAAGCTGGGCTGCAAGGTCACCGTGCTGGAACTGATGGACCACATCCTGCCCATGGTGGATCAGGAGGTTTCCGCCCTAGCCCAGAAGCGCATGGCCAAGGACGGCGTCACCTTCTGCCTGGGGGCCAAGGTCAGCCGGGTCAAGGACGACACGGTGTACTACGAACTGAACGGCCAGCAGTGCCAGGTGACGGCCGATGCGGTGCTCATGGCCGTGGGCCGCACCCCCAACACCGAGGGGCTGAACGCCGAGGGCATCGGCATCGAGTTCGACCGCAAGGCCATCCGCACCGACGGGCGGCTGCGCACCAATCTGCCCAACATCTACGCCATTGGCGACGTGAACGGCAAGGCCATGCTGGCCCACACCGCCTCTCACGAGGGGATGGTGGCCGTGGCCGACCTGTGCGGCGGCGGCGAGGAAATGCACTATGACCGCATCCCCTCCTGCATCTATCTGGACCCGGAGATCGCCTGCATCGGCCTCACCGAGGCCCAGGCCCGGGAGAAGTACGGCGACAGCCTGAAGATCGGTCGGTTCAACATGGCCGCCAACGGCAAGTCCCTGGTGGAGGGGGATACCGACGGCCTGTTCAAGGTCATTCTGGACGGCGAACTGGGTGGGATCCTGGGCGTCCACCTCTACGGCAAGCACGTCACCGACATGATCGGCGAGGTGTCCGCCGCCATGATCGGCGAGCTCACCGCCGAGGAGATCATCCGCAGCATCCACCCCCACCCCACGGTGTGCGAGGCCCTGGGCGAGGCCTTCATGGCCGCCTGGAACGGCCGGGCCATCAACTCGCTGTAAGCCATGCGGCTGCTCTGTCTGGGCGACAGCCTGACCTTCGGCTTCGGTCTGCCCCGCTCTGGCATCTGGCCCGTGCTGGCCGCCCGGGAGACGGGGCTGGAGCTGGTCAGCTGGGCCGTGAACGGCTGCACCACCGGCGGGATGCTGGCCCTGTTCCCCCCAGGCGGCGGAGGAGGCCAGGCCCGACCTGGGCTGCCTGGCCCACCTGGTGTGCGGTATGGGCCTGACCCCGGTCATCGGTGTGCCGCCGGAGCCCTGTCCCCTGGTCCGGCGGGACTGGGCCGCCTTTGCCGACTGAATGAGGTAGGCCGGCTGGGGGCGGAGTACGCCGGCTGGCTCCACGGCCTGTGCGCCGCCTTCGGCTTCCCCATGATCGATTTCTCCGCCTGCCTGCTCGAGGCCGCCCGCCGGGCGGGCAGCCCCCTGCGGGACCTGTACCTGTCGGACGGCCTGCACCCCAACCGGGCGGGGCACCGGCACATGGCCGATACCGCCGCCCCCATTCTGGCCGCGCTGGCCGCCAAAGCTGACCGATAAGGAGAGGATACCATGCTTTACTATCTGGAGAGCCCCAGCCACGACCCCGCCTTCAACCTGGCGCTGGAGCAGGTGGTCTTTGACCGGCTGGACCGGGCCCACAGCTACTGCATGCTGTGGCAGAATGACAACGCGGTGATCGTGGGCAAGCACCAGAACACCGCCGCTGAGATCAACGCCGACTACATCAGCAGCCACGGGGTGCGGGTGGTGCGGCGGCTCTCCGGCGGCGGGGCGGTATACCACGATCTGGGCAACATCAACTTCACCTTCATCACCGGCGCGGGGGACTCCGGCACGCTGGACCTCTCCGCCTTCTGCCAGCCGGTGCTGGACCTGCTACACCGCCAGGGGATTAATGCCCAGTGCAGCGGCCGCAACGACATGACCATCGACGGGCAGAAGTTCTCCGGCAATTCCCAGTACATCAAGCAGGGCCGGGTCATGCACCACGGCACCATTCTCTACGACTCCGACCTCACGGTGGTGAGCAAGGTCCTCACCCCGCCGGAGGACAAATATGTCTCCAAGGGACTCTCCTCAGTGCGCAGCCGGGTGACCAACGTGCGGCCCCACATGCCGGGGCAGCCCCCCACGCCGGTCTTTCTGGCCATGCTGCGCACCAATCTCCGGCAGGCATACGGCATGACCCCCCGGGAGTTCACCGAGGGGGAACTGGCGGAGGCCCAGTGGCTGCGCAACGAGGTGTATGCTACCTGGGACTGGAATTTCGGCGCCTCCCCCGCCTATCAGACGGTGAAGAAGCGCCGGGTGGAGGGCGTGGGCACACTGGAGGTCCACATGGACGTGGAGAACGGGGTCATCCGGGCCATCCGCTTTTACGGGGACTATTTCAGCACCGAGGACCCAGCCCGGCTGGCCGCCCTGCTCACCGGCCAGCGGCTGGAGCCCGGCCAACTGCTCCCCCTCCTGCGGGACGCCGGCACCGACCGCTGCTTCGTCGGCCTTCGGCCCGAAGATCTGGTCAAGGTCTTGGCCGAATGATAGGGTAGCAGGCGAATTAAGCTGAAGCGGAATAACGAGTATTGGCTGCGGGTTCAGATCAAACTTGAAGAGGTTGCATCGCTCAGGGAAACAGCCGATTAGCAAGCTATAAAGAAAGCTTTATGGCGCCCTCACAGAGTATCATGCTATAATCAATGAAAATCAGAGGAGCGAGTTGCATAGCTTGCTCCTCTGATTTTTGTTACTGCAATTTTAACAGTGCAGCTTTTGCTAATCTATCGTGTTGCGGGGGAGAGACAGAGGCAATTGCCCATGTAACCACCGGAGCCAAGCGGGAGGCAGCCAATACCATGGGGAATGTTCTCTCCGGCGCTGTTGTGTAATTTCCGCTCCGCGGTCCCGTGTGGGTCAGCGCTTGGGTCACGCAGAGGGGCTGGAAAGCAAGTCGCCTTAAAGTGTGAAAAAGCAAAAGAAACCCGCTGGAATCATCCGATTCCAGCGGGTTTATGGTTGCGGGGGCAGGACTTGAACCTACGACCTCCGGGTTATGAGCCCGACGAGCTACCAACTGCTCTACCCCGCGATATGAAATTGGTGCCGGAGACCGGGATCGAACCGGCACGAGGTCACCCTCACGGGATTTTAAGTCCCGGGCGTCTGCCAATTCCGCCACTCCGGCCTCTCTTGAGCTTGATTATCATAACACATGCTGCCGCCCATGTCAACCCCTCGGCGGCAAAGAGTTTTCGACCGGCTCCGGCAGGGTCCGAAAGGAGACAAATCGTGCGCTCCGGCGGCAAAAAATATGGAAAAGGGCTTTTCAATCCCGCCGGTTTGGAGTATAATATCTGCGCACAAGGGAATCACAGAATTATTTAAGGAGTGAACACAATGAGTATCAAAGTTGGTATCAATGGTTTTGGCCGTATCGGCCGCATGGTGTTCCGTGCCAGCGTGAAGCACCCCGAGATCGAGATCGTGGGCATCAACGATCTGTGCCCCGCCGACTATCTGGCCTATATGCTGAAGTATGATACCATGCATGGCAAGTTCGAGGGTGAGGTCTCCTCCACCGAGAACGCCATCGTGGTCAACGGCAAGACCATCCCCGTCTATGCCGAGCGCAACCCTGCCGACATCCCCTGGGGCAAGATCGGCGCGGAGTACGTGGTGGAGTCCACCGGCCTGTTCCTGACCAAGGAGAAGGCTCAGGCCCACATCGACGCCGGCGCCAAGAAGGTCGTCATGTCCGCCCCCTCCAAGGACGACACCCCCATGTTCGTCTGCGGCGTCAACCTTGACGCCTACACCCCCGACATGACCTTTGTGTCCAACGCCTCCTGCACCACCAACTGCCTGGCCCCCATCGCCAAGGTGCTGAACGACAGCTTCGGCATCAAGGACGGCCTGATGACCACCGTGCACTCTGTCACCGCCACCCAGAAGACCGTGGACGGCCCCTCTCTGAAGGACTGGCGCGGCGGCCGCGCTGCCACCGGCAACATCATCCCCTCCTCCACCGGCGCCGCCAAGGCCGTGGGCAAGGTCATCCCCGCCCTGAACGGCAAGCTGACCGGCATGTCCATGCGCGTCCCCACTCTGGACGTGTCCGTGGTGGACCTGACCGTCAACCTGGAGAAGCCCGCCACCTACGCTGAGATCTGCGCCGCCATGAAGGCCGCCAGCGAGGGCGAGCTGAAGGGTGTTCTGGGCTACACCGACGAGGACGTGGTGTCCAGCGACTTCCTCGGCGACTCCCGCACCTCCATCTTCGATGCCAAGGCCGGTATCGCCCTGACCGACACCTTCGTGAAGGTCGTGTCCTGGTACGACAACGAGATGGGCTACTCCAACAAGGTGCTGGACCTCATCGAGCACATGTACAAGGTGGACCACAAGTAAGACCGCAAGAGCAGCTGCAAATGCGCCCCTTCCCCCACGTGGGAAGGGGCGCATTTCTGTTCGGCGGACAAAAGGAAGCCCCGCTGCCGGCGGCAGTGGGGCTCCTGTTACTCATAATAGGAATCTTCTCTGGGCATGATGATCGCGGCGATGACATAGACCCACAGGGACATACCACCGGGGATGACCAGCAGCACCGTCAGCAGCCGCACCAGCGAGGGATCGATCCCGAAATACTTGGCAATACCGCCGCATACACCACAGATCTTGGCCTCGGGGCCGACAGTCCGGCAAAGACGCTTCATAAACAGTTCCTCCTTAATATTTCCGCAGCCTGCCGCCCGCGCCGCAGGCTCCCACCCGCTGGTGGGGGAACAGGGCTTCGGCCGGGCCGAAGGGGCAGGCGTTTCTGGTACAGTCCAGAGCGAAATCTCTGGACGGCCTGTCGCACAGTCTGGGGCAGGCGCTCCAATGCTGATCCTTCATAAATGGGTCCCTCTCTCTGCGCTCGTCAGGTCAATACTTGTAAATGCTCAGGTCACCGCCGGTGGCGTTGAAGGTGTACAGGGGGCCGCCCTCCTCGCCGTAGGTCAGCTCGCCGCGGCGCTCGGGGCAACGCTGGAAGAAGTCGCTGTGGAAGTCGCCGCTGATGAGATCATAGCTGACCCGGAAGCTGCCGCCGTCAGGGATGTTGATGTCGCAGTCGCCGCTGCGGGTATCCACCTGAATGGCCTCGGGCAAACGCTCGGAGGTCAGCTCGAGATCGCCGCTGGTACTGCCGAACTGGAAGCTCATCACGGAGCCCGCCACCCGGACGTCGCCGCTGATGGTGTTCATGGCCACCTTGCCCAGCATGCCCGTCAGTTCGGCGTCACCGGAGGTGGTGCGGCCCCGGATCTCGGCGGTGTCGCCGACCCAATTCACATCACCGCTGATGGTGTTGAACTCCAGACTGCCGCAGGCGGGCAGCGCGCCGCTGAAGTCGCCGCTGGTGGTCTTGACGATGAGGGTGTTCACCGTCTGGTCGCCGTTCAGCTCGATGTCGCCGCTGACGGTGTTCAGCCGCAGGAACTGCCAGTCCCGGCGGGGGAGCTGCAGCTCCAGCGTCACGCCCCGGTCGTCGCAGGCGGTAGTACCGAAGAAGCCGGAGGGCTCCCGGCGGAGGCGGATCATCAGCACGCCGCCCTCGCTGACGGAGACGTCGAGGCACTCCAGCCCCTCGCCGCCCACCAGCACGTCACCGTCGGGCTCCTGATCCATGGTGATGTTCACGTCGCCCTTGACCAGCTGCACATCGATGCCCTTCAGGCCAGCGGACTCCACCGGGCCATCCACGGAGACCTTTTCAGCCTCCTTCTCCTTGCCCCACCGGCCGTAGAAGCCGCCCTTCTCCTTGTTATAGCCCACGCCGTAGAAGGCGCGGTCGCCGGAGTCGGCCTCGCTGCCGTCCTCGGGGGTCTTCTCCACGGTGACGCCCAGCTTCCAGCCGTCGTCCTTCGTCTCCTCACCCACGGGGGTGATCTTGATCTTGGGGTTGCCGTTCCTGTCGGCGCCGATCTTCACGTTGGGGGCGGCATCCCCCTCGTCGGTGATGATCTGGACCTTGGGCTCCCCGTCGGCCTCCGGCGCGTCGTCGGACACCACGTTGACAGAGGTCTTGCCGTCGTCCTCTACGGTGACGTGGATGGTCTTATCGCCGCTGCGGCCGGTCCAGCTGCCGCCGTTCTCCTTGGCCTTTTTGACCAGCTCCTTCAGGGTGAGCTTCATCTTGCGGCCGGCGCTTCTGGTGCTCTCGGCGGCAGAGTTGGCCACGCCGGCCCAGTCCACCTCGCTGACGGCGGTCTTGGCCTGACCCATGGCGTCCTTCACCATGTCGCCGATGTTGCGGAACATTTCGCCCATGTCGCCGGTGAAGCTGCCGGCCTTCTTCTGGCCCTTGCCGGCGTCCGCCTGACTGTTGTTCAGGTACTCCAGCAGCTCGTCCACGTCGCCCAGGGCGTCCATGGCCTGAACCAGGGCCTCCTCCTGGCTGACGCCGCCGCCGACCATGTCCTCATAGCGGCAGTGGAGGTTGTCGGCCAGCTCCTCCACCAGATCGGTCTTGGCCTGACTGTCCGGAGCGGCGGCCAGCTTGGCCTCGATCAGGGTCTTGAAAATATTCTTCATGCCTTCCATGTTGTTCAATCCTCCTTTGAGATCAGCGCGTCCAGCAGGGCACGGGTGTGCTCCCATTCCGCGCGGTTTTTGGTCCACTGCTCCCGGCCCTCCGGGGTGATAGAATAGTAGCGCCGGCGGGCGCCGGGGCCGTCCTCGCCCCAATAGGAGCGGATGAGCCCGCCCTGCTCCAGCCGCTTGAAGGCGGTGTACAGGGTGGCCTCCTTCAGGCCGTACTCCCCGCCGGTAAGCTGCTGGATATTCTTATTGATCTCATATCCATAGTTGTCACCACTGAGCAGTTGTGTTAAAATAATTGTGTCTGTGTGCCCCCGCAGGAGCTCAGATGAAATGGACATGGAGTCACTCCCTTTCTGCGATGTACTTCATCTGTCGAAGTAACTTATGGACACATAGTAGCACGACATACCTCGCCTGTCAAGGTATTATTTGAAAAAATTTTTGGGCATGCTGTCTTCACACAATATATGCCCATGAAAGGAAGAGATCATATGAGTGAATGTACCCATGACTGCTCCACCTGCGGCGGTTCCTGCGGCGGCACCTGCGATCAGGGCCAGCCCGACCTGCACAAGCCCGCCAACCAGCTGTCCCATATCAAAAAGGTCATCGCCGTGGTCAGCGGCAAGGGTGGCGTTGGCAAGTCCACCGTCACCTGCACACTGGCCGCCGCCATGGCCGCCCGGGGGAAGAAGGTGGGCGTGCTGGATGCTGACATCACCGGCCCCTCCGTACCCAAGGCCTTCGGCGTCCACGGCCACGCGGAGGGCAGCGAGCTGGGCATCTACCCCGCGGTCAGCGCCGGCGGCGTGGAGCTGATGAGTCTGAACCTCCTCACCGAGCGGGAGACCGACCCCGTGGTGTGGCGCGGCCCGGTGATCGCCGGGGCAGTAGAGCAGTTCTGGACCGACGTCATCTGGGGCGATCTGGACTACCTCTTTGTGGATATGCCCCCCGGAACGGGCGACGTGCCCCTGACGGTGTTCCAGTCCCTGCCGGTGGACGGCGTCATCGTAGTGTCCGCCCCCCAGACACTGGTGGGCATGATCGTCACCAAGGCAGTGCGCATGGCGGAGCTGATGGACATTCCCGTGCTGGGTCTGGTGGAGAATTACAGCTATTTCAAGTGTCCTGACTGCGGGAAGGAGCACCCCATCTTCGGCGAGAGCACCATCGACGCACTGGGCGCCCAGCTGTCCCTGCCCGTGCTGGCCAAGCTGCCGCTGGACCCCGCACTGGCCCGCGCTGTGGACGAGGGCCGGGTGGAGGCCTACCAGCCCAATCCCATGGCGGGAGTGGCCGCGCAGCTGGACCGGTAAACGGCTCCGGCGGAATATGTCAAATCCTGTTTCACAAACCATTTTTCAGGATAAATGAGGGATTTTTGTATTTAATGTGTGTTTCCGCCTAAAGCTCGACTTCCTTCGACAAGTCTCGATTTTCTATTGCCGTTTCGTCCGGAAGATGGTACAATGGTGGCGCTGGGGATTTCTAATCATTACCAGAGAAACCGCCACCGTACTGGCAAATGCTACGGGCAAGATGAATCACAGGAGGAAATGAGCTATGGATCGGGAAGCATTGGGTACCGGCGCTGCTCAGGCAGCCGCCGAGTTAAGGGCAAATCTCAGCGCCATCACCGCTGCCAGTCAGGTGCTGGAGCGATCCGTAAAAAGCGAGAAAGAGCGGAGCTACCTCGCCTCTATCAATCAGAGCATTTTCCGCATGCTGCACCTCATCGGCCGGTTGGAGCTGGCCCACTGCCTGACGGACGAGGACGAGATCCGCGCCAAAAACGCCGTCTACGACCTGGGCCCCTGGCTGCGGGAGCTGGCCGCCCGGCTGGGCTCCGTGCTGGCGGTCAACCGGATCGAATTTCATGCGGAGCACCCGGAGTGCCTGCTGCTCTACTGCGACCTGCCCATGCTCCAGCAGGCCCTGCTGGAGCTGGTGTCCGCCGCCGCGGAGGGCGCCGACCGGGTGGTCCTGACCGTCGCCGCCCGGGGGAAGGAGGTCTCCCTCGTGGTGCGGGGCAACGGCCCTGTCCGCACGGCGGAGGCGCTCAGCGCCCTCACCGACGAGAAGGAGGGCGTCCTCTCCGGCGTGGTCCTTGCCCGGCAGGCGATCTCGCTCCACGGCGGCTCACTGGCCGTAGAGGCCCCGCAGGAAGGGGGGCTGGTCCTCGCCGCGTCCCTGCCCATCCGGGAGCGGGAGACCGCGCTTCGGCTGAACAGCCCTGACATCGGGCATACCGGCGGCCTTGACCCCGTCCTCGTAGCCCTCAGCGGGCAGCTGCCCGCCGCCGCCTTCCTGCCGGAAGAGCTGGGCTGACCAAACTCAAAAAAGCCTCCCGCCGAGATCGGCGGGAGGCTTTCTCTGTTCTAATGAGCAGCACCGCCCCATTCCCGACCGCAGTCACGACGATCCTGCCGTTACGGGCGTCCCTTTACAGCCGCGCCCGGGGGATGGCCGCCGCCACCGCGGCCAGCACCTCCCCGTGGGTGGGGTCGAAAAGGTGGGTATATACCCGCTGGGTCACGCTGGGGCTGCTGTGCCCCATGGCCTTGCTGATCTGAAACACGGGCACCCGGGCGTTGCTGGCCATGCTGGCAAAGGTGTGCCGCAGGCCGTGGAGGGTGATGGCCGGCAGCTCCCGGCTGGCCACGAAGCGGTCCAGCGTGGTGGTGAGCACATTGGGGTGCCATGGCTCCCGCCGGCTGTTGAGCACCACGAAGTCGTCCGGCCCGCAGGGGATGCCGTGGGTACGCCGGTACTGAAAGGCGCCCCGCAGCAGAGCCAGCAGCTCATACAGCGGGGCAATGGACAGGGTACGGCAGCTGCCGGAGGTCTTGGGTTCCTTCTCCACCACCCGGTGGCCGATGGTGGTGCGCACCTGCCGCACGGTGATGAGGGCGCCGTGCAGGTCCACGTCCCGCCAGCGCAGGCCCAGGATCTCACTGCGGCGCAGGCCCAGATTGCTGGCCAGCCGCACGGGCAGCTCCAGCGGGTGGCCCCGGACGGCCCGCAGCAGCCGGCAGAGCTGCTCCGGCGTGTAGAAGCCGGCCTGTCCCTGCTCCGGCCGGGGCGGGGCGGCCTTCTTGGCGGGGTTGTCGGCCAGCAGGCCCTGCCGGCAGGCGCACTGGAGGCTGGTGTGCAGCAGGGTGTGGTGCTTGCGCACGGTGTTGGCGGACAGGCCCTTCTTCTCGGCCAGCCCGCGGTAGTAGCCCTCCAGCGTTATCTGGTCCAGCCGGTCCAGCGGCACCTGCCCCAGCACGGGGATCAGGTGCCGCTCTACAATATTCGTATAGCCATAGAGGGTGGTGGCCGCCCGGTTGGGGGCCACCTCCTGCTCCAACCAGCGGCGGAGCCATTGCGCCAGCGTGGGAGACTGCGGAGGCGGAACGGGCCGCAGCCTGACACGGGGCGGCTTCTTTGCGGGGCGTACAGCTTGATTCATGGGGTCTCTCTCCTTTTCGAATGTTGTCGTTTCATGGTATCCCCCGGCCCTTTAAAATGCAAGGCCGCCCCGGAAAAGAAAAAGCGGACGGACCCGACCGGGTCCGTCCGCAAGCGTTCAAGCAGGTCACAGGGTATACTTTTTACTGTACTCCTCAAAATACTGGGCAAAGGCACTGTCCCGCTTCATCTTCTTGATGCTGTTGAGGTACTCGTGGGTGTCGAAGGAGTCGGACTCCAGCTCGATCATGGCTACGGCAATGTTGGAGCAGTGGTCGGCCACCCGCTCGCAGTTGGTCAGCAGGTCGTTGAACACGAAGCCCTGACTGAGGGTACACACGCCCTTCTGCAGCCGGTCCACGTGGTGGAGCTTCATCTCATCACAGAGGTTGTCGATGAGCTCCTCCAGCGGCTCCACCTTGGATGCCTCCGTCAGGTCGTTCTTCTCGAAGGCGTCCAGCGTCATGGTGACGATTTCGGTGACGGCCTTCTCCATGACGGACAGCTCATGGCTGGCCTCGGCGGAGAAGACCACCTTTTTGTCGTGGATCTCCTGCGCGGCGATGGCGAGGTTCAGAGCGTGGTCGGAGATACGCTCGATGTCGGACAGAGTGTGGAGGAACTTGGATACTTCTTCATTCTGGATGGGGCTCAGCTCCATGCTGGTGACCTTCACCAGATAGGTGCCCAGCTTGTCCTCATAGCGGTCCACCTCGGTCTCATCCCGGGAGACCTTCTTGAACAGGTCGTCACTGTAGTGGTGGAGGAGCTGGAAGGCATCCAGCAGGTTCTCCTCCGTCTTCAGCGCCATGGAGTTGACCACCGAGCGGCTCTGCTCGATGGCCAGCGCCGGGTGGAGCAGGAAGCGCTCCTCCAGCCGCTCCATGTCCTCCAGACTCTGGTCGTCGCCGGGCTTGGCCTTGACGAGGAAGCAGGCCAGCCGCTCCAACTGACCAATGAAAGGGGTGAGCAGGATCACCGTCAGCAGGCGGAACACGGTGTTCAGCGCCGCCACGGAGACGGAGGTCATGGTAGTGTGCAGGAACGGCGTGGGCCAGATGGCGTTGGCCGCATAGAACAGAACGGCCCAGAAGGCCACGCCGATAACGTCGATCAGCAGATAGACCAGAGCGGTGCGCTTGCCGCTGGTGTTGGCCCCCAGCGCGGACAGCAGCACCGGCAGGGCCGCGCCGATGGCGATGCCCATGATGATGGGCAGGGCCACGGAGAAGTCCACCGCGCCGGTGACGGCCAGCGCCTGCAGGATGCCCACGGCGGCAGAGGCACTCTGGAGCACGCAGGTGAACAGCGCGCCCACCAGAATACCCAGCAGGGGGTTGGAGAAGCTGGTGAGGATGCGGATGAAGGCGGCGCTCTCCCGCAGGGGAGACACGGCGGAGCTCATGGCGCTCATGCCGAACATGAGGACGGCGAAGCCCATGAGGATATCGCCCACATGGTTGTGGGATGGCTTCTTGCTGAACATCCGCAGGATGATGCCCACCACGGCCACGATGCCGGTGATGGTGGCGGTGGAGGCCAGCTTGACCCAGCCGCTGCCCCCCTCCAGCGAGGAGAGACAGATGATCCACCCGGTCACGCTGGTGCCCAGAATGGCGCCCAGAATGATGCCGATGGCCTGCCGGAAACGCATCATGCCGGAGTTGACAAAGCCGACCACCATGACGGAAGTGGCGGAGGAGGACTGGATCACGGCGGTAACGCCGGTACCCAGCAGGATGCCCTTCCATGCGCTGCTGGTCAGGCGGTAAAGCACCAGCTCCAGCTTGCTGCCGGCCACCTTTTTCAGCCCCTCGCCCATGAGGGTCATGCCGAACAGAAACAGGGCTACGCCGCTGAGCAAGGAAATGACGTCAGATACATCCAACCCGGTTCATCCTTTCTGATGACGGCTCTTGAATTCATTGCGCTTGTATACATGATACAGTATACCAGAAAACCGGCGGAAAGGAAGCGGCATTTTTCGATTTGAAAATTTTTGTGCGCTTTCACCTCGGACAACCTGATTTGCCGTTCAGTTTTGTGTCGACAGTAAAAAGGGCCGCCGCGGCAGCTGCCGCGGCGGCCCTGAGTGCCCGGGATGGCTTACACTGTGCCGGTAACGGTAAGGGTGCTGACCCCCGGCGTCACGGTCCAGAGGCCGGTGGTCTCGTCCTGCGCGTAGGTGGCAGCAGGCACCGTGATCTGCCCCGCCGCGGAGGAGAAGGCCCCTGTGGCCTGATCGTAGGTGTAGCCGGCCGGGGCCGCCCACGCAGCGCCGTTGAAGGTGACGGCAATGTCCCTCAGGATGGGGGCGAAGGTGTCGGTCACCACGGCGTCGTCCCCGGCGGTGACGGCGGTACTGCCGCTGTTCTGGATGGTGAAGGTATAGGTCAGCCGGCCGTTCTCCGTCACGGGGTTGGGGGACAGGCTCTTGAGGATGGACAGCACGGGCCCCGTGCGGGTCCCGATGGTCTCCTCGGCCTGCGCCGCAGTGATGCCCGCACCGGAGACGGCGGCGGTGTTGACGATGGTGCGCTCGGCCCCCAGGGGAGCGTAGCCGGTGACCTCCGCCTCGTACACCAGGGCGACGTTGCCTCCGGCAGGTACGGTGATGCCGGTGATCTGCAGAGGCGGGCCGGCGGTGACGGCGGGGGCGGCCTGGAGCGCGCCGTTGACATAGTAGCGGATGGAGCCGGCGGCATAGGTCAGCGGGTAGACCGTCCCGCCGCCGAAGGCGTAGCCCCCCAGATCGTCGGTGACGGTGAGGTCCGTCAGGGGCGCGGGGCCGGAGTTGACCAGCGTGATGACGTAGGCCACGTCCTCCCCGGGGGCGTAGCTCTCCCGCACGGCGGTCTTGCTGACGGTGAGGACCTCCAGCAGCTCGCCCACGGCGATATTGGAACTGGTGACGACGCCGTTGTAGGTCAGCGTCGCCTGATTGGTGATGGTTGCCATTGGATCTGCCTCCTTCAGGCATGGATAGGACGCCGCGTCTGCGGCGGTCCGCACCATTCTATGCCCGGAGGCGGGCGGCCGACAGTGGGCCCGGGGACCGTGGTCCCCGGGCCCGCCCGGTCCTATGTGATTCAGAGGTCCAGCATCCGCCGCAGATAGGCCAGCGACTCCTCCCGCAGGCGGAGCAGCTCCCCGCTCTGGGCCGAGTAGTCAATGGGCGGCAGGGAGAGCAGGTAGTCCGCGCTCAGCCGCTCCGGCCGGTCGCAGAAGTGGTCCTCGCTGCCGTGGAGCTCCGTGAGGGTACGGATGCGCACGCTCATGGCCTCCTGAAACAGGCGGGTAAAGACGAAGTATTCCTTCCGGTACACCCCGGAGAACACCGATGCGTGAAAGCTGTCGGTGAGCACGTACTCCGCGTGGCGGATGAGAGAGAGCAGCGCCCCGGGGGCCACGTCGAAGAGCTGCCGGTCGCCGAAGCCGCCATCGCAGCGGCGGCGAGTCCCGGCCAGATAGGGCAGCGTCACCAGCGGCAGGCCCTTGGCCGCGGCAAAGGCCCGCGCCGTCTCCCGTTGAGCCCTGTCCTCCCCCAGCAGGAAGCAGAAGACATAGGGCTCCTCGATCTGCCGGGGGGTGCAGATGGCGTCCCACTGGCCGGCGGTGAGCAGCATGGTGGGGTCCAGCGACTGCTCCACAGGCACCGGGGACAGGTCCCGCAGCAGCTCCACCGCCCGCTGCTCCCGGACAGACACCCCGCGGTAACCCACCAGGCAGCGGCGGAAGTCCGCCCGCTGGGCCTCGGTGAGCTCCTCCCGGGCCACACTGGCGGCATAGGAGAACTTGGTCTTCCCCTCAGGCACGAAGGTGAGCATGTATGCCTCCTGCCAGTTCAGGGGATTCCAGACCTGATCGCTGCCGGTGACAAAGGCGTCGTACAGCGGGCCGCACTGGGCGATGGTCTCGTGGGTGTAGACCGCCTCGCTGTGGGGCACGCACTCATCCCGGAAGCGGGCGAATGCGGCCCGGCGGCCCGCCAGCTCAGGCGGCTCGGGGCTCAGCTTCCGCTGGATACGCTGGGAGAGCTGCTTTACGTCCAGCAGCTTGCGCAGCAGCTCCGCCTTGCTCTGGGGCGGCGCGCACATCACGTAGCGCACCTGCTCCGCCTCGGTCCCCAGCTCCCGCAGGACCCGGCACAGAGCGTACGCCTGCAGAACGCCGCCGTAGTTGTTGCTGTTGTGATAGTGCGTCAGGATACCGACCCTTTTCATGGCAGACCCTCCCGGCTTTTTAGTGGACCAGATGCAGCCGCCGCAGCACGCTGCGGATCAGGCTCTTCTCATACTGGTCGAAGATCACGAACCACCCATAGGGCAGATAGACCACGGTAAAGATCACACACCGGAGGATAAGGCGCATCCAGCCGCCCCCGGGCAGCAGCAGGTTGATGGCGATGGCCGGCAGGGCCATGGGGATGGTCCGCAGGGCCACGCTGCCCACCGTCCGCCAGTAGCCGGGGATGTCCAGCCCGATCTTTTTCCAGTAGAACCAGTTCATCATGGCGTACTGCCCGGCGAAATAGGCCAGCGTGGTGCCGATGGCGGCGCCCACGCCCGCCCAGCGCATGGCCAGCGGGATGGAGATAGCCACGTTTATCAGCGCCAGCACCAGATAGGCCAGACTGCGGAACCTGTGCCGGTTCATGGCCTGCAGGATGGAAATACCGATGTTCTGGGACAGGGGGACCACCCCGGGCACCATGATGATCAGCGCGATGACAAAGGCCTGCGTGACGCCGCGGCTGTCCAGCTCCCCGGCGGAGAGCAGGGCAATGAACTGCCGGCCAAAGGCGGCAAAGCCCGCCAGCACGAAGGACAGCAGCACGAACTGCAGCCGGCCGATGCGGATGAACAGGGGGGAGTACTCCTTGCCCCCCGCGCCCTCGGCGTGCATCCGGGTCACCTGGGGCATGAACACGCCGCTGACCGCCGTAGACAGCTGCTGGAAGTAGCCGTTGAACTGCACGCCCACGGTGTACACCGTCACCACGGCAGTACCGCACACCGCGCCCAGCACGAACTTGTCCGTGCTGGCGTAGAGCTGGTCAATGAGGATATTCAGAAACACGAAGAAGGAGAAAGCAAAGATGGACCGCAGCATGTCCCACTCCGGCCGTGCGAAGCGGATGCGCACCTTCATCCGGCACAGGCAGTACCACGCCATGAACAGCTTCAGTGCGATGGACACCACGGTGGTCACTGTGGCCATGGCCACGGACCGGTATCCCCGCATGAGTACAACGAGGATGCCACCGTAGGTGAACACCGTGTTCAGGATGGCCACCAGCTTGCCGAAGGCGAACCGCTCGTGGGCAGTGATGAGGGAGGAGAACACGCTCAGCGGGAAAGAGGCCGCCAGATTGATGATGAGGATGGACAGTACCCGCCGGAGGATGTCCAGTTCCTCCGCGGTGAACTTCTTGCCGAACAGGGTGGGCAGGAAGTGATTGGACAGCACCATGCAGATCACCAGCGCCACCACGCCCAGCACCAGATACATCAGGAAGAAAGCGCCGCTGCACCGCTCGGCCCGCTCCTCCTCGCCCCGGGCGCGGTAATCCACGTTGAAGCGCACCAGCGTCTGGCCGAAGCCAAGGTCCAGCATGGCAAGGAAGGAGATGACCGCCGTGGCCACCGAGTATACGCCGTATTCGTTGGGCCCCAGGCACCGCAGCATGATGGGGGTGTACACCACGCCCACCAGCACGTTTACCACCCACTGCACATAGGCCAGCATGGTGCCGGCCCGTTTCTGATCTCTCACGTAAGCATGCCTCCCAGTCGGGATCGTTTTGATTTTATCTATTATAAAGGGAGCCCTCCGCCCTGTCAAGCAAGGGGCCGGGCCGCGGCCCCGGCGGCAGAAAAATATTTTCAGAAGTCAAGGCCAAACACTTGACTTTTCTCTTCTCTATTGGTATACTGTCAGAGCCGCTTTGAATGGGACAGTGAAGCGTCTGAGCCGCTGTGAGCAGCGCGGATGGACGCGACACGAGAAGCAGGGTAACCCCTCTCCCCCGACAGCGAGCCCGTATTAAAGGAAAGGCAGGTGCAGGTATGCACGCAATCATTGAGACCGGCGGCAAGCAGTACAAGGTGGCAGAGGGCGACGTCCTCTACATCGAGAAGCTGGATGTCGAGGCCGGCAGCTCCGTCACTTTCGACAAGGTCCTGGCCGTTCTGGACGGCGACAAGGCCACCTTCGGCGTTCCCGCCGTGGAGGGCGCTTCCGTGACCGCCAACGTGGTGAAGAACGGGAAGGGCAAGAAGATCATCGTCTTCAAGTACAAGCCCAAGAAGAACTATCGCCGCAAGCAGGGCCATCGTCAGCCCTATACCAAGGTGGAGATCGCCAAGATCAACGCCTGAGGGACAGACCGATGACCAGCGTCACCTTCCACCGGGCCGACAGCCGCATCGATGGCTTCACGGTGGACGGACACAGCGGCTACGCTGAGGCCGGCAGCGACATCGTCTGCGCCGCCATCTCCGCAGTGGTCGGCATGACCGAGTGCACCATCAACGAGGTGCTGGGTCTGGCCGCCCCCGTGAAGGTGCGGGAGGAGGACGGCTATGTCAGCCTCAGGCTCCCCGGCGGACTGGGACAGGCCAATGAGCGCACGGTACAGGATCTCCTGGCCGGCATGATGGTCTATCTTCAGGCGCTGGGCGAGGAATATCCCGAAAATCTCATCGTCCGTCTGGATGACGAGGACGATGACGAAGCGGAGGACTGAGCGCCTCCACTCAGCCTTTAGAAAGGACGGAAACGACTATGATGAAGATCAACATCCAGCTCTTCGCTCATAAGAAGGGCGGCGGCTCCACCAAGAACGGCCGTGATTCCGAGGCCAAGCGCCTTGGCGTCAAGCGTGCCGACGGCCAGTTCGTGCTGGCCGGCAACGTGCTGGTCCGTCAGCGCGGCACCCACATCCATCCCGGCACCAACGTGGGTCTGGGCAGCGACGACACCCTGTTCGCCAAGGTGGACGGCACCGTCAAGTTCGAGCGCATGGGCAAGGACCGCAAGAAGGTCTCCGTGTACGAGATCGCGGCGCAGTGATATGAACTGCAAACGCTCCGGGCACACTGTGTCCGGAGCGTTTTTTCACCAGAGAGGAGGCTGTGGCTTATGGCCAACCAGTTTATCGATACTGCCCGCATTGCCCCAAACAGCGCGGGCGCTGTCTGGGGCCCCCTCTATTTTGATCACCTCGGGCGGAGTGAATCCGCCCTGCGCAATTCTCCACTCCGTTCCGAATTTACGGCGCATCTGCGCCGTCCCGGCTGCGCCGGGTCCCTTTAACAGGAGGTAACCTCATGGCCAACCAGTTTATCGATACCGCCCGCATCACCGTGAAGGCGGGCAACGGCGGCAACGGCGCGGTGGCCTTCCACCGCGAAAAGTATGTCGCCGCCGGCGGCCCTGACGGCGGCGACGGCGGCCGGGGCGGCAATGTGATCCTGCGGGTGGACAGCCACATGTCCACCCTGATGGACTTCCGCTACAAGCGCAAGTACGCCGCCGAGACCGGCATGGACGGCAGCGGCAAGCGCTGCTCCGGCAAAGACGGGGCGGACCTCGTCATCCGGGTGCCCCGGGGTACCGTGGTGCGGGATGCCGAGACCGGCGAGATCATCTGCGACATGTCCGGGGACGAGGACTTCGTGCTGGCCCGGGGCGGCAAGGGCGGCTGGGGCAACCAGCACTTCGCCACCCCCACCCGACAGGTGCCTCACTTCGCCAAGGCCGGCCTTCCGGGCCAGAGCCGCGAGGTGGTGCTGGAGCTGAAGCTGCTGGCCGACGTGGGACTGGTGGGCTTCCCCAACGTGGGCAAATCCACGCTGCTGTCCGTGGTCACCCGGGCCCAGCCCAAGATCGCCAACTACCACTTCACCACCCTGTTCCCCAATCTGGGCGTGGTGCCCATGGAGGACGGCCGCTCCTTCGTGCTGGCGGACATCCCCGGTATCATCGAGGGCGCCGCGGAAGGCGCCGGACTGGGCCATGACTTCCTGCGGCACATCGACCGCTGCCGCCTGCTCATCCATGTGGTGGACGTATCCGGCAGCGAGGGCCGGGACCCGGTGGCGGATTTTGACGCCATCTGCGCCGAGCTGGCCCAGTGGTCCCCGGAGCTGGCCAGCCGCCGGATGATCGTGGCGGCCAACAAGGTGGACATCATGGAGGACCCCTCCCTGCTCCAGGCCCTGCGGGACCACGTGGAGGACAAGGGCTGCCCCCTGTATGAGATCTCCGCCGCCGCCCATCAGGGCACCCGGGAGCTGATGTACGCCGCCGCCCGGGAGCTGGAGGAGCTGCCTCCCATCACTGTGTATGAGGCCACCTATGTGGAGCGCCCCCCGGAGATCGACACCTCTGCCCCGCTGGAGATCGCCCGGGACGAGGACGGCACCTGGCTGGTGGACGGCCCGTGGCTGCGCCAGCTGATGGCCAACGTCAACTTCAGCGACTACGAGAGCCGCAACTGGTTCGACAAGAAGCTGCGGGAGGCCGGCGTATTCCAGCAGATGGAGGAAGCCGGCGTGCAGGACGGCGACAACGTCTGCCTGTACAATCTGGAGTTCGAGTATCAGAGATAATAAAAAAATTCCCTTCCCGGCCGGGAAGGGAATTTTTTATCTGTGTTCCGCGATCCACGCGGCGGCCTTGGCCTTGTCGGCGGCGATCCTCTCGCCGCTGTCCAGGTACTCCTTGGGGTACTTGGGGTTGGTCAGCCGGGTGATATAGCCGGTGGCGGGGTCGATCAGCTTGGTGACGCCCCCGGCCCCCAGCGAGAGCACCGACTGCAGTTCTTCCATCATGACGATGTTGTACTCGCACTCCGTCCCCGGCAGGCACCAGCCCACATTCTCGAAGGAGCCGGTGACATACTTCTGCCGGTAGAGGTAGTAGGGCCGGTAGCCGGCCCCCCGGAGGGCCTCCTCCGCCAGGGCCAGCATGTCCGCCACCGCCCCGTCGGTGCAGAGGCGCTCGGGCTGCTCCATCAGGCGGGCGCCCTTCTTCAGCGCCAGCGTGTGGACGGTAATGTTGGCCGGGCCCATGGCCAGCACCTCCGCCACCGTGCGGCCGAAGCCCTCCACCGTGTCCGTGGGCAGCCCGGCAATGAGGTCCATGTTCACCAGCCCGCCGAAGTGCCGCTCCGCCAGCGCCATGGCCTGCCGGATCTGCTCCGCCGTGTGGGCCCGGCCCATGGCCCGGAGGACGGAGTCCTCCATGGTCTGGGGGTTCACGGAGATGCGGCCCACGCCGTGGGCACGCAGAACAGCCAGCTTGTCCCCGTCGATGGTGTCCGGCCGGCCGGCCTCCACCGTCCACTCCCGGCAGGCGGCCATGGGCAGTTCCCGCTCCAGCGCGGAGAGCACCCGGTCCAGCTGAGCCGCCGACAGGGTGGTGGGGGTGCCGCCCCCCATGTAGAAGGAGGACACGCTCAGCCCCCGTCCGTCCAGCTCCCGGCCCGCCGCGGCGATCTCCCGGCAGAGGGCGTCCACGTAGGGCTCCACCAGCGCCAGCGCGCCCTTCACGTCCGCGGAGATGAAGGAGCAATAGGCGCACCGGGTGGGGCAGAAGGGGATGCCCACATAGAGGGCCGCCGTGCCCGGCTCCAGCCGGCGTTTTACCGTCAGGGCGGCCTGCGCGCACTCCATGGCCAGCGCCGCCCGGCCGGAGGACACCCGGTAGAGCTCCGTCAGCCGGCGCTCCGCCTCGGCAGGGGACGCTCCCTCCCACATCCAGCGGGTTGGCAGCTTCACCGGCCGCACCCCGGTGAGGGAGCCCCACGGGGGCTCGTGCCCCAGCGCGGACACGCCGGCGTCGTAAAAGGCCAGCCGTATCAGCCGTTGGCGGGTCTTGTCGTCCCCGGGGCCGGCCTCCTGCCGCTCCCCGGTGAACACGCCCCCCGCCCACCACAGGGTGGCCGATGCGGCAAGGACCCCGCCCTCCTCGCTGAGGGCCAGCAGGGCTGCAGGCCCCGATCCGTCAGGCTCGCCGTCGGGGTAGCTGGGCCGCTGGCCTGGGAAAAGGGTCATCATGGTCTGCTCCGCAGCGTAGCGGAAGTCATGGCCCCGCAGATAGAGCTTCATGTTACAGCCCCATGGCCTGAATGAGGTAGTCGTTCCAGCGCCGCTCCTGCTCCAGCGTGGTGGCCCCCTCATGGCCGGGATAGACCTGCCAGTCCCCGGGCAGCTCTCCGAGTTTCTTCAGGGAGTGCATGATCTGGGTGAAGTCGCCCCCCTCCAGATCGGTGCGGCCGATGGAGGAGCGGAACAGGGTGTCTCCGGTGAAAAGGACATGCTCCGCCGGCAGCTTCAGGGTAACGGAGCCGGGGGTGTGGCCGGGGGTCTCGACGACCTCCACGGAGATGGGCCCCACAGGGATCACATCCCCCTCCCGGTAAAGCCGGATGCCGCCGAAGGCGCTCACCGCCGGGAAGGTGCTGCCGAAGAGGGAGACGGTCTTCTGCTCCTCGTTCACGTCGGCGGGGTGGCACCACACGGGGAGCTCCGGCCAGACGGCCCGCAGCCCGGGGATGCCGAGGATATGGTCAAAGTGGCTGTGGGTCAGCAGGATGCCCACCGGGTCCAGCCCCTGCCCCCGGATGAAGGCGGCCACCTGTGCCCCGTCGTCCCCGGGGTCCACCACGGCGCACTTGTGGGTATTCTCGTCCCAGAAAATATAACAGTTGGTCCCGATCATGCCCAGCTGCATGGTCTTGAGCTGCATCGCTTTCACCTCGTCAGCGCCGGCGGACCGGCGGAAATTCTCTGTTATTTTACTCCATCCTGCCTGAAAAGTAAAGCAGAGCTTGGGTTCCCCGGGAAAACTAAAAAATTTTTCTTACTTTTTCGGAAGATTTGTGGTATATTATATTATGTAAGACAAAAAAGAGAATGGAGGGCGAGAAAACATGTACGCGGCGGGAGATAAGATCATATACGGCAGCAGCGGCGTATGCGTGGTGACAGAGATCTGCACCCCGAACTTTTCCCGGGAGGAACGGGGACGAAAGTACTACAAGCTGCGGCCCCTCTACGGCACGGAGACCATTTACGCGCCGGTGGATACCACCGCATTCATGCGCCCGGTGATCTCCCGGGCGGAGGCAGACGCCCTCATCGCCCGCATCCCGGAGATCGAGGAGCAGGTGTGCGAAAGCCACAGCATCACCGCCCTCCGCCAGCAGTACGAGGCGTTCTTTCAGGCCCACGACTGCGAGGCGTACATCCGCCTCATCAAGGGTATCCGCCGCAAGGGCAGCGGCGGGCGCAAGCTGGGCCAGACCGACCAGCGATACATGAAGCGGGCTCAGGACGTGCTCCATGGGGAGCTGGCCGCCGCCCTTGGCCTGCGTCCGGAGGAGATGCCCGCCTATATCCACGGTGCCCTTGAACCGAACTCATAAGAGCTGAAAACGCCCGGAGGACTGTGTCCTCCGGGCGTTTTTTGATTTACTCAGCCGCAGGCGCGGACGAACAGGCTCTCCGCCAGCGCGGTCAGCTCCACATCGGCGAGGGCGCCGGCACCGATCTCAATGCCCACGCACACCCCCGCGCCGTTCTCGTCCCGGAGCAGGATGCCCAGATTGGCGTAGTCCTCCCCGCCGTCCCCGGCGGAGAACTCGTGTACCGCGTCAGTCACCGCCACCAGCCGGCCGTTCTCATTCACCAGCTGCCGGTAGGCCTCCTTGCCGTCAAAGCGGTGCTTGGCCAGCGTGATGCCGGCAAAAAGGGCCATGGGGTCGTCGGACACCTCCTCCAGCACGGGGTTTGGCATGAAGCCGATGGCACCCACCGTCTGCCCCTGACCATCCTTCAGCAGGGCCAGTGCCTCCAGTCCGTCCGGGAGCAGCCCGGCCTCCGCCTGATGGGTCAGCTCCGTGCTCCAGCCCTCCGGCAGGCGCAGGGCCAGCTCGAAGGCATCCGCCTGAAGCAGCTGGGGCTCTGCCCTCAGGACGGTCATATCCTCTTCCGGCGGCCAGACCTCGTCCGATGCCACTGGGGAGGGCGTGATGGCGGGCAAGGCGGTGTAGTTGGGCTCCTTCCCTCCGCCGACGCAGGCCGCCAGCACCGCGCACAGCAGCAGGGTGCACAGGAGCAGGGACGATTGCTTTTTCATGGTCATGCCTCCTTTTTTATTCCAAACGCCGCAGGGTGTTCAGTTCAGCTTCTGCTTCCACCGGTACAGCAGGTTCAGCGCCTCGATGGGGGTGAGGGTCTCCACAGAGGCGGCCCGCAGCTCCTCCAGCACGGCGGAGCCGCTGAGGTCCCCCATGGTGAGCTGCTCCTCCGCCGGAGCCGCGGAGACGGGGCGGGACGCGGCGCTCTGGCTCTCCAGCTGGGTCAGGATCTCCCGCGCCCGGGCGATGACCCGGTCGGGCACGCCGGCCAGCTTGGCCACCTCGATGCCGTAGCTCTGATCCGCCCCGCCGGGGACGATCTTCCGCAGGAAGACGATGTCGTCCGCCCGCTTCTTGGCGGCGATGTGGTAGTTCTTCACCCCATCCAGCTCCTGCTCCACCTCGGTGAGCTCGTGGTAATGGGTGGCGAAGAGGGTCTTGGCCCCCAGCCGCTTGGGGTCGGCGCAGTATTCCAGCACCGCCCGGGCGATGGACATGCCGTCGTAGGTGGAGGTACCCCGGCCGATCTCGTCCAGAATGAGAAGGGAACGGCTGGAGGCATTTTTCAGCAGCTGGGCCACCTCGGTCATCTCCACCATGAAGGTGGACTGTCCGGCGCCCAGATCGTCGCTGGCGCCGATGCGGGTGAACACCCGGTCCACCCGGCCGATGCGGGCGGAGCGGGCGGGCACAAAGGAGCCCATCTGGGCCATGAGCACGATGAGGGCCACCTGCCGCATGTAGGTGGATTTGCCCGCCATGTTGGGGCCGGTGATGATGGCCAGCCGGCTGGCCGCGGGGTCCATGCGGGTATCATTGGGGACGAAAAGGCTGTCCTTCAGCATCCGTTCCACCACCGGGTGGCGGCCCTCGGCGATCTCGATCACGCCGCTGTCGTCCACCACCGGGCGGCAGTAGCTGTTCTGCACCGCCGCCGCGGCGAAGGAGCACAGCACATCCAGCTGGCCCACGGCGGCCGCCGCCTGCTGCACCTGACGCACCCGGCCCGCCACCTGCTCCCGCAGGCGGCAGAACAGCTGGTATTCCAGCGCGGTGATGCGGCTCTGGGCGGAGAGGATCTCGTGCTCCAGATCCTTCAGCTCCTGGGTGATGAACCGCTCACAGTTCACCAGGGTCTGCTTACGGATGTAGTCGGCGGGCACCTGATCGTAATAGGACTTGGACACCTCGATATAATAGCCGAAGACCTTGTTATAGCCCACCTTCAGGCTCTTGATGCCGGTGCGCTCCTTCTCCCGCAGCTCCACCGCCAGCACCATGTCCGCCCCGTGGTCGATGATGTCACGCAGGCGGTCCACCTCCGGGTCATATCCCGGGCGGATGAAGCCGCCCTCCCGGATGGTAAAGGGCAGGGGGGATTTGTCCTCCTCGTCCCGGATGGCACTCTCGATGGCGGCCCGCAGGTCCTCCAGTCCCGCCAGCGGCGCGGCGAAGCGGCCCAGCGCCTTGCCGGGCAGGGCCTTCACCTGCCCCTCCAGCACCGGCAGCTGCCCCAGTCCCTGGGCCAGCTGGGTCATGTCCCGGGCGTTGGCGGAGCCATACGCCACCTTACCGATAAGCCGCTCCAGATCGGGGATCTGCCGCAGGGTGACGGTCAACTCCTCCCGGCCCACACTCTCGGCCACCAGTTCGGCCACCGCCTCCTGCCGGCGGCCGATGGCCGCCAGATCATACAGGGGCTGCTCCAGCCAGGCGCGGATCATCCGGTGCCCCATGGCGGTCCTGGTCTTGTCCAGCACCCACAGGAGGGAGCCCTTCTTCTCCTTGCCCCGGAGGGTCTCGGTCAGTTCCAGGTTCCGCCGGGCGGTGAGGTCCAGTTCGATGTGGCGCTCGCTTCCCTCGTCCAGCACTAGGGGGCCCAGGTGGCTCAGGTCGGTCTTCTGGGTCTCGGTGAGGTAGCCCGCCAGCGCCCCCGCCGCCTGAAGGGCCAGCCCGCGGCCGCCCTCCATGGGCTCCTCCGTCTCCAGCAGGCCACAGGCCGTCAGGGCGGCGCGGGCCATCTCCGGACGGAAGCGGCTCTCGCCGCCGTTTTCGCACAGGCAGCCCAGCCGCCCGGTGAGGAAGCCCGTCAGCTCCCCCTCGGCAGCAGCCCCGTCGGACAGCAGCGCCTCGCTGGGCGGGCAGGCGGACAGGGCGTTCAGCAGATGGGCCAGCCGCTCCGGCCCGGCGAAGGACTGGGCGGCGAACTGGCCGGTGGATAGGTCACACCGGGCCAGAGCCGCCCCGGCGCTGTCCTGATAGATGGCGCAGATGTAGTTGTTGCGGCTCTCGTCCAGCATCACGTCGTCCATGGCTGTACCGGGGGTGACGATGCGGATGATGTCCCGGTCCACCAGGCCCTTGGCCAGCGCAGGGTCCTCCATCTGCTCGCAGATGGCCACCTTGTACCCCCGCTTGATGAGCCGGGCGATATAGTTCTGTGCGGAGTGGTAGGGCACGCCGCACATGGGGGTGCGCTGATCCTCCGGCTTGCCCCGATCCCGGGTGGTGAGGGTGAGGCCCAGCTCCTCCGAGCCGACCTTCGCGTCCTCGTTGAACATCTCGTAGAAGTCGCCCAACCGGAAGAACAGCAGGCAGTCCGGGTGCTGCTCCTTGATCTGGAGGTATTGGCGCATCATGGGGGTCAGTTCGGCCATGGGATCACGCTCTTTCTATAACCTAAAAGTGGATTTTCAGCACACATGCAGGCCCCGGAAATAGGCCAGCAGGAACACCCCCTGGAGCACGCCGTATGCCACCAGCAGGGCCCGGCCCAGGCCGGGCCGCCGGGCGGAGGCCACAGCCAGCGCCGCCGGCAGGGGGAAGGCGCAGGCCATATACCGGCAGCAGCTGAGGGGATTGTTGAGGGAGTAGTTCAAAAACACGCAGATGAAGAAGTACACCGACCAGGTGGGCGGCAGCCGCCGCACGGCGTAGACGAGGGCGGCCACACAGAACACGAACAGCACCAACTGGGGCCCCCAGGTGGTCCAGGCCACATAGCCCTCCCATCCGTGCCAGAAGCCGTTCCACAGCTTGTAGAGGGCGGTGAGGAACAGGGACGAGCCCTGATTCCACCGCTCCGCCTGAAATACCGTGAAGGCAAAGGGGCTGCCTGCCACCTTCCAGTTCAGCCCCAGATAGACCAGAGTACCCACGCCCATGACAGCCATCCAGACCAGCTTGCCCCACAGGTCACGCCAGAGGGGCTTCCACTGTCCGTCCCGCATTTTGCGGATGGGGTGCTCCGTCAGGCAGTACTCCGCGAAGGCGGCCAGCGCCAGCAGAACACCCTGCATCCGGGTGAGGGCCGCCAGCGCCCCCAGCAGTCCCGCCAGCGGCCAGCGATGCCGCCGGATGGCGTAAAAACAGGCCAGCGAGAGCAGCAGGAACAGGCTCTCCGTATGGACGGAGCAGAAAAAGAAGGCAAAGGGGTAGGCCGTGAGAAAAGTCAGGGCCAGACGGGCGGTCCTGCGGCCGAACTCCTCGGTCATCAGCCGGGCGAAGAGCACGCAGGAACCTACATAGCATCCGGCAGACAGCAGCTGGGCGGACATCTGCCAATGGGGAACAGCCAGATGGATCAGCCGGGTGAGCCACGGGTACAGGGGGAAGAATACCAGAAACAGGGGGCGGCCGCCCTCGGTATACCCGGCGTAGCCGTGCTGGGCAAGGCCGAGGTAGTGGTAGCCGTCGTACTTTTTCCACGCGTCCCACAGGGCGGGCCAGGACAGCCCGTCCCCAAAGATGGCGCAGTACAGCACGCTGACGCCCCAGGTCAGGGCCACGGCTCCCAGCCCCCACAGCAGAGCGTGCAGCCGGTCCTGCCGGCGGAAGGAATGGCCCCGGAAGGTCAGATTCTTGTGGACGGCGGGGCGCTCCACCCCTGCCAGCCGCCCGACGAGCAGCAGCGCCGCCGCCAGGGAGGCGGCGGCGCACAGGATCAGGAAAAGGGTACGCATCTCAGCCGGCCTCCCCGAAGTCCGTAATGACGTAGACGTAGCGGACGCCGGAGATGTCCGCCCCCGGATCCACCTGAGCGCTGCGGCTGATGCCGTCGGCCTCGGTATACACGGTGCGGATGGTGCCGATCACCAGCCCGGCGGGGTAGTTGCCCCCCAGCCCGGAGGTGATGACCTGATCCCCCGCCAGCAGGGCGCTTCCCTCCGGCAGGTAGCTCAGCTTCAGCAGGCCGTCCTTCATCAGGGTGAAGTCCCCGGCGGCGATCACGTCGTCATCCGTGCGGGCCACCCGGCCGCCCAATTGGCTCTCCGGGTCCAGCACGGTGGTCACCAGCGACCAGTTGGGCCCGGTCTCGCTGACCACGCCCACCAGGCAGCCGTACTGGTCCACCACGCAGTCGCCCACGGCTACGCCCTTCAGGCTCCCCTTGTTGATGGTGACGTTGGAGCCCCAGTTGGTGGTGGAGCGGGCGGTGACGCTGGCCTCCTCATAGACCAGATCGGGCTGCTGGTTGGACAGGCCCAGCAGGTCCCGCAGGCGCTCGTTCTCCCGCTGGGCGTCCTCGCCGGTGCGGGCGGCTTCCTCCAGCTCGGCCACCCGGCGGCGGAGCAGCTCGTTCTCGGTCTCCAGCTCGTCATAGCGGAAGGCCCGGTCATACCGCTCCTGCGACCACTCCGAAATGGTGGCCGCCAGAGAGCGGAAGGGGGTCCCGATGGCGTTGAGCACCCCCGTCACCGGGTTGTGCCCCATCAGGGCCGAGCCAATGGCCAGAACCGCCGCCAGCAGCACGGCGATGATCACCAGCAGGATGCCGTTTTCATGCAGAAACTTTTTCATAACCCCTCCCGAGGCTCACTCCGCGGCCATGGCCAGCAGATCCAGCCCCAATTCCGCCAGCATGCGGCCCAGCCGGTACACCGGCAGGCCCATGACATTATAGTAGTCTCCCTCGATGCGCTGGATCAGCAGCGCACCCAGCCCCTGAATGCCGTAGGCCCCGGCCTTGTCCATGGGCTCGCCGGTGGCGATATAGGAGGAGATCTCGTGGGGCTCCACCTCCCGGAAGGTGACGGTGGTACACTCGTGGGCGGTGAGGGTCCTCCCGCCCTGGAGCACGGTGACCCCGGTGTACACATGATGCCGGTTGCCCGACAGGGCGGAGAGCATGGCGAAGGCCTCCCTCTCGCCGGCGGGCTTGCCCAGCACGGCCCCGTCCAGCACCACCACAGTGTCCGCGGCGATGATGAGGTCGCCCTCATCCGCCCGCTGAGCCACGGCGGACGCCTTGCGCAGGGAGAGCTGCTCCACCAGAGAGGCGGGGTCAGGGTTGCCCTCCACGTGCTCGTCCACCTCCGGGGAGAGGATCTTGAAGCCCTTCAGCCCCATCTGCCCCAGCAGCTCCCGCCGGCGGGGGGATTGGGATGCCAGTATGATGTCCATGGTCGGACCTCCAATATCTCTTGTGATTATTCTACGTCCCGGTAGTAAAGACCCCGGGTGTAGTCGGTGGGGGCGTAGGCCCCCTCGCCCCGGTAGCGCTCCAGCACCTGGGCGCACTCCAGGCCGTTCTCCGTGGTGAAGCACAGCCGGAGGGCCCACAGGCCCAGCCGGGCATAGCTCCCGTCCTTGTCCGCCAGAAACAGCTTGTTGGCGTTGAGGATCTCGTTGCGGCAGCCCCACGCCTTCACCACCGGGAAGCGCACCCCCTTCCGGTCGGTGAGGACGTTGCTGTTGGTGCAGACGTGCCTGCCGAACTGGTTGTGGATGATGCAGTTCTCCGTGATCATCAGGGGCAGGCGGCCGTAGGCGATCATCTCCACGTCCACTGCCTTGGCAAGGTCCCGGATCTGGGCCAGCTTCAGCTCGAAGGAGGCGGTCAGCGACCGGAAGCCCATGCGCTTGTACTCCTTGACCGCCTGCGAGTTGAACACCTGCAGTCCGAAGTCTCCCCGCAGGTCGAAGCCCATGCTGCGCACCGGCTCCACCTGACCAAGATTGCCTACCAGCGCCTGACCGATGCCCAGCTCCAGACAGCGGTCCATCTCCCGGTGGAGCTTATCCCACTCCCGGTCGAAGCACACCCGGGGGACCACGGCGCACAGGGGAACGCCCCGGTCCATGGCGTGCCGCACCCGGTCAGGGTCGGCGGCGATCTCGTCCGTAGGGAGGTAGATGAGGGCGGGCTGCTGCTTCAGAAGCTCAAAGGTCAGCTGCCCCGCCCGCCGCAGGGAGACATTGATCTGGGGCGGCGTCCGGGGGTTCTCATACCGGGCGCCGGGATTGTACTGGCTGTGCCGCCGCTTCGGCAGGGCGGTGCGCTGGGCGGAGAGATCCTCCAGCACCTGCCGGCGCAGGCCGTTCAGGGCGGACAGGGGCACCGCCAGCCCATCCTCCACCAGTGCCCGGACCTCGGTGCAGCCGTAGGGCGTACCGCCGGTCTTGGCCAGCTGGGTCTCCACAGCCTCCACGGTGACGGGGCGGGTGCGGGCCGCCTCGGGCACGGGGCCGGCGGCGGTTGCCACCCGGCCTTCGCCGTCCTCTACGCCCACCTGCACCGGCTCGCCGGGGCGGACCATGGCGTAGAACCGCACGGGGACAGCAGGGCCCTCCCCCTTTTCATAGGCAGCCCGGGCCTCGGCAAAGAGGGCGCGGGGCTCCGGCGCCTCCTCCCGGACGCCGAACATGTCCGGCCCGGTCTTTCCCTGGAAATACCCGTCGGTAAAGCCCTGCCGGGAGAATGCCTCCGCCAGCCGGTGCATCTCCTCCGACGTGGGGTCCCGGCCCTCCCGAAGGGCGTCGGCGTACACCTTGGTGACCACCCAGACGTACTCCGGGCGCTTCATGCGGCCCTCGATCTTGGCGCTGGCTACCCCCATGTCCCGCAGCTGACGCAGGTGGGCAGCCATGGAGGAGTCCTTCAGGGACAGGGGATAACTGTCCGCCCGGTCCCCCCAGCCGTAGGCCAGCCGGCAGGGCTGGGCGCACAGGCCCCGGTTGCCGCTGCGCCCGCCGATGATGGAAGACATATAGCACTGGCCGCTGTGGCACATGCACAGGGCCCCGTGGACGAACACCTCGATCTCCACCGGGGAGCGCTCACAGATGTAGGCGATGTCGCTGCCGGAGAGCTCCCGGGCCAGCACCACCCGGGTAAGGCCCAGATCGGCGGCGGCCTTGGCTCCGTCCAGACTGTGGATGGACATCTGGGTGGAGGCGTGGACAGGCAGGTCGGGCGCCACCTGACGCAGGGTGCGCACCAGCCCCATGTCCTGCACCAGCACGGCGTCCATTCCCATCTGGGATGCCTTGACGGCCAGTGCCGCGGCATCGGGCAGCTCCCGGTCGCTGGCAAGGGTGTTCAGGGTGAGGTAGAGCTTTACCCCCCGGAGATGGCAGTATGAAATGGCCTCCGCAAGCTCCTCCTCGGTGAAGTTCCGGGCGTTGCGGCGGGCGTTGAAATTACCAAATCCGAGGTAGACCGCGTTGGCCCCGGCACAGACCGCCGCGCGGACCGCCTCGGGACTCCCCGCGGGGGATAGGATCTCCATAATGGGCCTCCGTAAGTGAATATGATTCCGCGCTGTTCGCGGCGGCTCAGCGCTTCTGCTGGAGCTTGAAGATCTCCCGCTTGGCCTCGCTGAGCTCGCCCTTGAGCTTGGCGGACTCCTCCAGCAGATCCTTGATCTGGCGGCGGAGCGCCTCGCCGTTCTCCTGCTCCTTGAAGCGCTCGTCGGCAATGTTCAGCGCCGTGAGAATGGCGCAGTCGGTCTGGGACAGGCCGGAGCCGGCGGTCTCCGCCAGCTTGCCGTCCACATAGGCAGCCACCCGCTGGACATATTCCTCATTTTCCGCGGCCAGCAGGGTGTAGCTCCGCCCCCGGACGCTGACTGTTACCTTGTTCTGCATGACAGACCCTCCCTGTGCATAGTTTGTTATATTACAGTATAACATATCTGATCAGAAAAGGGAACAAAAATCACAGAAAAATCCCGCGCCGGAGCAGGTATTTTCGGCCCCGCCGTTCCCTTGACAGTCCGGCCGCGGCATGGTACACTGTCAACTGTAAAAGGCTTTGAAAAGGAAGTTTTCCGCGGTTTCTGTCTCAGAGAGGGGGCGTTTGGTGCGAGCCCCTGTCAGCCCCCGGAGAGCGGCGCCTTTGAGCCGCGGGTCGGAAATGGCCCGCCGGATCGCCCCGTTACCGGCAAAGAGTGCGCGGCAGCCAGCCGCGAATTCAGGTGGAACCACGGACAGTTACTGTTCGCCCTGAGCCAACCCAAACAAGTTGGTTCAGGGCGTTTTTTCGTCTTGGACCACAGGAACGAAAGGAGCAGCACCATGAACAAGAGCGACAAGACCATGGACAAGATCGTCAACCTGTGCAAAAACCGGGGCTTCGTCTACCCCGGCAGCGAGATCTACGGCGGCCTGGCCAACAGCTGGGACTACGGCCCCCTGGGCGTGGAGTTCAAGAACAATGTAAAGAAGGCGTGGATGAAGAAATTCGTCCAGGAGTCCCCCTACAATGTGGGGCTGGACGCCGCCATCATCATGAACCCCCAGACCTGGGTCACCACCGGCCACGTCAGCAGCTTCTCCGACCCGCTGCTGGACTGCAAGGCCTGCAAGGCCCGCCACCGCGCGGACAAGCTGATCGGCGCCGAGCACCACGAGGTGAATGTGGACGCCATGAGCTTTGACGAGATGGACGCCTTCATCGCCGCCCACGAGGACATCGTCTGCCCCATCTGCGGCAAGCACGACTTCACTCCCATCCGCAAGTTCAACCTGATGTTCAAGACCGCCATCGGCGTCACCGAGGACAGCAGCTCCACCTGCTACCTCCGGCCGGAGACCGCTCAGGGTATCTTCGTGAACTTCGCCAACATCCAGCGCACTACCCGCCGCAAGCTGCCCTTCGGCGTGTGTCAGGTGGGCAAGGCCTTCCGCAACGAGATCACCCCGGGCAACTTCACCTTCCGCACCCGTGAGTTCGAGCAGATGGAGTGCGAGTTCTTCTGCCAGCCGGGCACTGATCTGGAGTGGTTCGCCTACTGGAAGGACTACTGCAAGAACTGGCTGCTGGAGCTGGGCATCCACGAGGAGAACCTCCGCCTGCGGGATCACGAGCCCGCCGAGCTGGCCTTCTACTCCCGGGCCACCACCGACATCGAGTACGCCTTCCCCTTCACCGACTGGGGCGAGCTGTGGGGCATTGCTGACCGCACCGACTACGACCTGAGCCGCCATCAGGAGGCCAGCGGCAAGGACCTGACCTACTTCGATCAGGAGAAGAACGAGCACTATGTGCCCTATGTCATCGAGCCCTCTCTGGGCTGCGACCGCGTGGCCCTGGCCTTCCTGTGCGAGGCCTACGACGAGGAAGTCGTGGACCCGGAGAAGAACGACGTGCGCGTGGTGCTCCACCTGCACCCCGCGCTGGCCCCCTTCAAGTGCGCCGTGCTGCCCCTGTCCAAGAAGCTGGGCGACAAGGCCCGTGAGCTCCAGACCATGCTGAGCAAGTACTGGATGGTGGATTATGACGATGCCGGCTCCATCGGCAAGCGCTACCGTCGGCAGGACGAGGTGGGCACCCCCTACTGCATCACCGTGGACTTCGAGACCGTGGGCGACGACAAGACCCCCGCGGACAACGCCGTCACCATCCGCGACCGCGACACGATGGAGCAGGTCCGCATGCCCATCGACCAGCTGAAGAGCTGGCTGGACGAGAAGCTGGCCTACTGAGCCAATGGCTGCGCTGAAGAGCTTCTTCCTCTTCCAGAAGGGGGACGGCCGCGGGCTCACCGGCCGCCGCCGCTTCCTGTTCTGGCTGTGGAACGGAGGGATGCTGCTGCTGGCGGCGCTGGGGATCACCACGGTCATGCTGCTGCTGGCCGTCGGTGACTACCGGCTGCTGATCTTCGTTGGGTATTTCAGGCATCCGCTGATCTTTCTGCTGAATTTCCTGCCCGTGGCGGCGCTGATGCTGCTGGGCTGGGTGGTCACGGGGCGGAGCTGGGCTGCCTACCTGTTCGGCGCCCTCCCGGCCCTGACGCTGGCCTTCGGCAACTACTATAAGATGGTTTTCCGCAATGACCCGGTGCTCTTCGATGACCTGCTCTTTCTGAGCGAGGCGGGCTTCATGGCGGACAAGTACCACCTGTTCCTCAACGGCAGGCTGGCGCTGGTGCTGGCCTGCGCCGTGGGCGGCTTTCTGGTGCTGTTCTTTCTGGTACGGGGCAGACCCCGGGGCCGGGTGCGGCTGATCGCGCTGGCGGCGCTGGCGTTGGGCGTCCTGCTGGGGTGGAAGCCCTATCTCAGCTCTGCCGCCTACCAGAACACCGGGACCAATCTGGAATACCTCAGCCGGTGGGCCTCCACCCACCAGTATATCTCCCGGGGGAACCTGTACCCCTTCCTCTACTCCGCCAAGACTGCCATCCGCACCCCGCCGGAGGGCTATAACGAGCGGGAGATCGCCGACCTTTTGAATCAGTACCAGGACGCGGACATCCCCGAGGACCAGAAGGTCAACATCGTGGGCATCATGCTGGAGGCCTTCTCCGACCTGTCGGGCATCGACGGGGTGGAGCCCACCGAGCTGGTCTATGAGATCTATCACGGGCTGCAGGCGGAGAGCTACACCGGCCGGCTGGTAACCAACATTTTCGCCGGCGGCACGGTAAACACCGAGCGGGCCTTCCTCACCGGTCTCGGCACCCAGTACAACTGGCGGAGCAATGTGAATTCCTACGTGTGGTACTTCCGGCAGCAGGGGTATCAGACCTCCGGCGACCACCCCAGTTTCCAGTGGTTCTACAACCGGGAAAACGTGAACCAGTATCTGGGCTTCGTGGAGTACCGCTTCGTGGAGGACTACTACACCCGTTTCACCAACGGGCAGGTGGCCATGGACCAGATCTTCTTCCCCCAGCTGACCGAATCCGTGCTGGAGAAGCTCGGGACGGGACAGCCGCTGTTCTCCTTCTCCGTGTCCTATCAGGGCCACGGGCCGTACAGCAGCGGAGGCTGCGGCTGGGGCGATGTTGACAACCACGTGAAGAATGAAAATCTGGACGAGGCCTCCCGCAACATTCTGGCCAACTACTTCGGCAGCGTGCGCAACACCCAGAAGCACCTGCAGGCCATGGTGGAGCGTTTCCGCCAGTCGGAGGAACCCATCGTGCTGGTGGTCTTCGGCGACCACAAGCCGTGGCTGGGCAACGCCAACTCCGTGTACGAGGCGCTGGGCGTAAACCTGAACCTCTCCACCGAGGATGGTTTCTACAACTACTGGTCCACCGAGTACCTCATCTGGGCCAACGACGCGGCCAAGGCCAGACTGGGCTTTGACTTCACCGGCCGCGGCCCCGACCTCTCCCCCTGCTTCCTGATGACCCACCTGTTCGACCTGTTGGGCTGGAAGGGGGACGCTTACAATCAGGCCATCACCCCCATTTATCAGACGCTCCCGGTGCTCCACCAGACCGGGGTCTGTCTGGAAAACGGCGAGCTGCACCGCCGGAGCGAACTGGAGCACCCGGAGCTCTACCAACGCTACCGCTGGCTGGAATACTACCGGGCCTCCCACTTCACCGGTCTAAAATAGGAACATCAATGAGAAAGGATCGAGAATCATGACCACCAAGCAGTTGGCGTTTACCGCCGCCCGCGCCCGACGGCTGGGGCTGGACATGGTGTACAAGGCCGCCTCCGGACATCTGGGAGGCTCCTTCTCCGCCATGGACGTCCTCACCGTACTCTACCAGAATGTGATGAACGTTGACCCTGCCGACCCCCAGAAGGAGGACCGGGACCGTTTCGTCCTCTCCAAGGGGCACTGCACCCCCGCGCTGTATCCCACGCTGGCCCTCCGGGGCTTCTTCCCTGTGGAGGAGCTGGCCATGTTCCGCTCTGTGGACGGCCACATGTCCGGCCACGCAGAGATGCACCATGTAAAGGGCGTGGACATGTCCACCGGCTCTCTGGGGCAGGGGCTGTCCGTGGCCGTGGGTATGGCGCTGGCCCGGAAGGGCACCGGCAGCCGGGTCTACGCTCTGATGGGCGACGGCGAGATCGAGGAGGGCCAGATCTGGGAGGCCGCCATGGCCGCCGCCAAGTTCCAGCTGGACGACCTCTGCGGCGTCGTGGATGTGAACGGCCTGCAGATCGACGGCCGCACTGCTGACGTCATGCCTTCTGAACCGCTGGACCAGAAGTGGGCCGCCTTCGGCTGGCATGTGATCCACTGCGACGGCCACGATTACGAGGCCATTCAGGCCGCCTTTGACGAGGCCAGAACCGTCAAGGGCCAGCCCACCGTCATCCTCGCCCGCACCGTGAAGGGCAAGGGCGTGTCCTTTATGGAGAACAACGCCGGCTGGCACGGCAAGGCCCCCAACGCCGAGCAGTATGCGCAGGCCCGGGCCGAACTGGACGCCGTCCTGACCCAGCTGGCCGCCGAGTCCGACGCTCCCGCCGCGGATCCCGCCGCGGGCTACGGCATTCTGAAGGAGGGGAACTGACATGGCAGAGAAGATCGCGACCCGCGCCGCTTACGGCGAGGCTCTGGCCGCCCTGGCCGGGGAGTATCCCGAGCTGGTGGTCCTGGACGCCGACCTGGCGGGCTCCACCATGAGCAAGAAGTTTGCCGACGTCTGCCCCGAGCGGTTCTACGACATCGGCATCGCCGAGGCCGACATGGCGGGCATCGCCGCCGGTCTGGCCGCCTGCGGCAAAAAGCCCTTCATCAACTCCTTCGCCATGTTCGCCGCCGGCCGGGCCTGGGAGCAGGTGCGCAACTCCATCGCCTATCCCCGGCTGAACGTGAAGGTCATCGGCTCCCACGGCGGCCTGTCCGTGGGCGAGGACGGCGCCACCCACCAGTGCATCGAGGACTACGCCATCATGCGGGCCATCCCCGGGATGGTGGTGCTCTCCCCCTGCGACGGGCCGGAGATGCGCGCCGCCGTCAAGGCCCTGCTGGACTACGAGGGCCCCGCCTATATGCGCCTGGGCCGCCTGGCGGTGGACTCCGTCACCGACGAGGTCCCCGGCTACAAATTCGAGTTGGGCAGGGGCGCGGTCCTGCGGGAGGGCTCCGACGTCACCGTCATCGCCACAGGCATGATGGTGCAGGAGGCTGTGAAGGCCGCCGATTCCCTCAAGGCCGAGGGCCTGTCCGTGCGGGTCATCGACATGCACACCATCAAGCCCCTGGACGAGGAACTGGTGCTCAAGGCCGCCCGGGAGACCGGTGCCATCGTCACCAGTGAGGAGGCCAACGTGTTGGGCGGCCTGGGCTCCGCCGTGTGCGAGTGCGTGTCCGCCGGCTGCCCGGTGCCCGTGGTGCGCCACGGCGTCAACGATGAATTCGGCCGCTCCGGCGAGGCCAAGGCCGTCCTCAAAGCCTACAATCTCACCGCCGACGGCATCGTCAAGGCTGTGCGCAAGGCTCTGTCCCTGAAGAAGTAACGCTCACGGACCGGGAGGCGGCGGAGACCGCCTCCCGGTCCGCGCCGTTTTATGGGGCAAAATGCGAAAAAATTTCTTGACAAAAGCGGTCCTATCGGGTATACTAACTCTTGCCCTGTTGAGGGCGTTTTATGGCGGCGTAGCTCAGTTGGCTAGAGCACTCGGTTCATACCCGAGTTGTCACCGGTTCGAATCCAGTCGCCGCTACCATCCCGAAGGAGCGGCGGCGTGCCGCCCCTTCGGGCCACAAAGTCCGCCCACCTTGGGCAATCAGGCCCGTTGGTCAAGCGGTTAAGACACCGCCCTTTCACGGCGGTAACACGGGTTCGAGTCCCGTACGGGTCACCAATATGGAGGCTTAGCTCAGCCGGTAGAGCGCTTGCTTCACACGCAAGAGGTCACAGATTCGAGTTCTGTAGTCTCCACCATTACGATTAAATCCGAATTTGTCTCCTGTCGGGGATGGATTCGGATTTGTTCTTTATCTGAACGAAATAGCAATATAAGAAAAGCGGCTCTTACTGGTTATGTTTCCCGGATGGACAGGAATCCGCCGATGGCCTCCATGAACCGCAGGAACACATACCAGTCATCGTCATCGTGGATGTGATCCAGATTTTCATTGATGAATGATATTAGCAGCGCCGGAGCCTTTTTGCGGGATACGAGTGCCATAGGCTTGGGAAGCATTTCGGCAGCAGCTGTCAGACGGGCTTCAAAAGGAAGTGGCCGCTTTTTGCTGCGCCTCAGCTCTCTGAGCAGGGTATTGAAGTCGGACTGCTTCATCTCCGCCAACAACCCGGCCATGATCTGGGAATACAAGCCGACGAACTCCGGACGCAGGAACTTGGTGCCGTTCTCAGCAACGGCGTGGTATCCGACATCCAGATAGTCAGGCGGAAGATATACCGGCTCGTCTGGCTCTATCGGCCCGGAACAATCCAGGCCGGGCCAGTTGTGCTCCACCTCCACAGCGGGAGCGGCAGCGCCCACAACAACAGAACCTTCGTCAGAAGGTGCGGGGGCAGCGCTCTGATTCTCCAGAGCAAGATCAATTTCAGTTTTCATCGTTATTTCCTCCTTTGCTGACGATTTTGAGATCGCCGGATGCATCCAGCGCAATCGTCACTTCCTCGTCGATAGCGCCGTCATAATACTCCGGTGCGCAGACCAGAACATGGTTCGTGCCTGTCACCATAATCTCAAGGCGCTGAGCGGTCTTGGTCCACGATGTTTATATTCCCAGCCCCACTTCATCAGACAGACTGTAAGTGCGCCGTCCGAATCAAGTCGGGACCGGAGTTCCCGCCGGGGGCACTTCAGATACGCCAGCGGGGCCAACGCCGGGGGACGCTGGGGGATGGGAGCGTTGACCTCTCCCACCACCGCAGCGATGATGGATCGGACGTCCATCAGTCAATGTCCAGCACATCGTCCAGCTGCTTCATGCTGGCGATCTTGCCGAACTTGTTAAAGAGCAGTTCAACTTCCTGCCCCGCAGCCACCGAAAATCCGAGTCCGGTCAGCTTGGCCCTGGGAAGGAAATAGCGTTCTGCGCTTTCCCCTTCTCCACGGCTGGGGTCAATAGGGTCCGCCACATAGATCGTGGTTCCCTCCACCAGAGTGCCATCCTGCCCTTTGAAGGATGTTCTGGCGGTGCCGATGATTTTCGACATAATAGTTTCTCCTTTGTTTAGACGGTCCTTGGCACGCTCATCCCTGCGGAGTCCCGGCGTACTTCCCCGGACCGGAGAGGGGAGGCCCGGAGGCCTGTCCCCCTCTCTGATTCTATTATACTTTCTGACCCTGTCCGCAGCATCGGGTCTGACGAGACATTGGTTGCATCATCTGCAACCGTTCCGAAGTTCCTCCACCAGTTTCCGGACGAGGTCCATCTGGTAGAAGGTCAGGCCGTTCATGTCCAGAGTGTGGTCCGGCTGTTCCGACGAACCGAACATGAGGTAAGATTCAGATACCTCAAAATATTTCGCAATTCTGGAAATGATATCCGCGCTCGGCATACTCTCATCATTCTCCCACCGGCTGACAGATGCCTTGTGGCAGGGGACGAAGTCCGCAAAGATCTGCTGCGTCATGCCTTTTTTATTCCGGAGGTCTCTGATCCGCTGTCCCATGGTACTGGGAATCCCATTCCGATTTTCTTTTTTCATGTTGGTCACCGAAATGACCGGGCCCGGTACTGTTTTCCTTTCTTTTGTTTTCTGTCGACATCATCAGTATAGCAAACCGGGTTTTTGACCACGTCTATGCCATTTGTCACCCACGTCTTTGTCGAAAAAGGGGACAGTATATCGCTTTTTTTGACACGCCTATGCAGCGGTTCAAGTCAATATCGAAAAAATAGACAAAAATAGCCCTCCGCCCCGGTGAAAGGACAGAGGGCTAAAAAGCCATCGTCAAAAAGCAGTGTGTTCCTGTTCACAACCAAGGCAACTACCTTTTATGTATGTAGGGCAAGCACCCAGTAAAGCCGCATTTGCCAAGCAGATTTTATCCATTTGCATTATCTCCGTTATTTATCGCTTGTGCGATCTCAAGCTCGGTAGCAGGAGTTGTCCATTTACCAAACACTTGAGATTTATCCTCCGTAATTCGTGATTAAATAGCAAAACCCGTCTGACTTCCTGTTAGAAATCGGACTATCCACCCCGGAAACCGTCAGCCAACAGTTGATAAGTAAATTAGTTCTTTATCGCTATTAGCCAACAGTTTCAAGGTTTTTTCTTTTCCCTGCCCCAAAGGGCTGCGCGCTTGTTTTTTGGCTTGAATTTTGAAAAACAGGCAGTCTTAAAACAATAAAAAACAGGGGAGCCGTCCGTTGGATGGCTCCCCTGTTTCACAATTCAGGTTCCCTCTTCGGCCAGCAGGCGGAGCACCTCCGCCTCAGGCGGGATGCTGGCGATGCCGCCGTACCGCTGAGTGGAGAGCGCAGCAGCGGCGCAGGCGAAGGCCGTCACGCCCCGCAGGTCCCCCTCGGTGAGGGCCTCCAGCGGCTTCCCCAACCGGAGAAGGCGGCTGACCGCCGCACCGAAGAAAATGTCCCCGGCCCCAGTGGTGTCCACAGGCCGGACCGCCGGATTGGCCGTGCGGCCCCGGGCCGCCCCGGAGGCGAAACAACAGCCCTGCGCCCCCTGCGTCACAAACACCAGCTGGGGGCCGCAGTCCCGAAGGATGCGCTCTGCGCCCTCCTCCGGACCGCAGCCGAAGAGGAACTGCACCTCGTCATCGCTGATTTTCACGATGTCCGCCTGTTCCAGTGCCCAAAGCATCCGCACTTTGGCCTCCTCTGGGCTGTGCCACAGGGGCAGGCGCAGGTTGGGGTCGCAGGAGACCAGCTTTCCCTGCACCCGGGCCCGCTTCAGGGCCGCCTCTGTGGCGGAACGGACGGGCTCATGGGTTAGGGACAGGGTGCCGAAGTGGAACAGCCGGGCCTCGTCGATGAGGGAGTAGTCGCACTCCTCCGCGGCAAGGCGGGTGTCCGCCCCGTGCTCCCGGGCGAAGCTGAAGGTGCGCTCCCCTGCAGCGGACAGGGTCACAAAGGCCAGAGTGGTAAAGGCGGAGCCGTCCCGTACCATGCCCCGGGTCTCCATCCCCAATTCCCCAAGGCGGCGGAGGATCAGGTCCCCGAAGGCATCCTGCCCCACCTTGCCGATCACGGCGCTGTGGGCGCCGTAGGCCTGCGCCGCCGCGGCAAAATTCCCCGGCGCGCCGCCCACCATGGCCTTCAGCAGGGGCTCATCCGGGGTGCTCCCCGGGGCGGGGACGAAGTCGATCAGCAACTCGCCGAACGCAGTCACATCCAACATCGTGCTTCCTCCTCTTTCAGTCCCGGGCCGGCGGGTACTCCCCGCACAGCAGGCGATAGGGCGGCTCGTCCTCCTCGATGGCCGGGAAGCGGCCCACCGGCGGCTCGAACCGGTTGTCGTGGTTGTCATCGTTGCACTGGCTCACCTCGCCCAGCAGGACATCCCCGCTGCCCGGCTCCACCGCGAAGTCGTGGTACAGCCGCTGGGTAATGGTAATGGACTGCCCGGGCTCCAGCCGCAGCTGGCTCCCCGCGGGCACAGTGATCGCCCGGCCGTCCATGTGGACGGTGACATCGCTGCCCCGGTCTATGGACTCGTCCGGCAGGCTGTTGTACACCCGGATGAGCACGTTCCCACCGCCCCGGTTGATGATGTCTTCCATCTTGTACCAGTGGAAGTGGTTGGGGCTGTACTGCCCTTCCTGCAGGTAGAGCAGCTTTTCCGCATAGGGCTTGGCGTAGGGGTGGGCGGGATCGAGGCAGCCGTTGCGGAGGGTGATGAGGGAGAACCCCACCTCCGCGAAGCGGCCCAGGCCGTAGTCCGTGATGTCCCAGCCCAGCATGCAGTCCCGGATCTCATCGTACTCATGGTCCTTGCCCTGCCACTCCTCCGGCGTGAAGCCGCAGAAGGGCGGCAGGCAGAACTGATGGGCCCGGCAGAATTCCTCAAATCGCTTCAGCGCGGCGTTGATCTCACTGCGTTTCATGGTCAGATCCTCCCTTGATTCAGCTTAGCCTAATGATAGCAGTGTTTGCGCGGTTTTGCAATTCCGACCCAACGCTTTCCGCCCGCACACAACGCCGGCGGGGCGGTCCAGTGGACCGCCCCGCCGGCTTATTTATGGAGAGATTTGGGAGGAGACAGCTCAGGCATCCTTACGGATGGTGTGGATGACCTTCAGGGTGGACTCGCTGACCTCGTCCTGAATGTAGGCCTCGTAAGCCTCAACGGGAGGCTTGGCGGTGGCGAACATGAAGATCAGGCAGAAGACCAGAGAGATCACCGCGGTGACGATGAAGGTGGGCAGGCCGAACACGCTGATCTTGAAGGCGGTGATGATCAGGTAAGACACCAGACCGGAGATCATGGAGGCCCAAGCGCCAGCCTTGTTCATCCGCTTGGTCATCAGGCCCAGCCAGGTGACCCAGAAGAAGGTGGAGCCGAACGCGCCGTAGATGTAGGTGAAGCCGGCAGCCAGCAGGGAGAGCTTGGCGATAGCGCCCAGCACGGCCAGCACGCCGAGGATCAGCACGCAGTAGCGGAGCTGCTTGGTGGTCTTGGCATCCTCTTCCTCAGAGGGGGCCTTGTCCTGAATGACGCGCTTGATATCATAGATCAGAGAGGTGGAGCAGTGCAGCAGCATGGAGTTCGCGGTGGACACAGCGGCCGCGCAGATGGCGGTCAGGGCCAGAGCACCCAGCACGGGGTTCAGGAAGCGAACGATCAGCTGCGGGAACATATAGTCGGAGGTCACGCCGGTGGGCAGGGAGGGGAGCAGCATCTTGCCGCCCATGCCGATAATGACCAGAGGCAGGAACACGGGAACCAGAACGATCAGGACCCAGAACATCTGCAGGGCAGCGGTCTTGGCGTTCTTGGGGGCCATGAAGCGGGCGATCCAGTGGGGAGCCACGGTGGCACCGATGGAGTTGGCCAGGAAGGTGGACATGATGGCACTGAAGCCGAAGGTACCCCAGGGAGAGCCCAGAACGCCGGCCACCAGAGGAGTACCGCCCTCGATGGTGGGCGCGGTGGTGGTGACGAAGTTCTCAACGATGGCGCTCCAGCCGCCGGTCAGGTGCAGCACGGTGATCATGCCGGCGATAACGCCGATGAGGATCAGGATGGCGTTGACGGTATCGGTGCGGGCCACGGACTGGAAGCCGCCGAAGGAGGTGAAGATCAGAACGATCAGGAACAGGACGCAGCAGAGGTTATAGCTCAGGCCGCTGATGGTATGCAGCACGATGCCGAAGCCCTGCACCTGAATGAAGGAGAACACGAAATAGCCCAGCAGCTCGATGACAGCCACGAAGATCTGAATGCCGGACTTGCGGGTAAAGGGATCATAGCGCAGATGGATAAACTCAGGGAAGGTCCGGGTAGGCACGGCGGGGCGGCGGACACGGTGGGCCAGAATGGGCATCAGAGCAGTGCCCAGGAACCAGCCGGCGATCCAGCCGAAGACGGCAGCCACACCGCGGGAGTAAATGTTGCCGGGCACGCCCATCACGGACGCCACGGACAGCCAGGTAGCGACGGATGTACCAATGCCGAGGATCAGACCCATGTTACCGCCGCCGGAGGTAAAGTCGCCCATGGACTCGACCTTCTTGGCGCCGATGATAGAGGAGATGATCATGATGGCAAAGTACAGGATGAATACGATCAGATAGATATTCATGCGTTACTCTTCCTCTCTCGATAGTTTGTCTGTCTGGAACTCATGCGCGTTACTTTTTCTCTTCCTTGTCGGGGTCACAGGTAAAGAGGTGACCCGTGGCACCCAGACGCTTCAGCCCGCTCTTCTCGATCTTCTTGGCCACATAGATGTAGATGAGCAGACCGACGACGATGGACAGGCCCCAGGCGATGAAGGGAATTGCTGACATAGTTTTGGCTCCTTTCCCGTTTGTGATTTATCTGGTCGGGCGGGAGTCGCCTCCCGCCCGGCAAGACCGAGGGTTGGCTGGCAGCTTACTTTCTGAGGCTGAGGATCTCGCGGGCCTCGTCGGGGGTGGCGACGTCGTTGCCGTACTCGCGGATCACGCGGGCAGCGCGCTCCACAAACTGGCGGTTGCTGGTGGCCAGCTGGCCCTTCGC
>CAKULE010000013.1 GCA_934667095.1 uncultured Oscillospiraceae bacterium | reverse complement strand
TAAGTGCCGTTGCCCTTGTCGGTGAGCTCAACGGCGTTGCCGCTGCGGTCGGTGACGGTCAGGGTGTCCAGCTGGCAACCGGCCTCGGGCGCGACGGTCAGGGTGACGGTCTGGCCACGGGTGGCGGTGCGGCGGTTGCTGGTCACAGTGCCGTTCTCCGCGGCATTCACGGTCACCTGATAGGCGGCCACGATAACGGGCTCGACGTAGGTGACAGTGCCGGACAGCTCAAAGATGCTGAACTTGGTGATGGTGAACACGGCGCAGCCGTCCACGATCTTGAAGGTCTTGGCACCGCGCAGATTGGCCTCCTCCGCGGTGTTCAGGATGAAGTACTCAACAGAGCGATCGGAAGAGATGTGCTTGATCTGCTTGGGGGTGAAGCCCGTGGGCAGGGGGAGCTTGACGGTGATGTCGCCGCTCAGCAGAGAGTTGGGAACCTCAACGTTATTCTTGACCTCAGGGGCGCTGCCATCCTTTGTGACGGTGATGGTGGCAACGGGCTTGGCCTCGAAGGTCAGGGTCTTGTCCGCATCCTCGCCGGAGAGAACAGCACTCTTGACCTCGACCTTAACGCTGACCTCGACCTCGACCTTGGTGGCGTTTTCAGTATTAACATCATCGGGGATCAGGTCGGCCTTTTTGTCGGCCACGGCCTCAGCCACGCCGTCGACCTTGGTGTTCTGGCTGATGTTGGTCTTATCGGCATCGCTCAGGCCATCAACAGTGGGCATTGCAACGGTGGTGTTGTCCTTGACAATAATGGGGGTCTTAGTCTGAGGACCCGACAACACGGCATACGGATAGCTGCCGTTGTCGGTGCTTGCAATGTGGTAGTTGTTGCTGTCAATGTAATCGCTGGGGTCGCTGGAGAACAGGCCGCTGGTGATGGAGATGGTGCCCACGGTTTTCTTGATCTCGCCAAAGAAATAGCCGCCGCTGATGGTCAGCTGATGCTTATCGTGGGTCTCGTCAACAGCGCTGCAAACGCCGCACTGGAGCACGGCCTTGGCGGAGCCTCTGCCAATGAAGGCGCCGTCTTTAACAGTGGCGATGTGATGGTTCTGGAACGCAGCCTGTGTATAGTTCTGGAAGGTGCCGGCTTCAATGGTCAGAGTGGCGTTATCATCGTTCTTGATGGTGTTGAGACCGCCATCAAAGGTACCGCCGTTGATGGTCAGTTTCGGGTACTCCTCGCCATCACGATTGGTGTAGTTATAATAGCCGTTCTCAAACAGGCTGGAATACTTGCCCTTGTTGTTGACCACAACACCAGCCTCGACAGTCATGATGCCATGGTTCAAAACGGTGTAGTAGCTGTTGCCGCCATTATCGTTTGCATCCTTGCCGGCTTCGGCAGAGCGCTCGTAGGTGCCGCCAGCAAGGATGACAGTGCCCTTGTTGTAGACAGCGGCCTTGCCGTGGGTCACGTTGTCCACGGTGCCGGTGCCGGTAACGGTCAGGGTGGCATCCTTCGCAACAGTAATGGTGTTATCGTTAATGTTAGTCAGCTTTTTACCATTCAGGTCGAGAGTGATGGTCTTGCCAGAGGGAATGGTAATGTCCTCGGTGGTGTCCTTCAGCAGGGTAACAGTGCTATTATCCGCAGCCGCAATGGCCTCGGCGAGGGTGGGATACTTAGTATCGCCGATGGCGGCAACGGGCTCGGTGACAATGTAGTTGTCGCCGTCCTGCTTCACGCCATAACCCTCTGCGAGGAAGTTCCCGTTGGGGTTCTCGCTTGCGCTGTCAGAGGGGTCAAACTTCACGAAGGTACCGCCCTTAATAGATACCTTTGCGGTGCTATTTTTCCATGCGGCGTCAATGCAGTTGATAAGATATTTGTAACCGTAAGGCTCACCGAAGGGTTCGCAGGAGAAATGGCCATCGTTAATGATTAAGGTGCCCTTCTGGACCTGCACGGCCGTGCCGCCGCCATAGTACGTACCGCCGTTGATGGTCAGCGTTGCGCCACTTATCACGTTGATTGCGTAAGCGCCGTTGTTGCCGGTGTTGATTCCACCAGTGGTGGCATTAATAGTAACATCCGCAGCAACGATAAGTGCAGTAAAGTTCGTGTTATTGTTACCCATATCATCCGGAGACTTGATAGTCTTGTCGTTCAAATTGAGGGTGATTGCCTTGTTGATGATAATGCGGGCCTCCATCGTGTCTTCGCTGTTGTTGGTCTCAACATCTCTCAGCAGAGTGACCGTATCGCCATCCTTGGCCGCCGCAAAGACCTCCGGCAGGGTATCATATTTCGTCCCATTGATCTCGGCGACAGGCTCCAGGCCGGCCGCCGCCAGCGCCGCCATGGGAAGCAGGCCCACGACCATCATGAGGGCCAGCACGATGGACAAAATTTTTCGTTTCATACATGTTCCTCCTTTGTTTTATAAACCCTCTTGTTGGTTCTGTACAGAACCAACAGCGGCGTACGCCGCTTTCTTGACGGGTTCATTATATACCGGCAATCCAGATATTTCAATAGGCCCTGCGGGAAATTTCGACCATTTCCTGGCTTTTTTTCGACATTTTTGAAGCCGGACCCGTTTATGGGACACGGGCCCGGCTTTTGGAGACTTTCGGATGGCTCAATCCAGCGCCACGGACGCCTGCAGGAGCTTGCGGGTATAGGGGTCGTGGGGGTGGTCGTAGACGGCGTCCACGCCGCCCTGCTCCACCACCCGGCCCTGATAGAGCACCGCCACCCGGTCGCAGAACTGATAGACTACGGCGAGGTCGTGGGAGATGAAGAGGTAGGAGAGGTCGTAGCGCTTCTGCAGGTCCAGCAGAAGGCGGAGGATCTGGGCCTGAAGGGTGACGTCCAGGGCGGAGACGGGCTCGTCCAGGATGATGAAGCGGCTGCCCTGAATGAGGGCGGCGGCGATGGCCACGCGCTGGCGCTGGCCGCCGGAGAGCTGGGCCGGGCGGCGCTGGAGATGCTCGGGGTCCAGCCCCACCTGCGCCGCCAGCTCCGCCACGCGGCGGAGGCGCTCGGCCCGGTCGGTCACGCCGGCAGCCCGGAGGGGCTCCTCCAGGATCCAGCCGACAGTCTTGGCGGGGTTGAGGGAGCCGTAGGGGTCCTGAAAGACCATCTGGGGGGCGGGGGCGTTGACGGCGATGGAGCCGGTGTGGTCCTTCACCAGCCCGAGGATGCACTTGGCGAGGGTGGATTTGCCGCAGCCGGACTCCCCCACCACGCCTAAAATCTCGCCGGGGGCCATGGAGAGGGTGACGTCGTGGAGGACCTGACGGCGGGACTTGCCCTTGCCGTACCAGCTGCTGACGCGGTCCATCGTGAAAATGGGTTCAGGCATGGGGTTCGCCTCCTCTCAGGCGTTTGTGGGTGGGGCGGGAGGAGATGAGGAGCTTGGTGTAGTCCTGCTGGGGGTGGTAGAAGACCTGCTCCACGGGGCCCTCTTCCACGATGACGCCGTGGCGCATGACCACCACCCGGTGGCACAGGGCGCGGATGACGCCGAGGTCGTGGGAGATGAAGAGGATAGCGATGCCCTCCTTGCGGTTGATCTCTTTTAAGGTGGCGAGGATCTGGGCCTGAATGGTGACGTCGAGGGCGGTAGTGGGCTCGTCCGCGATGAGCAGGCGGGGCCGCAGGACCAGCGCCGAGGCGATCATGGCCCGCTGGCGCATGCCGCCGGAGAGCTCATGGGGATAGGCGCGGTAGACCCGCTCGGGGTCATCCAGCTCGGCCAGCTCCATGGCGGCCAGCGCCCGGGCCCGGCGCTCCTCCCTGGAGAGTCTGGTGTGGATGCGCAGGGCCTCCTCCACCTGGGCCCCCACCCGCATGGTGGGGTTCAGGGAGGTCATGGGCTCCTGAAAGATGATGGAGAGCTCGTCCCCCTGATAGCCGCGGAGCTCCTCCCGGCTGAGTCTCAGCAGGTCGGTGCCCTCGAAGAGGGCCTTGCCCTCCACCGTGACAGCGGAGCGGCGCAGCAGGCCCATGATGGCGTGGGCGGTCATGGATTTGCCGGAGCCAGACTCCCCCACGATGCCCACGATCTCACCGGTGTCCACGTGGAAGCTCACGTCGTTGACGGCGGTGAAGGGCTCGCCCCGGTCGGAGAAGCGCACCGTCAGGTGCTGCACGTCAAGCATCATACGGGATCACCCATCCTTTCGCGGATGCCCTCGCCCAGCAGACCCACGCCCAGAATGAGCAGGATCACCGTCAGGGCGGGGAAAATGGTACACCACGGGGCGGTGAGCAGATAGCCCTGTCCCTCGCTGAGCATGCGGCCGAGGCTCACGTCCGGCTGGGTCACGCCGATGCCCAGAAAACTCATGGACGCCTCGGCCAGCACGGCGTTGTTGAAGCCGATGGTCAGGCCGGAGAGCAGGGTGGGCCACGTGTTGGGCAGGATGTGGACGAAGATGATGCGGGGAGCGGAGACCTTCATCAGCCGGGCGGACTGGACGAAGTCCCGGTCCCGGTACTTGATGAACTCCCCCCGGACCAGACGGGCAAAGCTGGGGATGAACAGGATGCCCAGGGCCAGAATGACGTTGTACTTACCGGAGCCGATGACGGCAATGACCACCAGACCCAGCAGGATGCTGGGGAAGGCGGCGATGGCATCGCAGATGCGCATGATGAAGGCGTCCGCCGGGCCGCCGTAGTAACCGCACAGGGCGCCGATGATCAGACCGAAGACGAAGCCCACCGCCAGCACGGCAAGGGCGATCATGAGGGTGGTGGCGGCGCCATCCAGCGTGCGGGAGAGGATGTCGCGGCCCATCTGGTCACAGCCGAAGAGGTGAGCGGCAGAGGGTTTGGCATAGCGGTCGGCTCCGCTCATGGCCGTGGGAACATAGGGCTGCCAGAAGATGCCCACCACGGAGAAGAGCACCATGGCGGAGGTGAGGATCGTACCGATGGTCAGATACCAGTTCTTTTTCTTCACGGTGCTCACCTCCCCCGGAGACGGGGGTCCATGACCCGGTAGAGGATGTCGGCCAGAAAATTGCACAGCACCACCGCGGCGGCGATGATCACCACGATGGCCTGCACCACGGGGTAGTCCCGGCTACCGATGGACGTGATGAGCATGAGACCCATGCCGGGCACGGCAAAGACCTGCTCTACCACAATGGAGCCCGCCACGATGTCCGCCACGGTGAGGGCGATGAACGTGACGGTGGGGATCATGGCGTTGCGCAGCACGTGCCGCCGGAGAACAGAGCCGGTGGAGTTGCCCTTGGAGTAAGCAGTGCGGATATAATCCTCCCGGCCCTCGCTGAGGATGGAGCCGCGGAGCATCTTCACCGTCATGGCCGCCTTGGGCAGGGCCACCGCCAGCGCGGGGAAGAACATGAACCACAGGTAGCGGCCCACGCTCTCCGACGGGTAGACAAAGCCGTTGGGCTGGAACAGGTGCAGCAGCAGACCGAACAGGTAGACCAGCACGATGCCCAGCACGAAGTTGGGGATGGCCATGTTGATCTGGTTGAGCACGGTGAGGGCGCGGTCCAGCCAGCTCCCCTGCTTCCACGCGCACAGCAGGCCGAGGGGGATGGCGATGATGAGAATGAGCACAAAGGCCATCAGGGCCAGCGTGAGGGTCACGCCGATCCGGGGGCCGAGGAGCTCAGCAACAGACATATTATAGCGGTAGGAACGGCCGAGGTCGCCGGTGACAAAGGCGCTGAGCCAGTTCCAGTAGCGGACGTGGATGGGCAGGTCCAGACCCAGCTGGGTCCGGAGGACGGCGATCTGCTCGTCAGTGGCCTCCGCGCCCAGAATGGACAGGGTAGGATCGCCGGGGATGACCGAAAAGGCCAGAAAGGCCAGGATCGTCACCAGCAGGAGCGTGCCGATGAGGATAGCCAGACGTTTGACAAGGGAGCGTGCCACGGGACACATCCCTCCTTTGGTGAAATAAGGGTGGCGGCCGGAAATGCCGCAAAACCACGAATAGGGCTGCCGGAGGCCCGGCAGCCCTGTTCGTTACCGATCAGTTGGCGTAATAGTAGATGGTGGACATGTCCAGCACGTAGGTGCGGTAGAAGGTGAAGCCGCCCAGTTCGGGCTTCATCACCACCAGATCGCACAGGTCCTGGATCCACAGGCTGGCCGCCTGCTCGTTCAGGATGCGCTCGGCCTGCAGGTAGAGCTGGGTCTGCTCATCGGCGTCGAGGGTGGCGTCCGCCGCGGCGATGACGCGGTCGTACTCCTCGTCATTGAAGTTGATGAAGTTCTTGCTGTGAGCGCTGGAGTAACGGGCCAGCATCTCCTTGGCCGTCATGTCGTTGGCGGAGATTCCGGTGACAGTGGCCTCGTAATTGCGGCCCTTATAGACCTCGGAGTACCAGGTGGCCCACTCCACGGGGTCGATCTTGACCTCGATGCCCACAGCCTTCAGCTGCTCGGCGATGACCTCGGCGGTCTCCACATGCTGGGTGTAGTTGGAAGGGACGGTGATGGTCATGGTGAAGCCGTCGGGATAGCCGGCCTCGGTGAGGAGGGCCTTGGCCTTCTCGGTATCCTGCTTGTAGGTCTCCGCCAGCTCGGGCAGGAAGTACTTGGAATAGGCGGGGTACATGCTGGTGCCGGTGGCCACACCGGCGCCGCCGCTGACGAAGTCGATGATCTCAGGCACGTTGATGGCGTAGTACATGGCCTGACGGACCCGGACGTCGTCAAAGGGCTTAACGGCGTTGTTCAGGTACAGGGCCTGGACCAGCTTCATGGTGTCCTGCTGGACGGTGAAGCTGTCCTTCACTTCGCTCTCCACGGTGTTGGGCAGGTGGATGACCATATCCAGCGTGCCGCCCTTCAGGCCCATGACCAGCGTGTTGGTGTTGGTGATGATCTGGAAGGTGACCTTGTCCAGATAGGCGGGGGTGCCCCAATAGTCGCTGAACTTCTCCGCCACCAGAGACTGCTGGGGCGTGTAGGAGACGAACTTGAAGGGGCCGGTGCCGACGGGGTCCTCGGTGATGGTGGCGCCAGAGCCCTCGGGGATGATGGCGGCGGTCATGGAGAAGATGAACTCCAGACTGGGCTGCTTCAGGGTGACGGTGACGGTGCAGCCGTCCTCAGAGGCGGCCACGGACTCCACATTGGCGAAGGCGGACATGAGCGGCGTGCCCTCGTTCTCGGAGCCGGCGCAGCGCTCCAGAGAGTAGACCACGTCGGCGGCCGTGACGGTCTCGCCGTTGTGGAACTTCACGCCCTCCCGCAGGGAGAAGGTGTAAGTCAGGCCGTCCTCGGAGACCTGATAGCCGCTGGCGACAGCGGGGACCACCTCGCCGTCGGAGCCGACCTTCATCAGGCCCTCAAAGAGATTGAACATGACCTCGCGGGTGCCGGCCGTGCTGGCCAGATGGGGATCGAGGCTGTTCAGATCCTGTGCGATACCGACTGTGACTGAGCCTCCATAGGATGGCTCGCCCGTTTGTGCAGACGCCGAGGGGGTCGGTGTGGGCTCCGTGCCTCCTGTACAGCCGTACAGTGAAACCGGAAGCACCGCCAGCGCGGCGATCAGCAAAAGGGCCCGCTTGAATGCATTGGGCTTCATTTTGCTTCTTTCCTTTCTTTTCTGCATATTTGATTTTTGCATGGGGGCAGTCCCCATGCCCGGGACATCGTACCACAACCTTTGTGAAAATGCAAACATTTTATTCTTGCTAGATAGCGTTTCCCCGTAAAATATTTGTCAAAGGTGCAAAACAGGGGGTGCATTTTCTCCGCGGGTACTGTATAATGGAAGAAACGCCCCACCGCTCCATAATCATATTCCAGATTAAGAGAGGGAGTCGCGCATGAAGCTGAACAACAAACGCACCATTCTGGTGGGTCTGGCTTTTCTGTCCATCTGCGCCTTCTGGCAGATGTACGACACGGTCATCCCCAAGATCCTCACCGAGACCTTCCACCTGAACGAGACCATCTCCGGCGCCATCATGGCGGTGGACAACGTGCTGGCCCTGTTCCTGCTGCCCTTCTTCGGCGGCCTATCCGACCGCAGCCATAACAAACGGCTGGGCAAGCGCACCCCCTTCATCCTCTGCGGCACCGCCGCAGCGGTGATCCTGATGAACATCCTGCCCGCGCTGGACAACAGCTACGCCGCCGAGGCCGCCCCCTTCAAGCTGGTCTCCTTCATCATCGTGCTGGGGCTGCTGCTCATCGCCATGGGCACCTACCGCTCCCCCGCCGTGGCCCTGATGCCCGACGTCACCCCCAAGCCCCTGCGCTCCAAAGCCAATGCCATCATCAACCTCATGGGTGCCGTGGGCGGCATCCTCTATCTCATCGTGGCCGCCGTGCTCTATCCCAACTCCAAGATCCAGGGCCTGAGCCACGTGAACTACCGGCCCCTGTTCCTCGTGGTGGCGGCCATCATGGCCGTGGCCGTGCTGGTGATGTTTCTCACCATCCGGGAGCCCAGGCTCACCGCCGAAAATCAGGCGCTGGAGGCCCGGCATCCGGAGTGGAATCTGGCAGAGGACGACGGCTCCGGCCACGAGACCCTCCCCCCTGCCGTGAAGCGCAGCCTCGGGCTCCTTCTGGCCTCCATCGCCCTGTGGTTCGTGGGGTACAACGGCGTGACCACATGGTTCTCCACCTACATCGCCGAGATCATGGGCGAGGGGCTGGGCGGCGCGTCCACCTGCCTGCTGGTGGCCACCGCAGGGGCCATCGTGTCCTACATCCCCATCGGCGTCATCGCCTCCAAGGTCGGCCGGAAAAAGACCATCCAGTGCGGCGTCGCCCTGCTGGCGGTGTGCTTCCTGCTGGGCTTCGTGCTGACCACGGTGTTCACCTCTATCAATGCCGTCATGTACATCGTCTTCGCGCTGGTGGGTCTGGCGTGGGCCGCCATCAACGTCAACTCCCTGCCCATGGTGGTAGAGATGTGCAAAGGCTCTGACATCGGCAAATTCACCGGGTACTACTACACCGCCTCCATGGCCGCCCAAGTCATCACCCCCGTGCTGGCGGGCACTCTCATGCGGCACATCAGCTACCGGGTGCTGTTCCCCTACGCGGCCCTGTTTGTGGCGCTGTCCTTTGTGACCATGTGCTTCGTGAAGCACGGCGACGTGAAGGCCGAGGCCAAGAAGGGCCTTGATGCATTTGAGGAGATGGACTGAGTGAAGGCGATCATCATCATTCTGTGCGTACTGGCGGCACTGTTTCTGCTGTGGGTGCTGGCCCTCCGCTGCCGGAAAGGCCACACTGCCTGGGCGGTGCTGGAGAAATTCCGCTACGCCCACCGGGGGCTCCACGACAAGGAGCACGGCATCCCGGAGAACTCGCTGGCCGCCTTCCGCCGGGCGGTGGAACACGGCTATGGCGCTGAGCTGGACCTGCATCTGACCCGGGACGGGCGGCTGGCCGTCATCCACGACAACAGCCTGAAGCGCACCGCCGGGGCGGACGTCAAGGCCAGCGAGCTCACGTCCGAGGAGCTGGCCCAGTACCGGCTGGAGAGCACCGACGAGCGCATCCCCTTCTTTGAGGAGGTGCTGCCCCTGTTCGAGGGGAAGGCCCCCCTCATCGTGGAGCTGAAGGTGGACGGCAATGCCGCCGCCCTGGCGGAGGCCGCCTGCGCCATGCTGGATCAATACAAGGTAGACTACTGCATCGAGTCCTTCCACCCGCAGGCCATCCTGTGGCTGAAGAAGAACCGGCCGGAGATCTGCCGGGGGCAGCTGAGCCAGAACTTCATGCAGGGAGAACACACCGGGCTGGGCGGACTGGCGGACTTCGCCATGACCAACCTGCTGTCCTCCTTCCTGACCGTGCCCGACTTCATCGCCTACAACCACCTCCACCGGCACAGACCTGCCCTGCGGCTGGCCCGCAGGGTGTGGAAGGTGCGGGAGGCCAGCTGGACCATCCGCACGCCGGAGGTGCTGGCTGAGTGCGAGGCCGACGGGTGCATCCCTATCTTCGAAAAATTCGAGCCCTGAAGGGGCTCGAATTTTTTATCCCCTGCGGATAAGAAAATTCAATTGTCAATTCTCTGTCAGATCCTATTCTTCTGTTTGACTATCCCGGTGGGTTATAGTATAATGATTTGATTTTATAATGAGGTGGTATGTCCTGATGTGGATCGCCGACCAATGGAAAGAATATGAACTGATCGACTGCTCCAAGGGGGAAAAGCTGGAGCGCTGGGGGGACCGGCTGCTGGTGCGGCCCGACCCGCAGGCCATCTGGGCCACCCCCCGCACCCACAAGGGCTGGCGGGCTCCTGACGCGCGCTACGCCCGCTCCCACACCGGGGGCGGCCAGTGGGCCAGCAAAAAGGTGCCAGAGCGGTGGCCCCTGCACTACAAGGACCTCACCTTTCAGGTGGGCTTGATGAACTTCAAGCACACGGGCATCTTCCCGGAACAGGCCGCCAACTGGGACTGGGCCCGGCAGCAGATCGCCGCTGCCGGCCGGCCGGTCAGCGTACTCAACCTATTCGCCTACACCGGCGGGGCCACCATCGCCTGCGCCGCCGCCGGGGCCAGCGTATGCCACGTGGACGCCGCCAAGGGCATGGTCCAGTGGGCCAAGGAAAACGCCCGGGCCTCCGGACTGGAGGACCTGCCCATCCGCTGGATCGTGGATGACTGCGCCAAGTTCGTGGAGCGGGAGATCCGCCGGGGCCGCCGGTACGACGCCATCATCATGGATCCCCCCAGCTATGGCCGGGGGCCCTCCGGCGAGGTGTGGAAGCTGGAGGAAAACCTCTATCCCTTTGTGGAGCTGGTGTCCGGCGTGCTGTCCGACGATCCGCTGTTCGTCATCCTCAACTCCTACACCACGGGGTTGGCCCCGTCGGTGCTGACCTACATTCTCCAGTCCGTGGTGGGCGGCAAATTCGGCGGGCACACCGTGTCCGACGAGCTGGGCCTGCCTGTCACCGTCAGTGGCCTGGCCCTGCCCTGCGGCGCCACCGGGCGGTGGACCAGGAAGTAAAAAATCTCTCACTCTGGTGATTCCTATGACCGAACCTATCATCAAAACCGAACATCTCGTCTTCCGCTACACTGCCGAGGAGGGGGTCGCCCCCACGGTGCTGGACGACGTGAGCCTTGACATCGCCGAGGGCAGCTTCGTGGCCGTTCTGGGACACAATGGCTCCGGCAAGTCCACGCTGGCCAAGCACATGAACGCCATCCTGCTGCCCACCGGCGGCAAGGTGTACGTCTGCGGGCTGGACACCGCCGACGAGGACCGGCTGCTGGACATCCGCCGGCAGGTTGGCATGGTGTTCCAGAACCCGGACAACCAGATCGTCGCCAGCGTGGTGGAGGAGGACGTGGCCTTCGCCCCGGAAAATCTGGGGGTGCCCTCCGCCGAGATCCGCCGCCGAGTGGACGACGCACTGGAGACCGTGGGCATGACCAAATTCACCCGCCACGCGCCCCACCTCCTCTCCGGCGGGCAGAAGCAGCGGGTGGCCATCGCAGGCGTGCTGGCCATGCAGCCCCGGTGCATCGTGCTGGACGAGCCCACGGCCATGCTGGACCCGGTGGGCCGCCGGGAGGTGCTGGACACCGTGAAGCGGCTCAACCGGGAGAACGGCATCACCGTGGTGCTCATCACCCACCACATGGACGAGGCGGCGCAGGCCGACCGGCTGGTGGTCATGCACGATGGGCACATCGTGGCCGACGGCGCGCCCCGGGAGGTCTTTCAGGACGTGGAGGGCCTGCGGGCCCTCGGGCTGGAGGTTCCGGAGCCGGTGGCCCTGATGTACGAACTACGGCAGACCGGGCTGGACGTACCGCTGGACACGCTGGACGTGGACGCCTGCGCCGCGGCGCTGGCCCCTATTCTGATGAATCGCTGAGGAAGTTTCTGCTATGCCCATTCTTGAGACAAAACAACTGACCCATATTTACAGTCAGGGCACCCCCTTTGAGCACGTGGCCCTGGACCGCATCGACCTGACGGTGGAGGCCGGGGAGTACCTGGCCGTCATCGGGCGGACGGGTTCCGGCAAATCCACCCTCATCCAGCACCTGAACGGGCTGCTGAAGCCCACCTCCGGGCAGGTCCTCTTCGAGGGGGAGGACATCTGGAGCTCCAAGGAGCGCACCCGGCAGGTACGCTTCCAGGTGGGGCTGGTGTTCCAGTACCCGGAGTACCAGCTGTTCGAGGAGACGGTCTATAAGGACATCGCCTTCGGCCCCAAGAACATGAAGCTGGACGAGGCCGAGGTGGACCGCCGGGTGCGGCAGGCCGCCCGCTTCGTGGGGCTGGAGGACAGCCAGCTGGAGAAGTCCCCCTTTGACCTCTCCGGCGGGCAGAAGCGCCGGGTGGCCATCGCCGGCGTCATCGCCATGGAGCCCAAGGTGCTCATTCTGGACGAGCCCACCGCCGGGCTGGACCCCGCCGGCGCGGCCCAGATCCTGGAGAACATCCGCACCTACCACCGGGAGCAGGGGGCGGCCATCGTGCTGGTGTCCCACTCCATGGATGAGGTGGCCCGGGAGGCGGAACGGCTGGTGGTGTTCCACGATGCGGCGATCCCCTTCTCCGGCACGCCGGCGGAGGTGTTCTCCCACGGAGAAGAACTGGAGGCCATCGGCCTGGGCGTGCCCGCCATGACCCGGCTGTTCACCCGCCTGCGGGCCATGGGGGTGGACGTCCCCGCCGGGGTGTACACCGTGGAGCAAGCCAGAGACGCCATCCTGACCAGGTTGGGAAAGGGGGCGGTCTGAGTGCTGAAGGACATCACCCTGGGCCAGTATTTTCCCGGAAACTCCGTCATTCACCGGCTGGACCCCCGTGCCAAGCTGATCGGCCTCATCGCCTACATCGTGGCCCTGTTCCTCGCCGAGTGGATCGTCACCTACGCCATCCTGCTGGCGGTGCTGGTGGCCATTCTGGCCCTGTCCCACGTGAAGCCCAAGGCCCTGCTGCGGGGCATGAAGCCGGTGGTATTCCTGCTCATTTTCACCGGCGTGCTGAATATGCTGTATACGCCGGGGCGCACGCTGGTGAGCTTCTGGATCTTCACCATCACCTACGAGGGCGTGCTCCACGCCTTCTTCATGATCCTGCGCATCCTCATGCTCATCTCCTGCACCTTCCTGCTGACCTACACCACCTCGCCCCTTGCCCTCACCGACGGGCTGGAGGGGCTGCTCTCCCCGCTGAAGAAGATCAAGGTCCCCGTCCATGAGCTGGCCATGATGATGTCCATCGCCCTGCGGTTCATCCCCACCCTCATCGAGGAGACCGATAAGATCATGTCCGCCCAGCGGGCCCGGGGCGCCGACTTCGACAGCGGCAACCTGTTCCAGAAGGCCAAGGCGCTGGTGCCCCTGCTGGTGCCGCTGTTTATCTCCGCCTTCCGGCGGGCCGACGAGCTGGCCACCGCCATGGAGTGCCGCTGCTATCACGGCGGCGAAGGGCGGACCCGGCTGAACGTACTCCACTTCCGGCAGGCGGACGCCCTGTTCATGCTGTGCGCCGCGGCGCTGGCGGTGGGCATCGGCTTCATGGGCCACGCGGGGCTGTAATCTCAAACTGGAAAGGCGGCGGTCGCCGTGTACGAAAAAAATATCGCCCTGCGGCTGAGCTACACCGGCACCGCCTACCACGGCTGGCAGGTGCAGAAAAACGGCATCACCGTGGCGGAGACGCTGGAAAAGGCGCTCAGTGAGGTGGTGGGCCACCCGGTGAAGGTCACCGGGGCCGGCCGCACCGACGCCGGGGTCCACGCCACCACCTACATCGCCAACTTCCGCACAAACTCCCGCATCCCGCTGGAGCGGCTGCCGCTGGCGGTGAACACCGTGCTGCCCGACGACATCGTGGTGTCCAGGGCCACCCAGGTCAGCGATGGGTTCAACGCCATCGGCTCCTGCCTGAAAAAGGAATACACCTATAAAATATACAACTCCCGCATCCGGGACCCCTTTTACGTGAACCGGGTGTGGTTCTACCCCCGGCTGCTGGACGAGAGGATCATGGCGGAGGCCGCCGCCCAGTTCGTGGGCACCCACGACTTCGCCGCCGTGCGCTCTGTGGGCACCGAGACCCGCACCACCGTCCGCACCGTCCACTACTTCGAGGTGGAACGGCAGGATAAGCTCATCCTGTGCCGGGTGTGCGCCGACGGATTTCTCTACAACATGGTGCGGGCCATGGTGGGCACCTGCATCTACGCCGCCGAGGGCAAACTGGCCCCGGCGGACATCCCCGCCATCCTCGAATCCCGCAACCGCACTCTGGCGGGACCCACGGCACCGCCTGACGGACTGTATATGACCAACCTTTGGTATGATGAGGACGTACTTTGATGAAGGAAAAGCGCAAAGCTCCAAAACCGAATACGCCGGAGCAGGCCGCCCCCAAAGGAAAAAAGCGGCCGAAGTTCCTGCTGCGGGTCGTAGTGGCAGTGCTCATCCTCGCCGTGGCGCTGGGGGCAGTGGCCGCCGTGGTCTACCGGGACCGGCTCAACGCCGACAGCATCAAGCGCTGGTTCCGCTACCGCACCCTCACCCTCAGCGACAGCGGGCAGGCGGAGTCCTTCCCCTATGACGGGGCGCTGACCGACACCTTCGCCGCGCTGGACGGGGACCTGCTGGTGTGTTCCCGCAATACCATCTCCCTGTACTCCGCCAGCGGCACCCGGTATGTGAGCCAGCCGGTGTCCATGGATCACCCGGTGGTGGTGGAGGACGGCAAGCTGGCCGCGGTGTACGACGCGGGAGGCTCTACCCTCTGCGTGCTGGGCCAGCGGCAGCTGATCTGGACCGCCGAGGGGCTGGAGGGCATTCTCTCCGCCCGGCTGAACCGGAGCGGCATGCTCACCGTGGTCACGCAGGACAGCGGCTCCCGGGGAACGGTGACGGTGTACGACTCCGCCTATGCCCCGCTGGTCAGCGTGAAGCTGACCTCCGCCTACGTGATGGATGCCGCCCTGTCCGACGACGGGAGAACGCTGGCCATCATCACCGTGGGGCAGGAGAACGGCAGCTTCTCTTCCGGGCTGTCCCTCTACACCCTGAATACCGGCGCCGGCGGGGACTTCACCCCCGACCGCACCTGCACGCTGGGCAGCGGCGCAGTGCTCGACGTGCGCCACACGGCGGACCGGCTTTGGGCCCTCAGCGACGTGGGGCTCACCGTTACCGACCGGGCGGGAGACACCGCCTCCGTCAGCTGGGAGGGCCGCTATCTGAAGCGCTATACGCTGGCAGGGGACGGCTTCGCCGCCGCTCTGCTGGGCAAATACCGGGCGGGCAGTCAGGCGGAGCTGTGGGTGGTATCCGCCGATGGCAGCAAGGCCGTTCTCGACTGCCGGGAGCAGGTGCTGGCCCTGTCCGCCGCCGGGCGGTATCTGGCGGTGCTCACCGGCAGCCGGCTGGACATCTACACCGCCGACCTGACCCTCTACGCCTCCCTGGACGACACTCAGGGAGCGCGGAACGTGCTGATGCGCGCGGACGGCTCGGCCATTCTCATTGCGCCGGACGCCGCACACTACTATGTGCCCTGACAGGAGGGACTTTTATGCCCGCATATCTGTTTGACATCGGCATTCTTGTCATTCTGGTGCTGTTCGTCATTTTCGGGGCCCGGAAGGGCTTCGTGCTCACCCTGTTCGGACTGGCGGGGCTGTTTGTCGCCTTTTTCGGGGCCCGGTTCCTGTCCGCCAGGCTGTACCAGCCGGTGAGCAGCCTCATCCAGCCGGGCATCTACCAGACCATCACCGGCGTGGGCAGCGCCGACCCGGAGCCCTCTGCCGAGCCTTCGGCGGAGCCGTCTTCCTCCCCCAGCCCCGACGCCGGGCCGGAGAGCTCCGCCGGGGAGAGCAGCGACGCCGCCCTCTCGCTGGACGACCTGCTGGAGCGCATCAAATCCGCCGACCTGTACAAGGGCCTCACCGACCTGCTGGAGGACGCGGTACACACCGATAAGATCCAGGAGAACACCGGCACCCCCGCCAGCGCGCTGGCGGACTACATGGCGGACCTCATCGCCAAGGCAGTGCTGTTCATCGCCGGGTTTCTGGTGATCCTGCTGCTGTGGACCCTGCTGGGAAGGCTGCTGGACCTGGCCTGCCGGCTGCCGGTGCTGTCCGCCGCCAACCATCTGGGGGGCGCGGCGCTGGGACTGGTAAAGGGGGCCCTCATCGTCATTATTCTGGTGTGGCTGGGCCAGCTGTTCAGCCTGATCCCCCGGCAGCCCGAGACGCCGGTGCTCAGGCTGTTCTCCAACGGCAACCTCATCCGGCTTCTGGATGGATTGGTAAAATAAAATTCCGGCAATATTCATGACATATTCATATTTATCTGCTATGATTACCCTCAGATAAATATTTCCCCTCTGAAAGGAGAACCAATTATGCAGCCGACACTGTGTTCCCGCTGCCGCAAAAATGTGGCTGTGGTCTTTGTCACCCGGATTGAGGGCAACGAGACCAAAAACGAAGGGCTGTGCCTGAAATGCGCCCGTGAGCTGGGCATCAAGCCCGTAGACGATATGATGAAGAAAATGGGCATCTCTGACGACGATCTGGAGAGCATCTCCAACGAGATGATGTCCGCCTTCGGCGGCGCCGAGGGGCTGGAGAATCTGGTCAACGGCGCTGCCGGGGATGAGGACGACGATGAGGACGACGACGGACGCACCGCCACCTTCCCCTTCCTGAATAAACTGTTCGGCGCCCAGCAGCCTCAGGGCGAGGGCAGCAGCCCCAACCGGGGTGAAAAGCCCGGCTCCGTCAAGCAGGAGCAGCCCAAGGGCGAGAAGGCCCCCAAGCGCAAATTTCTGGAGAACTACTGCATCTCCCTGACCCGTAAGGCCTCCGAGGGCAAGCTGGACCGCATCGTGGGCCGGGAGAACGAGATCGAGCGCACCATCCAGATCCTCAACCGCCGGCAGAAAAACAACCCCTGCCTCATCGGCGAGCCCGGCGTAGGCAAGACCGCCATCGCTGAGGGGCTGGCCCAGCGCATTTTTGAGAGCAACGTGCCCTACAAGCTGCTGGATAAGGAAGTCTACCTGCTGGACCTCACCGCATTGGTGGCCGGCACCCAGTTCCGGGGGCAGTTCGAGTCCCGGATGAAGGGCCTCATCGACGAGGTCAAGAAGCTGGGCAACATCATTCTGGTCATCGATGAGGTCCACTCCATCGTGGGTGCCGGGGACGCCGAGGGCTCCATGAACGCGGCCAACATCCTCAAGCCCGCCCTCAGCCGGGGCGAGATCCAGGTCATCGGCGCCACCACCCTCACGGAGTACCGCAAGTACATCGAGAAGGACTCCGCCCTGGAACGCCGCTTCCAGCCCGTCATCGTGGAGGAGCCCTCCATCAACGAGTCCGCAGAGATCCTCAAGGGCATCGCCCCCTACTACGAGCAGTTCCACCACGTGACCATCAGCCCGGACATGTGCCGGCTGGCCGTGACCATGAGCGAGCGGTACATCACCGACCGCTATCTGCCCGACAAGGCCATCGACCTCATCGACGAGGCTGCTTCCGACGTGAACCTCCACAACCGGGATCAGGCCCGTCTGGCCGCCATCGACAAGGAGCTGGCCGACTACGCCAAGGAGATGGAGCTGGTGCTGGCCGCCACCAACGGCCAGAGCGACCCGCAGGTGGCCCGGCTCCAGCAGGAAGAGCAGAAGCTGCAGCGGCAGAAGGACACGCTGGAGATGGCTGTCAGCCGGGACGACGCCGAGGCCCCCAACCGGGGGGACCCCGCCTTTCAGGAGCGGCAGGAGGGCCGCCGCCGGCAGATCGGCGAGCTGCAGCAGCAGCTGGCCGACGTGTCCGCCCGCCGGCAGACCATGCAGAACGACATCAGCGGCCGGGCCTATCAGCGGCTGGCCGAGCTGAAGAGCCGTCAGGCCCAGCTGAACGGAGAGCGGGAGGCCCTTCTGGCCAAGGGCGATCCCCCGCTGACCGCCGCCCATCTGGCCCGGGTCATTGAGCTGTGGACCAAGATCCCCGCCTCCCAGATCCAGGAGCAGGAATTCGAGCGGCTGGCCAAGCTGGAGGACCGGCTCAAGACCCACATCGTGGGTCAGGACGAGGCGGTCCACGCCGTGGCCGCCGCCATCCGCCGGGGCCGCGTGGGCATCTCTGCCAAGCACAAGCCCGTGTCCTTCATCTTCGTGGGCTCCACCGGCGTGGGCAAGACCGAGCTGGTAAAGCAGCTGGCCGCCGACCTGTTCTCCTCCCCCGAAGCCCTCATCCGGCTGGACATGAGCGAGTTCATGGAGAAGCACTCCGTGTCCCGCATCATCGGGTCCCCCCCAGGCTACGTGGGCTATGACGACGCCGGCCAGCTCACCGAGAAGATCCGCCGGAAGCCCTACTCCGTGGTGCTCTTCGACGAGATCGAGAAGGCCCACCCCGACGTGCTCAACGTGCTGCTTCAGATCCTGGACGACGGCCACATCTCCGACGCCCACGGCAAGGTGGTCAACTTCGAGAACACAGTCATCGTCATGACTTCCAACGCCGGCAGCAATATCAAGGGCGGCTCTCTGGGCTTTGACCGCTCCGCTGTCCAGCTGGGCCGGGAAAAGGCCATGAAGGGGCTGGAGTCCTTCCTTCGGCCGGAGTTCATCAACCGGGTGGACGAGATCGTCTGCTTCAACCAACTCAGCGAGGACAACTTCAAGGCCATCGCCCGCATCATGCTGTCCGAACTGGAGGGCGTGCTGAAGGAGAAAAACATCTCCTTCCGCTACGACGACAGCGTGCTGGATTATCTGGTGAAGAAGTCCTACTCCGCCCAGTACGGCGCCCGCAACCTGCGCCGGCAGATCCAGAAGGATCTGGAGGACCCCATCGCCTCCCTTCTCATTGACCGGTACGCCGACCCCTTCCGGGCCGTGGTGCTCCACAGCGACGGGGAGACCATCGAGATCGCTGCGCTGTAACAAACAAAAAAACAGCCCCGCCCCGCCGTTCTGTGACGGCGGGGCGGGGCTATTTTAATATGAGGGCATCGTGCGGGGAGCACGAGGAAACGCCTTCCCCGCTCAGAAATTGATGACGCCCAGATGCTCCAGCAGTATCTTCACGCCGATGAGCACCAGCACAATGCCGCCCACCAGCTCGGCAGCGGACTTGAACCTGGTGCCGAAGACGTTGCCGATCTTCACACCCACGGCGGAGATACAGAAGGTACATGCACCGATGAGGAGCACCGCGGGCACGATGGACACGTCCAGAAAGGCGAAGGTGATACCCACGGCCATGGCGTCAATGGAGGTGGCCAGCGCCAGCAGCAGCATGCTGAGGAAGGACAGGGAGGCATCCACCTTTTCCTCCTCCTTGCTGAGGGACTCCCGGATCATGTTGCCGCCGATGAGGGCCAGCAGGGCAAAGGCCACCCAGTGGTCCACCGCGGTGATGAGGTCCGCGAAGGAGGAGGCCAGCAGGAAGCCCAGCGTGGGCATGATGGCCTGAAACGCGCCGAACCACGCACCCACGATGAGGGCATGGCGCAGCTTGAGCCTGCGGATGGACATGCCCTTACAGATGGACACGGCCAGCGCGTCCATGGACAGGGCCACTGCCAACAGCAGAAGTTCTCCCAATGACATAAAAGACATCCTCTCCGGCCGAAAGGCCGCGTATGTTCCTGCGGAGGGTGCAAAAAAAGACTGCCCGCCCGCAGACGGATCAGTCTCATCGTTTCAGGGCCGGCCAGACGCCCGGAGGTGTCAGTATGTTGACCGGGCCACGGCAGCGCCGCCGATTACTCCCTTTTCCTTTTTCTGATTATAAAGGACGCGGAGAGCTTTGTCAACGGACAGCTTCCTGTGAATTTTTGGTGAACTTTGTTGCAAACAGCTTGCACCCGCCCACGGAGACGCTTACAATATAATTCAGAAAAAGAAAGGGTGAGTCCCATGAGCTATATCTCCTTTGAACAGGTCAAAAAGACCTATAAAATGGGCGAGGTGTCCATCAACGCCGCCGATGGCGTGGACTTCGCCATCGAAAAGGGCGAGTTCGCCATCATCGTGGGCCCCTCCGGCGCGGGTAAGACCACAGTGCTGAACATGCTGGGCGGCATGGACAGCTGCACCAGCGGCGTCATCACCGTGGACGGCGTGCGGGTCAGCGACTTCAACGCCAGGCAGCTCACCGGCTACCGGCGGCATGATATCGGCTTCGTTTTCCAGTTCTACAATCTGGTGCAGAACCTCACGGCACTGGAGAACGTGGAGCTGGCCGCCCAGATCTGCGACCATCCGCTGGATGCCAGGGACGTGCTGGAGCACGTGGGCCTGGGCGACCGGCTGGGGAACTTCCCCGCCCAGCTGTCCGGCGGCGAGCAGCAGCGGGTGGCCATCGCCCGGGCTCTGGCTAAGAACCCCAAGCTGCTGCTGTGCGACGAGCCCACCGGCGCGCTGGACTACGTCACCGGCAAGGCCATCCTCAAGCTGCTGCAGGACACCTGCCGCAAGCAGGGCATGACCGTGGTGGTCATCACCCACAACACCGCCCTCACCCCCATGGCCGACCGGGTCATCCACATCCGCAACGGCAGGGTGGCCGCCATGGAGCGCAACGAAGCGCCCACCCCCGTGGAGATGATCGAATGGTAAAGAAGCATAACCGCCTGCTCACCGACGCGGTGCGGGAGGTCAGGCATACCTTCAGCCGTTTTCTGTCCATTCTGGTGCTGTCCGCGCTGGCCGTGGCCTTTCTCTCCGGCCTGCGCACGACGGCCCCCGACATGGAGTACACCGCAGACAACTATTACGACCGCACCCGCCTGATGGACGGCTATGTGATCTCCACCCTCGGGCTGACGGACGCCGACCTGGCGGCTCTGGCCGGGGCGGCGGGCATCGAGGACGTGGAGGGCGTGCGCACCGTGGACGCCGTGGCCACCGACGCCACCGTCACCGTCCGGGCCATGCCGGTACGGCTCAACCTGCTGGAGACCCTTCGGGGCCGGCAGCCGGAGCGCGCGGACGAGTGCGTCACTGAGGAGCTGCTGCTGGCAAAGCTGGGGCTGGACATCGGCGACGCGCTGGAGCTCTCCCTGCCGGAGGACAGCAGCGACGCCCTCAGCCGCACCCGCTACACCATCGTAGGCACGGTGAACTCCCCCCTGTACGCCGGCACGGACCGGGGCTCCACCACGCTGGGCAACGGGTCGGTGTCCGGGTTCGTGTATGTGCCCGGGGAGAATTTCACTGCCGACTACTACTCCATCGCCTACTTCACCGGCGTGGGCCTGCGGGAGCTGGACAGCTACGGCGACGAGTACGAGGACCACATGACCGATCTGGTGGACAGTCTGGATGGGCTGGCCGAGGAGCGGGCACAGCTCCGGTACGACGAGATCACCGGCGAGGCACAGGATAAGATCAACGAGGCGCAGGCCGAGCTGGACGAAAAACGGGCGGAGGTCTACGGCGATCTGGACGACGCCAGGCAGCAGCTGGACGACGCCCGGAAAAAGCTGGACGACGGCTGGGCGGACTATCGTGACGGCAAGGCGAAGCTGGATCGGGAGATCGCCGACGGCCGGCGGCAGCTGGACGACGCCAGACAGCAGCTGGATGAGGCGCAGGCGGAGTTCGACGCCGGACTGGCGGAATACGAAGAGGGCAAGGCCGCCTATGAGACCGGACTGGCCCAGTACGAGGAGAACAAGACTACCTATGACGACGGCATGACCCAGTACGGCGAGGGTCTGGCCCAGTACGAGCAGGGCGTGGCCCAGCTGGAGGCCCAGCAGGCCCAGCTGGACGAGGCCTATGCCCAGTATGACGCCGCGCTGGCGCCCTATGTGGGCACCCCCTATTACGATGCCGCCGTGGCCGCCGCGGCGGAGCAGAAGGCTCAGCTGGACGCGGCGCAGGCGAAGATCGACGAGGGCTTCCTCCAGCTGGCCCAGAGCAAGGGACAGCTGGACGCCGTGAAGGCCCAGCTGGACGAGGCAGGCGCGCAGCTCTCCGCCGCCAAGGCCCAGCTGGATGAGAGCAGATCCCAGCTGGATGCCGCCAAGGAGCAGCTGGACGAGGCGCAGGCGCAGATCGAGTCCGGTCGGGCGGAGTACACCGCCAATCAGGTGAAGCTGGACGAGGCCCAGCAGGACGGCTTGACCCAGCTGGCTGACGCGCTGGACGAGCTGAAACAGGGCGAGGCAGACTATGCCGAGGGCCTCGCCGAGTATGAGGACGGCCGGGGCGAGGCAGACGAGAAGCTGGCGGACGCGCAGGCCAAGCTGGACGATGCCCGGGCGGAGCTGGACAAGGTGGACCCCTGCGAGTGGTATGTGCTGGGGCGGAACACCAATGTGGGCTTCGTCAGCTACGCGCAGGACGCGGAGCGGGTGAGCAATCTGGCCAACGTGTTTCCCCTCATTTTCTTCCTGGTGGCGGCGCTGGCCTGCCTGACCACCATGACCCGCATGGTGGAGGACCATCGGACCGAGATCGGCGCGCTGAAGGCGCTGGGCTTCAGCCGGCTGGCCATCTCAGTGAAATATCTGGGCTATGCCTTTCTGGCCAGCCTCACCGGTGGGATCATCGGACTGGTTGCGGGCTGCACCGCCATCCCGGCGGTGATCGCCAACGCCTTCGCCATCATGTACCACATCCCGGGGCTGGACTTCAAGCCCCAGTCCGGCCTGTATGTGGGCGCGGTGGCCGCGGCGGTGGTCTGCACCACCGGGGCTGCCCTGTGGGCCTGCCTGTCCACACTGATGGACACCCCGGCCAACCTCATGCGTCCCAAGGCCCCCAAGGCCGGCCGCCGGGTCCTGCTGGAACGCATCGGGCCCCTGTGGCGGCGGCTGTCCTTCACGTGGAAGGTCACCATGCGCAATCTGTTCCGCTATCAGCGGCGGTTCTGGATGACGGTGGTGGGCATCGGCGGCTGCACCGCCCTGATCGTCACCGGCTTCGGCCTGCACGACTCCATCTTCTCCATCCTGAACAAGCAGTTTGACGAGATCACCGTGTACGACGCCTCCGTGGGCCTGAGCAGTGATATCACCCCGGCCCAGCAGCAGGCGGTGGAGGACTACCTGACCCAGAACCGGGACGTGGCTGTGTGGCTGCCCATCTGTGAGGAGTCGGTGGACGCCTCCGCCGGGGCCATGGGCCACAGCGCCTCCCTCTTCGCCGTAGCCGACCAGACCGCCTTCCGGCGGATGATCGACCTGCGGGACCGCCGCAGCGGCACCGCCATCGCCATTCAGGAGGAAGGCGTGGTCATCACCGAAAAGCTGTCCGAGCTGCTGGAGGTCTCTGTGGGGGACAGCATCACCATCGAGAACGACGGCCGGCGGGTGTCCGCCCCCATCACCGGCATCGCCGAGAATTACGTGAAGCACTATATCTACCTCACCGAGGGATACTACGAGCAGCTCTTCGGCACGGCTCCGCAGGAGAACAGCATCATGCTGGCCTTTGCCAGCGGTGTGGACTCCTCCACCAAGGACGAGACTTCCGTAGCCTTGATGCGGATGGACGGGGTGGGCTCCTACTCCGACATCGCCACCCTGCGGGACACCTTTGAGAACAGCATGAGCGCCATCAACTACGCTGTGGTCATCATCATCGCCGCGGCGGCGGCGCTGGCCTTCGTGGTACTCTACAACCTGACCAATATCAACATTACCGAGCGGATGCGGGAGCTGGCCACCCTGAAGGTGCTGGGCTTCTACGACCGGGAGGTGTCCGCCTACGTGTACCGGGAGAATATCTTCCTCACCCTGTTCGGCATCGCCATGGGGCTGGTGATGGGCCGGTTCCTCCATGGGTGGCTGGTGACCACCGTGGAGGTGGACATCGCCATGTTCGGCCGCACCGCCCCCGCCTACGCCTACGTGATCGCCGCGGCGCTGACGGTGGTATTCTCCGCGCTGGTGAACGTGGCCGCCCACTTCCGCCTGAAAAAGGTGGACATGGTGGAGAGCCTCAAGACCGTGGAGTGAGCAGACGTCCCCGGCAGAGCCTGCGCTCTGCCGGGGACGCTTCCGCTCCGCATACAACATTCACAGCCCTCTGACCGCCTTTTTGGTAAAAAAGGCGGTCGATTTTTTGCCGCCGGTGTGATAAAATGGTAAGCTGAGTTAGAGTCTTCACGATCATTTCCCGGCCATGCGGCCTGTTGCCTATAAACCCACCGACAGAAAAAGGAGGCATCCCATTTGAAAGCGAAAGAAAGTGCCGCCGTCAAGGCCCCATGGTTGGCATTCCGGGGCGAAGTCCCCGCCACCCTCGACTATCCCGACTGCACCATGTACGAGGCGGTGGAGCGCGCCGCCATGCAGTACCCCGACTACCCCGCCTACGTCTTCATGGGCCGCACCACCACCTACCGCGACATGCTGCAGGAGATCAACGTCTGCGCCCGCGCCCTGAAGGCCACCGGCGTGCGCCCCGGCGACAGGATCACCGTGGCCCTGCCCAACTGCCCGCAGGCGGTGGCCATGTTCTACGCCATCAATGAGGTGGGCGCCATCGCCAACATGATCCACCCCCTGTCCAGCGAAAAGGAGATCGAGTTCTACATCAAGGAGTCCGGCTCCCTGTTCGCCGTGACGCTGGACCAGTTCTACCACAAGTTTGAGGCCATCCGGGCCAACGTGGAGCTGGACAATATCATTCTTGCCTCCATCAAGGACGCCCTGTCCAAGCCCATCAAGGCGGGCTATATGCTCACCGAGGGCCGAAAGATCGCCAAGATCCCCAAGGACGCCCCCGTCATCCGCTGGAACGAGTTCATGCACCGGGGGGCCACCTACCACTGGAAGTACAAGGTGGAGAAGCAGCCCGACGACGTGGCCGTCCTTCTCTACTCCGGCGGCACCACCGGCGTCACCAAGGGCATCCTGCTGTCCAACCTGAACTTCAACGCCCTGGGCACGCAGGTCATTGCCACCAACCCCATGTTCCGCCCCGGGGACAAGATGCTGGCCGTGATGCCCATGTTCCACGGCTTCGGTCTGGGCGTATCCATCCACACCATGCTCATCAGCGGCGGCTGCTGCATCCTCGTGCCCCGGTTCACCGCCGAGAGCTATGCCAAGCTGCTGCTGAAATACCGCTGCAACCTCATCGCCGGCGTGCCCACCCTGTATGAGGCTCTGCTCCGCCTGCCCAAGATGAAGGACGCCGACCTGTCCTGCCTGAAGGGCGTGTACTCCGGCGGCGACTCCCTGTCTGTGGAGCTGAAAAAGCGGTTCGACAAGTTTCTCTTCGACCACCACGCCACCATCCAGGTGCGGGAGGGCTACGGCCTCACCGAGTGCGTCACCGCCTCCTGCCTGACCCCCTACCACATCTCCAAGGAGGGGTCCATCGGCATTCCCTTCCCTGACACCTACTATAAGATCGTCAAGCCCGGCACTCAGGAGGAAGTCCCCTACGGCACCGAGGGCGAGATCTGCCTGGCCGGCCCTACGGTGATGAAGGGCTATCTGGATCACCCGGAGGAGACCGCCGCCACCCTCCAGACCCACAAGGACGGCCTCACCTGGGTCCACACCGGCGACCTTGGCTGCATGGACGAGGACGGTTTCGTCTACTTCAAGCAGCGCATCAAACGCATGATCGTCACCAGCGGGTACAACGTCTACCCCTCTCAGCTGGAGAACGTGTTCGACGCCCACGAACTGGTGCAGATGAGCTGCGTCATCGGCGTGCCCGACCCGCTGAAGATGCAGAAGGTCAAGGCGTTCATCATGCTCAAGCCCGGCAACCTGCCCAACGAGGAGAACAAGCAGATCCTCATGGACTATGCCCGCAAGAACATCGCCAAGTACGCCCTGCCCTATGACATCGAGTTCCGCCCCGACCTGCCCAAGACGCTGGTGGGCAAGGTGGCTTACCGCCAGCTGGAGGAAGAGGAGCTGGCCAAGCTGGCTGCAGAGAAAACGCCCGAGTGATGCAAAACACCCCCGGTGCCGCAGGCGCTGCGGTACCGGGGGTCCTCTGTTTTCAGGCGTTTTTCTCCAGCGCAGCCTCTGCGGCCTCGATGGCGCGGAAGCGGGGCATGATGCCGATCTTGTCCGGGGTGTGTACCGGAAGCTGATAGATGTCATGCCCCGGGAACTGGTTGCCCTCCACCAGACAGGGGCCGTCGGGGGTAAAGCACACGTCCCAGCCCACGTAGCCCATCTGGGGCACCACCTGAGCCGCCCGCTCCACCATGGCCCGGGCCTTGTCCCAGTCGGGGAACACGAAGCCCTTGATGGGGGTACCGGTGGCGGGGTGGTTTTCGTAGAGGTTCTTCTGTTTGTCCAGCGCCCGGTCGATGACCGAGCCGGTCTCCGGGTCCATGGGGGCCACCATGCCGCCGCTGTTGAAGTTGTCCACGAATTTGCCGTTGCCGATGCGGAACATGGCCGTCACCAGATAGACCCGGCCGCTTTTGCCCCGGATGGTCACCATGCGCACGGTGTTGATGGAGCCGGGATAAATGGCTGCCACCACCGGGTGCTGCACGATGAGCTCCTCCAGCTCCAGCTGGGGGGCCTTGGGGAGAAGGTGGTCATACACCGCGTCCAGCGAGGGGAAGTCCGCCGTGTTCAGCTTCTCGATGCCCCAGCCGCAGCTGCCGCAGGCGGGCTTGGCCATGAACACCGGGTGTCTGGCCAGAAAGGCCAACACTTCTTCCCGGTTCTCCCCGGTGACAGGGACCCAGTCCCGGTGGAGGAAGTCGGCAAACAGGGTGTTGAACCGGATCTTGTCCCCCAGATCGTCGAAGTGGGCCTTGTCGTTGTACTTCACCACGATGGCGTTGTTCCGGCCGCGGGTGAGATAGGTGTCCCGCTGCTCCGGCGTCAGGTTGTACATCTCGAAGAGATCGTAGTCCATATAGCCCGCGCCGTACTTCACCGCGCAGTCGCGCATGTCATGGAAAATGGCCGTGCGGCTCATTCCCGTTTTACGGTGGATGGAATTTATTTTTTCCAGCATGGCCTTGTAGTTCATGTGCATGACCCGCTGGATCAGGTATTTTACCTTGCCCATACCTCAGTCCCCTTTGGAGAAAGTTTTACCAAAATAGTATACCACATTCCAGTCTGAAAGACAATGCCGCCCCGGAAAAAGGCGGCGAAAGGAGTATCCCATGGAACAGCAGCAAAACACGTCCGCCGTCAAACACGCCGCGCTCTACCGGGCCGTCGCCTGCGCGGTGATGGCCGCCCTCATGGGGGCGGTAGCCCCCCTCTCCATCCCCCTGAAGCCCGTACCCATCACTCTGGGCACCATGATGGTCCTGCTGGCCGCCCAGCTGCTGGGCTGGCGCTGGGGCACCGTCAGCGTGCTGGTCTACCTGCTGATGGGTGCCGTGGGCCTGCCGGTGTTCTCCGGGTATCTGGGCGGTCTCAGCCGTCTGGCCGGGCCCACCGGCGGATACCTCATCGGCTACCTGCCGCTGGCCCTCATCGCCGGGGCCGTGTGCGGCCGCACCCGCAACCGCTTCCTGCAGGCGCTGGGCATGATCGCCGGCGTGCTGGCCTGCTACCTGTTCGGCACGGTGTGGTTCTGCCTGCAGGGCGGGTACACCGTGGGCGTGGCCCTGGCCAAGTGCGTCACGCCCTTCCTCCCCTTCGATGCCGCCAAGATCGCTGTAGTGCTCGTCCTCGGGCCCATTCTCAAGGACCGGCTGGTCAAGGCCAAGCTGCTGCCGTAACCAAAGGGAGGCCCGCCGCATCTGCGGCGGGCCTCCCTTCATACATAAAAGAGCGCCCGCCGGAATCCCGGCGGGCGCTCTTTTTAGTGGAATTACTTCTCGTCCAGACTGATGGAGAGGACCTCATCCTCGTCAGCCTCTGCGGGAACGTCGGGCTCCTGAGGCTCTTCGCCCTCGGGATAGTCCTCGTTCTCGGCCTTGGCGGCGGCCGCAGCGGCGTTCACGCCGGCATAGCGGTCGTCGGGATGGACCTCGTCCTCGATCTCATCGAACTTGCGGTAGGCCGCCAGACCGGAGCCGGCGGGGATCAGCTTGCCGATGATGACGTTCTCCTTCAGGCCCAGCAGGTGGTCCACCTTGCCCTTGATGGCGGCCTCGGTGAGGACCTTGGTGGTCTCCTGGAAGGAGGCGGCGGACAGGAAGGACTCGGTGGCCAGAGAGGCCTTGGTGATGCCCAGCAGGATGCGGGTGCAGGTGGGCAGGACCAGCTCGGAACCGTCCTCCCGCTTCTCACCGGCGTCGATGCGGGCCTGAACGGCCTTCACGGCGTCCTTGAACTCGATGACGTCCACGGTAGAACCGGAGAGCAAGCTGGAGTCGCCGGCCTCCTCCACGCGGACCTTGCGCATCATCTGGCGGCAGATGACTTCGATGTGCTTGTCGTTGATGTCCACGCCCTGCTGACGGTAGGGCTTCTGGACCTCCTGAATGAGGTAGTTGTGGACAGCGTCCACGCCGCGGACCCGGAGCACATCGTGGGGGGACAGGGCGCCGTCGGTGAGCATGTCGCCCTTGGTGACGGTGTCACCCGCCTTCACGCGGATGCCCGCGCTGTAAGGCAGAGTGTAGGTGACCACCTCGCCGTCGTCGGCGGTGATGGTGACGTTGCACAGGGTGGCGCGCTTGGCCTCCTCCATGGAGACAACGCCGCTGATCTCGGCCAGCTGGGCCATCTTCTTGGGCTTGCGGGCCTCGAACAGCTCCTCAACACGGGGAAGTCCCTGAGTGATGTCGCCGCCGGCCACGCCGCCGGTGTGGAAGGTACGCATGGTCAGCTGGGTGCCGGGCTCGCCGATAGACTGGGCGGCGATGATGCCGACGGCCTCGCCCTGACCCACGGGCTCACCGAAGGCCATGTTCATGCCGTAGCACTTGGCGCACACGCCGGTGCGGGCCTCGCAGGTGAGGACGGAGCGCACCTTGATGGAGGTGATGCCGTGGGCCTCCAGCAGGGAGGCGCAGTCCTTGGTGAGCATGGAATCCCGGGTGAAGAGGACCTCACCGGTCTTCTCGTCCACGATATCGTGGGCGGGATAGCGGCCGTGGATGCGCTCGGCAAAGGTCTCGATGACCTGACCGTTCTCAGAGATCTCGGAGACGGTGATGCCGTCGCAGGTGCAGCAGTCCTCCTCGCGGATGATGACCTCCTGGGACACGTCCACCAGACGGCGGGTCAGGTAACCGGAGTCTGCGGTACGCAGAGCGGTATCGGCCATGCCCTTTCGGGCGCCTCGGGAGGAAATGAAGTACTCCAGTACGGACAGACCCTCACGGAAGTTGGACTTGATGGGGATCTCGATGGTACGGCCGGAGGTGTCGGCCATCAGGCCGCGCATGCCGGCCAGCTGACGGATCTGAGCCTGAGAACCTCGGGCACCGGAATCCGCCATCATGAAGATGGGGTTGTAGCGGTCCATGGACTTCTGCAGTGCGTCGGACACGTCGGCAGTGGTCTTCTCCCAGGCGGAGACCACCAGACGATAGCGCTCGTCATTGGTGAGGAAGCCGCGCTTGTACTGGTTCTCGATCTTGACGACTTCCTTCTCGGTGGCGGCGATGAGGCCGTACTTCTGCTCGGGCACGGTCATATCGGCGATGGCCACGGTCAGAGAGCCGCGGGTGGAGAACTTGTAGCCCCGGGCCTTGATCGTGTCCAGCACGGTGGCGGACACGGTGAAGCCGTGCTTGCTGATGCACTTGTCGATGATCTTGCCCAGCTGCTTCTTGCCGCAGATGAAGTTGATCTCCGGCTCGAACATGGCGTCGGGGTCGGTGCGGTCCACGAAGCCCAGATCCTGCGGGATGCCCTCGTTGAAGATCAGGCGGCCCACGGTGGTGCGGACCATCTTATAGCGGGTCTCGCCGTCCACCTCGGCGCTGCGGCGGACCAGAATGGGCTCGTGCAGGTCGAGGATGCCCTCGTCATAGGCCAGCCGGGCCTCCATGTCGCCATCGAAGCAGCTGTACACCTCGCGGGCCTTGCCGTTCTCGGCCTCGGTGCAGAGGGCGGGGGTGGAGCGGTACCAGCGGTTGTTCTCCTCGTCGTGGAGCCAGATGCGGTCGTTGGGACCGACGACGCCGTTGGCCAGCGCCTTGGCGGCGGCCTCCACCGTCTCATAGGCGCAGTCGGGATCGTAGGCGGGGTCGCGCTCGTAGGTCAGGTAGTAGGAGCCCAGCACCATGTCCTGCGTCGGCACGGTGACGGGGCCGCCGTCGGCGGGACGCAGCAGGTTGTTGGCGGCCAGCATCAGGATGCGGGCCTCGGCCTGCGCCTCGGCGGACAGGGGGACGTGAATGGCCATCTGGTCGCCGTCGAAGTCGGCGTTGAAGGCGGTACAAACCAGAGGATGGAGCTTCATGGCGCGGCCCTCCACCAGGACAGGCTCAAAGGCCTGGATGCCCAGCCGGTGCAGGGTGGGCGCGCGGTTGAGCATCACGGGGTGCTCCTTGATGACGAACTCCAGGGCATCCCACACGGCGGGAGATGCCTTATCCACCATCTTCTTGGCGGACTTGATGTTGTTGGCGTGGCCGTCCTCCACCAGCTTCTTCATGACGAAGGGGCGGAAGAGCTCGATGGCCATCTCCTTGGGCACGCCGCACTGATAGATCTTCAGCTCGGGGCCCACCACGATGACGGAACGGCCGGAATAGTCCACGCGCTTACCCAGCAGGTTCTGACGGAAGCGGCCCTGCTTGCCCTTCAGGAAGTCGGACAGGGACTTCAGCGCGCGGTTGTTGGCGCCAGTGACGGCGCGGCCCCGGCGGCCGTTGTCGATCAGGGCGTCCACCGCCTCCTGCAGCATCCGCTTCTCGTTGCGGACGATGATGTCAGGGGCGTTCAGGTCGATGAGGCGCTTCAGACGGTTGTTGCGGTTGATGACCCGGCGGTACAGGTCGTTCAGGTCGGAGGTGGCGAAGCGGCCGCCGTCCAGCTGGACCATGGGGCGCAGGTCGGCGGGCAGGACGGGCAGGACGTCGATGATCATCCACTCGGGCTTGTTGCCGGACTGGAGGAAGGCGTCCACCACCTCGAGGCGCTTGACGATCTTGGTCTTCTTCTGACCGGAGGCGTCCTTCAGCTGGGCCCGGAGGGACTCGGAGAGGGAGGCCAGGTCGATGTCCTGCAGCAGCTTCTTCACGGCGGCGGCACCCATGCCGGCGTCGAAGTCCTCCTCATAGTACTCGCGCAGCTTCTTGTACTCTGCATCGGTGAGGATCTGGCCCTTCACCAGATGGGTGTACTCGGGGCCGGGATCGGTGACGATATAGGCGGCGAAATAGAGCACCTTCTCCAGAATGCGGGGGCTGATGTCCAGCAGCAGGCCCATGCGGGAGGGGATGCCCTTGAAGTACCAGATGTGGGACACGGGGGCGGCCAGCTCGATGTGGCCCATGCGCTCACGGCGGACCTCCTTGCGGGTGACCTCCACGCCGCAGCGGTCGCACACCTTGCCCTTGAAGCGGATCTTCTTGTACTTGCCGCAGTGGCACTCCCAGTCCTTGGTAGGCCCGAAGATACGCTCGCAGAACAGGCCGTCCCGCTCGGGCTTCAGGGTGCGGTAGTTGATGGTCTCAGGCTTCTTGACCTCGCCGTGGGACCACTCGCGGATTTGCTCCGGGGAGGCGATACCAATGCGGATGGCGTTAAACTCAGCGTAGCTCATGTTCTCGTCCTCCCTTCTCAGTTCTCATCGTCAGCGAAGCTGTCCTCGCTGACGGTGCCAGCCACGTACAGATCATCGTCGTCGCTGGATTCCTTCATGGTGTAGCCCGCGTCGGCGAACTCGCTCTCGGAGCTGTAATCCTCGTAGCGGTCGTAATCGTCGTCGCGGAAGCGGCCGGGCTGATAGTTGTCCTCGTCCTCTTCCTTCAGCTCGATGACCTTACCCTTGTCGTCCAGCACCTGAATGTCCAGGCAGAGGGCCTGCAGCTCCTTGACCAGCACCTTGAAGGACTCGGGCACGCCGGGCTTGGGGATGTTGTAGCCCTTGACGATGGACTCGTAGGTCTTGACGCGACCCACGGTATCGTCGGACTTGACGGTAAGGATCTCCTGCAGGGTATAGGCGGCGCCGTAAGCCTCCAGCGCCCAGACCTCCATCTCGCCGAAGCGCTGGCCGCCGAACTGGGCCTTGCCGCCCAGAGGCTGCTGCGTGACAAGGGAGTAGGGGCCGGTGGAACGGGCGTGGATCTTATCGTCCACCAGATGGTGGAGCTTGAGGAAGTAGACGTAGCCCACGGTGACAGGGTTGTCGAAGCGCTCGCCGGTGCGGCCGTCGTACAGCCAGCTCTTGCCGTCCCGGTTAAGGCCGGCCAACTCCAGCGTGTCGGCGATGTCCTTCTCGTCGGCGCCGTTGAAGATGGGGGTGGCCACCTTCCAGCCCAGCGCCTGAGCGGCGTAGCCCAGATGGACCTCCAGCACCTGACCGATGTTCATACGGGAGGGCACGCCCAGGGGGTTCAGCACGATGTCCAGCGGGGTGCCGTCGGGCAGGAAGGGCATATCCTCCTGCGGCAGGATGCGGGACACGACGCCCTTGTTGCCGTGGCGGCCGGCCATCTTGTCGCCCACGGAGATCTTACGCTTCTGGGCGATGTAGACGCGGACCACCTGATTGACGCCGGGGGACATCTCGGCGCCGTCCTCACGGTTGAAGACCTTCACGTCCACCACGATGCCGGACTCGCCGTGGGGCACCTTCAGGGAGGTGTCGCGGGTCTCGTGGGCCTTCTCGCCGAAGATGGCGCGCAGCAGGCGCTCCTCCGCGGTCATCTCGGTCTCGCCCTTGGGGGTGACCTTGCCCACCAGATAGTCGCCGGAGCGGACCTCGGCGCCCACGCGGATGATGCCCCGCTCGTCCAGATCCTTCAGGGCGTCCTCACCAACGTTGGTGATGTCGCGGGTGATCTCCTCGGGGCCCAGCTTGGTGTCGCGGGCCTCGGTCTCGTACTCTTCGATGTGGATGGAGGTGAACACGTCCTCCTTGACCATGCGCTCGTTCAGCAGGATGGCATCCTCGTAGTTGTAGCCCTCCCAGGTCATGAAGCCCATGAGGATGTTCTTGCCCAGGGCGATCTCGCCGTTGGAGGTGGAGGGGCCGTCGGCCAGGGTGTCCCGGGCCTTCACCCGGTCGCCCACGGCCACGATGGGCCGCTGGTTGATGCAGGTGCCGTGGTTGGAGCGGAGGAACTTGGTCAGCTTGTAGTCCTTGACCTCGCCGCTGTCATAGCGGACGGAGACATTGGTGGCGTCCACCCGGGTGACGACGCCGTCGCCCTCGGCCAGCACGGCCACCTCGGAGTCCTGGCAGTTCTTGTACTCCTGACCGGTGGCCACGATGGGGGCCTGAGTGGTCAGCAGAGGCACGGCCTGACGCTGCATGTTGGCGCCCATCAGGGCACGGTTGGCGTCGTCGTTCTGCAGGAAGGGGATCATGGCGGTAGCCACGGAGACCATCATCTTGGGGGACACATCCACGTAGTCCACGCGGTCGCGGTCCACCTCGATGATCTCGTTGCGGTGGCGGCAGGCCACACGGGCGTTGACGATATAGCCGTTCTCGTCCACGGCCTCAGTGGCCTGAGCCACGTTGAACTCGTCCTCCACGTCGGCGGTCATGTAGTCCACCTGATCGGTGACGCGGGCGGCCACGTACTTGCCGTTTTCGTCCTTGATGTGCTCCACCTTGCGGTAGGGAGCCTCGATAAAGCCGTAGCGGTTGATGCGGGCATAGGAGGCCAGATAGGAGATCAGACCGATGTTGGGACCTTCGGGCGTCTCAATGGGGCAGAGGCGGCCATAGTGGCTGTAATGCACGTCACGGACGTCGAAGGAGGCGCGGTCACGGGACAGGCCGCCGGGGCCCAGTGCGGACAGACGGCGCTTGTGGGTCAGCTCGGCCAGCGGGTTGGTCTGGTCCATGAACTGGGACAGGGGGCTGGACCCGAAGAATTCCTTGATGGCGGCGGTGACGGGCCGAATGTTGATGAGGGACTGGGGGGTGACCACGTCCAGATCCTGCACGCTCATGCGCTCGCGGATGACGCGCTCCATACGGGTGAAGCCGATGCGGAACTGGTTCTGCAGCAGCTCGCCCACACAGCGCAGGCGGCGGTTGCCCAGATGGTCGATGTCGTCGGCGGAGCCTACGCCGAAGGCGAGGCAGTTCAGGTAGTTGATGGAGGCCATGATGTCATCCACGATAATGTGGTTGGGCACCAGATCAGTGGCACGGGCGCGGATCAGGTCCTTGAAGTTCTCCTCGTCCATACCCTCGGCGTCACGCTGGTCCATCAGCTCGCGCAGGACGGTGAAACGGACCTTCTCGGAGATGCCGGCCTCCTCGGGGTCAAAGTCCACGAAGTCCTTCATGTCCACCATGCCGTTGGAGAAGACCTTCACCATGTGGACGCCGGTGTGGATATCCTCCACCTCGACCACGGCCTCGCAGATGCCCAGCTTCTCCAGTTCCTGCGCCCGCTCGCGGGTGAGGATCTCGCCGGCCTCGGCCACGATCTCGCCGGTGGTGGGATCGGCCAGCGGCGCGCCCAGCTTCTGGCCGGACAGGCGGTGCCACAGGGCCAGCTTCTTGTTGAACTTATAGCGGCCCACGGCGGACAGGTCATAGCGCCGGGGGTCGAAGAACAGGGCGTTCATCAGGCTCTCGGCGGAGTCCACCGTGGGGGGCTCGCCGGGGCGCAGCTTGCGGTAGATCTCCAGCATGGCCTCCTCATAGGACTTGCAGGCATCCTTTTCCAGGGTAGCCAGGATACGGGGATCCTCGCCGAACATGTCGATGATCTCGGCGTCGGTGCGGGGGCCCACGGCGCGGATCAGGCAGGTGACGGGCAGCTTGCGGTTCTTGTCGATACGGACATAGAACACGTCGGAGAGGTCAGTCTCATACTCCAGCCAGGCGCCACGATAGGGGATCACGGTGGTGGCAAAGGTCACGTTGCCGGCCTTGTCCTCATTGCGGGCGTAGTACACGCCGGGAGAACGGACGATCTGGGAGACGATGACACGCTCCGCGCCGTTGATGACGAAGGTGCCCCCCTGGGTCATGATGGGGAAGTCGCCCATGAAGATCTCCTGCTCCTTGATCTCGCCGGTCTCCTTGTTGCGCAGGCGGACCTGCACCTTCATGGGGGCGGCATAGGTGCTGTCCTGCGCCTTGCACTCCTCGATGGTGTACTTGGGGGGATCGTCCATGGAGAAGCCGATGAAGGTCAGCTCCAGATTGCCGGCATAGTCCGTGATGGCGTCCACATCGTTGAAGACCTCCTGCAGGCCGGTCTCCAGAAACCACTTGTAGGACGATTTCTGGATCTCCAGCAGGTAGGGCATCTCAAGGATCTCCTCGCTGCGGGCGAAGCTCTTGCGCAGGGTCTTGCCATAGTAGACGTCTTTGACCGCTCTTGCCATTTTGTCACGCTCCACTTCGTAGATGATTCGGGCGCTCGCGATACGCCCGGGCTTGTTGTCATATTTCAAAAAATCCCTATTGCCATTCTGTTTCGGCTCTGCTATACTGCGTTTAGTTTGGGGCGGTAGTCCCACCGAAACAGTGCAGGCTATAAAAGCAATTTATAGTATCATAGAAGCCGCGGTATGTCAAGGATTTTTTGACGATGCCACGGTTTTTTCATGCCCGTTTTCGGGCAGAACACGCAGAAAAGCGGAAATATCCGCCCCCGCTCCTTGACGGCGGGGGTCTTTCTCTCTATAATTAAAATTTAGTATGCCTGTATGGCACCCTGACCCGTCGATCCGCCGCAGCCGCGGCAAATACGATAAAGGAGTTCTATCATGATCACAGTTTCCGACCTGTCCCTGAGCTATCAGGGGGCCCCGCTGTTCTCCCACGTGGACCTGCAGTTCGTCCGGGGCAACTGCTACGGTATCATCGGCGCCAACGGCGCCGGCAAGTCCACCTTCCTGAAGATCCTCTCCGGCGAGCTGGAGCCCACCTCCGGCGAGGTCGCCATCCTGCCCAACGTGCGTATGTCCGTGCTGAAGCAGGACCAGAACGCTTACGACGCCTATAACGTGATGGACACCGTCATCATGGGCAATAAGAAGCTCTACGACATCGGCCACGAGATGAACGCCCTCTACGAAAAGGAGGACTTCACCGACGAGGACGGCCTGCGGGCCGCCGACCTTCAGGCTGAGTACGCCGAGATGGGCGGCTACGAGGCGGAGAGCGACGCCAGCCGCATCCTGCAGGGTCTCGGCATCGGCACCGAGCTCCACTACAACGACATGGCCACACTGGACGCCCGGCTGAAGGTGAAGGTCCTGCTGGCTCAGGCCCTGTTCGGCAACCCGGACATTCTGCTGCTGGACGAGCCCACCAACAACCTGGACATCGCCGCCGTGGAGTGGCTCAACGATTTCCTCATGGACTACGAGGGCACGGTCATCGTGGTATCCCATGACCGGCATTTCCTCAACACCGTGTGCACCCACATCGTGGACATCGACTACGGCAAGATCAAGATGTACGTGGGCAACTACGATTTCTGGTACGAGTCCTCCCAGCTGGTGCAGAACCTGATCAAGCAGCAGAACAAGCGCAACGAGGACAAGATCCGGGAGCTGCAGGAGTTCATCTCCCGCTTCTCCGCCAACAAGTCCAAGAGCAAGCAGGCCACTGCCCGGCGCAAGCTGCTGGACAAGCTGACGGTGGAGGAGCTGCCCGCCTCCTCCCGCCGGTATCCGTGGGTGGGCTTCTCCCCCGACCGGGAGGTGGGCAAGGACATCCTGTTCGTCACCGACGTGAGCAAGACCGTGGACGGGGTGAAGCTGCTGGACAAGGTGTCCTTCACCGTGGCCCACGGGGACAAGATCGCCTTTGTGGGCGAGAATGAGAACGCCCATACCGCCCTGTTCAAGATCCTCACCAGCGAGTGGGAGCCCGACGAGGGCACCGTCAAGTGGGGGCAGACGGCCACCTTCTCCTACTTCCCCAAGGACAACACCCCCTACTTCAAGGACTGCGACCTGTCCATTCTGGACTGGATCCGCCAGTTCTCCGAGGACGAGCACGAGAGCTACCTCCGGGGCTTCCTCGGGCGGATGCTCTTCTCCGGGGACGACATCTACAAGCCCGTGAAGGTGCTCTCCGGCGGTGAGAAGGTGCGGTGTATGCTCTCCCGCATGATGCTGTCCGGGGCCAACGTGCTGTTGCTGGACCAGCCCACCAACCATCTGGACCTGGAGTCCATCGCCGCGGTGAACAAGGGACTGGAAAACGTGAAGTGCAACGTGCTGGTGTCCTCCCACGACCATCAGCTGGTGCAGACCGTGGCCAACCGCATCTTCGACTTCACCCCCGAGGGCAAGCTCATCGACAAGCGGATGAGCTATGAGGACTATCTGGACCAGAAGCTGGCTGCCGCCAATGGATGACCGCCTGCACGCCCTGCTGGTGTGCTTCGGAGTCATGAGCCTGCTGGCCTTCGTCCTGTTCGGAACGGACAAGTTCAAGGCAAAGACCGGCCGCCGGCGCATCCCGGAGCGCACCTTGCTGGCCGCCGCCCTTCTGGGCGGCGGGGCCGGGGCCCTGCTGGGAATGTATACCTTTCACCACAAGACCCGCAAGCAGCCCTTCCCTGTTCTGGTTCCGCTGTTTTTCCTGCTTCAGGCCGCGCTGGTGGTCCTGCTGTGGCTGCGGACAGCACCATGACAATATGAAGAAATTACAAAAACGCTGTTGACAATCCTGTAACACGGGGTTACAATGGTTACAAATTGGTTACAGATTTTTAGGAGGCAATTATGGCTGAGCAAAACGAGACCCTGATGTACAAGGGTCATCCCCTGCGCCGCAAAGGCAACCTGGTCTATTACGGCTCCATGGGCGACAAATATATCGTAGTCATCCAGATCATGAGCACCACCAAGGAGGGCGGGCTGGACATCGCCGACAAGGTCCATCTGGAGCTTCAGTTCACCGATCCCGACCTGAAGAGCCGGGACCGCGTGGTGCGCAAGAGCGACCTGCCCGACCTGTTCTCCGCCATCGACATGGGCTCCGTGTGGCTCATGCGGGCGCTGGCCGGGAAATAACAGACCGACATCATTTTCAATTACAACGGAGGTAAGCGGATATGCGCTGTAAGAAAAGGTTCGCAAAAACACTGGCCTGTACCCTGCTGGCCGCCGCGCTGACGGCGAGCGCAGCTGCCGCGGCGGGCTCCGCCACGGTCAAGGCCGACAAGCTACGCCTGCGCGCCGCCGCCTCCACCTCCTCCGCCATTCTGGCCGCCGCCTCCAAGGGGAGTTCCATCACCCTGCTGGGTACGGAGACAAACGGCTGGTACAAGGTCAGCTACAAAAACGTGGTGGGCTACATGTCCGCCGAGTGGCTCAACGTCACCGAACCCTACACGGAGGAGACCGCCGGTGAGACCGCCGAGCCCGCCGGTGAGGCCGGCAGCACCGACACCTCCAAGGACCCTGCGGCAGCCGCATCTGACACCGCCCCCTTGGTCACCGCCAGCGTGCTCAACGTCCGCTCTGAACCCAGCACCGCCGGGGAGCGGCTGGGCACCCTGAAGAAGGGCGACGAGGTCGAGATTCTCGAGACGCTGGACGGGTGGTATCTCGTCACCGCCGGGGATCTCACCGGCTATGTCTCCGCCGAGTACATCTCTCTGGACGGCACCGTGCCCGAGGAGGGCGTGGTCCTGTACAGCGGTCTGAATGTCCGCACCGGCCCCGGCACCTCCTACAGCCGGATCGGCACCCTTAAGATGGGCTCCACCGTCACCGTGCTGGGCAAGTCCGGCGACTGGTATCAGGTCTCCAGCGGCAGCCTCACCGGCTATGCCTCCGCCAAGTACATCTCCATTCTGGACGATCTCTCCAGCAGCCCCGTGGGCGCCGCCGCCGCGGCCATGGCCGTCTCCCTCATCGGCAGCCGCTACGTCTACGGCGCCGCCGGCCCCAGCTCCTTCGACTGCTCCGGCCTCAGCCACTACATCTACAAGCAGCTGGGCTACACCCTGCAGCGGGGCTCCTCCGGCCAGTACAACAAGAACGGCACCTTCGTGCCTCTGGCTCAGGCCGAGCCCGGCGACCTGATCTTCTTCTTCGATCCCCGGTTCGACGGCTCCGGCGGCACCCTGCCCACCACCCACATGGGCATCTACGTGGGCAACGGCCAGTTCATCCACGCATCCACCACCAGCTACCGCGTGCAGTACGACAACGTGTACGGCAGCTACTACACCTCCTACATCGTGGGTGTGAAGCGCATCAGCTGAAACGTCAAAAGTCCCTGTCCGGGTCTCGGACAGGGACTAACTTCAATTCGTAAAGTAGAAAAAGGGGCCGGATAACCCAGCCTCTTTATTATTGACAAATGAAAATATTGATTCTATGATAAAAATGTTGCCCCTGCAAGAATAAGGGGGTGTCTATATGAAACGAGTATATGTTCGAGCTTATACCCGAATTCGTTTTGGCGTTACTGAACACGTTTGTGCTCATTGGCGTAGATGCCCAACCCACTAATTTAGTGTGGTGCCCAATATTCCCAAGCATTATATTAGAGTTTTTCGTTTTGAGCCAGGACGAACTCTTATATAGGGGGCAACATTTTTAATCCAAAGAGCCTTTTAGGCTCTTTTTATTTTTCTTTAATCCGTAGTCTGTATTTACAGTTATAGATACAGGCGTTGCTTTTATAGTAGGATTCTTTTCTTCTTTTTTCGTCAACAAATCTATCATTTCTTGGATAACATTTCTTTCCCGAGGTGTCAGGTCGGTCACATCAATTATAACTTTATCATTTTTCTTCCGGCCTAAAAGCACATCAGTAGTTACACCAAGAGCATCGGCTATTTTAACCAGCACCTCATAAGACGGCAATCTTGTCCCATTCTCATATGCCGAAACAGAAGAACCTGTTATACCAAGCCTTGTGGCAAAATCCATTTGTGTCATTTTAATTGAGATTCTGTATGCCTTGATTCTGTCCCCTAAAGTTTGCATTTTGCTCACCTCAATTCAATTTATTGTACCCAAATAAACTATACATTTGGTGGAAAAATGCAAAACTTATAGTTGAATTATTTACAGAATTGTGCTACACTATAAGTGGAATTGGAGGAGGAAGGAGGTGTGCATAGTGATTAGAGTTTGTAAAGAGAATCGGGAATCTGCTATTGAACAAGTTAGGAACGGAAACCTTGATGCCGCAATGCTCAGTACAACAAATCTAATAGATGAAATCATTCTTGCTATGCACACCGAAGGCATCCTTTCTTCTATCAGCCAGAGTATTCCAGACTACAGAGCACACAACACAACCATTCCATATGATCTCATTTGGGCTGCTACTATTGCCGCTAAAATGAAGGTCAAAACAAGCCTTACTGATATTCCCTTTGCTTTAACCGATCACAGGACATTAGCCAAGCTCGGATATACTCTGATAGATACCAAAGGTAGGTTAAAGCAGGGCTTAATGCAGGAAGGTAGCTTACGATTTTTAATTGGCAAATATACACCAGATGTTCTAATCCAGGGCTATAATTCAGCAGTTCAAAATCAAATTACGAAAAAGTTAGACATAGAAACTAACATTCATATTCTGGATTGCACTGACCTTGAAGTAAATTATTTTAATGCCAATTATGAAGGAGCTGGTATTTCTTATAGTAAACGTAGCCCTTCTTGTTTGGAAGAACGGGCCAGGGGCTACAAATTAGCGACTATTAGAGGCTTGGTAAAAGATACAGGTATCATAGAAGAAATTCGATTTGGCCCCATAAGCTGTCACGATCTGGCACTCAGCGAAGAAATGATTCGTACCACGCCTATGTTAAAGCCGGGAGATATTCTAATAAACGACAGAGGTTTCTTATCTCGGGATTTAATTAACCATCTCAAAGAAAATAGAAAAGTTGATACCTATGTCCCATTAAGAAAGCACATGCAGGCTTATGACATGGCAGTACAAATTGCCAAAGAAGAAAACAAGTGGGTAAAGCATCCCATCACTCGTTTCCCAACGCAGAGGGTTTGCTTGGTCACTGGCCTCGGCCCATATTGGGGAGATTGTAGCAGCAACCACGGCCCTCCCAATGTTGATATCAATGCTTGCGTCGTTTGGGACATAGAGACTGATAACTATTACGTTTTCGCCACGACGGATACGTTTAAATCAGCGGCAGATATTTTGAAAACCTATAATCTGCGTCCCGAAATAGAAGAGGATTACCGACAGCTCAAAGAGTTCTGGAAACTTGAAGATTTTAAGAGCACTAAGTTGAAGGTAATTACTTTCCACATTGTTGCCGTGCTCTTTGGGTATTTGTTCTTCCAGCTTTATACGATGCTTCCAGAAGGTGAGCAGTATCTTGGCAAGTCACTACCAGTCGTATTGAAAAACTACATTGTTAAGGTACAAGGCTTCATCGTACTCTATGTTGGACTTGAGTTCGGGGTGATTACTTTACTTGAAATGATGAAGCTGTATGCTATGTGTACAGCGGAAGTAAAGATAAAATTGAACAACACTTTAGAAAAATTATAAAAACAGGGAGAAAAACATGACATCATCAAATAATAATACAGGTTGCGGAATTCATGCTGTAATTTGGGTCGCAGCTACAATAATAGCTTTGATTTGCGGTGGTTCAATTTTCGCTGGCCTTATATGCTGGGGGTTAGCATTAGTCGTTTCAATAGGAATTTCTTATTCTAGAAGTAGGGATAGAAAATATGAACAAGAAATAGCAGAGAGGAAAGAAACTGTAACTGAATTATATGTCAATGACTTGATTGGTGAAAACAATTCACTTAATTTCTGTCTTTCTAAAAAAGTGCAAGACGATCACAATACTTTTACTATTGCCTTAGACAACGAACACAAAAAATGGATGCTAATTTTAGGAGAACAAAGAAAACACTTTTATTACAATTTTAGCGATTTAATTAAATATGAAGTTATCCAAGATGATGAGTCTATAATTTCCGGAACAACAGGTGGTGCATTATTAGGCGGAATACTTTTTGGAGTGACTGGTGCCGTAGTAGGATCTTCTGGAGAAAGAAAGATAAGTGCTTCAAATTGCAGTAATTTGGTCATTAACATTTACGTCAATGATATTAACAATTCGCTTTACAGACTGCCCATCATTTTAACTCCGGTTTCCAAAAATAGCGCTGAATATCGTGATAAAGTTAAATTGGTTGAAGAAATAGTTTCTGTATTGCTTTATATGAAAGAAAATAGCCAAAAATAAAACAAAATAACTTCCCACACCCTCCTAAGTATGGTACAATTAGGTATCATATTTAGGAGGGTGATTTTATGGACAATAAGAATACTGCAAACCTTGAAATGAATTATTCAATAAAAGCAGTAGCAACTCAATTAGCAATTTTCAAAATGCAACAAGAAGGACTTATGGGAAAAGATAATGATAAGAGAAGTTTACATGCAGATAAATTAGCTGCAAAATTTGTTGACTATAGAGATCAAATTATTGCATCTTTAAGTTTCACTCATAGATTCTAATTTTTGTTAAATGTCTGTGCAAATAGACATTGCTCACTTTTATTTAATATTTCAATGGCGTCATAAATAGATTTTCCTTTAAGCAACTCTAAAATTTGTTTGCTTATGTTATAACTTTCTTCATCAGTAAAATATCCTTTGCAATAATCGTCAAAAAACTGGTTAGACATATTTACACCTCTTTTTTTGTTTTATCACTTTACGAATTGAAGAGGGACTAATTTTTTCTCTTTACTTTTTCAGTGGGATGCGATAGAATAGAGAAAAATAGCCTTTGGGGGTGTGCCGCATGGAAGATATGGACTACACCAGACGCTTCAGTCTGGACTTTGACCGGGACGATGAGATCAAATGCATCCTGACCTCCGTCTACAACTCGCTGCAGGAGAAGGGGTACAACCCCATCAACCAGATCGTGGGGTACATCCTCAGCGAGGACCCCACCTACATCACCAACTACAACAACGCCCGCACCCTGATCCGCAAGCTGGACCGGGACGAGCTGCTGCGGGTGCTGCTGAAAAATTATCTGGCAGACTGACCAGAGCTGACATGACGGAGCCGTCGCTGACGGCTCCGTTTTTCTTCAGGAGGGTCCGATATGGCAAAAAAATTCACCGCCCTGCTGCTGGCGCTGCTTCTGCTGCTGCCCAGCTGCAAGGGGAAAGCAGTACCCCCGACCGTCAGCGCTGACGACGCGCTGGAGGCCATGCTGGCCGCCGCCCCCGAGGGGGCGGAAGGCCCGGAGATCGCAGACGGCGAGACGCTGGACCGCTGTCTGGCCCTGTACGGCGTGTCCGCCGGGCAGGTGGTCCAGTGCGCCGCCGCCCGGATGGGCGGCGCGCGGGTGTTCGAGCTGGCGGTCCTTCAGGCCGTGGACAGCAGCGCCGCAGCCGACATCGCAGACGCCCTCACCACCTATGCTCAGCAGCGCTGGGCCGCCTTCGGCGGCTACGCCCCCGATCAGGCCGCCATCGCAGAGAACGCGCTGGTCACGCGTCACGGCGACACATGGGCGCTGCTCATCCTCAGTGAGGACCCCGACGCCGTCTACAACGCGTTTCTGTCCTTCATGAAGCAGGAGCCCTCCCCCGCGCCTGCCGGCTCCGACACGCCGGCGCCCTCCCCTGCGCCCTCGGAGTCCCCCGAGCCCGTCCCTGCGCCCACCGAAACCGCCGAGCCCTCTCCGGAGCCCACGGAGACCGCCGAGCCCTCTCCGGAGCCTACCCCTGAGCCGTCACCCGAGCCCTCCCCGGAGCCCTCTCCGGAGCCGGACCCGGAGCCCAGCCCGTCCTATCCATCCTACTGGCGCCCCTACGTGGACCCGGAGATCGACGACATGACGGAGTACGACAACTCCACGGTGGTGGCCGCATGGCGCAGTGGGGACAGCTCCGGCCTGTCCCGGAAGGACCGGGAGCTGCTGGAGGCCGCAGAGGCGGTGGTGGCCGAGGTCATCACCGACGGCATGAGCGACTATGAAAAGGAATTTGCCATCTACCGCTGGATCGTCACCCATGTGTCCTACGACTACACCCACTACGACAACCACACACAGCTCTCCCCCAGCTCCTCCACGCCGTATAACCCGCTGATCCAGGGTAAGGGCATCTGCCTCGGCTTCTCCACCACCTTCCAGCTGTTCATGGACATGCTGGATGTAGAGTGCATCACGGTGATCGGCGCAGCCAACCGCAGTCTGGAGGACCACGCGTGGAACATGGTGCGGCTGAACGGTGCATGGTACTGCGTGGACTCCACATGGGACGCGGGGAAGGAGGACTCCCGCACGTGGTACTACTTCAACGTCACCAGCGACTATCTGGCCCGGCACGACCACCAGTGGGATTACGCCAACGTCCCCCTCGCCGATACCGAGGGGAAGGGGCTGTAAGATCAAAAACCGCAGCAGAAATGCAGGAGCCTCCGTGTGTCACGGCGGCTCCTGCTGCATTATACCTGTGTTTTCTTCACCGGTCGGAGGACCAGCTCGCCCTCCTCGGCGGCAAGGCAGAGGGTGTCCCCCGCCATGAGCTTCCGGGACAGCAACAGATCGGCGGCGGGCTCCTCCAGCCGGCGGCGGAGGCTGCGGCGGATGGGCCGCGCCCCCTGCTCCCGGCCGCCGCACTCCGCCAGCAGGGCCGCGGCGGCATCGTCGGCAGAGAGGCTCACCCCGAGGGCGGACAGCCGGCTCTCCACCCCGGAGAGCATCCGCCGGGCGATGCCCGTCAGGTCTTCCCGGCTCAGGGGGTCGAAGATCACCGTCTCGTCCAGCCGGTTGAGAAACTCCGGGCTGAAGCGTTTTTTCACCTCGGCCAGCACCGCCTCCCGGCTCTGCTCCGCTGGGCTGCCCCCGGCAAAACCCAGCGGCGGCGCGTGACTCACCAGCTTGCGGGCCCCCAGATTGGAGGTCATGACGATCACCGTGTTGCGGAAATCCGCCCGGCGGCCCTGATTATCCGTGAGCACGCCGTCCTCCATCACCTGAAGGAGAATGTTGTGCAGCTCGTCATGGGCCTTCTCGATCTCGTCAAAGAGCACCACCGACCACGGCCGGCGACGGACCTTCTCCGTCAGCTGGCCGCCCTCCTCATGGCCTACGTAGCCCGGCGGCGCGCCCACCAGCCGGGACACGGAGTGTTTTTCCATATACTCGGACATGTCGAAGCGGATGAGGGCGTCCTCCGTGCCGAACATGGCCTGCGCCAGCGCCTTGCACAGCTCGGTCTTGCCCACGCCGGTGGGACCCAGAAAGAGGAACACCCCCACCGGGCGGTTGGGCTCCTTCAGGCCCACCCGGCTGCGGCGGATGGCGGCACACACCGCGCGGACCGCGCAGTCCTGCCCCACCACGCGGCGGTGGAGCTCCCCCTCCAGCTCCAGCAGGCGCTGGGCCTCCCCCTTGGTGATGGACTCCACCGGGATGCCGCTCCACTGGGACAGCACGGCGGCTACACCATCCCGGTTCAGGATGCGCAGGGGGCCGTCCCGGCGGCGCTTGCGCTCCAGCTCCCGGCGGAAGTCCTCCTCTGCGTCCCGCAGCATGGCCGCCCGCTCGTAATTCTCCTCCGCAGCGGCGGCCAGCTTCTCCTGCCGGGCCAGATCCGCACGGCCGGCCAGAGCGCGCAGACCCTCCGGCAGCCGCTCTCCCGCCACCCGCAGGCGGGCGGCCCCCTCGTCCACCAGGTCGATGGCCTTATCCGGCAGGAAGCGGTCGGGCAGGTACCGGCGGGAAAGCTCCACCGCCGCCGTCAGGGCCTCATCGGCGATGGCCACGTTGTGAAACTGCTCATACCGGGGGCGGAGGCCCCGGAGGATGGCAAGGCTCTGCTCCGGGGTGGGTTCCTCCACCCGGACGGGCTGGAAGCGCCGCTCCAGCGCGGCGTCCTTTTCGATATATTTCCGGTATTCCTCCAGCGTGGTGGCTCCCACCACCTGGATCTCCCCCCGGCCCAGCGCGGGCTTGAGGATGTTGGCGGCATCCACCGCCCCCTCGGCAGAGCCCGCACCCACGATGTTGTGCAGCTCGTCCAGAAAGAGGATGACGTTGCCCGCCCGGCGGACCTCTGCCAGCATGGCGTTCACCCGCTCTTCAAACTCGCCCCGGTACTTGGTTCCCGCCACCATGGCCGTCAGGTCCAGCGACAGCAGGCGGCGGCCCTGCAGGCTGTCCGGCACGGAGCCGGCGGCGATGCGGGCGGCCAGCCCCTCGGCCACGGCAGTTTTGCCCACGCCGGGCTCGCCAAGGAGCACCGGGTTGTTCTTGGTCCGGCGAGAGAGGATCTGAATGACCCGCTCCACCTCCCGCTCCCGGCCGATGAGGGGGTCCAGCCCGCCGCAGGCCGCCAGCCGGGTCAGGTCCCGGGCAAAGCGGTCCGTCAGGCGGGTCTCACGCTCCTCCCGGCCGCGGCCGCGGTTCTCCTCCCGGCAGACGCCCCGGGATTCGTCCCCCGGAGGCGGCTGGCTCCGCCGGTCCCGCTCCGCCCGCAGGCGCTCCCACAGCCGCCCGAAAAATCCGATCCGCTCCATAGCTTCCTCCTGTGTTCCGATGATCGTGCTTCACCGAAAGCATGGAGCGTTTCGTGCCGCTTTATACCAGCGCAGGCAAAAATAATGATTGCATTTTTTCGATTTTGTGCTACAATGTCATTGCAATACAATGCAATACTTATACGGAGGTGTTCCAAATGGCTCATGTCATCAACGATTCCTGTGTCTCCTGCGGCGCTTGCGAGGGTGCCTGTCCCGTGGGCGCTATCTCCATGGGTGCCGAGCACATGGTGATCGATGCCGATGCCTGCCTGGACTGCGGCGCCTGCGCCGGTGCCTGTCCCATGGGTGCCATCGCTCCCCAGGACTGATCTGACACACAAAAAAGTCCCGCTCTCAACCGAGAGCGGGATTTTTTTTAGACGTCAATGAGGCATTTGCGCAGGAAAACCGGACATTACTCCTGCCCCTCCATGGGCACAGGGCCGGCGGCCCTGGTCTTCAGGGCTGCGGCACCGGCGTCAGAAAGGGAAAGCGCGTCCCCCTGAGCGGCGGCCTCCCGCGCGGCGGAGACCATGGCGTCCATGGCGGTGCGCAGGGCTCCATACTGGGCCAGCACGTCATCCAGCCAGCGGGCGGTCTCTGCCCGGAGGGCGGCGGCCTGCGCCTGTGCCTCGTCCACGGTGGCCTGCGCCTTCCGGTGGGCGTCCAGCTCCACGGTGGCCACCCGGTCCTTCAGCTCCTCATAGCTCTGGGCCATGGGGGCCACCTGCGTCATGCGCGCCTCCAGCGCGGACAGCTCCGCCCGCTCGGCAGACAACTGGGCCTCGGTGCGGCTCAGCTCCGCCCGCAGGCGGGCCAGCGAGGCGGTGGACTCCTCCAGACAGGCCCGCACCCGGGCCTCCTCCGCGGCAGCGGAGCCCTTCTCGTCCTCCAGCCCCGTCAGGGTCTCCCGCAGGGCGTCCCGCTCCTGCTCGGCCTCCTCCAGCCGGCGCTCCAGCTCCGCCGTCTCCTGCCGGTGGGCGGAGGCGGTCTGGGCGATATAGTCCAGCACATCCCGGCGGTTAAAGCCGCTCAGGGCGGTGCGGAATTTACGGACCACGGTATCCATACCGATCCCTCTCTTTCTGATCCTTTGTATCATATCACATTTTCGCCCCCGCCTCAACCCCAATTTTCCCCTGCTTTTTCCCCGTGCTGCGGGTTGTTTTTCCCCGCCGGACCCGCTATAATCAGAGCAGTTCCACAAACTGTCACGTTGCAAAGGAGAGCAGCCCATGAACATCTGGCACGACATCAGCCCCGACCGCATCGCCCCCGACGACTTCATCGCAGTCATCGAGATCCCTCAGGGCAGCAAGAAGAAGTATGAGCTGGACAAGGAGACCGGCCTCATCATTCTGGACCGCATCCTCTACACCTCCACCCACTATCCCGCCAACTACGGCTTCATCCCCCGCACCTACGGCGACGACGGCGATCCGCTGGACGTGCTGGTGCTGTGCAGCGAGGTGCTGGACCCCCTGACGCTGGTCCAGTGCTATCCCATCGGATACATCTCCATGCTGGACGGCGGTAAGCGGGACGAGAAGATCATCGCCATCCCCTTCTCCGACCCGGTGTACAACGGCTACCACGACCTGATGGACCTGCCCGCCCACATTTTCAACGAGATGGCCCACTTCTTCACCGTCTATAAGGCGCTGGAGGGCAAGGAGGCCGTGGCCGGCGACGTGAACGGCCGGGCGGCCGCGCTGGCCATCATCCGCGAGGCCATGGACAACTACGATGCCAAGTTCGGCCGGAAATAAGCTCCGCCTTGACCCGCAGGGGGCGGCCATCGGTGATGGCCGCCCCTTTTTGACATCTCTTTTCCTGCTTTCCCCTTGAAAAGGTCATATTCCGTATGCTATACTATAAAATGTTATGGTCTATGCCGCGTTCCGCGGCAAATTTCAAGGCCGATTTTAGGAGGGTACTTACTCTTGGACGACCCGTTATTGCCGATCCTCGTACTGATCATCCTCGTATTCATCAACGCCTTTTTCGCTGCGGCGGAGATTGCCGTGATCTCTCTGTCGGAAAGCAAGCTGAAAAAGCAGGCGGAGGATGGAGATAAGAAGGCAAAGAAGCTACTCAAGCTGACCCGCACCCCTGACCGGTTCCTGTCCGCCATCCAGATCGCCATTACGCTGGCCGGCTTCCTGTCCTCCGCCTTCGCGGCAGACAGCTTTGCAGAGCCGCTGGTGAAGTGGCTCTACTACGGCAAAGGCTTCACCACCCTCTCCCCCGGCACGCTGAACACCATCGCCGTCATTCTCATCACCATAGTGCTGTCCTACTTCAGCCTGGTGCTGGGCGAGCTGGTGCCCAAGCGGCTGGCCATGAAGAAGACCGACGCCGTGGCCCGGGCCGCCGTGGGACCCGTCACCGTCGTGGCCGCCGTGTTCCGGCCGGTGATCTGGCTGCTGTCCAAATCCACCAACGGCGTGCTGCGCCTGCTCCACATCGACCCCAAGGCCGAGGAGGAGGACGTCAGCGAGGACGAGATCCTGATGATGGTGGATCTGGGCGAGGAGCGGGGTGCCATCGAGTCCAGCGAGAAGGAGCTCATCGAGAATATCTTCGAGTTCAACAACACCACCGCCGAGGACGTGATGGTCCACCGCACCGACATGGTGATGATCTGGTGCGACGACACCAATGAGGACGTGATCCGCACCATCCGGGAGTCCGGCCTGTCCCGCTTCCCCGTCTACGAGGAGGACGCGGACGACATCATCGGCATTCTCAATACCCGGGATTACCTGCTGAACGCCCAGTCCAGCCGGCCCAAGGCCCTGCGGGAGCTGCTCCGCCCCGCCTACTTTGTGCCCGAGTCCGTCCGCACCGACGTGCTGTTCCGGGATATGCAGAGCAAGAAGATCCATCTGGCCATCGTCGTGGACGAGTACGGCGGCACCTCCGGCCTGGTGACCATGGAGGACCTGCTGGAGGAGATCGTGGGCAATATCTACGATGAGTTCGACCCGCAGGAAGAGAAGGACATCGAACAGCTGGAGCCCGGCCTGTGGCGCATCGCCGGCTCCTGCGAGCTGGAGCAGGTGTCCGAGGCGCTGGGTGTGGAGTTCCCGGAGGACGAGGAGTCCGACACGCTGGGCGGGCTGGTGTTCGCGCAGCTGTCCGTCATTCCGGAGGACGGGGCCCAATTCGAGGTGGATACCTGCGGGCTGCACATCAGGGTCACCGAATTCAAGGACCGGCATGTGGAATGGGCGCTGGTGTCCAAGCCGGAGCCTCCCCAGCCTGAGACCGCAGACGAATAACCCATCCCTCAACAGGCACAGCAGATGCTGTGCCTGTTCTTTTTCTCGGAAATTTCTCCGTCCGCCGCTTGTAAAATCCGGCGGTTTCGTGTATGATACGGGGTGGATCAAAATCAATCAGAGAATGCATCATGAAATGGAGGCACATTTCAATATGAGAAAAACCAAGATCGTCTGCACGCTGGGCCCCGCCTGCGACTCCGATGAGATGCTGGAAAAGCTCATCCGCGCCGGCATGGACGCCGCCCGCTTCAATTTCTCCCACGGCACCCACGAGAGCCAGCTGGCCACCCTGACCCGCTTCAAGCGGGTGCGGGACACGCTGGGCGCCCCCGTGGCCACCATTCTGGACACCAAAGGCCCCGAGATCCGCATCCGTACCTTCGCCTGCGGCTCCATCGAGCTGGCCGAGGGGGATAAGTTCACCCTCACCACCCGGGACGTGGAGGGCAGTCCCTCTCAGGTGTCCGTCACCCACGATAACCTGCACAACGAGCTTACCCCCGGCTGCCACGTCCTCATCGACGATGGACTGGTGGACATGACCGTGGACGACATTCAGGGACAGGACATCCACTGCACGGTGGTCACCGGCGGCGAGCTGTCCAACAACAAGAGCATCAACATCCCCGACGTGAGCATCTCCCTCCCCGCCCTGACGGAGCGGGACAAGGACGACCTGCGCTTCGCCGTGGAGCACGACTTTGACTTCATCGCCGCCTCCTTTGTGCGCCGGGCCTCCGACGTGGAGGAGATCCGCGCCGTGCTGGACAGCTTCGGCGGGCAGGACATCCGCATCATCGCCAAGATCGAGAACCGGGAGGGTGTCAACAATCTGGACGCCATCGTGGATGCCTCCGACGGCATCATGGTGGCCCGGGGCGATCTGGGTGTGGAGATCCCCGCCCACGAGGTGCCCATCATTCAGAAGCGGATGATCAAGTCCGCCATCAGCAAGGGCAGAAACGTCATCACCGCCACCCAGATGCTGGACTCCATGATCCGCAACCCCCGGCCCACCCGGGCCGAGGTGTCCGACGTGGCCAACGCCGTGTTCGATGGCACCAGCTGCGTGATGCTCTCCGGCGAGACCGCCTCCGGCAAGTACCCCGTGGAGGCTCTGTCCACCATGGTGGACACCGTCGTGGCCGCCGAGAACGCCGTGGACTACGCCAAGCGCTTCCGCAACGCCGCGTGGGGCAGCTTTGACGGCATCAACGATGCCATCAGCCACGCCAGCGTCCAGACTGCCGTAGACCTCTCCGCCACCGCCATTCTGGCCGCCACCAAGTCCGGCTACACCGCCCGGATGATCTCCCGCTTCCGCCCCGGCTGCTCCATCGTCGCCATCACCACCGAGGAGCGGGTCCGCCGCCAGCTGGCCATCTCCTGGGGCGTGATGCCCTGCCTGTGTGGCACGGTGGACTCCACCGACCGGCTGCTTCACATGTGCGTGGACGTGGCCAGGAAGGAGGGGCTGGTCCACCCCGGCGACATCGTGATCATCACCGCTGGCGTGCCCATCGGCCAGCCGGGCTCCACCAACCTCATCAAAGCGCAGATGGTGTGACCCAAAGGTGTGACCCAAAAAGGATTCCGCCGCCTGCGGGCGGCGGAATCTCCATTTTCAATTTCCGGGAGGTCCTCCCCATGAATATTCTTGCCTTTGAATCCTCCTGCGACGAGACCGCCGCGGCCATCGTCCGGGACGGGCGCACCGTGCTGTCCTCGGTGATCGCCTCGTCGGCGGACATGCACGCCATCTACGGCGGCGTGGTGCCCGAGATCGCCTCCCGCAAGCATGTGGAGGCCATCTCCGGCCTGGCGGACGAGGCCCTGCGGCAGTCCGGCCTGACCAGATCCGACATCGACGGCGTGGCCGTCACCTATGCCCCCGGGCTCATCGGGGCGCTGCTGGTGGGGGTATCCTTCGCCAAGTCGGTGGCCTACGGGCTGGGGGTGCCCCTCATCCCCGTGCACCACGTACGGGGGCACATCGCCGCCAACTACATCGCCCACCCCGATCTGGAGCCGCCCTTCCTCTGCCTGTGCGTCTCCGGCGGCACCACCGCCATCGTGGCGGTAAAGGACTACACCCACTTTGAGATCCTCGGCTCTACCCGGGACGACGCCGCCGGCGAGTGCTTTGACAAGACCGCCCGGGTGCTGGGACTGGGCTACCCCGGCGGCGTACCCATGGACCGCATGGCGCAGGGCGGCAACGACCGGGCCTTCACCTTCCCCAACGCCCACGTGGCCGACCACCCGCTGGACATGTCCTTCTCCGGGCTGAAGACCGCGGTGCTCAACACCATCCACCACGCGGAGCAGACCGGCGAGACGCTGGATCTCCACGATCTGGCGGCCTCCTTCGCCAAAGCGGTGTCGGACTCCCTCATCCCCCGGGTCATGGAGGCCAACGCTATGACTGGCTGGAACAAGATCGCCACCGCCGGTGGCGTGGCCGCCAACAGCCGCATCCGGGCGGACCTCACCGCCGCCTGCCAGAAGGCGGGGGCCAAGCTGTGGATGCCGCCCCTGTCCCTCTGCGGTGACAACGCGGCCATGATCGGCTGTCAGGGGTACTACGAGTACCTGGCCGGCCACACTGCCGGGTGGGAACTCAACGCCCGGGCCAGCCTGGATATTTCCAAGGGGTAAAAGGAAAAATAGGACCTGTCCGCATCGCGGACAGGTCCTTTCATTTTGGCCCCACGGGCATTGGCTCGCACCCATCCGATTACGGTCTACCATTTCCGCGCTTCAGCAGAGGCGAAAACTACGGTTTCACGGTTTGTTCCACGGTGCGGAAGAGCTCTATTTTCCGCATAAACATCATGGTTCAACGCCTGTTGAAAACTCTGTGGAAGTTGTTGATAACTCTTCGTACTCATTCTTGCAGCGAAGTGTTACGGAAACCGATTTTTCCCCGGAACACCACGCAGTTATGCGGTTTTTCCGGGGTTGCCGGGGCGGCGGCCGGCACCATTTTCGGCGGCGATAACAGGACGTAACCGTTCTGCGTCAGTGCCAGCCGCGCGCTGCCCGCAGCGCCGCCCCCGCGACGAAATAGGCCCGAGCCCGGCGCAGCTCCTTCAAAAAGGCGCCGATCTTCTGTTGATCCATCTCTCACATCTCCTTTCCCGCCCATTCTGTTCCGGCGAGGGCAAAAAGAACAGGACACAAATGGCGCAACCGGCAAAAAAGCGCCGGGAGAAGACTCCCGGCGCTCTGAGGTCCTTATTCCACGGTGATCTCCCGGGTGAGGGGGATGATGCACACATAGCTGCGGCCGCGGCCCAGCGTGAGGGGCTGACCGTCGGCGGTAAAGTAGCGCAGCTGGCTGCCCCGGTCCCCCTTCTCCCACTTGATGGGGACAAGCTGCCCGCCGCAGGCAAACCAGCCCTCGCCCTCGGACAGGTCCACGGTCAGACGGCCCTTATCATCCACCACGGTACACTTGGTACGCAGCACCAGCACGTTGGTGACGGAGACCTGCGCACCGTCATTGCCGTCGGTCATGGCCCCGCCGTACTGCTCCGCCAGATAGAGACCGCTGGCGGCGTCATAGCGGAAGGTGGTGGTCTTGGAGGCGGAGAAGGGCACGGTCACCACCGCCGCAGCCTGTCCGCCGGTGGGCGTGCCGTCCTCGGCAAAGTCCATCTCGTAAGTATAGCCCGCCTTGTGCGCCCCCATCAGGCCCCTGGCAGAGAGGATCTCGGCGATCTTCTCTCCAGAGGTGAGGAGGGAGTGCTCATAGGCATAGTAATGGCCGGCAATGCGCTCCCGGTCCCGCCAGAAGAGGCCGGAGCCGGAATAGTAGCCCTTCACGCCGTCGGCGGTGGTCAGGCCCCACTTCTCCCGGTACTCATAGAACTCCGGAGAGCCGCCGGCGTGGACAAAGGCCGCGTCATGGCCCAGCGCCAGCTCCAGATAATAGAGCCGGGCGGAGCGGACGGAGCCGATGTATCCCACGGAAGCGATGTCCTCATAGACCCCCAGCATCCGGGTGATGCCGCCCTCGGCCAGCACCTCGTAGATGATGTCCGCGCGGCTGTTGCCCTGCTGGGGCATGGCCGCCTTGATGTTGTTGAGCATGACGGCCACGGGCTTCTGCCCCGCCAGCGCCTCATCCATGGGCAGGCCCGTCAGCGGGCCGCGGAAGGCCGGCTCCGGAGAGGGCTCCTCCGAGGGCTGCGGCGTCTCGCTGGGCTCCAGGGTCACGGTGGCAGAGGGCTCGGCGGTCTGGGTGGGCTCCGGATCATTCTTCCCGCCGGAGCAGGCGCACAGGGACAGGGCCAGCACGGCGGTCAAAAGCAGGCAGATAATGCGTTTCATAAGGACTCCCCTTCCGTTTTCTCTTGTCCCGTCCAGTATAGCAGGCCCGCCAGAGTTTGTAAATGGAGGGGCGGCCCCTTTCCGCAAAAAGAGGCCGCCCGCCGCTCACAGACGTTCCAGATCCCTCATGACGCCGCCGATCATCATGGCCGGGACCCAGCTGGCCATGAAGTCCATGAACTGGGTCAGGGTCACTGTCCGGGCCGCGCCCCGCACCGGGTGCTTGGCCAGCACCGGCACTCGTTTTTCAAAAACAGCCCGGGCCGCCGCGTTGTCCCACAGTTCGCCCAGCGTGATCTGCCCCTTTCGCAGGTCCATGCGCTCACCTCCTGCACCCATTCTATGCGGCGGCAGGAATAAAAGGTGCCTCCAATGGACATACTGCCTGCGTATTCTGAATACAAGGAGGACATTATCATGAACGACAAGACCAATCCCAGCATCCGCTGTTCCGTCAACAGCTGCTCCCACCACAAGGACCAGCACTGCACCCTGAACGAGATCAGCGTGGGCTGCACCAAGAACGATGTGTGCACCTGCGAGTCCACCGAGTGCGCGTCCTTCCAGCTGGGGGACCACGGCGGAAAGTGCGGCTGCAACTGAGCCAAGCCCGAAAAAAGAGCCCCTGCCTACCGGCAGGGGCTCTTTTGCGTCAAATGACAGGGCGCGCTCAGTCCGCCTGCTTCAGGGCGTAGGCCAGCTGGTCAGGACAGGAGGTGGGCTTGGAGCCGCAGCGGATGCCCTCCATGCGGCGGATGGCCTCGTCCCGGGTCATGCCCACCAACAGGGAGGACACGCCCTGAAGGTTGCCGGAGCAGCCGCCCAGCACGCGGACCTCCTTGATGATGTCGTTCTCCAGGTCGATCTCCATCTGGCGGGAGCAGACGCCCTTGGGGGTGTAAGTAATGGTCTTCATGGTAAAATCTCCTCTACATTAAATTACAGAATGATGAGCCCGTACACTACGCTGAGCCGGGCCAGCACGTCGGCGGGCAGGTCGCCGGTGCCGTCGTAAAAGGCACGGCCTTGATAGAGCCGCAGGGCGGCCTCCAACAGCTCGGGCACGTCGGACCAGAGGCAGAGGGCCTTGTTCACGGCGTACTGGTGCTGGGCGAAGATGTCCACATCGTCCTGACTGAGAATGGCGATCTTCAGCGCGCCCACGGGGTCGTTCTCCGCGGCGATGATGTCCTCCAGCAGGTCGGGGGAGCACTCCAACTCCTCCCCCACGTCCACCGTGCGGGTGACAAAGCAGGCCCGGGTGCCGCTGGCACAGGGAATGACATCAGGGTCGTGCTCCGCGGGAGCGCAGGGCCAGAGGATGCATCTGCCGTCCTTGACATAGAACAGCGGCACCGAGGCGTAGGGCGCCAGCAGGGCCAACTGCTCCCGGGCCAGCGCGGGCGGGCAATTGAGCCCGAAGGCCGCCGCCCCCATGCCCTCCGCCACGAACAGGGCGGCCAGCATATGGACCCGGGTTGGGGACTCGCCGTCCTCGTCGCAGGCCCACGAGACCCATGCGGGGCCACGGCCCGCCTCCCGGACGGCCAGCAGGGCGGCCCGGCACTCGGCCATGGTCATCATGCAGTTGATGTGGACAGGGCCCTCCCCCTCCGCCAGCCGGCGGCGGTACTGGGCCTCCAGATCCTCAAAGGGGGTCTCCCCCGCCGGGGGGATGTCCAGGCCCAGGGGGCCGAGGGTCTGGGTAAAGTTCGGTAACGGTACGTCCATAGACAACTCCTCTTTCCAGCATAGATCCTGAAAGGGCATTATAGCAGACCGGGCCGGGAATGGCAAGGGGCAATCAGGCAAATACGATAAGCACAGCCCCTGCAATCAGGAGCGCTATTCCAAGGACAAGCTCCGCCATTCCGACACGCTTGGCATATTCCTCGCTTTTGCGTCCAGCTTTGAAATCTATCTCAAACCCATTGATAAGATCATATTTCTTCCGAAAGTAGATCAAATAACCAAACAGTGTGAACGCTGCTCCAAGCGCCACAGCTATGATTTTCAGCGCAAGCATCCTTTCCCTCCTCAAATCCTGATCTGCCCCTGAAATTCCCCTCACTGGGCCTCGGCGATCCTGCGGCCGGTGGGGGTGGCGGCCAGGCCGCCCTCGCCGGTCTCCCGCAGGGCAGTGGGCAGCATACGGCCCACCACACCCATGGCGTCGATGACCTCGTCGCAGGGGATGACCCCCTTGATGCCGCACAGGGCCATGTCCGCGCAGCTCATGGCATTTACCGCGCCCATGACGTTGCGCTTCACGCAGGGGGCCTCCACCAGCCCGGCCACCGGGTCGCACACCAGACCCATCACGTTCTGCAGGGCCATGGCGCAGGCGGCGGCCATCTGCGCCCCATCGCCGCCCATGGCGTACACCAGCGCGGCGGCGGCCATGGCCGAGGCGGAGCCGATCTCCGCCTGACAGCCGCCCTCCGCCCCGGAGATGGAGGCGCGCTCGGCAATGACCTGCCCGAAGCCCGCCGCCACATACAGGCAGCGGACCATGGTCTCGTCCGTCAGGCCCCGCTGGCGCTGCAGAGGCAGCAGCACCGCCGGCAGCACGCCGCTGGCCCCCGCCGTGGGGGCGGCCACGATGCGGCCCATGCAGGCGTTCTGCTCCCCCACCCGGAGGGCCGTGGCCATGACAGACTGGAGGTAGGGGCCGCATAGGGTGTCCTCCGCCGCCTCCATTTTCGCCGCCTGACCGCCGGAGAGGCCGCTGGCGGAGCGGCGGGCGGGGTCGTAATCCTCGGCAGATCGGACCATGGCCCGCCACAGGACGGCCATTTTCTCCATGCTCTCGGCCTCCGTAACGTCCCGGTCCTGACAGTCATCCAGCAGGACGGCCTGCCACAGGGGCCGGTCCTCAGCGGCAGCCAGCAGCTGCTCCACAGAATGAAAAGCCATATCAGTTCCCTCCCATGTCCAGATAGGTACAGCGCTCCACCCCGGGGATGGCGCTCAGCTCGGCCCGCACGGCGGGCGACACAGGGCCGTCGCACTCCAGCACCATCACCGCCAGCCCGCCCCGGCGGTCCCGGTAGAGCTGGATGGTGGCGATGTTGCCGCCCCGGCGGGAGAGGGCGTAGGTCACCTCGGACACCACACCCGGCTCATCCCGGTTGCGGATGATAAGGGTGGGGAACTCCCCGGAGAAGGAGGCCCCCATCCCGTCGATGGCGTTCACCCGGATGCGGCCGCCGCCCAGAGAGGAGGCATTCACCGTCAGGGTGCGGCCCTCGGCATCGGTGAGGGTCAGCAGGGCGGTGTTGGGGTGGGCATCCCGCAGCTCCGTGGGGCGGATGGTGACCGCCAGCCCCGCCTGCTCCGCCAGTTGGAGGCTGTGGGGAATGGCGGTGTCGTCCGGCTCCATGTCCAGCAGGCCGGCCACGATGGCCCGGTCCGTACCATGGCCCCGGCCGGTGGCGGCAAAGGAACCGTGGAGCAGGATCTCCGCCCGCACCGGCTGGCTGCCCAGCAGGTGCCGGGCCACCCGGCCGATGCGCACCGCCCCCGCCGTGTGGGAGGAGGACGGCCCCACCATCACCGGGCCCATGATGTCAAAAATGTTCATACTGATCGCCTGTCTTTCTGTGCGGAAGCTCAGTTCTTAAAATCAACTACCTCGTTTTCATCCTCCTCCACCCAGGCCGGGGCGGAATGGACCGCCTCCCCGGGGCGGAGGGGGAGCTGGATATAGCGCTCCATGTGGGCGGGGGTGAAGTAGCTGGCGTAGACGGAGCGGTGAAGGGCCTCCACCGCGCGGTCGTCAGTCTCCGGGCCGCAGTAGAGGCAGTGGAAGCGCACGCCGAAGAGGGCGCACTCATAGTCCGCCACCCGGAAGCCACTGCGCTCATAAAAGCCGATGCGGCGGCGGCGCAGGTCGTTCTCCGCCGGGTCGTCGGAGTCGGGCTCCTCCGCCTCGCCGAAGAGCGCGCCGTAGCGATCCCCCAGCAGGGCCAGGATCTGCGTGCCGAGGCCGGCGTTCCGCCTGCCCCGCAGGACCCCCAGATACTCCAGCAGGGCCCCCTGCCCCTCCGGCGGCAGCCAGATCATGGCGTAGCCCACAGCCTCGCCGCCCTCGGTGACCAGCAGCGGATCGTAACGTCCCAGATCCATCAGCCGCAGCATGGCCCGCAGGGGCTTCAGCTCCGACTTGGGGAAGTCGGCCGTCATCTCATTGGTATAGAGTATCTCCAGTTCCTGTTTATCCAGTCGTTTCAGTTCCATGATCAAACCTCAAAGTCATCAGCAGGGCGTCCTCCTTGGGATCGTCGTAGTAATCCCGCCGGCGGCCGACCTGCGTAAATCCATATTTTTTGTAGAGGGCGATGGCCGGGGCGTTGGAGGCGCGGACCTCCAGCGTCAGGAAGGCCAGCCTGGCCGCGCCGAAGCGCAGGAACGCCTCCACCAGCTGGCCGGCCACCCCCTGCCGGCGGAAGCGGGGGTCCACCGCCACGTTGTTGATGTACCCCTCGTCCAGCACGGTCTGGAGCCCGACATAGCCCAGCACCGTGCCGTCCTCCCCCTCGGCCACCACGACCACGGCGCTGTCGTTCCACAGCTCGTCCCGCAGGGCGTCCTCGCTCCACGGGTGAGAGAAGCAGGCGCGCTCCAGCGCGGCGATCTGGGGGATGTGTTCCTCTGTCATGGGGGTCAGCTTATAATTCATGGGCAGGGCTCCTTTTCTTCTAGATCAGTGGCAGTCGGCCCAGGTGCGGCCGATCTTGGCGTCCGCCGCAAGAGGCACGGAGAGGTGGGCCACGCCCTCCATCTCCTCCGCCAGCAGGGCGCGGACCCGCTCGCCCTCGGCCTCCGGGCACTCTACGATGAGCTCATCGTGGACCTGAAGCACCAGCCGGGCGGCAAGGCCCTCGGTGCGCAGGCGGCCGTCCACCCGGATCATGGCCAGCTTGATGATGTCCGCCGCGGTGCCCTGAATGGGCATGTTCAGGGCCACCCGCTCGCCGAAGGAGCGCAGGTTGAAGTTGGAGCTGGCCAGCTCCGGCAGCCAGCGGCGGCGGCCGTAGAGGGTGGACACGTAGCCGTCCGCCTTGCCCTGCTCCACCACCCGGTCCATGTAGGCCCGGACGCCGGAGTAGTGCTCAAAATACTTCTCCATATACTCCCTGGCCTCCGCCACGGAGACGTGGATGTCCTCCGACAGGGAGAAGGCGGAGATGCCGTATACGATGCCGAAGTTCACGGCCTTGGCCGCCCGGCGCATGTCTGGCGTGACCTCCTCCGGGGGGACGCCGAAGACCTGCGCGGCGGTGGCGGTGTGGATGTCGGCGTGGCTGTTGAAGCCGTCGATCATGCCCTGATCGCCGGAGATGTGGGCCAGCAGCCGCAGCTCGATCTGGGAATAGTCCGCGTCCACCAGCACACAGCCGGGGGCGGCAGTGAACATCTTCCGCATCTCCGCACCCAGCGCGGTGCGCACGGGGATGTTCTGGAGGTTGGGCTCCGTGGAGGACAGCCGGCCGGTGGCGGTCACCGTATTCTGGAAGGAGGTGCGGATGCGGCCGTCAGCCCCGATGACCTTGGCGAGACCCTCCACATAGGTGGAGTTCAGCTTGGTCAGCTGGCGGTAGTCCAGGATATGGCCGATGATCTCATGCTTGGGACGGAGCTTTTCCAGCACGTCGGCGTTGGTGGAGTAACCCGTCTTGGTCTTTTTCACCGGGGGCAGGCCCATATGCTCAAAGAGCACCACGCCCAGCTGCTTGGGGGACAGGATGTTGAAGGTCTCCCCCGCCAGCGCATAGATGGTCTGCTCCTCCCGGGCGATGCCCTCCTTCAGGCCGAGACCGAAGTCCGCCAGCGCCCGGCGGTCCACCAGTACCCCCGCCCGCTCCATCCGGGCCAGCACCGGGCAGAGAGGCAACTCGATGTCCCGGAGAAGGCGGTCCATCCCCAGCTCCGCCAACTTTTTAGACTGCTCCCCGTAAAGAGCCTCCACCAGCGCGGTGTGGCTCATCCACGCCCCCAGGGGGGCGGCGATGTCCGCCAGCGGGCCGAAGGCGTCCGGGTCCTGATAGACAGCGGCCTTGGGGGCCTCGAAGTTAAAGTAGCTCACCGCCAGCTTCTCCAGGTCGTAGCTCCCGTCGGTGGGGGAGAGCAGGTAGGCGGCCACGGCGGTGTCGAACACGAAGCCGTCGGTGCTCAGGCCCTCCTCCAGCAGGCGGTTCATGAGGGGTTTGCAGTCGTGGGTGATCTTCTTCACGCCGCCGTCAAAAAAGCCCCGGAGGAAGTCGTTATAGCAGTCCAGCCGGTCGGCCAGGAACACCGCCGCCGCGCCGTTGTCTCCCTCGCCGAATTCCACGCATACGCCGTTCAGGCCGGGCAGAGTCAGGAAGGTCACATGCTCCCGGCCGCGGAAGATCTCCAGCAGCTTCTCCATGCGCGCCCGGCTGTCCACGATCTCGCTCTCGCAGGTGCAGGCGAACTGCTCCTCCCGCTGCTCCACGCCGCCGTGGCCGGAGAGGCCCAGCCGGTCGATGAGCTTGGTGAACTCCAGCCGCAGGAGCACTTCGTACAGGGCGGAATCGTTGAAGGGCCTCCGGGCGGCGTCCGCCGGGGTGAAATCCAGCGGCGCGTCGGTGCGGATGGTGGCCAGATCGTAGCTCATACGGGCGTCGGCTTCACCCTCCGTCAGCTTTTTGAGGACGGCGGGCTTGGCGTCGATATCCGGCAGTCTGGCGTAGATGGCCTTTACGGAGCCGTACTGCTGGATGAGGGCCATGGCGGTCTTCTCCCCCACACCCTTCACGCCGGGGATGTTGTCGCTGGCATCCCCCATGAGGGCCTTCAGGTCGATGATGTGGATGGGATCGAAGCCGTACTGGGCCCGGAAGGTATCGGGGGTCATGTCCCTGGTGGTGGTCTGACCCATGCGGGTGGACACCAGCTTCACCCGGGTGCGGTCGGTGATGAGCTGGAGGGAGTCCTTGTCGCCGGTGACGATGACGGTCTCGCCCCCGGCCTCGCCGTTGACGCGGGCCATGGTGCCCAGCAGGTCATCCGCCTCCCAGCCCTCCAGTTCGTACCGGCGGATGTTCATGGCGTCCAGCACCTCCTTCAGCACCGGCATCTGGGCCGCCAGCTCATCGGGCATGCCCTTGCGCTGGGCCTTGTAGCCCTCGTAGGCCAGGTGGCGGAAGGTGGGGGCCTTCAGGTCGAAGGCCACGGCCAGGCCCTCGGGCTTCTCCTCGTCCAGCAGCTTGAGCAGGATGTTCAGAAAGCCGAAGATGGCGTTGGTGGGCAGCCCGTCCCGGGTGGACAGGTTCTGGCTGACGCCGTAAAAGGCGCGGTTGACGATGGAGTTGCCGTCGATGACCATTAGCTTCATGGAGTGACCTCCCGATTTCTTCGTTAAATTATAGTATACCATTTTTCGCCCGGTTAGGCAACGGGCGAAGGCAAAAATCGCACAGAGGCTGTCGCCGCCCGAAAAACAGAGCCGGCCCGCCTCAAAACGGCGGACCGGCTCGCAGACAGACCGCTCAGCGCTCCAGCTCATGCCCGCACTCCGGGCAGAACCTGGGCGGTCTTCCTCTGAAATTCAGCGTCTTCCGACAGTAGGGGCAGCGGTAAAACACCGCGGTCTGGACGATGCCGAGGACCATCGTGACAACACCCAGCACACCGATCCAGTCGATGTTCGTCACAAGGGAGAACAGGCACAGAATCAGTGCGGCCCACAGGCAGATGCTGAGCAGAGTCCGGCTCTTTTTGTAGTCCATTTCCTATCCCTCCAGTTTTTGTTCGGGCTTATTATACCACATTTTTCTGTCCCCTTCAAGCGCGGACTGCCGTCCGCCTTGTCCCTTCCGCCAAAAGCGGCGGGGCGGGGTGCGGTTTTCCCGTCCCTTCGCCGAATTATGAATACTTCGAAAAATACCCTTGACTTTTCCGGTCTTTTGTTGCATATTATTCAGTGCAATTCGAATATAATTCGCAGGAGGTAACTGCTATGGATAAGAAGGACATCAAAAAGGTGGTGCTGGCCTACTCCGGCGGGCTGGACACCTCTATCATCATCCCCTGGCTGAAGGAGAACTATAACGACCCGGAGATCGTGGCGGTCTCCGCCGACGTGGGTCAGGGGGACGAGCTGGACGGGCTGGAGGAGAAGGCCCTCAAGACCGGCGCCTCCAAGCTGTACATTGAGGACCTCACCGACGAGATGGTGGACGAGGTCATCATCCCCTCCATGATGATGGGGGCCAAGTACGAGGAGTACCTGCTGGGCACCGCCTTCGCCCGGCCGGTGATTGCCAAGCGCCTGGTGGAGATCGCCAAAAAGGAGCACGCCGACGCCATCTGCCACGGCTGCACCGGCAAGGGCAACGATCAGGTGCGGTTCGAGCTGGCCATCAAGCGCTTCGCCCCGGAGATGACCATCATCGCCCCCTGGCGGGAGTGGGACATCAAGGGCCGGGATGAGGAGATCGACTACGCGGAGGCCCACAACGTCCCCCTGAAGATCAGTCGGGAGACCAACTACTCGAAGGACAAGAACCTCTGGCACCTGAGCCACGAGGGTCTGGACCTGGAGGACCCCGCCAACGAGCCGCTGTACGACAAGCCGGGCTTTCTGGAGATGGGGGTCTCCCCCGCCATGGCCCCCGACGCCCCCACCTATGTGACGCTGGACTTTGAGAAGGGCTGGCCCGTGGCCATCGACGGCGAGAAGCAGAAGGCCAGCGACATCATCCGAAAGCTGAACAAGCTGGGCGGCGAGAACGGCATCGGCCTGCTGGACATCGTGGAGAACCGGCTGGTGGGCATGAAGGACCGCGGCGTGTACGAGACTCCCGGCGGCACCATTCTCTACAAGGCCCACGAGGTGCTGGAGATGCTCACCGTGGACAAGGACACCAAGCACATGAAGTCCAAGCTGGCGGTGGATTTCGCCGACCTGGTGTACAACGGCAAGTGGTTCACCCCCTTGCGGGAGGCCCTGCAGGCCTTCGCTGTGGACACCCAGAAGCACGTCACCGGCACGGTGAAGCTGAAGCTGTACAAGGGCAACATCATCACCTCCTCCGTCACCTCTCCGGACAGTCTGTACTCCGAGAATCTGGTGACCTTTGAGGAGAGCGACTACAACCAGAACGACGCCACCGGCTTCATCAACCTGTGGGGCCTGCCCGACAAGGTGCAGGCGCTGCGGGAGCAGGGCAAGCTGTAAGCATACAAACAACGCCGCCCCTCCCTTCGGAGGGGCGGCATCGCTGCCAAACGCCTTGCAGAGTTCGCCGCCGCAGCGGCAAAGGAGATCTGATCCGTTTCCCGCCGCGACATGCGCGTGGCGGGAAGCTCCGCTCAGGCCGCAAGTGTGCGGGCGCAGCGAGTGCGCGCAGCGGCCTGCAACCCACCGTCAAAAACGTTCCTCAGTTTTTTGACGTCTAACTTTGAAAGGACGGTACCCACCATGGCAAAACTCTGGGCCGGGCGCACCGACGGCGCCACCGCCAAGCTGGCGGACGACTTCAACTCCTCCATCCGTTTCGACTGCCGCATGTACCGGCAGGACATCACCGGCTCCATGGCCCACGCAGCCATGCTGGGGGCCACGGGCATCCTGCCCCAGGCCGAGGCGGACGCCATTATCGACGGGCTTCAGACCATTCTGGACGATCTGGACAGCGGGGCACTGACCTTCGACCCGGAGTGCGAGGACATCCACATGTTCGTGGAGCAGGTGCTCACCCAGCGGCTGGGAGAGCTGGGCAAAAAGCTGCACACCGCCCGCAGCCGCAACGATCAGGTGGCGCTGGACCTGCGGATGTACTTGCGTGAGGAGTGCGGCGCTGTCTCTGCCCTGATCACCGATCTGGCCAAGGCCCTCACTGACCGGGCAGAGGAGTACCAGAGCGCCATCATGCCCGGGTACACCCATCTCCAGCGGGCCCAGCCCATCACCTTCGGCCACCACCTGATGGCCTATGTGATGATGCTCCTGCGGGACCGGGACCGGCTGGCCGACTGCCGGCGGCGGATGAACCAGTCCCCCATCGGCTGCTGCGCACTGGCGGGCACCACCTACCCCACTGATCGGCAGTTCGAGGCCGCAAAGCTGGGCTTCGACGGCGTATGCCGCAACAGTCTGGACGGCGTGTCCGACCGGGACTTCTGCGCCGAGCTGCTGTCCGCGCTGGCGGTGCTGATGATGCACCTGTCCCGGCTCAGCGAGGAGCTGGTGCTGTGGTCCAGCTGGGAGTTCCGCTTCGTCACCCTGTCGGACGCGTACACCACCGGCTCGTCCATCATGCCCCAGAAGAAAAACTCTGACATGGCGGAGCTCATCCGGGGCAAGACTGGCCGGGTGTACGGCGACCTCACCGCCATGCTCACCACCCTGAAGGGGCTGCCGCTGGCCTACAACAAGGACCTGCAGGAGGACAAGGAGGCCGTCTTTGACGCCTATGACACCGTAAAGCTGTGCCTGCCGGTGATGACCGGCATGATCGCCACCCTCACCGCCCACACCGATGTGATGTACGCCGCCGCCCAGAAGGGCTTCCTCAACGCCACTGACCTGGCGGACTACCTGGTGGGCAAGGGGCTCCCCTTCCGGACGGCCTATAAGGTCTCCGGCCAGCTGGTGGCCCTGTGTATCACCAGGGGCTGCGTGCTGGAGGACCTGCCGCTGGAGGAATATCAGGCGCAGGACCCCCACTTCGACGCCGATATCTACGCCGCCATCGACCTGAACGCCTGCGTGGCCCGGCGCACCAGCGAGGGCGGGACCTGCCCCGACTCTGTGGCTGCCCAGATCGGCTGGGCCCGGGGGCAGTTGTAAGGTCCCTCTGGACTTTCCCCGCCTGATATGCTATGATGTGGGCAAGAGCCTCGGCTCTTGCCCACTTTTCTTTCAGGAGGATGGATCACATGAAAAAGAAACTCACCTGCGCCCTGCTGGCGGCGGTGATGGTGTTTGCGCTGGCCGCCTGCGGCAGCTCCGGCGGCAAGGAGAGCGAGGCCCCCAAGAACATCACCGGCTACACCTTTGAGGCCCCCGAGGGCTTCACCGTCAGCGCCGACAACGACCAGCTCTGGCTGGCCCCGGACTACCCCACCGATGGCTCCAATATCACCGTCACCACCGCCGAGTATGACAAGCTGTTCGGCTCCTACTCCCGCGAGGTGCTGGAAGCATCTCTGGAGTCCCTGTTCGCCGAGTCGCTGGAGGAAGAGGTCGATGTGACCAGCGACAGCTTTGAGCGCACTACCATCGACGGCGTGGACGCCATCCGCTACTGCTACCATCTGGAGCTGTACGGCGTGGCTCTGCGGCAGGAGCTGGTGACCGTCAACGCCGCCAACGGCGGGTACTCCTTCACCTTCACCCAGTCCGGGGACGCCGACTGGAACGACGCCTACAACGCCTGCATCAACAGCATCCGCTTCACCTTCGAATAATACAGAACGAAAAAAGAACGGCCGCCTCTCCCCAGAGGCGGCCGTTTTTGATGCGTCAGATGCGTTTCGATGCGTTATGATGGAGGCAGCGCGGATTTACTTGTCGTATTTGTAGAAGCCCTCGCCGGACTTGCGGCCCAGCTTGCCTTCCTTGACCATGCTCTCGATGAGGTCGTAGCAGTCGGGCTTCTCGCCGCCCGCAGCCACGCCGGCCTTCATCAGGTCGTAGGTCAGGTCGATGCCGGTCAGGTCCATCAGGCGGAAGGGACCCATGGGGTGGTTCAGGCCCTGCTCGCAGGCGATGTCCACCTCCTGCGGGGTCAGGTAGCCGTTCTGGACCAGATAGCGGGCCTCGGCGTTGATCACGCTGATGATGCGGTTGGCGGCAAAGCCGGAGATCTCCTTCTTCATCAGGATGGGGGTCTTGCCGATGCTCTTGCAGAACTCATACACGGCGGTGCCCACGGCATCGGAGGTGTGCTCGCCCTGTACGACCTCCACGAACTTCATCACCAGCGCGGGGTTGTAGAAGTGGCAGTTGCACAGGCGGGAGGGATCGGCAAAGCAGTCCTTGAACAGGGAGGACACCATGTAGCTGGAGTTGGTGGCCACGATGGCATCAGGGCGGATCACGGCGTCCAGCTCGCGGAACAGCTTGGCCTTGGCCTCGTAGACCTCCACGATGGCCTCGATGATCAGGTCCGCGTCAGCTGCGGCGGCCTTCATGTCGTCGCACACGGCGAAGCGGGTCTTGACCTCCGCCGCCTGCTCCTCGGTCATGCGGCCCTTGGCGATGCGGCCGGCCAGATACTCCTCCTCCCACGCCTTGATCTTCTCAGGCATGCCGGGGAAAGAGTCGTAGACAGTCACATCGTAGCCGTGGATCGCGGCGCACAGGGCGATCTGGCGGCCCATCTGGCCGCCGCCGACTACACACACTTTTTTCAGTTCCATAATGCTAATTCCTTCCTTTTTATTTCCTTGGGTTATCGTCTCAGGTTCTCAATAATGGCGGAGGTACCGAGGCCACCGCCGCAGCAGGAGCTGATGATGCCGTACTTGCCGCCGGTCTTCTCCAGCTGGCGCATGGCAAACATGGAGATGCG
>CAKULE010000012.1 GCA_934667095.1 uncultured Oscillospiraceae bacterium | reverse complement strand
TGGAATTTCCTCCTTTTTTATGTTCCGCTTTTGCAAGCGGGCTTGCGGCGCTCGCTAAGAGGATGAGCCATCCTCTTGGGTTCCGCGCAAGAACTTGCAGAAAAGCCCCGGAAAACGATGCTTTTTGCAAGTTCGCTTTCCGGGACTTTCATAAAATTGGACATTTAAGGGAGGGAAACTGGAAATCTGAATTTCGATTTTGGAACTTTTTCGCGGGTTTTCGGTAATTTTACCAACCGCGGCCGCCCCAGCCGCCGTTCCAGCCGGAACTGCTGGAAGATGTCTCCTGCGGCTGTTCGGCTTCGGTGGTGGTGCTGCCCTGCTCGTCAAAGGTGACGGAGAGAGTCAGATACTCGCCGGAGCGGTAGACGGTGATGTCCACGGTGTCGCCGGCCTTGTAGCTGTTCTTCACAGAGATCATCTGTGAGGTGCCGGTGATGTCGGCATTGCCGATCCTGGTGATAATGTCGCCCTGCTTGATGCCGGCCTTTTCTGCGCAGGAGCCGGACTCCACAGAGTTGACGTACACGCCGGCGGGCCAGCCGAAGGCGCGCTGGTACTGCTCGGTGATGCCGGCGGCGGAGATGCCCAGATAGGGCCGGCCGGTAACGTAGCCGTACTGGATATAGTCGGTGATGATGGACAGCACGTCGTTCAGGGGAATGGCGAAGCCCATGCCCTCAATGGTGGCCTCGCTGGAGGAGGTGGAGCCGTTGTTGGACAGCTTGGCGGAGGTGATGCCCACCACCCGGCCGTACTGATCGAACAGGGGGCCGCCGGAGTTGCCATTGTTGATGGTGCAGTCGGTCTGAATCATGTTGATGACGCTGCCGTCGCTCATGGTGACGGAGCGGCCGGTGGCGGACACGGTGCCGGAGGTCTGGGAGAAGGAATAGGCACCGAGGGCGTTGCCGATGGTGGAGACCTGCTCGCCCACCACCAGAGAGTCGGAGTCGCCCAGCACTACGGGTTTCAGGCCGGTGACGCCGTTGATTTTCAGCACGGCCACGTCGTTGACCTCCTCGCCGCCGATGAGTGTGGCGTCATAGGTCTCGCCGTTGAACAGGGTGACCTTGATGGACTTGGCCCCGTCAATGACGTGGTAGTTGGTGACGATATAGCCGTCCTCGCTGATGATGAAGCCGGAGCCGGCGCCCTGAGCTTCGTACTGGTAGAAGCCCTGCTGGACGGTGGTGGTCACGTTGACGCACACGCAGGAGTCGGCGTAGGCGGCGTAGATCTCGCTGAGAGACATCTTAGTCAGGCCGTCAGCCTGTTTGACGGTGACGGTGGAGGGGCTGGCGGTGTTCTGGTAGATGGTGGTGGTGCCGCTGTTGGCACCGGAGGAATGGCCGGCGCTGTACAGGGCGGCACCGCCCGCGCCTGCGCCGCCGCCCACCAGCAGGCAGCACAGCACCAGCGCCACGATCTTCAGGCCGCCGCGCTTCTTCTTCGGGGGCTGGGGGATGTGGTTCTGAGGATAGCCGTAGTTATAGCTGTAATGGTAGCCGCTGTTCTGGTCGAAGCCGCCGTTCTGGGGGGTGTTGTTGTCTTCGTACATATCGGTCACTCCTTGCTTTTGTCTGTATGCTTAAGATACGGCAAAAATATGTCCATAGTATGACCGAGTTCCAAACGGATTTTGAATAAAAGGCAAAGCATTTTTGAACAAAGGCTCAAAACAGGGCGGAGACAGCCCGGGCGGCGGAGGCCGCCAGCGGCAGGGTGACGAGGGAGAGCAGGGTGGTCAGACTGATGAGCCGGGCAGAAAGGTCGGTGTCCTTCCCCATGAGCTGGCAGAACAGGCTGGTGGAGCCGGCGGTGGGGCAGGCGGCCAGAATGACGATGGCGGTGAAGGTGTCCGGGTCCAGCCGGAAGGGCAGCAGCACCAGCATGGTGATCAGCGGCACGGCGAGGAGCTTTACGGCGGCCACGGCGTAGAGGGAGCGGTCCGTAAACACGGAGCGCAGGTCCGCCGACGCCATCTGGGCCCCGATGACCACCATGGCCAGCGGAGTATTCAGGTTGCTCAGGTAGCCCATGGCGCTGGTCAGCGGGGTCGGGAGCCGGATCTGGGTGGCGAACAGCAGCAGGGCCGCGGCGAAGGAGATTACCCCGGGGTTGAGGATGGCCTTGCGGACGGAGACCCGCTCCCGCCCGCCGATGAGGGCAGCCCCGTGGGACCACGTACACACATTAAAAATACCCATGGACACCACCACCGGCAGCATCCCCGGCGCGCCCAGCGCGGCCTGGATCAGGGGCAGGCCCATGAACACCGTGTTGCCGTAGATGGCGGCAAAGCGGACCACACCCCGCCGCTCCGCCGGGGTGCGGCGGAAGCACAACTGGATGAGCAGCATGTTCAGGATATAGGTGCCTGCCAGGGCCGCGGCGGAGATGAGCAGGCGGCGGACGGTGGCGGCGTCCCGGCTCTCCCCCATGAGGGAGGTGACCACAATGACGGGGCAGACTACATAGAGCAGCATGGTGGAGATCTGGCCGAGGGTCCCGGGGCTCAGGATGCTTCTCTTGCCCAGGAAAAAGCCAACGGCCATCATCAGAAACAGCGTCAGCACGCTGCCGGCCACTACGATAAAGTCATTCCACATAGACAACGCTTCTTTCTCTTCTCTTGGATAGGCTGTAAAGCGGCCTATATTATAGTGCACCAGCCCGCCGTTGACAAGAAAAAATTGTTGGGGTACAATAATTATTCAAGCAATTTACAGACAAGGAGCCTACTTCCATGCAACAGGAACGATTCCAGCGGGGATATCTCTCCATTTTCTTTTCCTATTATAAGCCCCACCTGAACCTGTTTATTCTGGACATGGTGTGCGCCGTGTGCATCGCGCTGGTGGATCTGGTGTTCCCCTATGCCAGCCGCCGGGCCCTGAACGAGCTGCTGCCCAAGAACCTGTACGGGGCCTTCTTCGGGGTCATGGCCATTTTGCTGGCGGCCTACGGCCTGCGGGCAGCCATGCACTATATCGTCACCTACAAGGGCCACATGATGGGCGTGCGCATCGAGGCGGACATCCGCCGGGACCTGTTCAGCCACATGCAGGACCTGTCCTTCTCCTTCTATGACAAGAACCGCACCGGCCAGCTGATGAGCCGGGCCACCACCGACCTGTTCGAGATCACCGAACTGGCTCACCACGGGCCGGAGGACCTGCTCATCTCGATTATCACGCTGGTGGGCGCCCTGTGCCTGATGCTCACCATCCAGTGGAAGCTGGCGCTGGTGGTGTTCGCCGTGGTGCCGGTGTTTGCCGTCTTCACCATCGTCCAGCGGCGCCGGATGGTGAACGCCTCCGTGGAGGTGAAGCAGACCATGGCCGGTATCAACGGCCAGCTGGAGTCCTCCATCTCCGGAATGCGCACGGCCAAGGCCTTCGCCAACGAGGACGCCGAGCGAGAGAAGTTCCGCACCTCCAACGAGGAGTTCAAGGGGGCCAAGCGGGGCTATTACCGGGCCATGGCGGGCTACAACGCCGGGCTGGAGTTCGCACTGCCGGTGATGAACGTGCTGACCATTGCCGTGGGCGGCCTGCTCATCATGCGGGGAGAGATGGATCTGGTGGACCTGATCACGTTCTCCCTCTATATCTCCACCTTCCTCACCCCTGTGCGCAAGCTGGCCGCCTTTGTGGAGCAGTACCTCAACGGCATGGCGGGCTTCAAGCGCTTTGTGGAGCTCATGCGGTGCGAGCCTGCCATCCAGGATGCACCGGACGCCAAGGCCATGGGCGCCGCCAGGGGGGACATTCTGGTGGATGACGTCTCCTTCCACTACGAGGGGGGCGAGGACGTGCTGGAGCACGTGTCCATCCACATCCCGCAAGGGGAGACCGTGGCGGTGGTGGGCCCCTCCGGCGGCGGCAAGTCCACCCTGTGTCAGCTGATCCCCCGGTTTTATGACGTGACGGAAGGCCGGGTGCTCATCGACGGGCAGGACGTGCGCACCGTCACTCAGCACTCCCTGCGGCAGAATATCGGCATCGTCCAGCAGGACGTGTTCCTCTTTGCCGGAACGATCCTGGAGAATATCCGCTACGGCCGGCCGGATGCCACCGAGGCCGAGGTGGTGGAGGCTGCCCGCAAGGCGGAGATCTATGACGACATCATGGCCATGCCTAACGGGTTCGACACCTACGTGGGCGAGCGGGGGGTCATGCTCTCCGGCGGGCAGAAGCAGCGGGTGTCCATCGCCCGCATTTTTCTGAAGAATCCCCCCATCCTCATTCTGGACGAGGCCACCTCCGCCCTGGACTCCGTCACCGAGGCCCACATTCAGGCCGCCTTTGACCAGCTGGCCAAGGGCCGCACCACCCTCATCATCGCTCACCGGCTGTCTACCATCCGCAACGCCCACCGCATCATCGTGGTGGACCACAACCACATCGTGGAGGAGGGCACCCACGAGGAGCTGCTGGCCAGTGGCGGGGAGTACGCCGGGCTGTACAACGCCCAGAAAAGTGTGGCCGTATGAACAAGACGGAACTGCTGAACAGATTTTCCGCCGACGCTGAGGAGCGGGTGGTGCTGGCCCGGGTGCTGGACCGGATGGAGCGGGCCCAGACCCGGTCCATCCCCTGCGCGACCCAGTTTCTATCCCCTGCGCAGCAGGCGGCGGCACGCCCCCTGCTGGACGCCTGCGGCCACCCGAAGCACCTTTTTGCCGGGGGCTATGAGGGGGGCGAGCGGGCGGTGTGCGTCTTCCTGCCCGATTGGCAGGAGCCGGAGGACTTCGACCCCGCCGAGGAGCTGACTGCCATCGAGGCCGCCTTCCCCCCGGGGGCGGAACTCACCCACCGGGACCTGCTGGGCGGGCTGATGGGCATCGGTCTCACCCGGGAGAAGCTGGGGGATATCCTCGTGCTGGACGGCAGGGCCCAGATCGTGGCCCTGCCCGAGGCCGCCCCCATCGTCCTCAGCCAGTTCGAGCAGGCAGGGCGGTACCGGCTGAAGCTACGGGAGATTCCACTGACGGAGCTGGCCCCCGCCCCGGCCCAGGTAAAGGTCATCCACGACACGGTGGCCGCCCTCCGGCTGGACGCGGTGGTGGCCGCCGGATTTTCCCTCTCCCGGGGCAAGGCGGCTGACCTCATCGCCGCAGGCCGGGTGGCGGTGGACCACCGGGAGTGCCTCAAGGGGGACCGCACCGTGGCAGAGGGGAGCGTCCTCACCTGCCGGGGGCTGGGAAAGTGTGTGCTGAAGTCTGTGGGCGGCCAGTCCCGGAAGGGCCGCATCATCATTGAAATGGAGAGGTATCTGTAATGGACCAGAAGAAGATCGACCGCATCAACGAACTGGCCCGCCGGGTGAAGGCGGGCGAGACCCTCACCCCGGAGGAGCAGGCCGAGCGGGCGGAGCTCCGCCGGGAGTATCTGGACAGCGTCAAGGCCGATCTGGTGAGCCAGCTGGAGAACACGTGGATCGTGGAGCCCGACGGCACCAAGCACAGGCTGCCCAGGAAGGAGTGAGGGAAATGGGCCGTAACCTGAAGCTCTTTGACACTCACGCCCACTACGATGCCCATCAGTTCGACCCCGACCGGGACGCGGTGCTCTCCGCCCTGCCGGAGCAGGGGGTGGCGCTGGTGTTGGACCCGGGCTGCGACCTTGAGAGCTCCGCCGTCGCGGTGGAGCTGGCCCACCGCTACCCCCACGTGTACGCCGCCGTGGGCTGGCACCCGGAGAGCTGCGGCCCCTACACGGACCTCAGCCTCCGGCAGCTGCGGGACTGGTGCGCCGACCCAAAGGTGGTGGCCATCGGCGAGATCGGGCTGGACTACTACTGGGACGAGAATCCGCCCCGGGACCTGCAGAAAGCGGTGTTCCGCAGCCAGATGGCCCTGGCAGAGGAGCTGAACATGCCCGTCATCGTCCACGACCGGGAGGCCCACGGGGACACCATGGACATCATCCGGGACTTCCCGGGGGTGCGGGGGGTGATGCACTGCTTCTCCGGCAGCGCGGAGATGGCGAAGGAACTGGTCAAACTGGGCTGGATGATCTCCTTCACCGGGGTGCTCACCTATAAAAACGCCCGCAAGGCGGTGGAGGCCGCCCAGGCCGTGCCCATGGACCGGCTGATGATTGAGACGGACTCCCCCTACATGGCGCCGGAGCCCTGCCGGGGCCGCCGGTGCGACTCCTCCCTGGTGTACTACGTGTGCGAAAAGCTGGCCGCCCTCAAGGGCCTGACGGTGGAGGAATGCGCCCGCGTCACCCGGGAGAACGGCTGTCGATTCTTCGGGATCCCTGCGGCGGAAACCACTTGACAGACGGCGGAGCCGATGCTATACTAACAGCGTTGTTTTGATGTATGAACTGCATTCGCCCGCCCTTCGTACACGACAGGGCGGGCGTTCTTTTTTGCCTCAAAACCGCAATAATTTTATGGAGGTAATTCCAAATGACCGGTATCGTGAAATGGTTCAACGCTGAGAAGGGCTATGGCTTCATCACTCCCGACGACGGCTCCGAGGACGTGTTCGTCCACTTCTCCGCCATCGTGGCCGATGGCTACAAGAAGCTGATCGAGGGCCAGAAGGTCTCCTTCGAGACCGAGCCCGATCCCCGCGGCGCCAAGGGCGTTCGCGCCGCCAACGTGGTCGCTCTGGGCGAGTAATTTGGCTGAATAAAAGCGGTCCATCCCAAACGGGATGGACCGCTTTTTTGTCTGTAAACGGGGCCCGGCAGCGCCGGGCCCCGTTTGGCTGTATTTACTGCGCCTTGGCGCTGAAGAAGACGAAGAACAGGTCGCCGTTGGTGCCGTCCTCATCGGAGTCAGAGGCGAAAACCTCCTGGAAGGAGATGGAGTAATCCTTGGCGCCGGCAGGTACGGCGTACAGCAGGATGCCGGTGCGGGACTCGCGGATGCCGAGGTCCCAGCGGGTAGGCAGCTGCTGGTCGGAGACGGTGGCGTAGTCGGTCTCGCCGTTCTCATCCGTGACCTCTTCATACAGGGGGAAGTCGTAGGCGTCCGCCTCATCCTCGCCGGGCTGGGTATCCCACTGGACCTGGAAATCGTAGAAGAACATGGGCTGGGTCGCCTTAGTGGTGTTCTCAATGATGATCTCCGCCACGAGGAACTTGTAGCCGTCCTCGGCGGTCAGGCCGTCGAACTCCTCACAGGTGTAGGCGCTGTTGACGGTGAAGTCAAAGAAATGGGTGTGCATGGTGTCGCCCAGATAGCCCTCGGCGTAACCGTCCTCGGCATAGCCGACGCCGGTAGAGGCGCTGGGGGAGGCGTTGCCGCCGTTGTTCAGGCCATTGATGACGCCGGACAGGCTGCCGCAGCCGGTGAGGGACAGGGCCAGCATCGTTGCCAGCAGCAATGCAGTCAGTTTTTTCATAGTTGGGGCTCTCCTTTTTCAGCACAGCTTGGAGCCGGCCGGGATGGAATCGTCCACCATGACCAGACTCAGCTTTTCCTCACCCTTCTCGGTGCGGACGGCAGAGAGCAGCATGCCGCAGCTCTCCAGCCCCATCATCTTCCGGGGAGGCAGATTCACGATGGCCACCAGCGTCTTGCCGATGAGCTGCTCGGGCTCATAGAACTTGTGGATGCCGGAGAGGATCTGCCGGTCGGTCCCGGTGCCGTCGTCCAGCGTGAAGCGCAGCAGCTTGTCGCTCTTCTTTACGGCCTGACAATCCTTCACCTTCACCACCCGCAGGTCGGACTTGCAGAAGGTGTCGAAGTCCACGTGCTCCTCGGACAGGGGCTCCAGCTCCACGTCGGGCAGGGCGGCCCTGCGGGCCTCGGCCTCGGCGGCCTCCAACTCGGCCATGGCCTTCTCTGCGTCGATGCGGGGGAAGAGATTCTCGCCCTTGGCGATGGCGGCGCTCTCCGGCAGGACGCCGAAGGAGGCGGCGCTCTCCCAGGTCTGCACCCCGGCAGGGGCGCCGATCTGGACGAAGAGCTTTTCCATGCTGCCGGGCATGAAGGGGGTCAGGAGCACGCCGCAGAGCCGGGTGGTCTCCAGCAGATTGTAGAGCACGTGGGCCAGCCGGGGACCGTTGGCCTCCATATCCTTGGCCAGCACCCACGGGGCGCACTCGTCGATATACTTGTTGGCCCGCTGGATGACCTTGAACACCTCGTCCAGCGCCTTGTGGGGAGCGTAGACGTCCATGTGGGCCTGATAGCGGTCCCGCAGACCGGCGGTCATGTCCCGCAGCTCGGTGTCAAAGGGCTCGGGCGCGGCACAGGCAGAGCAGCCCGCGGGCAGAGAGCCGCCGAAATACTTGCCCGCCATGGCGGTGGTGCGGCTGAGCAGGTTGCCCAGATCGTTGGCGAGGTCCACGTTGATTGTCTGGATCAGCAGCTCGTTGGAGAAATTGCCGTCAGACCCGAAGGGGAAGGTGCGCATCAGGAAGAAGCGCAGAGCGTCCACCCCGAACTTCTCCGCCAGCAGATAGGGGTCCACCACGTTGCCCTTGGATTTGGACATCTTGCCGCCGTCCAGCAGCAGCCAGCCGTGGCCAAAGACCTTTTTGGGCAGGGGCAGGCCCAGACTCATGAGCATGGCGGGCCAGATGATGGAGTGGAACCGGACAATCTCCTTGCCCACGATGTGGACGTCGGCGGGCCAGTACTTGTCCAGATCGTGGTGCGCATCATTCTCGAAGCCCAGCGCGGTCATGTAGTTGAACAGGGCATCGATCCACACGTACACCACGTGGCCGGGGTCAAAGTCCACGGGCACGCCCCAGGAGAAGGAGGTGCGGGACACGCACAGGTCCTCCAGACCGGGCTTGATGAAGTTGTTCACCATTTCGTTCACCCGGGAGCGGGGCTCCAGAAAGTCAGAGTTCTCCAGCAGGTCCTGCACCCGGTCGGCATACTTGGACAGGCGGAAGAAGTAAGCCTCCTCCTCGGCGTCCTGCACCTCGCGGCCGCAGTCGGGGCACTTGCCGTCCACCAGCTGGCTCTCGGTCCAGAAGGACTCGCAGGGCTTGCAGTACTTGCCCTTGTAGGTGCCCTTGTAGATGTCCCCATTGTCGTACATCTTTTTGAAGATGCGCTGGATGGCGGCCACGTGGTAGTCGTCGGTGGTGCGGATGAACCGGTCGTTGGAAATGTTCATCAGCTTCCACAGGTCCTTGACCCCCCGAGGGCCCTCCACGATGCTGTCCACAAACTCCTTGGGGGTGACGCCGGCGGCCTTGGCCTTGTCCTCGATCTTTTGGCCATGCTCGTCGGTGCCGGTGAGGAACATCACGTCATAGCCCTGCAGGCGCTTGTACCGGGCGATGGAGTCGGTGGCCACGGTGCAGTAGGTGTGGCCGATGTGCAGCTTGTCACTGGGGTAATAGATGGGTGTGGTGATATAAAACTTCTCTTTGTCAGGCATGGGGCTCATCCTCCATAGTTTCTTCCGGCCGGGGCTCCTCAGCGGGGGCCGCGGGGGGATCGTTCAGGTTGCGGGGCAGGCGGTACAGCAGGGACAGGCCGGTGAACGCCTGAGACGCCAGCAGCAGCACGGCGCCGAGGCTGCTCTCCCCCACCATGGCCATGGCGGAGAGGATCACGGTCATACCCGCCAGCCAGAGGGTCCGGCGGGGTCGGGGCGCGCCGCAGGTCAGGCCGCTCCAGCACAGACAGAGCCCGATCCCGGCCACGATGGCGAGGATCAGGGGCACATAGTCCCAGCGGACGGGGTCGGCGGCGTGGCTGCGATAGCAGTCCATCATCCACAGGCAGCCGCAGACCGCTCCGATCCGGGGCAGGCCGCTGCCCTTGCTGCGGACTGCGTCCCGCCCGGCACCGATCAGCGTGGGGCACATGGCGACGCCCGCCGCGCCAGCCAGCAGCCGCAGCAGGCCGTTGTTCATGCCGGCCAGATCGCCCTGCTGGGCGCGGACTGCGAGATAGTTCTGGAACAGGCTGATACCCTGCCGCAGGAAGGCGAAGCCGCCTGCCAGCGCCAGAAAGCCGGCCAGCACCAGTCCGGTGAGATAGAGCTTATCCCCGGGGGCGTACAGGGCCCGGGCCCAGTCCTCCTTCAGGTCGGGGGCGACCTCCTGCCGGCGGGCCAACAGAGCCAGCACCACGGCGGCGGCGATCAGCAGGACCAGCAGGGCCACGCTGGCCGGGGCGAAGGGAATGGCCAGTCGGGGGTCCTCCTCAAAGGCGGAGGAGAGCTGCCACCAGCGCAGGGCCGCGGCCGCCGCCCACAGGACGATGGTGGCGGCCAGCCAGAGCTTGTGTTTCTTCATGTGCTGCCCCCTTATCGTGTGCCGAAGGCGGAGAAGGGGAACAGCACCAGCAGCACATGGCCGATAACGCTCCGCTCGTCCACGATGCCGATGGCGGGATAGCGGCTGTCGGCAGAGTGATTGCGGTTGTCCCCCATGACGAAGATGCAGCCCTCCGGCACGGTGATATGGTTCAGGCCCTCCCCGTAGTGGGGGACCTCCATCCGTTCCTTGATATAGTCCTCCTTCAGGGCGGTGCCGTCCACATAGACCGTGCCGGTGCCATAGTCGATGTCCACCGTCTGGCCGCCGGTGGCGATGACCCGCTTGACGATGGAGTCGTCCTGATAGGTGGTCTGGGTGAGGACCACGATGTCCCCCTGTTTGGGCTTGTAGCCCAGCGACCACACCAGCATGGCATTGCCGTTGTGAAGGGTGTCCTCCATGGAGGCGCCGCTGACAATGACGATGCGGGCCACGAACACGAAGATCAGGATGAGCACCGACAGCACGATGGCCAGCGTGCTCAGGTCCTGAAAGGCCTCGCTCCGGCGGGGCTTGGAGGTCTTCTTTTCCTCTTCCATACGCAGCTGTTACGCCTCCTCGGCAGAGACGGCGCTTTCCAGTGCCGCCGGATCCTCGTAGACCAGACGGAACTGGTCCGCATCCATGGTCTCGTGCTTCAGCAGGAACTGGGCCACCAGCTCCAGCTTGTCCCGGTCCCGGGTCAGGATCTCCCGGCAGCGGGCGTAGGCGTTGTCCAGCAGGGCCTTGACCTCACTGTCGATCACGGCGGCGGTCTCCTCGGAATAGGGCTTGGCCTGTGCCATGTCCCGGCCGAGGAATACCTCGTCATGGCCGGTGGTGAAGGTCACGTTGCCCAGCTTCTCGCTCATGCCGTACTTGGTGACCATGTCCCGGGCGATGGCGGTGGCCCGCTGGAGGTCGCTTACCGCGCCGGTGCAGACAAAGCCGAGGGCAACCTCCTCCCCGCAGCGGCCGCCCAGCAGGGTGGACAGGGTCTCCACCAGCCTCTGGCGGGAGACATGGTCCCGGTCCTCCTGGGGCCGGTTGATGGTCATGCCCGCGGCTTGGCCGCGGGGGACGATGGTGATCTGCTGCACGGGGTCCTGCGTGGGCAGGGCCCGGCTGACCACGGCGTGGCCTGCCTCGTGATAGGCGGTGATGCGGCGGTCCTCCTCGATCTGCTTGCGGCTCTTCTTCTCGGGCCCGGCGATGACCTTGATCACCGAGTCCTGGATATTCTTCAGGGTGATGAACCGCTGCCCGCCGCGGGCGGCCAGCAAGGCGGATTCGTTCATCAGGTTTTCCAGATCGGCGCCGGTGAAGCCGGTGGTCTCCCGGGCGATCTCCTTCAGGTCCACATCCTCTGCCAGCGGCTTGTTGCGCACATGGACCCGGAGGATCTCCTCCCGGCCCTTCATGTCGGGCCGGCCCACGTACACCTGCCGGTCAAACCGGCCGGGACGCAGCAGGGCGGGGTCCAGAATGTCCTGCCGGTTGGTGGCGGCCAGCACGATGACCCCCTCGTTGGCGGCAAAGCCGTCCATCTCCACCAGCAGCTGGTTGAGGGTCTGCTCCCGCTCGTCATGGCCGCCGCCCACGCCGGTACCGCGCTGGCGGCCCACGGCGTCGATCTCGTCGATGAAGACGATGGCCGGGGCCTCCTTCTTGGCTTGATCGAACAGGTCGCGAACCCGGCTGGCGCCTACACCCACGTACAGCTCCACAAAGTCGGAGCCGGAGATGGACAGGAACTTCACCCCGGCCTCTCCGGCCACGGCCTTGGCCAGCAGGGTCTTGCCCGTGCCTGGCGGGCCTACCAGCAGCACGCCCTTGGGGATGCGGGCCCCCAGATCGATGAACCGCTGGGGGTCCTTCAGAAAGTCCACGATCTCCTGCAGCTCGGCCTTCTCCTCGTCAGAGCCGGCCACGTCGGCAAAGGTGACATGGCTCTTCTGGCCGCTGACGGTCCGGGCCTTGCCGAAGCCGCCCATGGGGCCGCCGCCCTGCCCGCCGTTCTGGGCGTTCTGCCGGGCGGCCATCAGCCACCACAGGACCAGCACCAGCACCACGGAGATCACCGCCGGCAGGGTGGTCTGGAGCCACGCGGGCATGGCGTAGGGCTGCTCAAAGTCGTAGTCGGTGAGGATGCCCGCCGCCCTCTGGGCCCGGATGGTATCGCCCAGATCGTCGTAGAACAGGGCGGTGTCCGCCAGCGCGTGGTACTTCACGGTGCCGTCTTTCAGCTTGAGGGCCAGAACGCCGTTCTTGTCCACGGTGAAGGAGGTGACCTCCTCCGCCAAGAAGCAGTCCCGGGCGGCGGAGTATTCGATGTAGCTGTTCTTCTGCCCGCCGCTGAGGGCCGTGAAGGCCCAGAACAGCAGGGCCAGCAGGATCAGATTGACGAGCAGGATGCGAAATCTGCCAGTTTGCTTCACAGTTTATACCTCTTGTAATTCGATTATTCTCCGCCGTAGACAGCGGGCTTGAGGACGCCCACATAGGGCAGGTTGCGGTACTTCTCCGCGTAATCCAGACCGTAGCCCACCACGAAGGCGTCCGGAATGGTGAAGCCCACGTAGTCGGGTTGGATGTCCTTCTCCCGGCGCTCCGGCTTGTTCAGCAGGGTGCAGATGCGCACGGAGGCGGGGTGCCGGGTCTTCAGCAGATTGGTCAGATAGTAGAGGGTGTTGCCGGAGTCCAGAATATCCTCCACGATCAGCAGATGCTTGCCCTCCACGGGGTCGGACAGGTCCTTGCGCAGCTCCACCTGACCGGAGCTGCTGGTGCCCTTGCCGTAGGAGGACAGGGCGATGAAGTCCGCCGAGAGGGGCAGGTCGATGGCCCGGCTCAAATCGGCCATGAAGATATAGGAGCCGCGGAGGATGCACACCAGCACCAGCTCCTGCCCGGCATAGTCCTTTGTGATCTCCTCGCCCAGCTGGCGGATGCGGTCCCGGAGCTGCTCCTCACTGAATAAAACCTCTTTAATGTCCTGATGCATGACGATTCTCCTCTTTTTCATTTTCTATGGTGATGTGCAGGCAGTGCTCCCCCGGCCGGGCCAGCGCCCCCCTGTGGGGGCCCAGTCCGCCTGCCGCCGCGGCGGCCCCGTCCCGGTCCAGCACCGGCACGGACGCGCGCAGAGGGGCGGGGAGCTTCTGCTCGAGCATCAGTTTCTTTATGGTCTTCTCCGGCCGGGGGCCCAGTCGGAGCACATCCCCCTCCCGGCGGGAGCGGATGAGGTACTGTCCGGGGGCCAGATAGAACTCTCCCGGGCTCACGTAGGCCTTGGCGGGGCAGAGAGCCCCGGCGCAAGTGATGCGCCAGCTGCCCCAGAGCTGCACACCCGGCATCAGGGGCGCGGGCTTCGGCGGGGCGGGCGGAGCCAGATACAGCCGCCCCAGCGAGCACACCGCCCGGCCGCCCGGAAGATCGAGGCTGCGGGCGGGACCGCTGCCGGCGCACAGGGCCAGCAGGGCCTCCAGATGGACCCGCTCGCCGCCGGCAAAGGCCTTCAGCGCCCGGAGGGCCACCGGCCGCGGGGCCGCGGCCAATGCGGCGGCAGACAGGCAGCCGTCTCCGCACCGGGCCTCCTCCAGCAGGTCCAGCGCCCGGGCGGTCAGCAGGGCGTCATCCTCTCCTGCGGAGCGGGCAGCGGCATTGATGTGCTCCACCGCACGGGAATTGAGCGCCTCCAGCAGAGGCAGCAGCTCCCGCCGCACCCGGTTGCGGGCGTAGCAGGGGTCGGTATTGGTCTCGTCCTCCACGTGGGGGACGGCGTGAATGTCCAGATAGGATGAGATCTCAGCCCGGGTGACGGCCAGCATGGGGCGGATGATGCCGTCCCGTGTCTCCGGGATGCCCCGGAGGGAGCCGCAGCCCCGGATGAGGTTCAGAAGCACGGTCTCGGCGTTGTCCTCCGCCTGATGGCCGGTGGCGATGAGGCCGCAGCCGATCTTCTCCGCCGTCCGGCGGAGAAAGGCGTAGCGCAGGTCCCGGGCGGTCTCCTCGATGCCGCGGCCCTGCCGGGCGGCCTCGGCGGCCACATCACCATGGCCCACAGTGAGGGGCACGCTGTGCTCCCCGCACCAGTCCCGGACGAAGGTCTCGTCCCGGCCGGCGGTGGGGCGCAGGCCGTGGTGGTAGTGGGCAGCCCGGACGGAATAGCCGCCTGCCTCCGCCCCATCCAGCAGCCGGCACAGCAGGTACATGGAGTCCGCTCCGCCGGACAGGGCGCACAGCACGGTGCTCCCCGCCGGGATGAGGTCGAAGCGGAAGGGGTCAGTAGTCCTCGTCGTCATAGCGCTGTTCCAGATTGCGGAACACGGTGTACTCCGGCCGCCACTCCAGCATGACGGAGCCGGTCTCGCCGTGGCGGTTCTTGGCGATGATGCACTCGGCGATGTTGGGGTTCTCCGTGTCGTCGTCGTAATAGCTCTCCCGGTGGATGAACATGACGATGTCGGCGTCCTGCTCGATGGCGCCCGACTCACGCAGGTCGGACAGCATGGGCTTGTGCTGGGCCCGGCTCTCATTGGCACGGGACAGCTGGGACAGGCACATCACCGGCACGTTGAGCTCCTTGGCCATCAGCTTCAGGGAGCGGGACATATCGGACACGATTTGCTGCCGGTTGTCGCCGGAGCGCTGGGTGCCGCCGGCGGAGGTCATCAGCTGGAGGTAGTCGATCACCACCAGCCCCAGATCCTTGATCCGCCGGCACTTGGCGTTGATATCCGCCACGGAAAGGGTGGCGTCGTCGTCGATATAAATTTTGGTCTGGCTCAGGGCGGCCACGGCCATGGCCACCCGGTTCCACTGGTCCTCGCCGTTGATGCGGCCGGTGAGCAGGGCCTTGTTGTCCACCAGACACTCAGTGGAGATCATGCGCATGCCCAGCTGTTCCCGGCTCATTTCCAGCGAGAACACGGCCACGCTCTTACCCGAGTACTTGCCTGCTTCCGAGGCGATGTTCAGCGCCAGCGCGGTCTTGCCCATGCCGGGCCGGGCGGCCAGAATGATGAGGTCGGAGTTGTTCAGGCCGGTGATCTTCCGGTCCAGATCGGTCAGGCCGGTGGAGATGCCGGGGAACGCCTGCCCGGAGGCCTGCCGCTCCTTGATGGTCTCCCACACGGAGGACATGACGGCGGAGATGTGGGCCATGCCGATGGCGGAGCGCCCCTGCCGGATGGCAAAGATGCGCTGCTCCGCCGCCTCCAGAATGGCGGAGGCGGTGCCGCTCTCGCTGCGGACCATCTCGGTGAGCTCGCCGGCGGTCTCGCCCACCCGGCGCAGCAGGGCCTTGTCCGCCACGATGGCCACGTACTCCATCACGTTGGCGGCGGTGGGGGTGATCTCCATCAGCTGGCGCAGATAGGCCACGGAGCGCTCCTCCTCGTACACGCCGGCCTGCTTCATCCGGTCCAGCACGGTGACGGGGTCGATGGTCTCAAACCGGTTGAACATGCCGAACAGCACCTGATAGAGCTCCCGGTTCTGGCGCATGTAGAAATCGTCGGCGGTGAGGCGGGCGGCCACGTCGGGCACGCACCGCTCGTCAATGAGCATGGAGCCCAGCACCGCCTGCTCCGCCTCCACGCTGTGGGGCATGGCCAGCTCATTCAGTTCGTCCATTTCAGCACCTCCCGGGGATAGGGTTTGGGGCAGCTGCGGCGGTTACTTCTCCTCGGTCACCATGCCGTAGATGGTGCCGGTGACCTCATAGCCCAGCTTGCACTTCAGCTCGAAGGGGCCGAAGGACTTGATGGGGTCGGGCAGGACGATGCGGGTCTTGGTCACGTCCAGGCCGAACTGCTCCTTCAGCGCCTCGGAGATCTCCTTACTGGTGACAGAGCCGAACAGGCGGCCCCCCTGACCGGCCCGGGCGGGGATCTTCACCTGGCAGCCCTTCAGCTGCTCGGCCACCGCCTCGGCCTGGGCCTTTTCCTCGGCCTCGCGGGCCTTCTTGGCCTTGTCCTGCATCTTCATGGTGTTCACGGCGTCGGCCGTGGCCTCCACGGCCAGCTTGCGGGGGAGAAGGAAGTTGCGGCCGTAGCCGTCAGAGACCTCCACCATCTGGCCCCGCTTGCCCTGACCCTTTACGTCCTGCTGTAAAATGACTTTCATTGTTGTTTCCTCCAATTCATTGGTATGGTCAGACGGACTCGGGCTGCGGGCCCTCGTCCTCCCTGAAATAGTTGTCCAGTGCGGCAGTAAGCAGCTCCGTGACCTCCTCCACGCTGCGGCCGGGGATCTGGGCCCCGGCGGCGGCGCCGTTGCCGCCGCCCCCAAGGGCTTCGACAATGACCTGCACGTTGGTATCGTTGATGCTGCGGGCGGAGACGATCACCTGATCCTCCGCCGGGTAGAGCACGAAGGAGGTGTTGATGCCCGCGATGTTCAGCAGCTCGTCCGCCGCCTGCGCCGCCGTCACCCGGCCCACGTCCCGGTCTACGGGGGCGATGGCGATGTCCCCCCGGTAGATGCGGGCGTTCTGTATGATGCGGTACTTGGCGATGGTGTCGGTCAGGTCGGTCTGGAAGAGCTTCTTGACCTGATTGGTGTCGCCCCCGGCCCGGCGGAGCAGGGCCGCGGCCTCAAAGGTGCGGCCGCCGGTGCGCATGGTGAAGTTCTTGGTGTCCAGCATGATGCCGGCCATCAGGGCCTCGGCCTCGCCGGTCTGGAGGTCGGAGGGCTCCATCAGGCAGCCAATGAGCTCGGTCACCAGCTCGCTGGCGGAGGAAGCCGAGGGTTCGTGGAAGTTCAGGGCCGCGCCCTCGATGTAGGTGGCCGCCCGGCGGTGGTGGTCAATGACGGCCACCTTGTTGCAGGAGGTGAGCACCTCGGGGCTCGCCACCTGCTCCGGCCGGCTGGTATCCACCACCACCAGCAGGGTGTTGGTGTCCGCCCGGAGGAGGGCCTCCTGCGCGTCGATGAGCCGGTCCCTGTAATATTCCATCTCGATCACCCGGCGGTACAGCTCGTCCGCAGGGGTGGGGACGGTCTCCCGGATGAGGAAGGCGGGCACGCCCCGCTTGCGGGCGATGGCGCAGACGCCCACCGCGGCACCCACCGCGTCCATGTCTGCGGCCCGGTGGCCCATGACCAGCACGCAGGAGGCGTCGGTGACCAGATCGCCGAGGGCGGAGGCCATCACGCGGCTTTTGACCTTGGTGCGTTTCTCGGTCTCCCGGGAGCGGCCGCCGTAGAATTCGAAGCCGAAGCGGGTCTTGACTACTGCCTGATCGCCGCCCCGGGACAGGGCCATGTCGGCAGACAGGGTGGCAAAGCGGAAGAGCTCCGCCGGGGTGTCCCCGTCGGTGCCCACGCCGATGGACAGGGTGGTGGGAATGCCGTTGGGGGTGCAGACCGTGTGGACCTTGTCCAGCAGGTCGAATTTGCTGCTCTTGTACTGGCCCAGATACTGTTCCTCAAAGAGAAAGAGGTAACGGTCCCGGTCCAGCCGGAGAATGAGGCCGCCGGTGTCGCCCACCCACTCGGTGAACTTCTGGTTGATGTCGGAGAGCATGGCAGTGCGCACCACGTCTTCCTGAATCTTGATGGCGTCCTCATAGTTGTCCAGCAGGAGCACCGCCACCACCAGCCGGGTGGCCTTGTACACGTCGGAGGTGTTGGCGTAGTCGGTGACGTCCAGCCAGTAGGTGGTGGCCAGCGCAGGGACCTCTCCGCTGTCCGAGCGGGAGACGGAGCCGAACACCTGATAGCGCCTGCCGCCCACCGTGACCTCGCCGGGGCACTCGCTCTTGCCCTCCAGCAGCCAGCGGGTGGGGAACTCGGGCACCAGCTGGGACAGACGGCTGTCGAAGATGCCCTCCTGCCGGTCGGTGAGCTGAAGGAACCGCTCGTTGGACCAGATGATCTCGTCACTTTCCGGGGAGAAGATGACCATGGGCAGGGGGCAGTTGATGGTGCTCTCACCGCCGGCCCGGTCCAGGCTGGCGGCCAGCTGGGCCAGATAGCTGTCGGTGTTGGCCTTGCGCTGGCGGGCAGCGGCGTAATAGATGCAGTAGAGAATGCCGGTGACGATGAGCTCCGCGATGGCCACGTCCATCCGGCTCAGTAGGGCACTGACGCCGCTGAAGGCCAGCATGGCGACGAAATATACGTAAAATCTGGGGGCTAGAAGCTGAATGATCTTTTTGCTCATGCCGGCGGTTCTCCTCTCTTCCGGGACGGCGCGGGGGCATACCGCACCACTTTACTTTAGATGTATTATTATAACAGACGCCAGCGGCAAAAACAAGGCCGAAAGGCCGGGGCAGCGGGAAAATTCTCGCAGAGGGCGGCCCGAGAGGAAACGGCCCGGCAAACCAGGGGCAGCAACCGCGGGTTGCTTGTCTGAACGCGGAGCCTGTGCTACACTGACCGCAGGGAGGTGTTCTGTATGGAGACAAAGGAGATCCTGTATCAGCTGAGGACGGAGCGGGGACTATCCCAGGAAGAGCTGGCCGAACGGGTGCTCGTAACGCGGCAGGCGGTGTCCCGCTGGGAGACGGGGGAGACTACGCCGGGGCTGGAGACCCTGAAGGTGCTGTCGAGGCTTTATGACGTTTCGATCAACACGCTGCTGGGCGCCCCGCGGCAGCTGATCTGCCAGTGCTGCGGGATGCCGCTGGAGGACTCCACCACCAGCAAAGAGCCCGACGGCGGGTTCAACGAGGACTACTGCAAGTGGTGCTATTCCGACGGCGAGTTCAAGTACACAAGCATGGAGCAGCTGATCGACTTCTGCGTGGCGCACATGGCCAGCGAAGCCTGGCCCGCGGAGCAGGTCCGGGCACACATGGAGGCCGTGGTGCCCGGCCTGAAGCACTGGAGAAAATAATCCGCGACCACTGCAGACGGCATGAAAAACACCGCCCCTGCCGGCACAGCCGGCAGGGGCGGTCCTTTTTACAGCTCTACGGCCAGAGCGGAGACCTCCGCCGGCGTGTACAGGGCGTTGAGCACCGTCAGCAGGGCCTTGGCGCTCATGTGCTCGGGCAGGGCCAGCCGCCGCAGCAGGGCGGCCCGGCGCTCCGCCGAGTTCGGGCCCGTGAGGCCCAGCGTGAACAGGTCTGCGGGGGTCAGCTGCCCCCGGGGGGCGGGCTCCTCCCCCTCCACGGTGGCCCCGGCCCGGAGCAGGGCCTGAAGCAGCACCTCGGGCTTCATACCCTCCACGCCAAGCTTGCCCTCCCTGCCGGGGGTGCGCTTGCGGCGCTCCTTGCCGTAGATGTCGGGGATGTAGGCGTGCTTCACCTGCCCCGGGGGAATGGCCCCCTTCAGGTAGTTGCGGATGACGAAGCCCGCCCCGTCGGAATCCGTGAGAACGATGAGTCCCTGCTGCTCCGCCAGCCGGCGCAGCAGGGCCAGCCGCTCGGCATCCTTGAACACGCCGAAGCCGGAGGTCTCCAGAATGACGGCGTCCACCACCTGAGACAGGGCGTTTTTGTCGTACCGGCCCTCTACCACGATGGCCTCCTTGATGCGGATCACCGGATGGCCCTCCTTCCTGCGGCCAGCTCCATCAGCAGGCCGGTGAGGACCTCCTGCTCCTGCCCATAGGAGGCCTTGAGCAGGAACTCCGTCTCGCTGCAGCGGCGGACGGCGTGGCGGCACCACTCCAGCGAGAAGCGCCGGGCGGCGTCCAGCAGCTTGTCCGCTGGGTAGGAGCTCTTCATGCTCCACAGGGCCATGAAGTCGTTTCTGCTCTTCCCCCGGTCCAGGTAGAGCCGGGCGGTGTACAGCTGGCGGAAGTACTTGCCCATCACAGAAAGGATCATCACGCCGGACTCCTGGGCGTGGAACAGGTCGGCCAGAACGGAGGCAGCCTTGTCGAAATCCCGGCGGGCCATGGCGTCGGTCATCTGGAACACCACCGCGTCGATCTGGGGTACGGCCACGGCGTCGATGTCCCCCCGGGTGACCCGCTGGGCGGGGGCGTAGGCGGCGATCTTGCCGATCTCAGAGGCCAGATTGTTCATCAGGTCCCCGCAGAGGAAGATGAGGTAGCGGGCGTCCTCCGTGTCGATGGAATGGCCGGTGGCCCGGAACCGGCGGCAGATCCAGTCGGTCAGGTCCCCTTGCTCCTGCCGCTGGAAGTTCACGGTGAGACCGTTGGCCTTCACCGCCGCCGCCAGCTTGGAGCGGCCGTCGGCCTTGTAGGTCAGCAGGTCGTACACGAACACCAGACAGCAGTACTCCGGCAGGTCGGCGAAGAGGGCTGCCAGATGCTCCCGGTCTTTCTCGCCCACGCCGAACAGGTCGAAGTCGGTGACAAGGATCAGGGTGCGCTCGCTCATCATGGGCAGGCAGTCCACCGCCTGCTCGATCCACGCGGCGGAACAGTCCTTCCCCTGAGCGGTGTGGAGGTTGAAGTCTTCCAGCCCGGCGGGGAGCAGGGCCTGCTTCAGCTGGCCCACGTAGTAGTCCCGCAGGTAGGCCTCCTCGCCGTAGAATACATAGAGCTGCCCGGGGGCACCGGCCTTCAGGGACTTTTTCAGCGCCCGCATGGCGGTGTTGTCGGTTTTGGGTCTCGGGGGCATGGGAGCCCTCCTCTCATATCAGGTTTGTACGGACACACGGCCATCCCGCAGGGAGACGGTGACCGAGCCGTCCCGGTCGGTGCGCCAGACCTCTGCGCCCCCGGCCCGCAGCCGGTCCAGCACCGACTGGGCCGGGTGGCCATAGGAATTATACCCCACGGAGATCACCGCCAGCTCCGGACGGAGGGCGTCCAGCAGCCGCTCCCCAGTGGAGCCGGCGGAGCCGTGGTGCCCCACCAGCAGAAGCTCGATGTCCGGGATGGGGCAGTATTTTACCAGCATATCCTCCACAAAGGAGTCGGCGTCCCCGGTGACGAGGGCGTCGAAGTCCCCGGCCGAAGCCAGCAGGAACAGGCCCTCCTCGTTGGAGGTGCCGCTGCCCATGGGCGGATAGAGGGTGACGGAGGCCTCCCCGGCAGGGATCACCGTGATGTCGGACACCGGGATGACCTCAGCCCCCGCCGCCTCCGCCATGGCCCGGAGGGCAGCCAGCTCCTCCTGATGGGAGCCCACTTCAGGGACATACACCCGGCGGACCTTCAGCCGGGCGAAGAGACGCTCCGCGCCGTTGAAGTGGTCGGCGTCCAGATGGGTGAACACCAGTGCGTCCAGGGTGCGCCGGCCCAGCAGGGCCAGCCGGTCGGCGGCGATGTCCCCGGCGGAGTCGGACCCGCTGCCGCCGCAGTCGGCGAGGACGGTGGAATCCCCCGACAGGATGAGGGTGGAGGCTCCCTGCCCCACGTCCAGCGCGGTGACGGTCAGGTCCGCACGCCGCACGCCCAGCGCATTGAGCCCGATGGCCAGCGCCAGCAGCGCCCCGGCGCAGCCGAGGGCCAGCAGGGTCTGCCGCAGCCTCCGCCGGGCCAGAGCGATGGACAGCGCCAGCACGTACACCGCCGCCAGCCAGATCCGGACGTTCCGGTCCTCGCTGGACAGGCAGGCCAGCGGCAGTCGGGCGAGGGTCCCGGTCACGGCGGAGAGGTAGCGCACCGGCAGGGTGAGGACCGGGGCCAGCACAGCGGCCGCTCCGGGCAGGAAAACACCCAGGGTGCCCGCCAGCAGGGCGAGGATCAGCAGCAGGGTCACCGCCCACAGGCACAGGAGGTTGGTCACCGGGGACACCAGCACCAGCTTGCCGAAATACAGGGCGATGAGGGGTGTGGTGAACACCATGGCTCCCAGCGTCACCGACAGGTTGGCGGCCAGCAGCCGCCACGCGCCCCGCAGGGCCCGCTTGGGCAGGGCATCCCCCCGGAGGCGCTTCTTCACAGGGGTCTCCAGCGCACGGCTCACCCGGGCGGAGACCAGCTGGATGCCTGCCACCGAGGCGAAGGACAGCTGCAGGCTGACGCTTGCAGCGGCAAAGGGATTCTGGAGCAGCAGGACCAGCAGGGCAAGGCCCAGGGCCGTGGGCGGGTCGGGCTCCCGGTTCAGCAGGGGCCCGGCCAGGATCACTGCCTGCATGATGACTGCCCGGAGGGCGGAGGGGGTGCCGCCGGCCATGAGGGCGTAGAACAGCAGGATGGGCACGGCGCAGAGGGCCGCCCGGCGGCTGCCCCGGAACAGGGCCACGATCATTCCCGCCAGAAAGGAGATGTGCATGCCGGACACCACCGCCGCGTGCATCAGGCCGGAGCGGGTCAGGGCGGTGTACAGGCCCTCGTCCAGGCCGGACTTGTCCCCCAGCGTCACCGCGGCGGCCAGCGGCGCGCTCTCCTCGCCGAAGGCGGCGAAAATGCCGCCCCGCAGGGCGTGGGCGCACAGGGCAGGCCAGTACCGGAGAGGGACGGTCTCCGCCCGCTCCGCCTGCGGCGGATCGTTGCAGTAGGCCAGCAGATAGATGCCCTTGGCAGTGTAATAGGTGGTCTCGTCTCCGTAGAGAAAGTCGGAGGACTTCAGCCGGGCGGTGCAGGCGATCCGGTCCCCGGGGCGGAGGCCTGCCCAGTCGGGCCCGGCGTACAGCAGCACATCCGGCGCGGTGAGGCCGCCGTCCAGCTTCACGGTCAGGGACCGGCCGCCGATGGAGGTCTCCTGCGGGTAGGAGGCCACGGTACCGGTGATGGCCTGCTCCGTGCCGGCCAGCGCCTCCGCCGGGGCGCGGAAGAGCGCGGCATACCCTGCGGCCCAGCCGAAGGCCAGCGCCGCCCCGAGGCAGAGGGCCGCCAGCCGCCGGGCGATCTGGAATACCGCCCGCCGCCCCGCGGGCAGCAGGGAGAGATCCGGGCTCTCGGTCCCTCTGGGCCGGGTGGCCAGCGCGGCGGTAAGAGCCGCGGCAAAGATCCCGGCGGCGATGAGGGCGGGCAGCAGCCCGCCCAGCGCATAGGCAGACAGCAGGCAGGCGAGGGCGAAGCCGCCGGAGAACCAGGCCAGTTTTCGCATCTCCGTCCCCTCCCCCGCTGATTTACTGCTCCCCATTCTACCGTCTGGCCGAGGGGAAGTCAATGTTAGTTCTGTACTTTTTGAGCGAACCGTGGTATGCTTATCCCAATCGACTTCAAAGGACTGATCTTATGCTGACACATGAACAGGAGCAGGAGTTCTGCCGCCTGCGGCGGCAGGCCATCGCCCTGAACTATGCCGACCTCAACCCGGAGCAGCGGGAGGCTGTGCTGGATACCGAGGGGCCCCTGCTGCTGCTGGCGGGTGCCGGCTCGGGCAAGACCACGGTGCTCATCCGCCGCATCGCCAATCTCATCCGCTACGGCCGCGGGTCGGACACCGTGGAGACCCCCGACTGGGTGGAGAGCACCGATGTGGACCTGCTGCGGGACTACGTGGCCCAGCCCCGGAAGGAGCTGAAGCTCCGGGCGGACCGGCTGTGCGCCGTGGACCCCGCCGTGCCCTGGTCCATTATCGCCATCACCTTTACCAACAAGGCGGCGGGGGAGCTGAAGGAGCGGCTGGAGCGGATGCTGGGCCCCGAGGCCCGGGACGTCTGGGCCTCCACCTTCCACTCCGCCTGCGTGCGCATCCTCCGCCGGGACGGGGAGAGGATCGGCTTCCCCTCCTCCTTCACCATCTATGACACCGACGACTCTGTCCGGGTGATGAAGGACTGCCTGAAGGAACTGAACTTCGACGACAAGCAGTTCCCGCCCCGGTCAGTACTGGGGACCATCTCTCAGGCCAAGGACAAGCTGCAGCTGGCCGCCGACTTCGAGAAGGCCGCGGCGGCGGCCGGGGACTTCCGCCTGCAGAAGATCGCGGCCCTGTACACCGCCTATCAGCGCCGCCTGTGGGACGCCGGGGCGCTGGATTTCGACGATATCATCCTCCACACCGTCCGTCTGCTCCAGCAGGACGAGGAGGTGCGTACCTACTACCAGCGGAAGTTCCGCTATGTGCTCATCGACGAGTATCAGGACACCAACAACCTCCAGTATCTGCTGGCTTCCTTGCTGGCGGGCGGGCATGAGAATATCTGCGTGGTGGGCGATGATGACCAGTCCATCTACCGCTTCCGGGGCGCCACCATCGAGAACATCCTCTCCTTCGAGGACCAGTACAAGGGCTGCCGCACCATCCGACTGGAGCAAAATTACCGCTCCACCGCCAACATTCTGGCGGCGGCCAACGCGGTGATCCAACACAATCAGGGACGGAAGGGCAAGCAGCTGTGGACCGCCGGGGACAAGGGGGAGAAGGTCTCCCTCTACACCGCCATGAACGAGAATGACGAGGCCCAGTATGTGGCGGGCAAGGTGCTGGCCGGCTACCGGGAGGGCCGGCACTGGAACGACCACGCCGTGCTCTACCGCATGAACGCCCAGTCCAACCAGATCGAGCAGGCATTCAAGCGCAACGGCATCCCCTACCGGGTCATCGGCGGCACCCGCTTCTTCGACCGGGCGGAGGTCAAGGACATGCTGGCCTACCTCTGCGTCATCCACAACCATGACGATGATTTGCGACTGCGCCGCATCGTCAACAACCCGCCCCGCGGCATCGGGGACACCACCATGGACAAGGCCGCCGCCATCGCCGCGGCGGAAGAGCGCTCCCTCTGGTCCGTGCTGGTGGACGCGGGCAATTACCCGGAGCTCCAGAGGGCGGCCCCCCGGCTGGGACAGTTCACCGCCCTCATCGGCGACCTCACCGGCCTGAGCCAGACCATGACCCTGCCGGAGTTCTACACCGAGGCGGTGGCCCGCACGGGCTACGCTGCCATGCTCCAGGCCAAGAACGACGTGGAGAGCCGCACCCGGCTGGAGAACGTGCAGGAGCTGGCCACTTCCATCAACGGTTATCTGGAGAACGTGGAGGGGGAGCCTTCTCTGGCGGGCTTCCTGGATGAGATCGCCCTCTACACCGACCTGGACAACCACGACCCCAATGAGGACGCCGTGGTGATGATGACCATGCACGCCGCCAAGGGGCTGGAGTTCCCTGTGGTCTTCGTGGTGGGCATGGAAGAGGGCATCTTCCCCGGCATGCGCACCATCGGCGACCCGGAGGAGATGGAGGAAGAGCGGCGGCTGTGCTACGTGGCCCTCACCCGGGCCAAGGAGCGGCTGTACCTCACCTGCGCGGGGCAGCGGATGCTCTTTGGCCGTACCAGCTCCAACAGGCCCTCCCGCTTCACCGGGGAGATCCCGCCGGAGCTGCTGGAGATGTCCGGCCGCAGCTATCTGGACCGGGACGGCGGCGGCTGGACCGAGGATTTCGACCGGCGGCCCCGGGAGGTCCAGCGGGGCGGCTTCGGCAATCCCGCCGCCGGTTTCCGCCGGGCGGACGGCCCCGTCCGCACCGGCCGCGGAGCTCCCTCCGCGGGCGGACGGCCCGCCTCCACCCACCGGCCCATCGCCCAGCGGCCCGCCAGCGGCTACACTGCCCCGGCGGCCCCCTCCAGCCTGCCCGAGTTCCGCAAGGGCGACATGGTGGAGCACAAGGCCTTTGGTAAGGGCATGGTGCTCTCTGTACAGAAAATGGGAGGGGATGCGCTGGTGGAGATCGCCTTCGACAATGTGGGCACCAAGCGGCTGATGCTCAAGTCTGCCGCCCAGCACATGAAAAAGGTATGACCAAAATGCACCGGCGCCCCCACGGGGCGCCGGTGTTTTTTGTGGGAAAATCCGGATTGTACGCCGCGCTCCGGCATGGTATACTAACACCATATCTTGTATTTCTGCATTGGGAGGGTACTAAATGAAGCGGAGAAGCGATTTTCTTCTGGCAGTACTGGCGGGGGCGGCCATCTCCATCGGCGGGGCGGTGTTCCTGTCGCTGGACAGCAGGGTGGCAGGGGCGGTGTTCTTCTGCGTAGGGCTGTTTATGGTGTGTACCCTCGGCCTGAACCTGTTTACCGGCAAGGTGTGCTACCTCCCCGGCAAGCCGGCGGGCTACTGGGGCTTTCTCGCCCTCGTCTGGCTGGGCAATCTGGGTGGGGCGGAGCTCACAGCCCTGCTCCTGCGGGCCACCCGGCTGGGCCCCACGCTGGTGGCCAGGGCTGCGGCACTGGCCGCCGTCAAGACCGGAGACAGCCTGCTCTCCCTGTTCGCTCTTGGCATATTCTGCAACATTCTGATCTTTATTGCCGTGGAGAGCTACCTGAAAAATCCCCATGAACTGGGCAAGTATCTGGGCCTGTGCTTCGGGGTGACGGTGTTCATCCTCGCGGGGTTTGAGCACTGCGTGGCCGACATGTTCTACTTTGCCATGGCGGGGTGGACGCCCCGGGCGCTTCTGTGTCTGCTGGTCATCACCGCGGGCAACGGCGTGGGCGGGGTGATCTTCCCGCTGGCGATGGGGGCGGCGAAGCGCCTGACGCAATAAATAGGCAGGGGAGCGGGACTTTGTCCCGCTCCCCTGCTTTCATAGAGAGAAGATTGTTGAAATGGTTGGGTCAGATCTCCATATCCAGCAGATAGCTGGACAGGCCCTTGCCGTGCATATCCACGGACAGGGAGCGGGTGACGCCGCCGCCCAGCGCAGCGTACATCACGAAGTTCAGCGCGTGGATGTTGGGCAGCTCGTAGCGGACGACCTCGCCCTTGACGATGCCCTTGAAGTGCTCTTTCACCTTTTCGGGGGTGACCTTTTCCCGGATGAGCTCCCAGTCCTTGGCGTCATACGCGATGAGGGACACGTTGGAGATGTTGCCCTTGTCGCCGGTGCGGGAGTGAGCGATTTCCCAGAGTTTCATAATTTGCACAGCTCCTTTCTCAGACCACAAAGATCTTGGCTTCGGGCTTCACGTCGTAGCGGCTGACCAGAATGGAGGCCACGGAGACGATGTCCCGGGTGCGCTTCACAGCGCCGCAGCCGCCGGCGGGGCCGTTGGTGTACAGGGCTTCCACCTCGTTGGGGACCAGATCGGCGACAGCCTTGGTCCTGGCGCGGCCGGCCACGCGGACCCGGACCTCGGAGGGCTCGTTGTACTTGTAGTCGGGGTTCCAGTACAGGCTGTTGCAGCCGATGAGGTCGAACTTCAGCTCGTCGAACTGGCCGGGAGCCACCAGCTCCAGCCGCTCCTTGATGATCTCGAGGGCCAGCTTGGCGCGGTTGAGGCAGCCAGGACCGCCGTAGCTGATCTCGCCGTCGCCGATGAAGCAGTCACGGTAGCCGATGGAGCACTTGAAGGTCTCAGTCTTGGGCCGACCGGTGGCGCCCTCCACCTTGACCACGTCCTTCTCCACCTGGGTGAACTTCACCTGCTGGAAGTCGGCCACCACATCGGGGGTCAGGTACTTGGTGGGATCGTGGATCTCGTAGCAGATCTGCTCGGCGCAGGTGTCGGGGGTGACCATGCCGCCGGCCTCGGGGACCTTGGTGACGAAGAAGGAGCCGTCCTCGCTGACCTGAATGATGGGGAAGCCCAGATGGCCCACGCCGGGGACGTCCTTCTTGCCCGGCTCGGCGTAGTAGCCGCCGGTGACCTGACCGCCGCACTCCAGCAGGTGGCCGATCATGGTGCCCTTGCCCAGCTTATCCCAGTCGTCCAGCGCCCAGCCGAACTCGTGGATGATGGGGGCCATGAAGATGGCGGGGTCGGACACGCGGCCGGTGACGACCACGTCGGCGCCCATGTCCAGCGCCTTGAGGATGCCCTCAACGCCCATATAGGCGTTGGCGGAGACAATCTCGCCGGGGAGCTTGGACAGCGGCTCGCCGGTCTCCCAAACCTCGGTGTCCATGTACTTGTCGATGACAGGCAGCAGGTCGTCGCCGGTGACGCAGGCGATCTTCATCCCGGCCAGGCCGTGCTTGCGGGCGATCTCCACGCACTTCTGGGCGGCGGCCTCGGGGTTGGCGGAGCCCATGTTGGTGATGAGCTTTACTTTGTGCTCCCAGCACAGGGGCAGGGCCTTTTCCATGCGGTGCTCCAGCAGGCCGTTGTAGCCCTTGGTGGGGTCCTTGAGCTTGGCCTGCTGGCCGATGGCGATGGTGCGCTCGGCCAGGCACTCATAGCTGATGTAATCCAGATTGCCCTTCTCAATGAGCTCGAGGGAGGGCTCCAGACGGTCGCCGGCGTAACCGGCGCCGGAGCCGATGCGGATGCTCTTCATAGTATCAAGACTTCCTTTCCCAAAAAACTGTCGGTCGGTTTCAGATGGTGATGCCGCCGGTGATCACGCCGACGATCAGCATGACGATGGTGATGGCAAAGGCCAGGGGGATGGTCTTTTTCTGATGCTCGCCCAGATCCACGCCGGCCAGACCCACCAGCAGGAAGGTGGCGGGGGTCAGCGGGGAGACGGGGAAGCCGGTGGTCATCTGGCCGAGGATGGCGGCCTGACCCACGTTGACGCCGGCCACGCCGAAGCCCTCGGCGGTCTGGGCCAGCACGGGCAGCACGCCGTAGTAGAAGGAGTCGGGGTCAAACAGCAGGGAGGCGGGCATGGCGATAACGCCGGTGATCACGGGGAAGAAGCGGCCCATGGAGTGAGGGATGATGGAGACCAGCACGTTGGCCATCTCGGTGATCATGCCGGTGCCCTTCATGATGCCGCAGAACGCGCCGGCGGCGAACAGGACGGAGCACATCATAATGGCGCTCTTGGCGTGGGCGTCCACCCGGGCCTTGGTGTCGGCGACCTTGGGGTAGTTGATCACGGTGGCCACGACATAGGCCAGCATGAAGACAACGGCGGGTGCGAAGCCGGAGAACAGCAGGGTGACGATGGCGGCAATGATGAGGATGACGTTGACCCAGAACAGGTGGGGACGGGCCAGAGCCTTCTCCTCTTCGGTGAGCTCAGCGGCCTTGTACTCTACCCGCTTCAGGGCCACGTCGCCCAGACGGCGCTTCTCACGCAGACCCAGCAGGGCGGCGAAGACGAGCACGCACACCAGACCGGCGATAACGGCAGGCAGCACGGGGAGGAACAGGTCCTTGACCACGTCCACCTGAAGGGCGTTGGCGGCGCGGAGAGTGGGGCCGCCCCAGGGCAGGATGTTCATGGTGCCGGCGGCCATGGCCACGATGGAGGCCAGCGTGGTGCGCTTCATGCCGACGGCGTCATACAGCGGGACCAGCGGGGGCACGCAGATCAGGAAGGTGACGGCGCCGGAGCCGTCCAGATGGACGATCATGGCCATGATGGCGGTGCCGATGGCGATGAGCACGGGGTTGGTACCCACCAGCTTGGTGATGCCGCCGATGATGGGGCGGAAGGTACCGGCGTCGGTGAGGATGCCGAAGAACAGGATGGAGAAAATGAACATAACGCCGGTGGCGGCGACGGCGCCGATGCCGGATTTTCCGGCGATCATGCCGCCCAGAGACTTGAGGTTGGCGAAGAAGTTCACTACGCCCTCGGCGCCCTCGGGCGCGCCCTCAGGGACGACCTTGATGAAGAAGCAGGCGATGATGCCCGTGATAAAGGGGACGGCGATGAGCGCCACGGCGGGGGATGCCTTTTTCGTCATGATCAGGATCAGCATGACGATGACAGTCACGAAGCCGAGAATGGCAAGTGCGGTTTGCATTTGGGTTCCTCCTCTTTTTTCAGTTTGATGTTCGATCAACGCGGCCGCGTTGTAGCTACGCCAAAGTTATATTGCAAGCGGCGTGCCAAAATGGGGGCCGCGCAGAGAAACGCCCGGAAAGCCAGCGCGCTCAGGCGCTTTCCCGGCGCGCGGCCGAGGCAAAGAGAACGGGCTGATTCTAAAATATTAGAATCAGCCCAAAGAAATCCGCGGGAAAACGCCCTGATTTGTGTGAAATCACAAGGGTTCCAGCTTTTTAGAATGCAGTTCCAGAAATTTAGAACTCCAATGGAGCCAGCTTGTTGTACAGCGTGGCCAGGGAGATGCCCAGCTGCTTGGCGGTCTTTTTCTTGCCCTCCAGATCCGTGCCGTTTTTCAGCAGCAGCTTGTTGATCTCCGCCTGCTCAAAGGCCCGTACCCGCTGGGACAGAGGGACCTCCGGCTGCTCCACGGCGGGGCGGGCGATATGCTCCGGCAGGGAATCCTGCACGATGGTGCCGTTGTCGGAGAGGTAGGCGGAGAACTCCAGCACGTTGCGCAGCTCCCGCACGTTGCCCGGCCAGTCGTGGACGGTGAGGCAGTGCAGGGCATCGCCAGTGATGGTGACGGAGCGCTTGAGCTTTTTGGACAGCCCGGCCAGCAGTTCCTCCGTCAGAGCGGGGATGTCCTCCCGCCGCTCCCGCAGGGGCGGGATGCGGATCTGAAAGGTGGACAGACGGTAGTAGAGGTCCCGGCGGAATTTGCCCTGCTCGATGTAGGCGGTGAGGTCGGCGTTGGATGCGCAGACGAGCCGCACGTCCACCTCGATCTCGTTGACGCCGCCCACAGGGCGGATGCGGCCCTCCTGTATGGCCCGGAGGAGCTTGGCCTGAAGCGCGTAGTCCATTTCAGACACCTCGTCCAGAAACAGCGTGCCGCCGCTGGCCGCCTCGAACAGGCCGATCTTGCCGCCCTTCTTCGCCCCGGTGAAGGCCCCCTCCACATAGCCGAACAGCTCAGACTCCAGCGTGTTCGCGTTGAAGTTGGCGCAGTTGATGGCCACGAACACCTCGTTTTTCCGGGCGCTGGCATTGTGAATGGCCTGTGCGTACAGCTCCTTGCCGGTGCCGCTCTCTGAGGCCAGCATCACCGAAGCCTCGGTGGCCGCCGCCCTCCGGGCCAGCTGGAGGGCGGCCTGAGAGTTTTCCGCCACCGCGACGATGGAGTCGAAGGTGTACCGGGCGGAGTTCGCTTTGTTCACCCGGCGGAGCACCTGTTTGTTCCGCTTTTCGTAGGACCGCAGCTCGCGCTGGAAGTCGTAGGCATCCTTGAGGAACGTCACCACCGAGAGGCCGCCGATCACCGCGTCGTCCTCCTTGATGGGGTACATATTGACAAAATAGATCTCGTCCTGTTTTTCCATCCGGGGGGCATGGAGGATGGGCTTCCCGGTGGTCAGCACGTCGGGCAGGCGGGCGCCCGGGCGGACCTCCCGCAGCAGACGGCCCCGGATGTTCTCCCACGGCATGCCGAGAAAGTCCAGATAGGCCTGATTGGCAAAGACGATGCGGGCGGCCCTGTCAATGATGAGGATGCCCTCCTGCATGGGCTGGAAAAGGGCCTGAAATCCGCGATTTTCCTGTAAAAGCTCCATAGCGTCGCGCCTGCCTTTCGATATGTCCGGAGCGTCCGGCGGGGTTCCAAAATACTGGAATATCAAGGCTATCCTATCACCCGGCCCTCCGGCCTGTCAAGGCAAAAAGAGCGGCGCGGCCGAAGCCGCACCGCTCTCCTCCTGTTATAGAAGCTCCTCCAGCGAGGTCACGTACCGGTCAGCCACGGCCCGCAGCTCAGCCTGCCGGGGGGCGTAGAATTCGTCGTACACCCCCACTGTGGCCATGCCGGCGGCCTTGGCCGTGGCGCAGTTGTAGGGGCTGTCGTCCAGCAGGACGCAGTCCGCCGGGTTCGCGCCGAGGATCTCGCTCAGCCGCAGGAAGCACCGGGGGTCATGCTTTTCCAGGCCGATGTCCTCGGCGTAGACGATGTGGCCGAAGAAGGGGGCCAGCCCATACCGCTCCAGCACCAGCCGGCACAGCTCCGGCCGGCAGGCGGTGAAGATGGCCATGGGCGTGTCCGCCGCCCGCAGCACTTCCAGCAGGGGCAGCGCGCCGGGCTTGAGCTCCACGTGGTGGGCGTAGTAATCCCGGGCCAGATCCACCCACTCGGCCATGATGTCCTCCGGACTGTCAGGCAGGGAGAAGGCGTTTCTGGTGTACTCCGCCGCCACGGGGAAGATGGAGCGGCCCACGGTCTCCAGATACTCCCGGGTGGGGGCCAGCCCGCGGCGGCCCAGAAAGGCCCGGTCTACCTGCTCCCACAGGCCGTTGGAGTCGGTGATGGTGCCGTCCAGATCGAAAATATAAGTCATAGCATACCTCACAGATAGAATCGCCATGGGAAGTCGATGGCCTCCCGGGCGTAGTCGATGCCGATGCGTTTGCCCACCTTGAGATCCAGGGGCGGCTCGTCCACATCGGGCAGCCCGGCGTCAGACAGCCGCTCGCATACGAACAGCGCAGGGGAGCCGTAGGGCAGGCCGTTGAGGGCCCGGTCGATGTTCAGCCCGGCGCACAGCTTGCCCGGGCCGTTGAGGAAATTTTTCCACTGATAGGCCGTCATACTTTCACACTTGCCAGCGTAACGGTTTTCTGCTATCATATCCGCATTGTACCGGGGCTCCAGCCCCCGGAGGAGCACGGCGGCAGGCTCGCCCTCGGGTTCCGTCACCAGATTGAGGCAGCAGTGCATCCCGTAAATCAGGTAGACATAGGCCGTCCCCGGCGGGGCAAAGAGGGTCTCTGTCCGGGCGGTGCGGCGGTAGTTGTAGGCGTGACAGGCCCGGTCCATGCGGCCCACGTAGGCCTCGGTCTCCGTGATGCGGCCGGCCAGCGTGACGCCGCCGTACCGCCGGATCAGATATTTGCCCACCAGTGCCCGGGCCGCCTCTACGGTGTCCCCTGCGAAAAAGGACTGCGGCAGCATGGCCGTCCCTCCTTACATAGTCAGACTTTTGCCAGTATACCAGAAATCCATCCCCTTGAAAACCCCCGGAGTTGAACACAGATGAGAGAGAACACCCTGAAAAAGCTCGCCCGCCCCATGATCGTCCTGGCTACCCTGATCTGGGGCTCCACCTTTTTTATTCTGAAGGACACCCTGGACACCGTGGACCTGCAGTTCCTGCTGGCCTTCCGCTTCACCGTTGCCGCCGTGCTGCTGGCGCTGGTGTTCTGGAAACGGTGGAGGCACCTCGACCGCTCCTACTGGCTGCGGGGCGTTGTCATGGGTGTGCTGCTGTACGCCGCCTACACCGTGCAGAACTATGGCCTGATGGACACCACCCCGGGCAAGAACGCCTTTTTCACCGCGGTGTACTGCGTCATCGTGCCCTTTCTCTCCTGGGTGGTGGACCGCCGCCGGCCAGATAAATTCAACCTGCTGGCCGCGCTGCTGTGTATCGCGGGCATCGGCCTCGTGTCGTGGGACGGGGGGCTGAGCCTCCGCTGGGGAGATGTGATGACCCTATGCAGCGGATTCCTCTACGCCTGCCACATTGTGGCTGCCACCCGGTTCTCTCAGGGGCGGGACGTATTTTTGCTGACGGTGCTGCAGTTCGCCGCCACCGCCGTCTGCTGCTGGGCGGGGACCCTCATTACCGGCGGCTTCCCCACCGGGGGCCTGCCCACCCGGGCGTGGCTGGTGCTGCTCTATCTGGCGCTGGCCGCCACTGCACTGGCCCTGCTGTTCCAGAACATCGGCCAGAAGTACTCCGACCCCTCCTCCGCGGCGGTGCTGCTGAGTCTGGAGGCCCCCTTCGGCGTGGCCTTTTCCGTGATCTTTGCGCAGGAGCGGCCCAGTGCTCTGATGTATCTGGGCTTTGCCCTCATTTTCGTGGCGGTGGTCTGCTCGGAGACCAAGTTCTCCTTCCTGAAAAAGAAAACAGCCGGCGGACAGTGACGTCCGCCGGCTGTTTGCGCATTGGTTCCGATCAGCTCCGGGTGCTCTCCGGGCAGTGGGCATCCAGCCAGCCCAGCAGGTCGGCGAAGACCTGCTCCCGGTTCAGCTCGTTGTGCATCTCGTGGCGGCCGCCCTCATAGAGCTTCAGGGTCAGGTCCCGGGTACCGTACTTCTTGAAGTAGCCCCATACCTTTCTGACCCCCGTGCCGCTGCCGCCCACGGGGTCCTGATCGCCGGAGTAGAGGTACACCGGTGTGTCCGGGTCCATCTGGGACAGGGCCCGGTGGCTGGAGATATACTGCAGGCCCGTAAACATGTCGTGATACATCCCCACGGTGGGAACAAACTGGCACAGAGGATCGTCCATATATTTGTCCACCTCCGCCTCGTCCCGGCTGATCCAGTCGGCGGTGGTGCGGTTGGGGGCGAACTTCTTGTTGTAGGCCCCCAGCACCAGCCCGTTGACGAAGTCGCTGGAGTAGTCACTGCCCTTGAAGTTGCCGATGAGTCCGGCGAGGAACTTGCCCGCGCCCACGGCCAAAGCGGACTCCTGCCCTGTGCCGGAGAGAACGGCGCCGCTGACCTCCCCGGGATAGCGGCAGAGGAAGGTGCGGGTCATAAAAGAGCCCATGGAGTGCCCCAGCAGGAAGTAGGGCACGTTGGGGAACCGCTCCCCCATCCGTTGGCGCAGGGCGTGCTCGTCTGCCACGATGAGGGTCCAGCCGTCGTGGTCGGCGAACCAGCCGAACCTGCTGTCCGCCTTGGCGGTGCGGCCGTGCCCCAGGTGGTCGTCTCCGCAGACGGCATAGCCGTGCTCCGTGAGGAAGCGGGCCAGCGCGTCGTAGCGGTCCACATACTCCGCCACGCCGTGGATGATCTGGACCACCGCCTTGGGCTCCCCCGCGTCCGGCAGCCACAGGCTGGCGCAGATCTGGTGGATACCGTCGCTGGACGGGAAGGTGAATTCGCTGAATTTCGCCATAACAGTTCCCTCCAAGAAAAAATCGTGATATAATGGATAAAATCAGTGTACCCGGTTTTTTGTCCGTTGTCAATGAAAGCAAAGGAGCGATCATTATGAAAAAGATCCTGCGCCGCCTCGGCGCGATCCTGCTGGCCCTGACCCTGCTGGTCACCGCCGCCTCCGCCCTGACGGTGGAGCAGGCGCTGGGCCTGCTGGAGACCAGCTATCTCCGGAAGATCCCGGAGGAGGCCTATCAGGCCAAAACGCTGGACGAGCTGTTCGACGCGCTGGGCGACCCCTATACCTATTACATGAGCGCCGAGGACTATCAGGCCTTTCTGGACTCCGTAGAGCACACCACCCAGCTGGTGGGCATCGGCGTGTCCATCCAGTATACCAACAACGGCATTCTGGTGGTGGAGGCCCTGAAGGGCGGCTCCGCTCAGGAGGCCGGTATTCAGGCCGGCGATGTGATCGTGGCGGTGGACGGCGTCTCCTGCGTGCCCGCCAACGAGGGGCATCGGGCCCTCATCGTGGGCGAGGAGGGCAGCTCGGTCACCGTCACCGTCCTGCGGGACGGGACAACGCGGGAGTACACGCTGGAGCGCCGCACTGTAGTCATCCCCAACACCGAGACCACTCTGCTGGACGGCCGGGTGGGATACATCGACTGTGACAGCTTCGGTTCTGAGACCGGGCAGTACTTCCAGGACGGCATCACCAAATACAATGATCAGGTGGACACCTGGCTGGTGGACCTGCGGGGCAACTCCGGCGGCCAGACCACTGCGGCGGTGGAGGCCATCGGCGCCTTTGCCGGGGCGGGCTTCCACCTGTGGCTGCGGACCGGGTTGAAGGAGAACTACTACTATTATTACCCTGATGAGGCCCTGACGGATAAGACCGCCGTTGTTCTGGTGAACGGCGGCACCGCCAGCGCGGCGGAGGCCTTCGCCGCCAGCATGCGGGATCTGGGCTGCGGCCTGCTGGTGGGCTCCCGTACCTACGGCAAGGGTGTGGCGCAGGTGGTGCTGGACCAGATCAGCCAGCCGGAGCTCTTTGACGGCGACGCAGTGAAGGTCACGGCCTACCGCTTCTACTCCGCCGGGTACAACACCAACGACCTGATGGGCGTGCTCCCCACCCTGCTGGTAAGCGACGAGCAGGCCGAGGCAGTGGCCAAGGCCCTCTGCGGCAGTGAAGGCATTCCCGACGACAGCCTGCTGGTGGTGGTGCTGGGCAGCGGCCGGGTAAGCTATGTGGACCTGCGTACCACGGCGGCGGACACCCTCGCCGCCCTCTTTGAGGCCCTGCCGCCCTCTGCCACCCTTCAGTTGCACCGTAGCGGCGCGCTGTGGGACAACCTCACTGTGGCGCAGGCCGCCGCGCGGCTGAACGTCACCTACACCAGTCGGTGGTTCACCGACGTGGCGGACAGCCAGTGGGCTGACCAGCTGAACACGCTGGCCTCCTACCGGGTGCTCCGGGGCGTGGGCGGCAAGCAGTTTATGCCCGAGGCCCAGATCACCCGGGCCGACGTCTGCCGCATGATCGCGCAGGCCATGGGCATCAGCAGCGACCGGCAGTATTTCTCCGACGTGCCCGCCACTGCCTCCTACTCCGGGGCGGTGAACGCCATGGCGGAGCTGGGCCTGGTGGACGGCATCGGCGGCGGCAAATTCGCCCCGCAGGAGCCCATGAGCCGGGAGCAGTACATCGCCGTGATGGCCCGGCTGGCCCGCTGGCTCAACTTCGGTGCGGACACCACCGGCGACAGCCTGACTCAGGAGGAACTGGACGCGGCGAAGGCTGGCGGCTTCTCCAACTGGTCCGCGGGCAGCGCCGCCCTGCTGAGCAAGCTGGAGATGCTGTACGCTGACCCCACGGGGCTGGACCTGAGCGGCAGCATCACCCGGGCTGAGGCCGGGGCGCAGCTGTACAGTGTGCTCCGCGGCACCGGAATCGTCACCGAGTAAAATCCGGACCCCGCTGAAACGCAAAAAAGAGCCGCGGGGCAGCCCCGCGGCTCTTTTTGGTGTTACATCGTCATGGTCATGCCCTGATCGTCAGACAGGCCGTCCTTCTTCAGCATGTTCTCCAGCACCTGCACATCGGTGTTCACGTCCATGGCCTCGTTCTGGAACAGCTTGTCGAGCTGTTTCTCGAAGCCGGACACCACCTGATCCATCATGCCTTCGATGCGGGCCTTGGCGGCGGAGATGTTCTCGCCCTCAATGCCCTGCGCGTCCAGCTGGGCATAGGCCCGGAGGATCTTCAGCGTGGTGGGAAGATAATAGTTCAGGAAGCTGCGCAGCTGGCTGCTCTTGTCCGGGTGGGCCTTCTGATAGGCAAGGATCTTGCCCGTCAGCTCCTCGATGCGGTCGATCTTGGCGCTCATGGCCTCGTCGGGGATATCGTCGTTCACCTGACGGATCTCCCGGAGGATCCTGGCGTCCTCGTCTTCGGCCTGCGCTTCGGTCTTGGCGGGCTCCGGCTCGGGGGCCTGATAGCCCATCTCGGTGAGGAACAGCTTACCGGAGGCCAGATCCAGATAGCCCGTGGGCAGGATCTTTTTGGCCAGCATCTTCCGCAGGTCCTTGCACAGCTTCTTCACAGACACGTCGAAGGCGGCGGCCATGGGGGCCAGCTCCACCTCGCGGTTGGCGCCGATGTAGGCCAGATAGTTCAGGAAGCGCTCCTGCTGGTTCCGGGCGCCGATGCCGCTGAACAGCAGGCCCACGCTCCCCGTCAGAAAGATCAGGCAGGCCAGCACGGCGGTGAACTCGTCGGCGAAGAAGTAGCCATAGCCCAAAGACTGGATGAAGTTGGACAGCGTTCCCGTCAGCCCCAGTGCGAACACACCGGAGAGGATGGCGCCCCAGATGGTGCGGGCCAGCCCGGCCTTCTTCCCGGTGAGGCCGGCGGCGCTCTGCTTGATCTTGGCGGCGGAGCGCTCCGCCTTGGGTGCGGTCTTGGCGGCGCCGGAGGAGCGGAACTCGCTGCGGACGTCGTCGGCCACCTTCCGCGCGTCGGTGCGGACGGTGCTGGCCGCCTGATGCATGTCCTGACGGAACTCCTGCCGGTACTGGTTCCGCTGGCTGCGGGACATGCCTGCGATCCGCTTTACGCCGAGGATCACTGCGATGACCTTTGTGATCCACGTGGGGATGAGGAACAGGATGGCGATGCCGATCCAGTCGCTCCAGTTAAAGCCCTGCGGAGGCTTCCGGCCCGGTCCGCCGGGCCCGCCGTTGGAGTATTGCCAGCCCTGACCGGAACGATTCTGGTCCGCCATGAGCATCAATCCTTTCTATAAATGAGGGCTCGAATAAAACTATTATATACGCCCCGGGGCCGGGTGTAAATAACCTTTTGTAATTTTTGACCGCCCCGGCGGGCAGCCTGTAACCGAACTGTAACCGGCTGGTAACAGATTCGCCTTGCCAGCCGGGGCCCGGCATGATAAAATATACTGCACAATTGGGTCCCTATGACCGCTACGGAGGATCTGCATATGGAACAGAAGAAGAAAAAGTTATCCGGCCTGACCATCACCCTCATCGTGGTGGCGGCGCTGGTGGTCGTACTGGCGGCGGTGTACTGCGGCCTGTGCAGCTGGGTGCGCGGCAACGGCCGCCTGCTCCCCGGCACGGTGGCTGTGGATGCCGAGCGCGGCGACCGGCTGGAGCTGGGCGGCCTCACCCGCGAGCAGGCTGCCGCCCGGGTAGAGGACTATATGAATGGCCACCTGCTGCAGCGGGTGCTGACCATCCGCTATCCCGGCGGCGCGGCGCAGGTGGACGGCTCCCTGCTGGAGGCCGACCCCGAGGCCCCGGTGGAGCAGGGCCTGGCCTATAAGGACGGGCAGGGCTTCCTGCGGCTGGGCCTGCTGTGGCTGGGCGCCGGGGAGCCGGCACAGGTGTCCCTGTCTGCCAGCACCCTCACCGACGCGGGCCGGCAGGAGGTCCAGCGGCTGATCCAGCAGGTGGTGCAGGCCAGCTACGTGGCTCCGGTCGAGACCACCGCCGTGGTGGATGAGACCGCCGCCGTGGCCACCGTGACCATCGGCACCGAGGGCCGCAAGGTGGACGGCGATGCCCTGCTGACGCAGGTGGAGGCCGCCCTCGTCTCCGGCCAGAGGGAGCTGGAGGTGGAGCTGGTGGCCATCCCTGTGGAGAAGGCCGACCCCATCACTGTCAATGACCTGATCTACCGCGCCCCCCGGAACCCCCAGCGGCAGGCGGACGGCACGGTCACCACGCCCCAGACCGGTCTCTCTGTGGACAACGCAGCGGCGAAGCCCCTGCTGGACAACGCCCAGCCCGGCGATCAGGTGGAGATCCCGCTGGTGATCACCGCCCCGGATTTCTCCGGCTGCGAGGACCTGCTCTATCAGGATCTGCTGGTGAACTGCGTCAGCTCGCTGGACGGCGTGGCCACCCGTGACTTCAACGTGAACCGCACCGCCGAGTTCTGCAACAACACCATTCTCATGCCCGGGGATGTGTTCTCCTATCTGGGCACCATCGGGGACCCCTCTGTGGCCAACGGCTATCAGGTGTCCACCGGCTACAAGGGCGGCAAGACCGTGGAGATGGAGGGCGGCGGCGCCTGCCAGGCTTCCTCTGCCCTATACTACTGCGCGGTGTACGCCAATCTGGAGATCGTCAACCGGGCCTGCCACGCTTTTTCCATCGCCTACCTGCCTCTGGGGCTGGACGCCACGGTGTACTACCCCTCCCTGGACTTCCAGTTCCGCAACGACCGGAACTACCCCATCAAGATCGTCTCCTATGTCAGCAACCACAAGCTGTACATGCAGATCTGGGGCACGGACGAGGACGGCTCCTATGTGGTGCCTGAGCGGCACACCCTCTCCACCACCAAATGGGAGACCGTCTATAAGCCTGATGAGACCATCCCCGCCGGCACCACCAAGGTGGACGTGACCCCCTACACCGGCTACGAGGTGGAGGTCTACCGCTGTGTGTACGACAAGGACGGCAACCTGATCTCCCGCACCTTTGAGAATTACAGCAAGTACGCCAAGCGCAACAAGGTGATCCTGTTCAACCCGGCGGACGCCGCCAGTCTGGGCCTCAACCCGGACGGTACGCCCCTGCCCACCCCGGAGCCTGCTCCGGAACCCACGCCCGAGCCGACTCCCTCTCCGGAGCCCGTGCCCAGCCCGGAGCCCTCTCCGGAGCCCACGCAGGAACCCGTGCCCGACCAGAGCCCGGCCCCTGACCCCGCCGAGCCGGAGGTGTGACCCGTGTTCGAGGGATTTTTTCAGGAGACGGTGGACTTCATGTGGGGCATCCGCTTCAACAACGAGCGGAGCTGGTTCATGGACCACAAGGAGCAGTACCAGCGCTCCTTTCTGGAGCCCATGCGGGCGCTGGGCACGGGGCTGCAGGCCGGTCTGGCGGACCGCTTCCCCGAGCAGCCGCTGGAGCTGAAGGTCTCCCGCATTTACCGGGACGCCCGGCGGCTTTTCGGCCGGGGCCCCTATAAGGACCATCTGTGGCTGTCCCTCTTTCAGGGAGACGACCAGACCGACGCTGGGGCCCGGCCGGTGCTGTGGTTTGAGCTGAAGCCCGACGGCTGGAGCAGCGGCATGGGCTTCTGGTGCGCCAGGGCGGTGACCATGGAGAAATTCCGTGCCCGGATGGACCGGGACCCGGAGCCCATGCTTCAACTGGACCGGGCCCTGCGCCGCCGCCCCGAGCTGGCACTGGAGGGCCCGGAGTACGCCCGGGGCAAGACCCCCTCCCGGCCGGAGCTGGCGGCGTGGTACAACAAAAAGTCCCTCACCGTGGGCAGGGACGAGCCCCTGACGGAGCTCATCTTTACCCCAGAGCTGAAGACTCTGGTGCTGGAGGACTTCACCTTCCTCATGCCCTACTACCAGTATTTCGCCACCCTCTGGGCGGACCCGGACCCCCGGGAGAACCGCTGAAAAAACAAACAGGCCCCCACGGCGTCTGCCGCGGGGGCCTGTTTCATATACTCACTTGTTGCGCAGCATCCGCATGGCGTTGAGGATGGCAATGACGGCCACGCCCACGTCGGCGAACACGGCAGCCCACATGGTGGTCTTGCCCAGCGCGCCCAGAATGAGGAAGGCGGCCTTCACCCCCAGGGCAAACACGATGTTCTCCCGGACGATGCGCATGCACTTGCGGGCGATGTCCATGGCCACGGAGAGCTTGGCAGGGTCGTCGTCCATGAGGACCACGTCGGCGGCCTCGATGGCGGCGTCGGACCCCAGTGCGCCCATGGCGATGCCCACGTCCGCCCGGCTGAGCACCGGCGCATCGTTCACGCCGTCGCCCACATAGGCCAGCACGCCCTTTTCGCTCTTCTGGTCCAGCAGCTTCTCCAGCTCGGTGACCTTATCCTCGGGCAGCAGCTGGGCGCGGACCTGATCCAGCCCCAGCTTGGTGCCCACGGCCTTGCCCACGGCCTTGGCATCGCCGGTGAGCATCACGGTGCGGATGCCCCGGCGCTTCAGATCCTGAATGGCGGCGGGCGCGGTCTCCTTGATCTGGTCGGCGATGACGGCACAGCCCAGATACTTGCCGTCCCGGGCCACGTAGATAAGGGTGCCCACGTCGGTGACCTCCGGGGCGTCCACGCCCTCCCGGATCATGAGCCGGCGGTTGCCCGCTGCCACGTGGATGCCGTCCACCAGCGCGGTAATGCCGTGGCCGGCGATCTCCTGCACGTCGGTGACCCGGTCCTCGTCAACGTCCTTGCCATAGGCCCGGCGAAGAGACTGGGCGATGGGGTGGTTGGAGAAGGACTCCGCCAGCGCGGCGGTCTCCAGCAGGTCGTCCTTGTCCACGCCCTCGGCGGGGAGGAGGCGGTCCAGCTCGAACACACCCCGGGTGAGAGTACCTGTCTTGTCGAAGACAACGGTCTCCGTGCTGGCCAGCAGTTCCAGATAGTTGCCGCCCTTTACCAGCACGCCCTTGGCGGAGGCCCCGCCGATGCCGCCGAAGAAGGACAGGGGCACGGAAATGACCAGCGCACAGGGGCAGGAAATGACCAGAAACATCAGGGCCCGACCCACCCATACGGACCACTGCCCGGTGATGAGGGAGGGAATGATGGCCAGCGCCACGGCGCCGATGACCACCGCGGGGGTGTAGTACCGGGCGAAGCGGGTGATGAAGTTCTCTGCCTTGGCCTTCTTGCTGGAGGCGTTCTCCACCAGATCCAGAATTTTGGCTACGGTGGACTGGCTGAAGGGTTTGGTGACCCGCAGGCGCAGCACGCCGGTGAGGCTGACGCAGCCGGAGAGGACCTCATCCCCGGCCTTGGCATCCCGGGGGACGGACTCGCCGGTGAGGGCGGCGGTATCCAGGGCGGAGGAGCCCTCCAGCACCACGCCGTCCAAGGGGATCTTCTCGCCGGGGCGGACCTCGATGATCTCGCCCACGGCCACCTCGTCGGGCTCTACCACGGTGAGCTCACCCTCCCGCTCCACCCGGGCGGAGTCGGGCCGGATGTCCATCAGCTGGGCGATGGACCGGCGGGACTTGCCTACGGCGTAGCCCTGGAACAGTTCGCCTACCTGATAGAACACCATGACGCCCACGGCCTCGCTGTACTCGCCGAGGATCAGGGCGCCCACGGTGGCCAGTGCCATGAGGAAGTTCTCGTCAAACACCTGCCCGTGGGCGATGTTGCGGATGGCCTTCCACAGCACGTCCCAGCCCGCCACCAGATAGGGCGCCAGATAGGCCGCCAGCTGCCACAGACCGGTCAGGGGGATGAAATGGAGCGCCACCAGCAGCACGGCGGCAACGATGATGCGGATCAGCATCTTTTTCTGCTTTTTGGACATTTCGGACACCTCTCAGGTCAGGCCGCGGGCCGCGGCGTGTTTTACTTCAGGTGGATTTCGCAGTCGGGCTCCACGCGCTTGCAGGTCTTGACCACCTGCTTCATGATCTCGTCGAACCGGTCGTCGTCGGCGTCCACGGTGAGCTTCTGGGTGAGGAAGCTGACGGTGGCGTCATGGACGCCGTTCAGCTTGCAGATGGCGTCCTGCATCTTCTGGGCGCAGTTGGCGCAGTCCAGGTCGGTCAGATCAAAAGTCTTTTTCATGGGAAGTTCCTCCTTATAAATGATTACTCAATGATATGCTCCATGCCCTGGGCGATGATCTTGCGGACGTGATCATCGGCCAGGGAATAAAACACGGCCTTGCCCTCCCGCCGGGGCTTCACCAGGCGGGTATTTTTCAGCACCCGCAGCTGATGGGACACGGCGGACTGGCTCACGCCCAGCAGCTCCGCGATGTCGCACACGCACAACTCCGCCTCGAACAGGGCGTAGAGGATCTTGATGCGGGTGGAGTCGCCGAACACCTTGAACAGCTCCGCCAGATCGTACAGCGCCTCGTCGCCGGGCAGGTCGTGCTCCACCTGATTCAGGGCCGACTGGTGGACGGTGTGGTCGGTGCAGCATTCGATCTCGGGGGTGGTATCGGGCATTGGGATCGCCTCCTAAAACAAACATATGAACAACTGTGCATATGATAATATGACTTTGCGGATTTGTCAAGAGGGGGAAGAATAATTTTTAAAAAAAGAGGTCCGCGGAATTCCGCGGACCTCTATCGTCTGTATTTGCGGTTTAATACCGGCGGATGACCGCCACCACCTTGCCGAGGATAGAACAGCCCTCGCCGTCGATGGGCTGGTACTCGGGGCTGGAGTTTTCCGGGTAGAGCCATACGTGGCCGTTTTCTCGGCGGTAGGTTTTGACGGTGGCCTCATCCTCGAAGAGGGCCACCACGATGTCCCCATTGCGGACGGCCTCCTGCTGATGGACGACGACGATGTCCCCCGGGAGGATGCCCGCCTCCAGCATGGACTCGCCCCGGACCCGCAGGGCGAAATGCTCGCCGTTGAGACCGTTGGTGTCAAAGGTCAGGTACTCCTCGATGCACTCCTCCGCCAGAATGGGCGTGCCGGCGGCCACGGAGCCCAGCAGAGGCACTTGATCCTTCCGGTTGTGGGCGCCGTCGGTGATGGAGATGGCCCGGGTCTTGCCCTCCGCCTGACTGATGAGCCCCGCCTCCCGCAGGCCCTTCAGGTGGAAGTGGACCGTGGAGGGGGACTTGAGGTCGACGGCCTCGGCGATCTCCCGCACGGAGGGGGGATAGCCGTGTTCGTCGGTAAAGGACAGGATATAATCGTAGATCTGCTGCTGCTTGGGCGTCAGTTTGCTCATAACGCAGTCTCCTTCCCGGTCTGGTGTCTTCAGTGTAGCACAGCTCCGCCGATTTGTCAAACGTTTGTTCGAAGAAAGAACGGGAAATTTCTGAGTGCCGGGCGGGCCCGCGCAGTTGCAACTTGCGGCGGGATTTGATATAATAAAAGATAATTTTTATTTTGAGGATATGACAGCAGTATGAAGTATGAACAGTGGAATCTCCGCGCGCTGCCGGACCCCGGCCGCGTGCGGGAGATGGAGCGGGCGGGCATGCCGTCCCTCTGCGCCGCTGTCCTCTGTGCCCGCGGACTGGACACGCCGGAGACGGCGGCCCGGTTTCTCCGCGACGATCCCGGCTGCCTCCACGACCCCTTCCTGCTCAAGGACATGGACCGGGCGGCGGCGCGCATCCAGTTGGGTCTGGACCGGGGCGAGGTCATCGCCGTCTACGGAGACTATGATGTGGACGGCATTACCTCCACCTGCCTGCTCACGGAATTTCTGCGGGAGCGGGGGGGCACAGTGGTCAGCTATATCCCGGACCGGACGGAGGAGGGCTACGGCCTGAACCGCAGCGCCCTGGACCGGCTGAAGGAACAGGGCGTGGGCCTGATCGTCACCGTGGACTGCGGCATCACCGCCGCGGCGGAGGTGGAGTATGCCCGGACGCTGGGTATGGACGTGGTGGTCACCGACCACCACCAGTGCAAGGACGTCATGCCCGCCGCGGCGGCGGTGGTGGACCCCCGCCGGCCGGACTGCGGCTATCCCTTTCCGGAGCTGGCGGGGGTGGGCGTGGCCCTGAAGACCGCGCTGGCGCTGACGGAGCCCCCGCAGCGCGCGGCGGTGCTGGCCCGGTACTGCGAGCTGGCGGCCATCGGCACGGTGGCCGATGTGATGCAGCTGGCCGACGAGAACCGGGCGCTGGTACGCATGGGTCTGAAGGCGCTGGCCCACACGGAGCGGCCCGGGCTGGCTGCCCTCCTGCGGGAGGTGGGCTGCGGCGGAGGCGTGCCCTCCGCAGTGACCATCGGCTACGGCCTCGCCCCCCGGATCAACGCCGCCGGGCGCATGGAGCAGGCCATGGTGGCCCTGCGCCTTCTGCTCACCCGGGACCGGGCGGAGGGGGAGGCGCTGGCCCACGCCCTCTGCGACCTCAACCGCCAGCGGCAGGCCATCGAGCTGGAGATCTTCGAGGCGTGCGACGCCCTGCTGACCCGGGACCCGTCTCTGGCGGGCCCCGCCATCGTGCTGGCCGGTGAGGGCTGGCATCAGGGCGTGGTGGGCATCGTGGCCTCCCGGCTGGCGGAGCGGTATGCCCGGCCCGCCTTCATGATCTGTCTGGACAAGGGGAAGGGCAAGGGCTCCTGCCGGTCCTTCGGCGGGTTCAACCTGTTCGGCGCGCTGGAGCAGTGCGCCGATCTGCTGGAGGGCTACGGCGGCCATGAGCTGGCGGCCGGCTTCACCATTCAGGAGGAGAACATCCCCGCCTTCCGTCAGGCTATGTGCGCGCTGGTGGCGGATTACGCCCGGGAGCACGCCATGGTCTCCTCCATCGCGGTGGACGCCGAGATCGAGAACTGCCGGGTGCTCTCCACCCGGCAGGTAGAGGACCTGTCCATGCTGGAGCCCTTCGGCGCAGGCAACCCCCGGCCGGTATTCCTGATGCGGTCCGCCGCGGTGATCGCCTGCGGGGATGTGGGCGGCGGCCGCCACATGAAGCTGAAGCTGCGCCGGGACGGCGTGGCGCTGGACGCCATCTTTTTCGCTGCCTGCTCCGCCGCCTGCGGCGTCTCCTCCGGAGACCGGCTGGACCTGATCTTCACCCCCCAGATCAACGAGTTCCGGGGGAACCGGAGCGTCCAGCTGCAGATCTGCGACGTGCGCCCGGCGCCCTCCCGCTACCGACTGGAGCGGGAGCTGTTCCATCGTCTGGAGGAGGGCGAGCTTCTCTCCCGCTGGGAGGCGGGGCTCATGCTGCCCCAGCGGCGGGACTTCGCCCAGCTGTGGCGCTTTCTGGAAGGGTACTGCGCCGCCGGCCCGGCGGTGAGCTCCACAGAGCACCTGCTGCGGCAGATCACCCGGGGCCAGTCCTCCGTCTGCTCCTATGGGCGGGCGTTGGTGTGCCTGCAGGTGCTGGATGACACCGGCCTCATCCGCGTCACGCTGGACGGCGGAAACGCCACGGTGGAGCTCTGCCGGGGCCACGAGAAGGTGGACCTGGAACAGGCCGGACTGATGCGCCGCCTGCGGGGCATACTTAAGTAAGAAATACAGGAGGTCCGTTATGGACGACATCCAGGAACGATACGAACAGCTGGAGCAGCACATTCTGGCCGCCAACCCCAACGCGGACGTGGCCCGGGTGCGCTCCGCCTTTGAATACGCCGCCCAACACCACGGCAGCCAGCTGCGCAAGAGCGGAGAGCCCTATATCATCCATCCCGTGGCGGTAGCCGAGATCGTCACTGAGCTGGGGCTGGATGTGGACTCCATCATCGCCGCCCTGCTCCACGACTGCATTGAGGACACCGACGCCACTCACGACGACATCGCCCACCATTTCGGCCCCACGGTGGCCGATCTGGTGGAGGGCGTCACCAAGCTGACCCGGATGCAGTATACCTCCAAAGAGGAGGAGCAGATGGAGAACCTCCGCAAGATGTTCATGGCCATGGCCAAGGACGTGCGGGTGATCCTCATCAAGTTGTGCGACCGGCTGCACAACATGCGCACGCTGGAGTACCAGTCGGAGCGCAAGCAGAAGGAAAAATCGCTGGAGACGATGGAGATCTATGCCCCCATCGCCCACCGCCTCGGTATGCAGCGTATCAAGTGGGAGCTGGAGGACATCTCCCTGCGCTATCTGGACCCCATTGGCTACGCCGACGTCCAGCAGGAGCTGGAGAAAATGACCGCCGAGAACGATGACTTTCTGGAGCGGATGCAGCGGCAGATCGAAGAGCGGCTGGCGGCGGAGGGGCTTGCCTGCACCGTCTACGGCCGGCTGAAGCACATCTACTCCATCTACCGCAAGATGTATTCCCAGAACAAGACCATCAAGGAGATCTTCGACATCTACGCCTTCCGGGTCATTGTACAGGACCTGCCTGCCTGCTACAACGTGCTGGGCAGCATCCATGACATGTTCAAGCCCATTCTGGGCCGCTTCAAGGACTATATCAGCACCCCCAAGCCCAACGGCTACCAGTCCCTGCACACCACCGTTATCGGCAGCGAGGGCATCCCCTTCGAGGTGCAGATCCGCACCTGGGCCATGCACCAGACGGCGGAATACGGCGTCGCCGCCCACTGGAAGTACAAGCAGGGCATGGCCAACGTCAAGCTGGGCACCGAGCAGGAGTTCGAGTGGGTGCGCAAGCTGCTGGAGAGCCAGCAGGACACCGACCCGGACGAGTTCGTCCGCACCCTGAAGGTGGACATGTTTGCCGACGAGGTCTTCGTCTTTACCCCCAACGGCGACGTGAAGAGCCTCCCCGCCGGGGCCACCCCCATCGACTTTGCCTACGCCATCCACTCTGCCGTAGGCAACGCCATGACCGGCGCCCGGGTGAACGGCCGCATCGTCACCTTTGATACGCCGCTGAAAAACGGCGACATCGTGGAGGTCATCACCTCCCGCTCGGCCAAGGGCCCCAGCCGGGACTGGATGAATATCTGCAAATCCAACGAGGCCCGCAACAAGATCCGCCAGTGGTTCAAAAAGGAGCGCCGGGAGGAGAACATCGCCACCGGCCGTGCCGCCTTCGAGTCCGAGCTGAAGCACCTGGGCCTGTCCATGGCGGCCATCACCGCCACCCCCGAGGTGCTGGACGCCATGCTGAAGCGGGTGCGCTTCGGCACGCTGGACGAGCTGTACGCCGCCATCGGCTACGGCGGCATGTCCGCCCAGAAGGCCGCCGGCCGCATGAAGGAGGAGCTGACCCGCATGGGCCGGCTGGAGCGTCAGGCCGCCGAGCGCCAGGCGCTTCAGGATGCGGCCGCCGCCGGCGAGACCATCTATCCCTCCGGCAAGCCGGAGGCCCCCAAGCCCGTTCACTCCCGCAACGGCGTCATCGTAGCCGGGCTGGACAACTGCATGGTGAAGTTCTCCAAGTGCTGCACTCCCGTGCCCGGGGACCCCATCGTGGGCTTCATCACCCGGGGCTACGGCGTGTCCATCCACCGGCAGGACTGCCCCAACGCCGCCCTCTCCCGCCGCAAGCCCGAGGAGGCAGGCCGCTGGGTGGAGGCGTCCTGGGCGGCGGACACGGAGCTGTCCAGCTATCGCACGGCGCTGGACATCTCTGCCAAGGACCGGGACAACCTCACGCTGGACGTGGCCATGGCCCTCTCCGCCCAGAAGGTGAAGGTGAACAACCTCATGGCCCGCAGCCAGCCTGACGGCTACGCCCTCATTTCGCTGGAGCTGACGGTGAAGGACCGGAAGGAGCTCACGTCGGTCATCAACAAGCTGTCCCAGATCCCCGGGGTCATTTTCGTCCAGCGCGCCGGGAGCTGAGGCCCGGCGATACCTTCCCCGCCCCTGCCGGGCGAAATTGATATGATATAAGGAGACTGAGCTTTCATGTCTACACCCGCCTTCCAGCCGCTGCTCTTCGGCGGCGACATCAACGTTTACAGCGTCGCCCGGGCCTTTCACGAGGCTTACGGCGTCAAGTCCATCGCCTATGGCAAGTATATCTCCTTCCCCTGTGCGTACAGCTCCATCATCGACTACCGCCCCTGTCTGGACAACGAGGACCCGGACACCTTCCTGCGCAACGTGAAGCAAGTGTGCGCCGAGTGCGCGGGCCAGACGGTGCTGGTCATCGGCTGCGGCGACAGCTATGTGAAGCTGGCCGCCCACCTGAAGGATCAGTTTCCCGCCAACGCCAGGTGCAACTATATCTCCGGCGAGATGCTGGACATGCTCACTGACAAGGAGCAGTTCTACGCCCTGTGCGACAAGTACGGCATCGACCACCCGGCCACCTTCGTGTACGACGGCTCCATGGGCCACGACTTTGTGCTGCCGTGGGGCGCGCCCTACATCGCCAAGCCCGCCGACGGCGTGGCCTACTGGGCCACCGGCCACAACGAACTGAAAAAGGTCTACATCTGCCAGACGTGGGAGGAACTGCTGGCCGCGCTGGATGAGGTGTACGCCGCCGGCTACCCCGGCCACATGATCCTGCAGGAGTTCATCCCCGGGGACGACACCTATATGCGGGTGCTCACCAACTACTCCGACACCCACGGCAAGGTCAAACTCATGTGTCTGGGCCACGTGCTGCTGGAGGAGCACTCCCCCCACGGCATCGGCAACCACGCCGTCATCATCACCGAGCACGACCAGACCCTGTGCGATTCCATCCGCGCCATGCTGGAGGATCTGCACTATGTGGGCTTCTCCAACTTCGACATCAAGTACGACCAGCGGGATGGAAAATACAAGGCCTTCGAGATCAACTGCCGGCAGGGCCGCAGCAATTACTATGTCACCGGCTCCGGCCATAACATCGCCGAGTATCTGGTGGGCGACCTGCTGGAGGGAAAGGACCTCCCACTCACCGTGGTGGAGGATGACTCCATCTGGCGCATGATCCCCCGGCGGCTGGCCTATACCTTCATCCCCAAGAGCTACCACGCCCGCATGCGGGAGCTGTTCCGCAAGGGGGCGGACCACCACTCCATGGAGTACCGGCCCGACTACACCGCCAAGCGCATCTGGCGCATCTGGAAGAACCACATCGGCACCTACGTGCGCTTCTACAAGCACAACCAAAAGCCCGCTGATTAAGGAGGCTTGTCCATGAAGGAACAGAAACTGGGTATTCTGGGCGGCATGGGCCCGCAGGCGACACAGGTGTTTTACCAGTTCGTGCTGGACCGCACAGACGCCGCCCGGGATCAGGACCACCTGCCCACCCTCATCCTGTCGGACACCAAAATGCCCGACCGCACCGCCGCCATCCTCGGCGGCGACACAGAGGCGCTCTACCGGCGGCTGAGCGGCGACGCCAGGCTGCTGGAGCAGTGCGGCTGCACCGCCGTGGCCATCCCCTGCAACACCTCCCACTACTTTGCCGACCGGCTTCAGGGGGAACTGTCCATCCCCATCATCCACATGATCCGGGAGACTGCCGCTGCGCTGGCGGCGCAGGGCAGAAAGCGCCCCGGCATTCTCGCCACCGACGGCACCATCCAGACCGGCCTGTACCAGAAGGAGTGCGCTGCGCTGGGGCTGGAGGCCGTGGCCCCCGACGCCGAGACCCAGAAGCTGGTCATGTCCATCATCTACGACGAGATCAAGCAGGGGGAGCGGGGCAGCCGGGAGAAATTCGCCCAGATCGACCGGGCCATCCGGGCCGCCGGGTGCGACTGCGCCATTCTGGCCTGCACGGAGCTGTCCGTCTTCGCCACCTACCACGCCCTGCCGCCCTTTTATCTGGACGCCATGATGGTCATGGCTGAGCGGGCGGTGGTCCAGTGCGGCTATCCCCTGCGTATGATCTGATGAATTTTATACTATGCATATTGAAACTGACCGTCTGACCGTGCGGCCCTTTGCCCTGTCCGACGCCGCCGACCTGCAGGAGATCCTCGGCGATGCCGAGACCATGCGCTTCTGCGAGCCGCCATACAGCCCGGAACAGACCGCCCGCTTCCTCGCGGAGTTCTGCATGGGCAGAGGGGGCGCGCTGGCCGCGGAGCGCCGGGCGGACGGTAAGGTCATCGGCTATCTCCTGTTCAGCGGGCTGGACTCCGGCTGCTGCGAAATGGGCTGGTTTTTCAACCGGGCCGTCTGGGGCATGGGCTTTGCCCATGAGGCCTGCGCCGCCGTGGTGCGGCACGCCTTTACCGCGCCGGCGGTCCGCCGCGTCTGGTGCGAGACCATCGACCCCGGCCGCTCCGCCGCCCTGGCGCGGAAGCTGGGCATGAGGCCGGAGGGCGTCCAGCGGCAGCATGTCCGCGCGCCCGGCGGGGACTGGGCGGACGTGTACCTGTTCGGCCTGCTGCGGGAGGACTACTGGAAAGCAAATGAGGTTTGACCATGGAATTGACGCTGTATTCCCTCAATGACTATCTCCGCCTGCTGGAGGGGGAGGGCCTGCTGGCCGCCCCGGTGCCGGCGGGCCTTGACCCGGACCGCACGGTGGAGCTGGTGACCTGCAGCTCTCAGGAGTGCGTCCCCGGGACCCTGTTCATCCGAAAGGGGGCCCACTTCAGGCCGGAGTACCTGGCGGACGCCGCCAGCCGGGGGGCCTTCGCCTACGTCAGCGACGCCCCCGATCCCGCCGCCGCTCTGCCCTGTATTCAGGTGAACGACCTGCGGCGGGCCATGGCCCTGCTGGCTGTGCGGTATTACAACGACCCCTCCCGGGATCTGTCCGTCATCGGGATCACCGGCACCAAGGGCAAGTCTTCCACCGCCTACTATGTGAAGGCCATTCTGGACCACCATCTGGCCCCCACAGGGAAGCGCTGCGGCGTGATCTCCTCCATTGACACCTACGACGGCGCGGAGGAGTTCGAGTCCCACCTGACCACCCCGGAGCCGCTGGAGCTCCAGCGGCATCTGGCCAACGCCCGGGCGGCGGGGCTGGGCTATGTGGTGATGGAGGCCTCCAGTCAGGCCCTGAAATACCACCGCACGCTGGGCACGCGCTTTGCCGCTGCCACCTTTCTGAACATCGGCCGGGACCACATCTCCCCCATTGAACACCCGGATTTTGAGGACTACTTCCAGTCCAAGCTGAAGCTCTTCGCCCAGACGGAGGTGGCCTGCGTCAACCTGGACTGCGAGCGGGCGGACGACATTCTGGCCGCCGCCCGGGCCGCCTGCCCGAAAGTGCTTACCTTTTCCCGGCGGGACGGCTCCGCCGACCTGTACGGCAGCGGCGCAGCCAAGGAGGGCCACGGGGCCCGGTTCCACGCCAAGGGCCTCGGGCTGGACAGGGAGTTTACCCTTTCCATGCCGGGGCTGTTCAATGTGGACAACGCGCTGGCGGCCATCGCCCTCTGCCGCTGCCTGAGCATCCCGGAGGACGCCATTGCCGCCGGACTGGCGGAGGCCCGGGTCCCCGGCCGCATGGAGGTCTATGCCAGCCGGGACGGGCGCATCACCGCCATCGTGGACTATGCTCACAACCGCATGAGCTTTGAGACCCTGTTCCGCTCCGTCCGGGAGGAGTACCCCGGCCGGCACATCGCCGCCGTGTTCGGCTGCCCGGGGGGCAAGGCCTTCGAGCGGCGGCGGGATCTGGGCGAGGTCTCCGGCCGGTGGTCCGATCTGGTGGTGCTGACGGAGGAGGACTCCGGCGAGGAGGACACCCTCTCCATCTGCCGGGAGATCGCCGGGTACGTGGACGCGCAGGGCTGCCGGGAGATCATAGAGCCCGACCGCGGAGCAGCCATTTGTCTGGCGCTGACAGAGTGCCGGACGCCGCTGGTGGCCCTCATCACCGGCAAGGGGGCGGAGACCCGCCAGAAGCGGGGCACCGCCTATATCGATACCCCTTCCGATGTGGACTACGTGCTGGCGTTCCTGCAGGAGTATGACAGGACCCATTCAGAGGAATAAAAGGACCCTGGAGCCCATGGGCTCCAGGGTCCTTTTTTATTTTGCTTTGCTTCAGTTGGCGCTGACGGTCCAGAGCAGGACCACGGCCTGGCTCCGGGTGCAGTCGGCGGCGGGATCGGCAGAGGCATCCACCATGCCGGCCTGAGCGGCCCAGGCCATCGCGGCCTCATAGAAGGTGCTGCCCGTGCCGGTCTGGCCCTCGGCCCGGAAGAGCATGGTTACGAACTGGGCCAGCGAGCAGTCGGCGTTGGGGGAGAACTCACCCTTGCCGGTGCCGTTGGTGATGCCCTGCTGGACGGCCCAGGCCACGGCCTGGGCGTACCAGGCGCTGTCGGACACGTCGGAGAAGGTGCCGGTGCTCTCGGCCGCGGGGCAGCCGGCGGCCCGCCACAGGAGGGTCACGGCCTGCGCCCGGGTGCAGACGGCGTCGGGGGAGAAGGCGGCGCTGCCGGTGCCGGTGGTAACGCCCATGGAGGCGGCCCAGAGCACGGCCTCGGCGTAGTCCGCGTCGGCGGCCACATCGGTGAAGGAGATGGAAGCGGTGACGTAATCCTCCTCAGTGAGGGAGTGGGCGAAGAGGAAGTTGCTGAGGTAGGCGTACTCATCCCGCTGGTGGACCTTGTTGGTGAGGGAGTTGGCGAAGAGCACCACGTCAAGGCCGTCCTGCTGGTAGGCAAAGCCCTGTACGGAGCCGTTCAGGTAGGCATCCCAACCCGCCTGCCGCTCGGGGGTGTTGGTGGGAACAAAGCCCTCGGTGGGGGTCTTGGAGCCCTCCACCTGCACCAGCACCTGCGCGCCCTCGGGGATGGCGGAGAAGTAGCCGAGGCCGTAGGCATAGAGGGTGTCGTCGCCGTCGGAGACATAGCTGGCGTTCACCAGAGACTGGGTGGGATAGGTCACGAAGGTCAGGCAGTCCATGGCGCCGCTGAGGCCGGTGCGCACGGTGCCGGGGACGAGGTCGGCGGCCGCCTGGGCAGTGTAGCCCAGATAGGGCAGGCCGGACTTCACGGCCTCCTTCACGGCGTCGGTCAGCTTGGAGGCGCCCACCACGGCGTCAGCCTTGGAGACGTCCTCGGTGACGGTGAAGCCCATGAGGGCCATGGCGGCGTTGTCATAGTTCCACGCGGCGGCGCTGCCGATCTGCGCGGTGTAGAGGAAGCCGCTGGAGCTCTCAGCGGGGACGCCGGGCACATAGACTACGGGGGACTTGCCGATGACCTTGGCGGTCACATCGGCGGCGGAGACGCCGGTGCCGGTGATGAGGTACTTGCCGGCGACAGAGAGGTAGTCGGCATAGGAGCAGATGAAGTCGCCCACATACTGGCCCTCGGTGACCATGCCCACGGTCTTGCCCGCCTTCAGCAGGGTGTTGACGGCGGCGGTGGAGTCCTCGGAGGCGTTGGAGATGATGACGTCCTTGCCCTTCACGCCGGAGAAATAGGAGGCGATGGTCTTGACGTAGGCCACGGCGTCGTCATGATCCATGTCGGGGCCGCAGACGGCGGCGATGGTCTCATACACGGCGGGCTTGGCCACGGTGACCACGTCGAAGCCCCGGGTGGCGCCGAAGGAGGTGATGCCCTCGGAGTAGAGGACGGTCCAGGAGTTGATGAGGGTACCATCGTAGAGCGCGCCGTTGGCCACGCTCCGTTTGGCCTGATACATGGACACGATGAGGGTGCCCGCGGGGTAGGTGACGCCGTCATAGGTGAATTCCTTTTCGGTCACATTGACCTTCACGTCGTTTCTCGTGAGCCACTCCATCATGTCGGCGGCGGCCTGCAGGTTGCTCTGGTTCACGCCGTCCAGCGGGATGATGTAGCACTCAGGGTAGAAGTTGCCGTTCTCGCCCTCGCCGGTGAACTCGGGCCGGAACAGGTCCATCTCCGCGCCCTCCACGTCGTTCTGGTCGCACAGCCACTGGCCCACCAGATCAAAAGCGTCGGAGTTCAGGTTGTGGACGCCCCGCTGATAGATCTTGGTCTGGGCGGTGAGGTAGCCGAGCTTCTCGGCGGCCACGTAGGCGGCCTGACCGAGGATGCCGTACTGGACGGCCTGTGCGGTCTCATCGCAGTAGGCAGGCAGCTCCACGGTGTAGGCCACGGTGCCCTGCAGCATGGCGAACTGGGGGGTGTAGCTGGTGGACATGTCGTCCCAAGGATCTTCCCAGTAGGTCTCGGCGCCCTCACCGGTGTAGGTGAGATAGTCCCGCTGAGGGATGACGTAGCTGTTGTAGCCGTCGTTGTTGGCAGCCGCCGCGATGCCGAGGGCCTCGCCGCCGCTGATCAAGTGCTCGGCCAGCAGGTCGTACTCAAAGTTGGGCTCGTGGGGGGGATCGCAGGGCTCGCACTGGAAGGCCTTTACCCGGCCGTGGAACTCCGCAAAGGACACGGGGTTGTACGCGGCGATCAGCTGCTGCATGTTGGCGGTCTCAGAGGTGGTCTGGAAGGAATTGTCCCGGTTCAGGTCGTAGCCGTTGGAGGAGTGCCGGGTCAGGTAGGTCCGGCCGTCCACGTTCTCCTCGGGGACCAGAAGGAAGAACACGTCGGACAGCAGCTCATCCTTCACGTTGACGGTCTCGGTCTCCATGGTGTAGTACTTCTCAAGATTGACCTTGCCGGACAGGCCGTTGTTGTCCACGGTGAGGTAGCCCAGATAGGTGGCCTTGTCCTTCACCAAATCGGGGACGGCTACGCTGCCGGCCTCGCCCACAGGGCCCAGCTCCTTGGCCAGTTCGGCCTCGCCCTCGGCGGTGAAGCCGGTGAGCACCTTGTAGGAGATGGTCTTCTCACTGACGATCATCTTGGCAAAGTCCAGCACGCCGTCGGTGGCGGCGGTCTCGTTGGAGTGGATGTTGGAGTACATTACGGGCACCCGGATGTCGTCCAGCTGACCGGCGGCCAGCTTGGCCAGCACGCCATCGGGGTCAGCCTCAGCCGCCTGGGTCAGCTTGAGCCAGGCCTCCACGCTGCTCTGGCTGTCGGCCACGATGAGGTAGGGCATATCCCGGCCGGCGGTGGACTGGCCCATGGACAGCTTCTTCACATACAGGCCGTTGGCGGTGCCGGTGGCCTCGATGGCCTCCAGCTCCTTGTAGATCTCCCACATGGTGTTGAACTTCTCATAGGGGGCCACCTTCACGGGGGCGGAGCCCACGGTCTCGCCGCTGATCTGGGCGGTGAGATCGAAGTAGCCGCACACGTCCATGTAGTAGCCGCCGTTGGTGTGGGGCACGCTGTAATCCACGCTGGTCTCGCCGGTGCGCCAGTTGGTGGAGTAGAAGTAGTTGTTCACGTGGAAGCTGACGGCCAGTGCCGGGGCGGCGTCGGTGCCGGCGACGGCCACGGTCACGTCGGTGAACTGGGCGCTGCCGTCCTGGGTGAGCCAGTCGGCCAGCGCGCCGCCCTCAGTGCCGTAGGGATAGAGCTCTTCATTCACGTAGGGCTTGCTGTGGTCCTTCAGCAGAGAGAGCTCCACGCTCCCGGCCTCTACGGCGGCGGCCAGCGCGGCTTTGCTCACACCGCTGACGGGAATGGTCAGGCTGATGTCCTGTCCGTCCTCTCCGGCCACCAGAGAGATGACCGCATCCACGTCAAATTTCGTCCCCAGTAGGGGATCGTCCACAGGGTTCAGTGTTTCCACGCTCACTGCCCCGGCGGAGGTGACCGCCAGCGACAGCGTCATCAGCAGGGCCAGCAGAAAGGCCAGCGCTTTGCTCGGTGTGTGTGTCTTGTGCTTCATAGTGTTCTCCTTCTGCTCTGCCCTTGGTCTCAGCTCGCGTACCCGGGAGGCGTTGTGATGTACTAAAGTATATCGCGGAAGTTATTCATAGTCAATCGTATATTTATACAAATAATCGGTGATATAGCCCGTTTAGTGTGAATAATATTCGGTTCAAATCGCACAAACGCCCCTCTCCGCATAGACTGACACGGAAAGGAGCGCTGTCCATGAAGCTGACTGAGCTGGCCGCTGCCGCCGGCCTTGATTGCTCTGCCGAGGCGGAGATCACCGCCCTTGCCTGCCGGAGCACGGAGGTGACTCCCGGCGCGCTGTTCGCGGCGCTGAAGGGGGCCCGGGCCGACGGCAGAGACTACATGCCGGAGGCCGTGGCCCGGGGGGCCGCCGCGGTCCTCTGCGCCGGGGCGGTGGGGGCCCCCGTCCCCGTGCTGACCTCCCCGGAGCCCCGGGAGGCGCTGGCCCGCATGGCCGCGGCCTTCTATGGCCGCCCGGGGGACGCCATGACTCTCATCGCCGTCACAGGCACCAAGGGCAAGACCACCACTGCCTGCATGCTGCGGGACATCCTGCTGGCCGGCGGCCGCACCGTGGGCATGATCGGCACGCTGGGGGCCTTCCTCGGCCGGGAGCAGCTGGCCCCCGCCGCCAACACTACCCCGGAGCCCATCGCCCTCCACGCCCTCCTGCGCCGCATGGCGGACGCCGGGGCCACCCACGTGGTGATGGAGGCCTCCAGTCAGGCCATGAAGCTCCACCGGCTGGCGGGGCTCACCTTTGAGATCGCCCTGTTCCTGAATCTTTCGCCGGACCACATCGGCCCCGGCGAGCACGCGGATCTGGCGGAGTACCGCGCCTGCAAGGCCGCCCTGTTCCGCCAGTGCAGGCTGGCGCTGGGCAACACCGCCGACCCCGCCTGGCCCCTTATGGCCGCGCAGGCCCCCGCCGCCCGGGCCATCGAGCCCCTGCCCATCCGCCGGGGCGCGGGCCTCACCACAGAGGTTGGCCCCTTCACCGTCCCTATGCCGGGGACTTTCAACGGTGAAAATGCCCGGGCCGCCATCGCCGCAGCCCGGGCACTGGGGGTGGGGGAGGGTGCCATCGCCGCCGGGCTGGCCGCCTGCCGGGTCCCCGGCCGGTGCGAGCTCTGCCCCGTCCCCGCGCCTTTCTCCGTGGTCATCGACTACGCCCACAACGGCGCGGCCATGCGGTCCCTGCTGTCCGCCCTGCGGCCCTGCGGGCGGATCATCGCCGTGTTCGGCGCCGGGGGCGACCGCCCGCCCATGCGGCGGCACGATCTGGCCCGGGCGGCGGCCGGGGGCGCGGACTTTGCCGTCCTCACCGCCGACAACCCCCGCAGCGAGGACCCGGCGGCCATCTGCGCCCAGATCGCCGCGGCCATGCCTGACCTGCCCCACGTCATCGTCCCCGACCGGGCGGCGGCCATCCGCCGCGCCCTGGATATGGCCCGGCCTGGCGACGTGGTGGCCCTGCTGGGTAAGGGCCACGAAGGGTACATGGAGGTGTCCGGGCGGCGCATCCCCTTCTCGGAGCGGGCGGTGGTGGAGGATTATTTTCGCGGGAGAGAAGCATAAAACCCGGGCGGCCCATCTGGGCCGCCCGGGTTGGGTGGGATTGTGCGAAGGGAGATTTACTCCACGATGAAGGCCAGGCTGATCACGTTATCAACGGAGACAACGTAAGCCTTGGCGCCCTTCACCAGCTCGCCGCCGACGACCACGGTCTTGGCAGTGGTGGTCATAGCGGTGGTGCCAACGTACACGGTAGTGCCGCTGACGATGCCGATGTCGGACTTGGTGGTGGTAACGGCAGTCTCATTGAGGGTGCCGTCGGTCTTCAGGACGTAAATGCCGGTGGTCAGATCCTTGGAAGCCGCGACAGTGCCCACAGAACCGTCAGCCTTGGTGTAGGTGTAGGTGTAGACAGGCTTGCCCTCAGCGTCCACGGAGGTGGTGTAGTCGCCGTCCACCAGCACGTAGTCGTTGGTATCAACAGCAGAGCTGCCGCCGAAGGTGCTATCCTGAGCGAAAACAACCTTGGCAACGTTCACGTTGTTGGCAACATCCTTGCCATCGTAAGCAACGTCAACGACAACCTTAACACCGGAGCCAATGGTGGTGGCCTCCAGAGCGGTCAGACCAGTCTTGACAACGATGTTGCCCAGACTATTCTTCAGGACGAACACGGTGTTGTTGTTGAAGATAACGCCGCCCTGCGCATAGGTGGTCTTGGTCACGTTGCCAGTGGTGGTGTACAGAGCAGCAGCGCTGGCGGTCTCGGAGCCGGTGAGGTCAGCAACAGCAGACACCAGAGCCTCGTTGGCGTAGGTGTAGACGGTGGTCAAGCCGTTCTTCAGAGCGGTCTTGAAGGTGGAGGCAGTGCCGCTGTCGTCGGTGTAAGTGCCCAGAACAACGTTCTTGCCGGCGGTAGCCACATAGTAGTTGTTGGCGGGAACATCGCCCTTGACTGCATCGGTGATGGCGTTCTTGGCCAGGGTGACGGGCACATCCCAGACAGCCACGGTGCCGTCAGACAGCAGAACCTGAATCTGAGCGGTGACAGTGGTGGTGGTCGCAGTGGAGGGCCACACAGCGGCGGTGGTCTTCACAACCACGTTGGCGTCCAGCACCACAGCGTAGTTGGTGGGAACGACGGGAGCATCGCCGGTGGGATCGGTGACGTACAGGATGCGGCCGGCCTTATCCAGACCGTAGGCCTTCTCAACGCCCATGAAGCCCTTGACGGCGGCAAGAGTGGCGGTTTTGTCAGCGCCAGTGATGGCGGAAGCCTCGTAAGCCTTGCCGTTGATGGAGAACACGTTGTTCTTGGTGTAGCTGGTCAGAGTGCCGGTGAAGGTCTCGACCTTCTCCATGCTGTTGATGACCTTTTTAGAGCCATTGTAAGCAAAGGTCAGCAGGACCTTGTCGTTGGCCTTGTAGCCGGAGGCCTTGAAAGCCTCGTAACCGGTCACGGAGACAGTGTCGCCAGCCGCATTGACGGAGGCAACAGAGGCATAGACGGTGCTGACCAGAACGGCCTTGTAGGTATCGGTGCCGGTCTTGTAGACCTCGATGGTCTGGCCCTCAGCGCCCAGAAGAGCAGTGCCCTTCTCGGTGACGGTAAAGGTGGCGTAGCTGTTGCCGGTCCCGCCCTCGGCGACGTTATCGACCTTGACAGTGATGCTGTCGGCAGCCAGATCGGCCTTCAGGCCCAGATCGGCATACAGGTCAGCGCTGGTGACGGGAGCATCATAGGTCAGAACGGGGGTCTCGGTGACGTACTTAACGACGACGGGCTGGGTGCCGACCTTGGTGGCGGTCCAGACGTTCTGGGCGCGGCCATAGGCGTCGGTGGTGGTGTCATCGCGGGAGAGGCCGTACACGGTGTTAGCCAGAGAGCCAGCAACGGAAGTGCTCGGGACGACGGGCTCGTTGACCAGAGTGGCGTAGATAGCGGCATCCTTGAGGTTGTCGAACTCAACGCCGTTCACAGTATAAATCGTGCTGCCGCCGGGGACATGGGTCATGGCGTTGAGAGCCAGCTGAGCGGCCTGCTCACGGGTGATGTTGGCGGAGAGCACGAGAGTCTCCAGACCGGTCAGCAGGTTGGCCTTCTTCAGAGTGGTGGCCACGTTGACCTCCCAGCCGGAGCCGGTGTAGGTGCCCTCGATGCCGGCGGCGACCAGCACCATCTTGCCGAACTGATAGCCGGTCAGGGTGCCCTTGGGGCCAAAGTTCTTGGCGCCGTTCACGGTGTAGCCGGAGATGATGCCCTCGTTGGCGCAGTAGCTGATGTAGTCATAGGCCCAGCCGCTGGTGACGTCGGCAAACAGGGCGGAGCCGGTGCCCTTCAGCAGAGCGTCGGTGTCGGCGCCCAGCTTGACAAAGGCGATGATCTTGGCAGCCTGCTCACGGGTCAGGGTGCCCTTGGGGGCGAATTTGCCCTGAGAGCCGCTCAGGATACCGAGGGCGCTCATGACCTCCACGGCCTCTTTGTTGGTGATGTCTGCATCATCAGCAAAGTCCGTGGCGCTGGCGGTCACCATGACGGACAGGACCATCATCAGAGACAGCACCAGCGCGAGAATCTTCTTCAGATTTCTCATTTGGAATTTTCCTCCTTTTTACATTTTTCCTGCAAATTTTTGCAGGACGTGCCCGGCGGAGTTAAGAGGATGAGCCATCCTCTTATCAATGGGGGAAACTGGGACACCCTAAAATCTGGAGATGCAAGGAGGCGGAACAAAAATTTCACGCCTAACGCCTTGAATCCCCATCGGAATTGTGGTATTTTATATAACAAAGAAAAAGGAGGGCCGACCGATGAAAATTTCTACCCGCGGGCGCTATGCCCTGCGCCTGATGATCGACCTTGCTCAGCAGGAGGAGGGCCGGCCGGTGTCCCTCCGGGACGTGGCCCGGCGGCAGGGCATCAGCGACAAATATCTGGAGCAGATCGTGACTCCCATGTCCCGGGCGGGGCTGGTGCGGTCGGTCCGGGGGGCCGGAGGCGGCTACCTGCTGACCCGCGCGCCGGAGGACTACACCGCCGGCGACATCCTACGCCCGCTGGAGGGCGATCTGGCCCCGGTGGAGTGCGCCACTGACGGCGACTTCTGCCCCCACTGCAGTGACTGCGCCACGGTGGAACTGTGGCAGGAGATCTACCGGGCGGTCTCTCAAGTGGTGGACGGAGTCACGCTGGCCGATCTGGTGGCCCGCAGCCTAAAGTAAATCGGAGGAAATTAGCACTCTCTGCGTGAGAGTGCTAATTGTTTACAATGAGTTCATGATTTTTCCCAGTAAAGGGGTATACTATCCTCAGAATAAAAGGAACGGCCCATGCGGCCGGGAGGAGTGAATAGTATGAACATGAACAAGCTGACCCAGAAGTCCATCGAGGCCATCCAGGCGGCGCAGTCGCTGGCGGCGGAGCATGGCAACCAGCAGATCGAGCAGGCCCACCTGCTGATGGCGCTGGTGGAGCAGGAGGGGGGCTTTGTGCCCCAGCTGCTGACCAATATGGGCGTGACGGTGGAGTCCTTTGACGCCGCCGTGCGCGATCAGGTGGAGCGGCTGCCCAAGGTGTCCGGCGGCGGCCGGGAGGCGGACAAGATCTACGTCTCTCAGGGCGTGGACAAGGCGCTGAACGCTGCGGAGTCCGCTGCTGCCAGCATGAAGGACGAATACATCTCGGTGGAGCACCTGCTGCTGGCCCTCATCGACACCGCCGAGGGCGGCGTGCGGGACCTGCTGCGGACCTACCGGGTGGACCGGGAGCGGGTCATGCAGGCACTGGCCGCCCTGCGGGGCAACCAGCGGGTGACTTCCGACAATCCGGAGGAGACCTATGAGGCTCTGAAAAAGTACGGCACCGATCTGGTGGAGCGGGCCCGGCAGAACAAGCTGGACCCCGTCATCGGCCGTGACGACGAGATCCGCAATGTCATCCGCATTTTGAGCCGCAAGAGCAAGAACAACCCCGTGCTCATCGGCGAGCCCGGCGTAGGCAAGACCGCCATCGCCGAGGGACTGGCCCAGCGCATCGTCAAGGGCGATGTGCCTGCGGGTCTGAAGGACAAGACCATTTTCTCACTGGATATGGGCGCGCTGATCGCCGGCGCCAAGTACCGGGGCGAGTTTGAAGAGCGGCTGAAGGCCGTCCTCAACGAGGTAAAGAAGTCCGAGGGCAGGATCATCCTGTTCATCGATGAGCTGCACACCATCGTGGGCGCAGGCAAGACGGAAGGCTCCATGGACGCCGGCAATCTGCTGAAGCCCATGCTGGCCCGGGGCGAGCTCCACTGCATCGGCGCCACTACCTTAAATGAGTACCGCCAGTATATCGAGAAGGATGCCGCACTGGAGCGGCGTTTCCAACCGGTCATGGTGGAGGAGCCCTCTGTGGAGGACGCCGTGGCCATCCTCCGCGGCCTGAAGGAGCGCTACGAGGTGTTCCACGGCGTGAAGATCACCGACGGCGCCATTGTGGCCGCCGCCACCCTGTCCGACCGCTATATCACCGACCGGTTCCTGCCGGATAAGGCCATCGACCTCATCGATGAGGCCTGCGCCCTCATCCGCACGGAGATGGACTCCATGCCCACGGAGCTGGATGTGATCTCCCGCAAGATCATCCAGTGCGAGATCGAGGAGGCCGCCCTGAAGAAGGAGGACGACGAGCTGTCCAAGTCCCGTCTGGCCGACATCCAGAAGGAGCTGGCCGAGCTGCGGGATGAGTTCAACGCCGGCAAAGCCAAGTGGGAGAACGAGAAGAACGCCATCGGCAAGGTGCAGCAGCTGCGCTCCGATTTGGAGCAGGCCAACGCCCAGCTGGAGAAGGCCCAGCGGGAGTACGACCTGAACAAGGCCGCCGAGCTGCAGTACGGCACCATCCCCAGCCTGAAGAAGCAGCTGGAGGAGCAGGAGGCCCTGGCCAACCAGTCCAAGGAGGACCATCTGCTCCGGGACAAGGTCACGGAAGAGGAGATCGCCCGTATTGTGGAGCGGTGGACCGGCATCCCCGTGGCCAAGCTCATGGAGGGCGAGCGGGAGAAGCTGCTCCATCTGGAGGACATCCTGCACCAGCGGGTCATTGGTCAGGACGAGGCCGTCCGGCTGGTGTCCGAGGCCATCCTGCGCAGCCGCGCCGGCATCGCCGACCCCAACCGGCCTATCGGCTCCTTCCTGTTCCTCGGCCCCACGGGCGTGGGCAAGACCGAGCTGGCCAAGGCCCTCAGCGAGGCCCTGTTCGACAGCGAGAAGAACATGGTGCGTATCGACATGAGCGAGTACATGGAGAAGTTTTCCGTGTCCCGCCTCATCGGAGCGCCTCCCGGATACGTGGGCTATGAGGAGGGCGGCCAGCTGACCGAGGCCGTCCGCCGCCACCCCTACTCCGTGGTGCTGTTCGACGAGGTGGAGAAGGCCCACCCCGACGTGTTCAACGTGCTGCTTCAGGTGCTGGACGATGGCCGCATCACCGACAGTCAGGGCCGCACGGTGGACTTCAAGAACACCGTCATCATCCTGACCTCCAATCTGGGCAGCCAGTTCCTGCTGGACGGCATCGGCCCCGACGGCGAGATCAGCGCCGAGGCCCGCAGTCAGGTGGAGGAGCTGCTGAAGCACTCCTTCCGGCCCGAGTTCCTCAACCGGCTGGATGAGATCGTGTTCTACAAGCCCCTGACGAAGGACAACATCTACCACATCATCGACCTGCAGGTGAAGGCCCTCAACGACCGTCTGGCGGACAAGCGGCTCCATGTGGAGCTCACCGACGCCGCCAAGGAGCTGGTGCTGGACGCCGCCTATGACCCCATGTACGGCGCGCGGCCTCTGCGCCGCTACCTGCAGCACACGGTGGAGAATCTGGTGGGCCGCCGGATCATCTCCGGTGCGGTGTCCGCCGACTCGGTGCTCACCGTGGACGCGGAGAACGGCGAGCTGGTCATCCGCTGAACCAAAACAGAACGCCCCGGCCGCAGCTGCGGCCGGGGCGCTCTTTATTTTACCCGGCAAAGCGAAAATGCCGATCCCTGTTGAAAATTTTCACGATTCGTGGTATACTGCAAAACATTCTATATAGAAAGCTGAGTTGATCCGTCCTTATGGACAGTACCAGTATTACCCTGCTGGCAGCCATCATCATCCTTGTGGCCTTTTCCGCCTACTTCTCCGCCACGGAGACCGCCTTTACCTCCCTCAACCGCATCCGGCTCAAGACCCGGGCGGACGACGGGGACCGGCGGGCGGAAAAGGTGCTGAAGCTGGCGGAGCAGTATGACCGCCTGCTCTCCACCATCCTCATCGGCAACAACATCGTCAACATCACCGCCACCACCCTGAGCACCGTGCTCTTCGTCAAGCTGTGCGGCGACCAGACGGGCCCCACCATCTCCACCGTGGTGCTGACGGTGGTGATCCTGATCTTTGGCGAGGTCTCCCCCAAGAGCCTCGCCAAGGAGGCCCCGGAGACGTGGGCCATGTTCGCTGCGCCCCTGCTCCACGGCCTGATGGTGGTGCTCACGCCGCTGAACTTCCTGTTCTCCTGCTGGAAGAAGCTGCTGAACAGGATCTTCCGCCACGGACAGGCCCAGGGCATCACCGAGGAGGAGCTGGTTGGCATGGTGGATCAGGCGGAGGACGAGGGCGGCCTGGACGAGCACGAGGGCGACCTCATCCGCAACGCCATCGGCTTCAGCGACCTCACCGCCGGGGACATCCTGACCCCCCGGGTGGACATCACCGCTGTGGACGAGACCTGCACCATGGAAGAGCTGTCCGCCGAGTTCGTCAGCAGCGGTTACTCCCGCATCCCCGTCTACCGGGAGAGCGTGGACGACATTGTGGGCCTGATCCATGAAAAGGACTTCTACGCCGCCCGGGCCAGAGGGGAGTCCGACCTCTCCAAGCTGCGCACCCCGGTGATCTATACCACCGCGGGCACCACCCTGCCGGTGCTGCTGCGTATCCTCCAGAAGAACAAGGTCCACATGGCCATCGTGGTGGACGAGTACGGCGGCACCGAGGGCCTCGTGACCCTGGAGGACATTCTGGAGCGCCTGGTGGGCGAGATCTGGGACGAGCACGACGAGGTGGTGGAGCTCTTCCGGAAGCAGGAGGACGGTTCCTGGCTGGTGGACTGCTCTGCCGATCTGGACGAGCTGTACGACCTGTTTTCCGTCAAGGGCTCCTGCGTGGCGGTGACCGTCTCCGGCTGGGTGCTGGAGCAGATGGGCCATTTGCCGCGGGAGGGTGAGAGCTTCTCCGCCGAGGGACTGGACGTCACCGTCACCAAGGTGGCCCAGCGCCGGGTGCTGGAGATCCGGGTCCGCAAGGCCGAGGCACCTGTGCCTCAAGGCTGAAGGAACCTTTCCCCGTTCTCTTCCGTCTGACCGGATAGAACGAAAGGAGGGCGACACGCCATGAAACGAACGTTGCGCACCCTGCCTCTGCTGATTCTTGCCATTCTTCTGATGACCGTCCCTGCCTTTGCGGACACAGGGCCGAAGCCCTACCTCCGGGTGCGGGTGATGAACGCCCCGCAGGAGGAGTACTATCTGGATATCCTGGCGGAGGGCGAGCCCCGGGAGCAGCCGAAGGCAACGAAGGACCCGCTGGAGCAGCAGCTCCGGGCCGCCGTGCCCGAGGGCTGGCATGCCTGTGTGAGTCAGGGCACCAGCGGCGCGCCCATTTTCGGGGACCTCACCGGTGAGGACGCCGGGGACGGAAGCTTCCTTCACGATTTCCGCTATCTGGGCGTGCCCAGCCGCTATCGCATCATTGTTGTCACCGCCTCCGGGGAGAGCTGGATCTCCGAGCCCATGGACCGGCCGGCCCTGCAGTCCTCCGTCACGGTGGACTGGGCCACAAAGCGGGTGTCCGCCCCGCCGGTGTGGGTGGCATATTCCATTCAGTTCCTCTGCACCTTTCTTGTCACGCTGGCCATCGAGCTGCTGGTGCTGAAGGGCTTCGGCTATTCCCTGAAGCAGAACTGGAAGCCCTTCTTGCTGGTGAATCTGGTGACCCAGGGGGCCCTGACGGCCTGGCTGTCCCTCACCATAGTGCGGGAGGGCGGGCATATCTATTATATTATGCTTCTGCTGCCGGCGGAGCTGCTCATCAGCCTGATCGAGGGGACGGTGTACGCCCTGACCTTCACCGGTGGGACGAAGAAGCGGGCCTTTGCCTACGGCGTCTGCGCCAACGCGCTGTCCGCCATTGCGGGCGGCATCGTGAGCATCCCGGTGTGGAAGCTGGTCACCTTTATCTCCTGACGCCGCGGGCCCATTTGGGGCTTGACACCGGGGGAAAACATGATAAACTATAACAGTTAAATGCACTGACGGAGCCAGATGCGCCGCGCAGCCACAAGCGAGAGGGGACGGTGGGAGCCCTCGGCAAGGCGGGCGGATCGGCCACTCCTGAGCGGCCCGGGATGACCGGGACGGCCCATCCCCGTTACCGGATGAGCTAAGAAGCCTCCCATCCGGGAGGATAATTAGGGTGGTACCGTGGAGTGATATGCTCCGCCCCTATGACCGTAGGGGCGGAGCATTTTTTTGTCAGGAGGTGTGCCATGGACAGACGGGAAGTGGATATGTCAGCGGACCCCCGTCGGGAGCAGTTCGCCCATTTCCGGGCCATGGACGACCCGTGGATGGGGGTCACCGTCCCGGTGGACGTGACGGACCTTGTGGAGGCCATAGGGGACAGGCCATTCTTCCTCGCCTTCCTGTACGCCGTGACCCGGGCGGCCAATGCCGTGCCCGAGCTGCGTCGCAGACTCCTGCCCGATGGGAGGGTGACGGAGTGTGACCACTGCACCCCCTCCTACACGGCCATGAAGCCCGACGGGGTGCCCTCTCTGAGGACGGGGACCCTTTGTGCCACCTGTTCGTCTCGGCTCTGCCGTGGCTGCCTTATACGCAGATCAAGGCCCCGGCCCCCGGCCGGGATGAGAGCAATCCCCGCATTTTCTGGGGCCGGTATGCCCGGCGGGAGGGCCGCTGGGAGCTGCCCGTGTCCCTCTTCGTGAACCACGCCCTGGCGGACGGTGTCCACCTGGCCCGGTTCTATCAGGCTCTGGAGGGCGAACTGGCCGCCCTGAGCGCCCAATTCCAACAAGAGAACAAATGAATGAAAATAAAAGGAGCGAATCAACCATGAAAGACCCCAAGCCCTACGGGCTGAACGAACTGCGTGAGATGTTCCTGTCCTTCTTCGAGACCAAGGGACACCTCCGTCTGCCCAGCTTCTCCCTGATCCCCCAGAACGACGCGTCCCTGCTGCTCATCAACTCCGGCATGGCCCCCATGAAGCCCTACTTCACTGGCGAGCAGGAGCCCCCCTGTCACCGGGTGACAACCTGCCAGAAGTGCATCCGCACCGGCGACATTGAGAACATCGGCCACACCGCCCGCCACGGCACCTACTTCGAGATGCTGGGCAACTTCTCCTTCGGCGACTACTTCAAGAAGGAGGCTATCCACTGGGCATGGGAGTTCCTGACCTCCCCCGACTGGGTGGGTCTGGACCCCGACCGGCTGTACCCCTCCGTCTTTGCCGGCAACGAGACCACTCCAGCCGACGATGAGGCCTACCGCATCTGGAACGAGGAGATCGGCGTGCCCGCCGACCACATCTTCAAGTTCGGCAAGGAGGACAACTTCTGGGAGCATGGCTCCGGCCCCTGCGGCCCCTGCTCCGAGATCTACTATGACCGGGGCGAGAAGTACGGCTGCGGCAAGCCCGGCTGCACCGTGGGCTGCGACTGCGACCGGTATATGGAGGTCTGGAACGTGGTCTTCTCCCAGTTCGACAACGACGGAGAGGGCCATTACACCGAGCTGAAGCAGAAGAACATCGACACCGGCATGGGTCTGGAGCGTCTGGCTGTGGTGTGCCAGAACGTGGACTCCCTGTTCGACGTGGACACCGTGATGAACATCACCAACAAGGTGTCCGAGATCACCAACGCCCACTACGGCGAGAGCCACGCCCGCGACGTGTCCCTCCGCGTCATCACCGACCACATCCGTTCCGCCACCTTCATGATCTGTGACGGTGTGCTCCCCTCCAACGAGGGCCGGGGCTATGTCCTGCGCCGTCTGCTCCGCCGGGCCGCCCGCCACGGCAAGCTGCTGGGCGTCAACGAGCCCTTCCTGTACAGCGTGGTGGACACCGTGGTCCACGAGAACGAGGGCCACTACCCCGAGCTGCGGGAGCGGCAGGCCTACATCACCCGGGTCATCCGGGTGGAGGAGGAGAACTTCGCCAAGACTATCGACGGCGGCCTGCGTATTTTCACCGAGATGCTGGCCGGCCACAAGGCCCGGGCGGAGAAGGTCTTCTCCGGCGCCGACGCCTTCAAGCTGTATGACACCTATGGCTTCCCCATCGACCTGACGCTGGAGATGGTAGAGGAGCAGGCCATGGAGCTGGATCAGGCCGAGTTCCACAAGCAGATGGACGAGCAGCGCCAGCGCGCCCGCAAGGCCCGCGAGGCGCTGGGCGATCTGGGCTGGGCCGGCGTGGAGTTCGGCAAGGAGGTCCCCTCCACCGAGTTTTTGGGCTACGACCATGACTCCATCGACGACGCCAAGGTGGTTGCGCTCGTGGTGGAGAACGAGCAGGCCGAGGAGCTGATGCCCGGTGTGGAGGCCATCGTGGTGCTGGACAAGACCCCCTTCTATGCTGAGATGGGCGGCCAGGCGGCTGACCACGGCACCATCACCGCCGGCGGCATGAGCTTCACCGTCAGCGACGTGCAGAAGAACAAGGGCGGCAAGTATATGCACTACGGCAAGGTGACCGAGGGTGTTCTCAAGCTGGGGGATACCGTCACCGCCGCCATCGACGTGGACCGCCGCCGGGCCATCATGCGCGGCCACACCGCCACCCATCTGCTGGACACCGCCCTGCGCAAGGTGCTGGGCGACCACGTCCATCAGGCCGGCTCTCTGGTGGAGCCAGACCGGGTGCGCTTCGACTTCACCCACTTCTCCGCCCTCACCCCCGAGGAGCTGTCCAAGGTGTCCGCCATCGTGAACGAGGCGGTGCTGGCCGGCTACGACGTGGTCACCGAGGTCCTCCCCATGGAGGAGGCCAAGAAGCGCGGCGCCATCGCCCTCTTCGGCGAGAAGTACGGCGACACCGTCCGCGTGGTGGACATGGGCAACGGCTTCTCCGTGGAGTTCTGCGGCGGCACTCATCTGGACAACACCGCCAAGGTGGGCGTGTTCCACATCACCAGCGAGTTCTCCGTGGCCTCCGGCGTGCGCCGGATCGAGGCCACCACCGGCCGGGCCTCTCTGGAGTTCCTCAACCGGGCGCAGGAGGCGCTGTTTGATGCCGCCGCCATGCTCAAGGCCAAGCCCGCCAACCTGCGGGAGCGCCTCCAGCAGATGCTGGAGGAAGGCCGCACCCTCCGCCACATGGTGGAGAAGTACAAGGCCCGTGAGGCCGCCGGCGAGGCAGACCGCTTCCTCTTCGGCGCCCGCGAGGTGGGCGGCCTGAAGGTCATCACTGCCGCGCTGAACGACGCGTCCTCCGACGCACTGCGCCAGATGGGCGATACCCTCCGCAGCAAGGCGGACAACGTGGTGGCCGTGCTGACCAGCGTGAAGGACGGCAAGATCACCTTCGCCGCCTCCTGCGGTAAGGAGGCCGTAGCCAAGGGCGTCAAGGCCGGGGACATCATCCGTGCCGTCACCGCCGTCTGCGGCGGCAAGGGCGGCGGTAAGCCCGACTCCGCCATGGGCGGCGGCACCGACGTGCTGAAGGTGGACGACGCGCTGGCGGCTGTGGACGATTTCGTGGCCGGCAAGCTGAACGGATGAGCACCCGGGAGGATCTGGCGCGGCTGTGCACCCTTCCCATCGATTTTGAGGCCGTGGGCCTGATGGAGCCCGGCGTTCCGCAGGAGCCTTATTTCTGCACCCCCGTGGGGGCGGAATATGTGGGTCGTTTGGGCTGCGACGGGGTCCACTTCATCCTCCTGCCAGGTGATGAGCGGGTGTTCTGCGTGGAGCCCTCCATGGGCGAGCCGGGGATCTGCGTGCTCCCGTCTGTGCTGAATTTTTCCGATGAATATTACGAAACGCTCGGGATCGAGCGGAATGAATGAAAGAGGTGTTACCATGTCTGACGCGCTGAACCACGACAAGGACTGCCTGTTCTGCAAAATCGCGGCGGGGGAGATCCCCTCCAATAAGGTGTATGAGGACGAGCAGGTCTTTGCTTTTTACGACATCGACCCCCAGGCGCCCACGCACTTTCTGGTGATCCCCAAGGAGCACATCGGCTCCTGCGGGGAGATCACTGCGGCCAACGCCCCCGTGGTGGCCCACTGCTTTGAGGTCATCTCCAAGACAACCAAAAATCTGGGCGTCACCGACTTCCGCGTGGTGTCCAACTGCGGCGAGCAGGCGGGGCAGTCCGTCCATCACCTGCACTTCCACGTGCTGGCTGGCCGGGACATGACCTGGCCCCCGGGCTGATTTGCCGAAAATAAAACGCCCCCCGGCAGCAACGCTGCCGGGGGGTATTTTATACACGGGCTTCCTCCCGCTTCTGCTTTGCGTACTCGCCCCACGGGATGAAGGTGTTGTCCTTCGGCTCGTCCCGGAGGATGACCCGGGGCCGCTCCTGCACCACGGTGGCGTTGGCCGGCACGTCGAAGGTCACCACCGCGTTGGCCCCGATGCGGGCGTTGTCCCCAACGGTGACGGCACCGATGATCTTGGCCCCAGCGCCGATATACACGTTGCGGCCGATGGTGGGTGCGCCCTGTCCACGGCTGTCCGGCAGGGTGTTGGAGCCGATGGTCACCTGATGGAAGATGGTGCAGCCCTCTCCGATGGAGGCCCCATAGGAGATGAAGATGCCTGCCAGCCCGTGGGGGGTCACGAAGGGGGAAATCTCTTCCGTGCAGGGGATCACGGCATTGTGTCGGTCCAGGATTTTCTGGTTGGCGTGGACGTACAGCGGGGCCAGCCTCCGCCGCCAGCCCGCGGGATGGACGATATAGTCCCGGTTGCGCCAGAAGCGGGCCACCGGTTCGGGATGAAACAGCCGCCGTAGGCGGCGAAGGAGCTTCCACATGGTCGGTTCAACCTCGATTCAGAAAAGTATTCTCATAGTACCCGATACCGGCGGGGAAGTCAACTGCCGCGTGAAGCAAAATCTCTTGCAAAACAGGCGGGAGTATACTATAATAAGCAAAGCGCGCTTGCGCTTTAATGCATCAAATCAAAGGAGCGGACCTCATGGTATCGGAAGCCATGCGCCGGCTGGGAGCACAGGGAAATCCCATGCGGGTGCTGTTTGAATACGGAAAGAAGCGGGCCGCTGTGGTGGGCCCGGAGAATGTGTTTGACTTTGCGCTGGGCAACCCCAGCGTGCCGCCGCCCCCCATTGTCAATGAGACCATCCGGAAGGTACTGGACGGCCCCCGGGCGGACTCCATCCACGCCTATACCAGCGCCGCCGGCGACTTAGAGGCGCGGAACGCCATCGCCGCCTCGCTGAACCGCCGGTTCGACGCCGGCTGCCGGGGGGAGGATCTGTTCCTCACCACCGGGGCGGCGGCCGCCCTGTGCGCCTGCCTGAAGGGGCTGTGCTGCCCCGGGGACCAGTTCATGGTCATCGCCCCTTACTTCACCGAGTACCGGGTGTTCATCGAAGGGGCCGGCGGCGAGGTGATTGAGACCCCGGCGGCGGACCGCACCTTCCTGCTGGATATCGACGCCATTGAGCGGAGCCTCTCCCCACGGGTGAAGGCCCTGCTCATCAACTCTCCCAACAATCCCAGCGGCGTGGTGTACCCGAAGGAAAATCTGGAGGCGCTGGGCGAGCTGCTCCGCTGCAAGAGCGCCGAGTACGGCGCGCCCATCTACCTCATCTCCGATGAGCCCTACCGGGAGGTGGTGTACGACGGGGTGACGGTGCCGTGGGTGCCCCACTGCTACGGGAACACGCTGGTGTGCTATTCTTACAGCAAGGCGGTCTCCCTCCCCGGGGAGCGGATCGGCTACGTGTTGGTGCCGCCCACCATGGAGGACCACGATGCGGTCTACCAGGCTATGGCCGGGGCGGCCCGCTGCACCAGCCACATCAACGCCCCCAGCCTGTTCCAGCAGGTGGCCGCTGCCTGCGACGGCATGGTCAGCGACCTGACCATCTATGCGGTGAACCGCGGTCTGCTGTACGACAACCTCACTGCCATGGGCTTCGAGTGCGTGCAGCCCGACGGGACCTTTTACCTGCTCGTGCGCTCGCCGGAGCCGGATGCCGCGGCCTTCAGCGAGCGGGCCAAGGCGCTGGACCTTCTGTTCCCCGACACGGGCAGCTTCGCCTACCCCGGCTACGTGCGCATCGCCTACTGCGTGCCCACGGAGCGGGTGCGGCAGTCCCTGCCCCGGTTTCGCCAGCTGGCGGAGTCCTACGGCCTGAAGCCCACCGAAACATAAAAGAGAGCCGCCCGGACGGGGACGTCCGGACGGCTCTGTTCATTTCTGATGCCTTGCGGCCCGCAGGATCCGCACGATCGCCGGGGAGAGCAGCATGTTCACTGCCAGTTCCAGCAGAAAATTGCCCCCGGCCAGACCCAGGAACATGTAGCCGGCGACATTGCCGCCGAAGCCCATCCCCTCCGCCCAGATGGCATCTGTTTTCCATGTTTTTTCTCCCTGCTGCCCCTCCGGCGATCCGGATGGGGCGCGAATTTATCGGCAGGGGCGGCTGCCCCAGACGATCGGGAACGATCAGCGGTTCTTGCGGTAAATGGCCATCAGCCCGTCCAGCAGGAGGGTGGGGTCCACCTCGATCCGGTGCCGGCAGTGGGGGATGATGGCCTTGGCCAGCCCGCCGCAGGCCACCAACGTTTTGGCGGGGCCCAGCTCCTCCTGATAGCGGTCGATCATGCCGTCGATCATGGAGGCGGTGCCGAGGATGCTGCCGGAGGCCATGCTGTCCACCGTGTTGGTGCCGACGACCTTGATGGCGTGGCCGATGCCGATGGAGGGCAGCAGGGCGGCGGAGGCGGACAGAGCCCCCAGCGAGACCTCCACGCCCGGGGCGATCATGCCGCCCAGATAGCTCCGCTTTTCATCCACCACGGTGATTTTAGTGGCGGTGCCCAGGTCGATGATGATGGCGGGCAGGGGGTACTTCTCCGCGGCGCCTACGGCGGTGCATACAAGGTCTGCGCCGCAGGAGGCGGGCTCGTCAATGCGGAGGTTGATGCCCATGCGGATGCCGGGACCTACGGTGAGCACCTGCACCGGGGCCAGCTTGCGCACTGCCTCCCGCAGGATGGGGGTGAGCACCGGGACCACGCAGGAGAGGACTGCACCCTCGATCTCCGCCGGGTCCAGCCGGTTCAGGGAGAGGATCTGGTGGAGCATGACTGCATACTCCGTCTCCGTCCGCAGGGGATCGGTGCGGATGCGGGCGGTCAGCAGGGAGCGATTTCCCTGAAACACGCCGATGCAGATATTGGAATTGCCCACGTCAATGGCTAAGACCATGGAGGCGGCCTCCTTTTCATACAATAGCAAAATGATAACCTGTCCCGGGGGTGAAGTCAACAGGCAGGCGGGGGGGTTGACGGTAAAATTCCTGTAAAGACGGGGAAAAGAGGAGGGGCGCCTTCACCGAGGGCGGAGGCGCTCTCTGCTGCGCTCAGATACGGGCGACGCCGGAATCCCGGGCGGCCTGCGCCACGGCGGCGGCCACGGTCTGACCCACCCGGGGGTCGAAGGCGGCGGGAATGATGTAGTCGGGGGAGAGCTCCGCATCAGACACCAGCCCGGCCAGAGCCCTGGCGGCGGCGATCTTCATCGCCTCATTGATGTCGCTGGCCCGCACGTCCAGCGCGCCCCGGAACACGCCGGGGAAGGCCAGCACGTTGTTGATCTGGTTGGGGAAGTCGCTGCGGCCGGTGCCCACCACGGCGGCTCCCGCCGCCAGCGCCAGATCGGGCATGATCTCCGGCGTGGGGTTGGCCATGGGGAAGAGGATGGGGTCCTTGGCCATGGTTTTGACCATCTCGGGGGTGATGAGGTTGGGGGCGGACACGCCGATGAACAGGTCCGCGCCGGGCAGAGCGTCGGCCAGCGTGCCCCGGACGGTGGGCCGGGTCAGCTCTGCCAGCTCCCGCAGGGCGGGGTCGTGCTCCAGACCGGGGCGGCCGGGGTAGACCACGCCATGGATGTCGCACAGGGTGGCATGGTGCAGGCCCATGGACCACAGCAGCTTGAAGATGGCGGTGCCCGCAGCGCCGGTGCCGGAGAACACGGCGGTGACGTCCTCCAGCCGCTTGCCCACGATCTTCAGGGCGTTCTGCAGGGCGGCGGCCACGATGATGGCGGTGCCGTGCTGGTCGTCATGGAAGATGGGGATGTCGCACCGCTCCTTCAGCTTCCGCTCGATCTCGAAGCAGCGGGGGGCGGAGATGTCCTCCAGATTGACCCCGCCGAAGGACCCAGCCAGCAGGGCCACGGTGTTCACGATCTCGTCCACGTCCTTGGAGCGGACGCACAGCGGGATGGCGTTCACCCCGCCGAAGGCCTTGAACAGCACGCACTTACCCTCCATCACGGGCATGCCGGCTTCCGGCCCGATGTCACCGAGACCCAGCACGGCAGTGCCGTCGGTGACCACGGCCACGGTGTTCCACCGGCCGGTGAGTTCATAGCTCTTGTTCACGTCCTTCTGAATTTCCAGACAGGGCTGGGCCACGCCGGGGGTATAGGCCAGCGAGAGAGAGTCCTTGTCGGTAATAGGCATTTTATAGGCGATGTCCAGCTTGCCCCGCCACTGGTAGTGGAGGCGGAGAGATTCGGCCGCGTAATCCATGAAAAGCGCTCCTTTGTTCAAAATCGACCATAGTATAGCACACTTCGCCCCAAAGGGGAAGAGGCCCCTTGACAGGGAGCGGGGCGCCCCGCCGGTGATGGTGGGCTCCCCCCCTTGAGGATGTGTCCGGCCCGGAGGACTTTGAGAGGCTGGGCTTTTCCATCGATGCCCCGGAGGGCGCGGGGGAGGAAGCGATTGCCTCCGCGGTAAAAGCGCTGCTCGAATCGGGCGGACAGGGGGATAAGATTATAAAAAGGTGGGGAGCAGAAGCGCTCTCCACCTTTTTGCGTTATTCCGTAGCGGCCAGTTCGCACATGCTGGGGGCCACATAGATCACGGTTCCGTCCACCTGCACGTCGTTGAAGAATTCCTCGAAAAAGCTGAGGGGCACATAGGCGCAGCCGTCGAGGATGACGGTGGCGGCCGTGTTCTCGATGGTGCGGCTCATGTCGATGACCTTGAGGTAGCTCTCAAGACCCACTGCAGCCGAGCCGTCGTGGAGGGTGGCCTTCTGGATGTAGCCGTCGTCCACCGTGACGGTGCCGGAGGCGGGGTAGACCGTGACCTGATAGCCCAGCGCGTCAGCGATCTCCGCCAGCGGGACCATCAGTACGTCGCCCTCCAGATAGGGCTGGCGGGGCAGGGCGCTGAGATCCAGCTCCTTCTGCTCCAGACCCACCCGGATGGTGTACACCGGGGCGCCCGACGCGGGCTTTTCCGCCGCAAACGCCGAGAGGACCAGCGCCAGCAGGCAGCAGACCCCCAGAAGTACGGGGGCAATATTTTTCATGGATTTCATAGTGATAACGCTCCTTTGCGGTTGATTCGGAAAGGCTTTTCTGCATAGATAGACGGAGGAAGGCGGGAAAAGTTCCGCTCCACCGCACAATTATTTTGCTTTTACCCGACATTTCCGCCGCCCTATCGTATGGACGTATGGACGGGCAAGAGAGCCCAGCCTATCAAACGATTTTAAGGTGGACAGCTGGGCGTCCATGAGCAATTCTAACTCCGCCATCAATCCCAGCGCGGCCGTGGTGCTCAAGGTGAAGGACGGCTACGCCCAGGATACCGCCGCACTTTTGCAGAAGAGTTATGAGCAGGTGCTCAGCTACACCTGCGACGATCTTATTCATAATGCTGGACGGCGACTTCAAGCGGCTTTTCATACTTTCTATCGGATTGCGGTCATGCTGCAATGGAAACTCTTCATTCAGGATTTCCAACCGGCTTTCAAGTGCTTTCAGCGCGCAGCGGTATTGCAGCATGACTTCCTGATACCTGCGATTTTCGCTTAAAAGGCGCTGGCATTGCAGATCATCCAAGCCTTTATCTGCCGCAACCGTCAAACCGAATAGATTTTCACTCATAGCTTCTCCATTCCGCAGGGATAGGCGCTCCGCGCTGTCTGCTGCTCTTGTGTTACGACCTGATAAAAGCTGTATCCGCCGGAGAGATGGGCACAGGTGAAGCCGTACTGCGTCAAAAGCCGGCAGGCCAGATAACTGCGAAGCCCTGTCTGGCAATTCACATAGACAGGCTTGTCCCGCGCTAACTCGTCCAAGTGCTCCCGCAGATCGTCCAGGGGAATATTCCGAAAGCCATCCAGATGACCCCGCTGATACTCCCGCGCCGTACGGACGTCCAGCAGCGCCGCGCTGCCGTCGCAAGGCAAGTCCTCAACCTCATTCCAATGGAACTGCCGCACCTTCCTGCTCTCCAAGTCCTCGATCATAAAACCGGCCATATTGACCGGGTCTTTGGCAGAGGAATAGGGCGGCGCATAGGAAAGGTCAAGCTCCGTCAGTTCCAGAGCTGTCATTTTTGCGCGAATGGCCGTTGCCAGCACATCGATGCGCTTGTCCACGCCGTCGCCGCCAACGATCTGCGCACCCAGCAGCCGCAGGCTTTCCTTTTCATACAGCACCTTCATTGCCATAGACCGTGCGCCGGGATAATAGGCAGCGTGGGACGCCGGGAACAATACGACTTTGTCGTAAGCGATTTCTGCTGCCTGCGCCGCCTTTTCGTTGATCCCCGTAGAGGCCGCTGTCAAGCCAAACAGTTTCAGAACAGACGAACCCTGAGAGCCGTGAAAGCGGCTGTTTCCGCCGCAGATGTTGTCAGCGGCAATGCGTCCCTGCTTGTTGGCGGGGCCCGCCAGAGAGATCAACGCTTTCTGGCCGGTCACGAAATGGGTGACCTCTACGGCGTCCCCCACAGCGTAGATATCCGGCACGGAGGTTTCCATCCGCTCGTTGACAGCGATGCTGCCACGAATACCAAGCCTGAGTCCGGCTTCTTTTGCCAAATGCGTGTCCGGCGTGACGCCGATGGCCAGCAGCACCATGTCGGAGCGCAGCGGCCCACCATCCTCCAGCAGCGTCAGCACGGAATCTCCGTCCTGCCGGAATCCGGTGACGGTTTCACCCAACCGCAGAGCCACGCCGTGTCTGCGCATTTCCGCATGGACAAAGCTCGCCATATCCGCATCCAGCGGCGCTAATAGCTGCTTCGGACGCTGAACGATGGTGACCGAAACGCCCATCTCCACAAGGTTTTCCGCCATTTCCAGACCGATAAAGCCGCCGCCAGCCAAAACAGCGGTTTTCGGTTTCTGCTCCTCTGCAAAGCGCCGAATGCGGAGGGTATCCTCCACGGTGCGCAGCGTGAAAACACGCTCACTGCTGACGCCGGAAAGTGCAGGAACCGTCGGCTTTGCGCCGGGGGCAAGAAGCAGCTTGTCGTAGGTTTCCGTGTAGATCTTGCCGCTGTCCAGCGCGTGAACGGTGACGGTTTTCTCTGCGGGATTGATCTCAGTTACTTCCTGCCGTACCCGCACATCAATGCGAAAACGATCCCAGAAGCTCTCCGGAGTTTGCAGCGTCAGTTCTTCCTGCTCCTTGATCACACTGCCCACATAATACGGTAGGCCGCAGTTGGCATAGGACACATAGCCGCTGCGCTCGATCATGATGATCTGCGCGTGTTCATCCAGACGGCGGATGCGGGCGGCGGCAGAAGCACCGCCCGCCACACCGCCTACGATCACAACTTTCATCTTGCGCCCTCCACCATTGCGGCGATCTCCGACTTAGGCCGATAGCCCACCGACTTGGCGACGGCTTTCCCGTCCTTGAATACGACCAGCATCGGGATGCTGGATACCTGAAAACGCATCGCCAGCTCCATCTGCTCGTCCACATTGACCTTGCCCACCTTGAGCGCACCGCTTTTTTCTTCGGCAAGCTCATGCAGTACGGGGGAGAGCATTTTGCACGGTCCGCACCAGTCAGCGTAGAAGTCCAGCAGGACGGGCTTATCGGCGTTCAGTACCTCGTTTTCAAAATTCGCAACAGTGATGTTCAGTTCAGCCATGAGAAAGGCTCCTTTCGTTTGTATATGGTTATTCTTTGTTTTTCAGCTTGCAAATACCCTGGGTCATGGTTCCCATCGGGCAAAAGGCACACCACGTCCGGGGCTTGTAGAGCACCATAACGATCAGGCCCAGCAGCAGAGAGGTCAGCATGAGGCTATAGAAGCCAAAGCTGAACTGCGCCACCCAGTCAGCGACCGTACCGGCTGTGTAAGTCCAGCCCCACGGCACACGGAAGGTCCAGAACAGCTTAATGGCCTCCCGCAGGGACGCAGCACCGGCAGCGACCAGATAGGTCTGGAACACCATGTTGCCGAACATCGTCAGGAAAAAGAGCAAAAAGCCGTAACGGAACCACTTGGAGGACATCCAGCGGGGCGTGGGCTTGCAGCGGGAGCATTTAAGGTCAGTTCCCAGCTTGCTGAACAGTTGTCCCCGTCCGCAGAGGTGGTTGCAAAAGAATTTGTTCCCGCCAAAGATGGCTAAGAACAGCGGCAGAAGAAAATCGATCATGCCCAGCCATGCAAACAGGATGTTGAAGAAGCCCAGTGCAAAATAGATGATGGCATATACCCACAGGTAATCGTACCAATGCTTTGCTTTCATGCGTCAGCCCTCACTTTCACCTCAATGCAGCCGACGGGACAGAGCTTTGCGCACTTGCCGCAGCCTACGCAGCGTTCCGCCTCCACGGCGGCGTAGCAGCCCCGGCGCACCCTGACAGCCCCCAGTGGACAGGCAGTTTCACACACGCCGCAGGCAACGCACCGCGCCTGATCTACGGCAGCCAGTTTCTTTGACCGCATAGCGTTCCTCCCTTAATCCTGCAAGGATTTGTAATAGAGCATACAGTGGCAGAATCCCTCGAAGAGCGGATCTGCAATTTGATCCTTAAACTCCTGGCACATACATTTGGTCGCCTCTGTGCGCTCCCTGCGGCAGGGACAGTATCCGCCGGTGCGCTTGAGTCCTTCCCGGATGGTATTGACAATCTCCTGATCGGGATTGAGCTTGATTTTCATGTTCGCCACCTCTTTCTTGATTGTGGCTTTATCATACCGCAGGACAAATCTTTTTTCTGTGACGAGGTTACATTGATAAAAAAATCCGGTGCTTTTTGAGCACCGGATTTTAAGAAGGTGAATTACGCCTTCCACAGACTGTGGAGGCCATCTTATGGTCAATATAGCGAATTTCCGATTATTTCATGGCATGGTCACATTTCTTTTTATTTCAGACGATTTAGTCTGTCCTTATCCCGCAGTGTGATTGCGCCTCTTCTAAGTTCCACAAGCCCGTCCTCCGAGAAGCCTTTGAGCATCCGCGCCACCGCCTCACGCGCCGAGCTGATGTGCTGGGCGATCTGCTCATGGGTCATGCGTATCGTATCAGAGCCGGTACGCTCCGCTTCGGCAAGGAGAAATTCTGCCAGCCGCCGATCCAATCCCTTGAACATGATCTGCTGCAT
>CAKULE010000011.1 GCA_934667095.1 uncultured Oscillospiraceae bacterium | reverse complement strand
TGCGGAGCCCTCCTTTCAAAAAAGTGGGTCTATTATACTCCATTCCGCCGGAGAGCGCAACCGGAAGAGGACGGTGCGCTTTTTGTTGCAATGTGGGCGAAAATATATTATATTGTGAGGGAAATACAGGATAGGGGCTGAGATCATGTACGACGTGCTAATCATCGGCTGCGGCGTCACCGGCGCGGCCGCGGCTTTGCAGCTGTCCAGATACCGGCTGCGGGTGGCGGTGCTGGAGGCGGAGAACGACGTGGCTCAGGGGGCCAGCAAGGCAAACTCTGCCATTCTCCATGCGGGGTTCGACCCCAAGCCGGGGACGCTGATGGCCCGGCTGAACGTCCGTGGCGTGGAGCTGGCGGCGGAGCTGGCGGAAAAGCTGAATTTGTCCTACCGCCGCTGCGGGGCGCTGGTGCTGGGTTTCGGCCCGGAGGACGAGGCCACCCTGCGGGAGCTCTATGAGCGGGGGGTGGCCAACGGCGTGCCCGGGGTGGAGCTGCTTACCGGCGAGCAGGCCCGGGCGATGGAGCCAAGCCTGTCCCCGGCGGTGACGGCGGCCCTCCATGCCCCCAGCTCGGCCATCTGTCTGCCGTGGCAGTACTGCCTTGCAATGGCGGAGACCGCCGCAGCCAACGGCACAGAGCTCCTGCTGGAGCACCGGGTCACCGCGCTGGAGCCCGTGGAGGGCGGCTGGCGGGTGACCACCGACAGGGGCGTGTTTGAGAGCCGCTTTGTCATCAACGCCGCGGGCATTTTCGCCGGGGAGGTCCACGGGATGGCCGCCCCGGCCCCGTGGACGGTCCATCCCACCCGGGGGGAGTACTACCTGCTGGACAAGAGCGAGGGGAGCACCGTGTCCCATACCATCTTCCAGTGTCCGAACCGGGCGGGCAAGGGCGTGCTGGTGTCCCCCACGGTCCACGGCAACCTCATCGTGGGTCCCAACGCGCAGGAGGTGATGGGGGACGACACCGCCAACACCGCCGCCGGCATGGCCTTCGTGCGGGAGCGGGCCCTCCGCTCCGTGCCCGGGCTGAACCTGCGGCAGTCCATCCGCAATTTCGCCGGCGTCCGGGCCAATACCGACGCCGGGGACTTCATCATCGGCCCGGCAGAGGGGGCCCCCGGCCTGTTTGACGCGGCGGGCATCTGCTCCCCCGGCCTGTCCGCCGCCCCGGCCATCGCCGAGTATCTGGCGGACCTGCTGGCGCAGGCCGGCCTGCCGCTGGAGCCCAAGGTCGACTTCCGCTATGTGCCCCGGCCCACTCCCTTCCTCAACCTCAGCGAGGCGCAGCGGGCGGCTCTGGTGGAGCAGGACCCGGCTTACGGCCGGGTGATCTGCCGCTGCGAGACCGTCACCGAGGGTGAGATCGTGGCGGCTATCCACTCGGTGATCCCGCCCCGCTCCGTGGACGGGGTGAAGCGCCGCACCAACGCCGGCCTCGGACGGTGTCAGGGGGGCTTCTGCGGCCCCCGGGTGGTGGAGCTTCTGTGCCGGGAGCTGGGCATGGACCCCGGTGAAGTGCTTCAGGACCGCGCCGGCAGCGTGATGCTGGTGGAGCCGACGAAGGGAGGGCATTCCCATGTATGATCTGATCGTGGCGGGGGGCGGCCCCGCCGGGCTGGCGGCGGCCTGCGCCGCGTGGGAGGCCGGCCTACGCCGCATTCTGCTGGTGGAGCGGGACCGCGATCTGGGCGGGATCCTCAACCAGTGCATCCACAACGGCTTCGGCCTGCACTATTTTAAGGAAGAACTCACCGGACCGGAGTACGCCGGTCGGTTCATCGACCTGCTGGCCCAGACCGGGGTGGAGGTGCGCACCGACACCATGATCCTCAGCATCACCCCGGAGCGGGAGGTCCATATGGTGGGCAGGGGCACCGGCTACCGGGTGGAGCAGGCCAGAGCCATCGTGCTGGCCATGGGCTGCCGGGAGCGGACCCGGGGCGCCATCGGCACCCCCGGTACCCGCCCCGCCGGCGTGTATACCGCCGGCGCCGCCCAGCGGTACGTGAATATGGAGGGCTGGCTCCCGGGCAAGCGGGTGGTCATCCTCGGCAGCGGGGACATCGGCCTCATCATGGCCCGGCGCATGACGCTGGAGGGGGCGAAGGTGCTGGCCTGTGTGGAGGTCATGCCCTACTCCGGCGGCCTGAACCGCAACATTGTCCAGTGCCTCCACGACTATGACATCCCCCTCTACCTCTCCCACACGGTGACGGAGATTCGGGGAGAGAAGCGGGTGGAGCAGGTGGTAGTGGCCGAGGTGGGCCCCGACCGGAATCCCATCCCCGGCACCGAGATGGTCTTCGACTGCGACACGCTGCTCCTCTCCGTGGGTCTCATCCCGGAGAACGAACTCACCCGGCAGACGGGCATCGGCATTGACCGGCGGACCAATGGCCCTGTGGTGTGCGAGAATATGGAGACCTCCCTCCCCGGGGTGTTTGCCTGCGGCAACGTCTGCCACGTCCACGATCTGGTAGACTACGTCACCGCCGAGGCCCAGCGGGCCGGCAGAGCCGCCGCCCGCTACGTGCTGGAGGGCGAGGGGGACAGCGCCGTGCTGGAGGTCAAAAACGGCGAGGGTGTTACCTACACCGTGCCCCAGCGCATCCGCCCCGCCGGGGTGGACAAGACCTGCGCTCTGTTCTTCCGGGTGAACCGCATCTGCGGCGCCAGTGAGATCGTAGTCACCAGCGGGGAGACCCAGCTGGCCGCCTTCAAGCGGGAGCATCTGGCCCCCGGCGAGATGGAGCAGATCGCCCTGCCCAAGGTCCTGCTGGACCGGGCGGAGGGCGAGCTTACCGTGAGCATCCGGGAGGTGGACAAGGCATGAAGGAACTGATCTGCATCGTGTGCCCCAAGGGCTGCCACCTTCAGGTGGACGAGGAGAACGGCTACGCCGTCACCGGCAACGGCTGCCCCCGGGGGGCGGAGTACGGCCACCGGGAGCTGACCGCCCCCACCCGCGTGCTCACCAGCACGGTGCGCATCGCCGGTGCCCGCTTTCCCCGCTGCCCGGTGAAGACTGCCGGGGCTGTGCCCAAAGGAAAGCTGTTCGACATCATGGCTGCCCTGGACGGCGTGGAGCTCACCGCCCCGGTGCGCCGGGGTCAGGTGGTGCTGGCCGACGTGTGCGGCACCGGGGTGGACGTGGTGGCTACCCGGGACCTGTAAGCAATAAAATCGCACAAAAAGCCCCTCAGGCCGGCGCTTTGTATCTTGCAGAGCACCGGGGCCGAGGGGCTTCCTTTTTCCGGGCGGCTGTGATAAAATGGAGAAAAAATAAAATGGAAGTGTATGCATGGAACGAGAGAGACCGACCCGGGGGAGGACCCTCGAGGTCGATATGACGCAGGGAAGCGCCTTCCGCCACCTGCTGACCTTTGCCCTGCCGCTGCTGGTGGGGAACATTTTTCAGCAGCTGTATAACATGGTGGACACGTGGGTGGTGGGCAACTACGTGGGCAGCGAGGCGTTCTCCGCCGTGGGCTCTGTGGGGCCCATCACCAACACCCTTATCGGCTTTTTCACCGGGTTGGCCAGCGGTGCAGGCGCGGTGATCTCCCAGTACTTCGGCGCGAAGGAGGAGGACCGGGTCAGCGACACCGTCCACACCGCCATGCTGCTGACGCTGCTGCTGGGCGTGGCCTTCACCGGCGTGGGCGTGGGCTTTACCCCCGCCATGCTGCGGCTGATGAACACCCCGCCCGAGGTCATGGGGGATGCCACCACCTACCTGAGCATCTACTTCGCCGGCATTCTGGGCCTGATGGTGTACAACATGGGCTCCGGTATCCTCCGGGCGGTGGGAGACTCCAGACGGCCCTTCTACTTCCTGCTGGTCTGCGCCGTGATCAATACCGTGCTGGATCTGTTCTTCGTCCTGAAGCTCCACATGGGGGTGGAGGGAGTGGCGTTGGCCACCATCATCGCTCAGTTCATCTCCGCCGTACTGGTGGTGATCGTGCTGATGCGCAGCAGCTCCTGCGTGAAGCTGTTCCTCCGCCGGCTGAAGCTCCACCGGGAGATGCTCAAGCGCATCTTTCAGGTGGGACTGCCCGCGGGATTGCAGATGGCGGTCACCGCCTTCTCCAACGTGTTCGTCCAGTCCTACATCAACCAGTTCGGCGCCAACTGCATGTCCGGCTGGACGGCCTATAACAAGGTGGACCAGCTGGCCCTGCTGCCCATGCAGTCCATCGCGATGGCGGACACCACCTTCGTGGCCCAGAACCTCGGCGCCAGGCAGGGGGAGCGGGCCCGGAAGGGCCTGTGGACGGCCCAGCTGATGACCTTCCTGTGTACGGCGGTGCTTTCGGTGCTCATCGTGGTCTTTGCCCCGTCGGTGGTGACCTTCTTCAACGGTGAGCCGGAGGTGGTGCGCTATGGCACGCTGTTCCTCCGATGGATGACTCCCTTCTACGTGCTGTGCGGCTTCAATCAGGTGTTCAGCGGGGCCCTGCGGGGCGCGGGCAACAGCCGCGCGCCCATGATCATCATGCTGTGCTCCTTTGTGGCCTTCCGACAGGTGTACCTGTTCATCATGTCCCGGGTGTGCAACCAGATCCTGCCCATTGCGCTGGGCTATCCCGCCGGCTGGCTGCTGTGCTCGGCCCTGATCTTCATCTACTACTGCAGGGTGGGCCTGAACAGCCGGACCGGCCTTGCGTCAAAGAGAACGATAGCATAAAAAAGTCCGCCGGGACAACCCGGCGGACTTTTTATTTCTTGAACCGGTCCAGCAGCTTCTGCTCGATGCGGTCGCCGTAGATCATGGCCAGCACGAACACGGCGATCCCCGCCGCGCCCAGCAGGACCATGGCCCACAAGGGCAGGCTGATGGCGGAGCTGCCCACGCCGCAGGCCACCAGCAGGCCCCATGGCCGGGCGATCAGGCAGAGAATGAGGAATTTTTTCCAGCTGATGTCCGTCAGCCCCGCGAGGATGCACAGCATATCGTCCGGGAAGAAGGGGAACAGAAAGGCGAGGAAGAGGAAGGTGCCCTGCTTCCGCCGCAGCACGTCCAGATACCGGTCGGACAGCTTTTTGCCCACAAAGCTCTGGATGAAGGACTGTCCCAGTGCCCGGGAGAGAAAGAACACAGTCACGGACCCCAGCACCACGGCGGCCCATGTGATGAGGAAGGCTGGGATCGCGCCGAACAGCACGCCGCCGGCGAGGGCGGTGATGTTGCTGGGGATGGGGGCCACGATCACCGAGGCCAGCTGCACCAGAAAGTAGACCAGATGGGACCACGGCGCGCTGTTGGCGATGTAGGACCGGATGCCTTCCATAGAGTGGGCGGCCTCAAAAAAGCCGGTGAGATACAGGGCCAGTACGCAGCCCCCCATCAGGAGGACCGCCGCAGCCCATAGCAGGATCGTTTTCAATTTGCTGCTCATGGAGCCGCCTCTTTTCGGTGTCGAATGTCCCTCTTTGACAGGGACAGGCACAGTGTACCACATTTCCGCCCGTTTGAAAAGCGCAGGAAACGAAAGGTTTTCTTAACATTGGGAGCATATAGGCCAAAGGCCCCCTGCCGCGGTGCGGCAGGGGGCCTTGTGCTCTGCTCAGCCTTTGCTGGCGAAGCGGTCGTGGCTCTTCTGACGGGGGTCCTGCGGGCGGATGTCCCCGGCCTTGCCGAGGGCCCAGCGGGTGAGCATGGGCCCGAACAGCTCGTAGATGAGCACGCCGAACAGCACGATGTTCCGAATGAGGGTGCCGGAATAGGAGCCCAGCACCATGGCGGTGCTGCTCATGCCCAGCGCCACGCCGGCCTGGGGCAGCAGGGTGATGCCCAGATATTTCTTCACATTGTGGTCACAGTGGGTGAGGGCGGCGCTGCTCCGGGCACCCAGATACTTGCCTGCGGAGCGGGCGACGATGTAGGCTACGCCGATGCCCACCACGGCGATGCTGCGGAACACGCTGAGCTCCAGCTCCGCGCCGCTGAGCACGAAGAAGGCCGCGAACAGGGGCACCGTCCACTTGTCGGACCGGGTCATGATGTCCTCCGACCGGGGGCACAGGTTGCAGAACACCGTGCCCAGCATCATGCACACCAGCAGGGAGGAGAACCGCAGGGTCATCCCGCCAAGGGGCAGCTCCATGCCCGTCAGGGCGATGGTCAGCAGCACAAAGCCAATGGCCAGTGCCAGCCGGTTGGAGTTGGAGAAGAACATGGCCTCCAGCGGGGTGAGGATCAGGCCCATGACTGCCCCCAGCAGCAGGGAGGCCACGATCTCCAGCAGGGGCTCCACCAGAATGGACAGCAGGTCCATTGCGCCGCTCTCCATAGCCCGGGCGATGCCGAAGGACACGGCGAAGAGCACCAGACCCACCGCATCGTCCAGCGCCACGATGGGCAGCAGCAGGTCGGTGAGCTTGCCCTTGGCCTTGTACTGCCGCACCACCATCAGGGTGGCGGCGGGAGCAGTGGCGGCGGCGATGGCGCCCAGCGTGATGACCGCCGGCAGGGGGAGGACCTCCTCGCCCAGCACGAAGTGCAGCCCGATGAGCACCACGTCCACCAGTGCGGTGGTGATCACCGCCTGCAGGATGCCAATGATGGTGGCCTGTTTGCCGTTCGCCTTCAGCTGCTTCAGGCGGAACTCATTGCCGATGGAGAAGGCGATGAAGCCCAGCGCCACCTCGGAGATGAGGCTGAGGGCGGACAGGTCCGCCTGCGTGGGGAAGCCGATGCCGGAGATGTCCAGTCGACCCAGACAATAGGGCCCCACCAGCACGCCGGCGATGAGGAAGGCGGTGACGTCGGGGAAATTCAGATGCAGGTACTTGAATACACGGGTCATCAGCAGACCCATAATGAGGGCGAAGCCCAGAGAGAGCAAGCTGGTCAAGGGGACCACTCCTTTACATTTAAACACACAAAGGGCATTATATACGAAATGAAAAATGTTTCAATATGCAAAGTGACGAAAAAGAGGAGAAAAAGTTACCTTTCGTGGCCTTGCGGAACAGGGGAAGGTGTGATATACTATAAAACCAGCCAGAAGAAGGGGGTGCCCGCTGTGGCGAAGACGGAAAACAGGCAGATCGCGGCCAACCGTAAGGCTTTCCACGACTACTTCATCGAGGACAAGCTGGAGGCGGGCATCGAGCTGGCCGGCACGGAGGTCAAGTCCATCCGGAAGGGCAACGTGAACCTGAAGGACTCCTTCTGTGCGGTGAAGGACGGGGAGATGTTCCTCTACGGGATGCACATCTCTCCCTACGAGCAGGGGAATATCTTCAACAAAGACCCCCGCCGCACCCGGCGGCTGCTGCTGCACAAGCGGGAGATCATGAAGCTTCAGGCCAGGGTGCAGCAGGACGGCTACGCGCTGGTGCCCCTGTCTCTCTACTTCTCCGGTCCCCGGGTGAAAGTGGAGCTGGCGGTGGCCCGGGGCAAAAAGCTGTACGACAAGCGGGAGGCGGCCGCCCAGCGGGACGCCAAGCGCGAGATGGACCGCATGTCCCGCGGACGTTACTAAGTGATAAGGAGTGTATCGACTATGGCACTGAATCCTGTTGTGACCATCGAGATGGAGAACGGCGATGTCATCAAGGCGGAGCTCTACCCCGAGGTGGCCCCCAATACGGTGAACAACTTCATCTCTCTGGTGAACAAGGGCTTTTACGACGGCCTGATCTTCCACCGGGTGATCCCCGGCTTCATGATCCAGGGCGGCGACCCCAACGGCGTGGGCATCGGCGGCCCTGGCTATTCCATCAAGGGTGAGTTCCGGCAGAACCGCTTCCCCAATGACCTGAAGCATGAGCGGGGCGTGCTGTCCATGGCCCGCACCATGGCGCCCAACTCCGCCGGCAGCCAGTTCTTCATTATGGTGGAGGATGCCCCCCATCTGGACGGCAGCTACGCCGCCTTCGGCAAGGTCATCGAGGGCATTGAGGCGGCGGACACCATCGTCAGCGCCAAGCGGGACTATAACGACAAGCCTCTGGCCGACCAGCGGATGAAGACCGTCACGGTGGAGACCTTCGGCGTGGAGTATCCCGAGCCGGAGAAGATGTAAGCGCTGAGCCGCCGCAAACAGCGCAGATGGAGCGAAGTGAGGAATGCAAACCAAGAAGGGCGAAGCCCGGATGTTTGTGTTCCGAATCGGAGTGAAGCTGCGCGTTGTGAGCAGGCGAGGCGTGAGTAAATGTAAGCGTCCGAGCCGCGGCGAACAGCGCGGCCTGACTTGACTGCAGTAAAATAATATCGCTCCCCCGCGGCCGGTCTTCTGGCCGGCCGCTCCATGGGGCCGTAATGGTTTCGACGGGGATGGGGAAGCAGGATAAGCGGGTGGCGGCGCCCAGCCGCCTTAAAATGGGCAATTATAAATTAAAGAACGACGATAACGTAGTTCTCGCCGCGGCTTAACGCGGTCGTCCGGGCCTGAAGGGCCACGAGCTGGTCCGGGCGTGAAATGAGTGGCGTCCGTGAGGCGGGTAAGAGTTGCCCCGCCCATGCATCATGACTCTACTGACCCCATGAGTGTGGCGTTCCACGCATGGGGAAGGGAATGTAAATGACCGCCTGCACCCGGAGAAAGTCCTGTGGATCTGTTTTCGGACAGGGGTTCGACTCCCCTCGGCTCCACCAAAAAATAAGAGCACCGCAAGGTAGTTTCCAATAAGACAGTATGAGAATATTACTGGCATAGGGTAGCTGCCGTACAGGAGTGCGACAAGAAAAATTGGCGATACTTGGTTTTCACAACCAGGTATCGCCTTTTTCTTTCTTTAAACAGAATGTTTGAATCTTATTGGAGGTACATATGATGCAGGAATTGAACTATATCCGTTGCGGTGATTACTACATTCCCGATATTCGCTTACCGGATGAAAACAGACCTATTGGTCGGTGGGGACGTATGCACAGAGACTATATCAAGGAGCATAATCCTATCTGCTTCAATGATCTGTGCCTTAGTGGCGAATTGTGGACGTATCTGGCTGATTTGAACGGGCAGACACAGAACCGCCTTGAACTGATCATCGAGCAAATGAAAGCCGCTGAGGGTGTAACAGAGGGCATGAAGCAGCACGATCAGATGGCATGGGTGGGAGCTATGAACAGCATCCGCAATCGAGCAGAAGAGATTGTTTTGAGTGAAATGATCTACGAGGAGGATGCTGTATGAGAATCCTTGAAGAGTTTTGGTACGGCAATATTGAGCCAACAGAGTATGACATATCCTCTTGCAAAGAATACAAGAAGCTACTGGAGCTGATTTGCAGGAACGAAGAAAAACTCAAAGCCACTATGACGGACGAGCAGAAAGAACTGTTTGAGAAATACACCGATTGTGTGCGAGAGCATCAAACCAATACAGATTGTTTGATCTTTCAGAATGGCTTTAAGCTGGGCGCACGAATGATGTTAGAGGTCATGGAAGAATCATAATTTCATAGGTAAGCTTAAGTGACGAGGCGCTCTATGTTGCTTTTATATTCAACATAGAGCGGTTTTTCTGCATTTTCCCTTCGTTCCATTGACTTTTTTGCTAAAATATGATATCATTATATTATGATATAATGATATCATATGGAGGTGGCAAGTGATGCAGAAAACAGATCTGAAATCGGATCGTGATAAGCAGGTACAAGTGCGTTTACCTGCGTCACTACACAAACAGTTGAAATTGGCGTTAATACAGGATGATAGCTCACTTGCTGATTTTTTCAATGAAGCGGCAGAAGCATATCTGAAAAATCCTGAAAAATACAGAAAAACAGTTGGAAACATAAACGGAGGAAAGAGCAATGGCTGATATTAGAAAAGATCAAGAAAGAGATGAACTTCATCGTGCCATATGGGCGATTGCTGACGGCCTGCGTGGAAGCGTAGACGGCTGGGATTTCAAATCCTATGTGTTAGGCATGATGTTCTACCGCTATATCTCCGAAAACCTGACCAACTATATTAACGAAGGCGAAATCGAAGCTGGCAATGAGGGCTTTGATTATGCTTTGCTGTCTGACGAAGATGCAGAACAGGCTCGTGAAGATATGGTCAAGACAAAGGGCTTTTTCATTCTCCCCTCCGAACTTTTCTGCAATCTGCGAAAGAAGGCAGCGGGTGACGAAAACCTGAACATGACTCTGGAAACGATCTTCAAAAACATTGAAGACTCTGCAAAGGGCAGCGAAAGCGAAGATAATTTCGCAGGTCTGTTTGATGATATCGATGTCAACAGCAACAAGCTGGGTGCCACCGTCGCTAAACGTAACTCCAATCTCGTCAAACTGATTGAGGGCGTAGCAGCCATGAAGTTAGGTAACTACAAGGATAACTCCATTGACGCTTTTGGCGATGCTTATGAATATCTGATGAGTATGTACGCATCCAATGCAGGAAAGAGCGGCGGCGAGTTCTTTACCCCGCAGGAAGTTTCCGAACTGTTGACCCGCATTGCCGTTGTAGGAAAGGCCGAAGTAAACAAGGTCTACGACCCTGCCTGCGGCTCCGGTTCGCTTCTTTTGAAAGCAGCAAAGATCCTTGGCAAAGAGAATGTTCGCCAAGGCTTCTATGGTCAGGAAATCAACCTCACCACCTATAACCTTTGCCGTATCAATATGTTCCTGCACGATATTGACTACGACAAGTTTGATATTGCACACGAGGATACTCTGCTTAACCCGCAGCATTGGGATGATGAGCCCTTTGAAGTTATCGTCTCCAATCCACCCTACTCCATCAAATGGGAGGGTGATGATAACCCTGTTTTGATTAACGATCCTCGCTTCTCTCCTGCCGGTGTGCTTGCACCCAAATCCAAAGCTGACCTCGCATTTATTATGCACTCTTTAGCTTGGCTTGCTACTAACGGAACGGCGGCTATTGTTTGTTTCCCTGGTATCATGTACCGCGGCGGAGCTGAGAAGAAAATCCGTCAGTACCTGATCGACAACAACTTTATCGACTGTATCATCCAGCTGCCGAGCAATCTGTTCTTTGGAACTACCATTGCTACCTGTATCATGGTTTTGAAGCGCAGTAAGGCTGACAACCGAACCCTGTTCATTGACGCTACTAACGAGTGCGTAAAGGTAACGAACAACAACAAACTCACTGACGGTCCTGACGGTAATATCGCACATATCGTTGATGCCTTCGTTTCTCGTGCGGATAAAGAGCATTTTGCACGCTGTGTTCCTTACGAAGAAATCGTGGAACAGGACTATAACCTTTCTGTCAGCTCCTATATTGAGCAAGAAGATACCAGAGAAGAAATTGATATTGTAAAGCTCAATAAGGAGATTGAAGAAATTGTTGCAAGGGAGCAGGTGCTGAGAAGCGAAATTGCAAAAATCATTGCAGAATTAGAGGGATAATTTATGAGACTCAGCAGTAGATTATCTGATAAAAACAAAAATACTGGAGAAATTGAGTCTTTCATTGATTTGGAAAGATATACGGTTTCTCCAGAGGAAGAAACTGAAGATGTTCAATTGATCGCTGCCGGTGATTTTATCGAAATCCAGATTGGAACAATCATGCAGCCGTTTTACTCTACGGTATGCAGGGATAGCGTCTCTTTTGTTTCTCCGCTAAAACTACACTGTTTGATTATCAATAAGTCAATGATCAGTATAGATTGCGAATTGCAGTGTATGGATTATGTGGAAGGCAATCCATCCTGCAAAAATTGCAATCACAGTGTACAGGCCTGGTTTTTGGTTGGCGCTGATGATATTTTTGCACCTTTCCCCAATGTCTATGTAATAAAGCAGAATTTCAAATTACCAGAAAACATTAAGCTTCCAGTCGAAACCGAGGATAAGTTTACTGAGTGGTTAGCCAAAGCAGAGATTGCACACAAGGAAAGACTTGGTGCTGGAGCCATTATCTATTTGCGTTCGATTTTGGAACGGATCACGATAGAAGTTGGAGACAGCGCAGGTGTGGAAATCCGCAAACGAAGTGGGAGTATGAAGCCGTTTGACCAAGTAATTGCGGCAGTGGACAAAGAATGTTCTATTGTCCCAGTAATATATTCAGACAATGGGTATGAGCTTTTCCGACGGCTGAGTAATATTGCCCATGGCAACTCTGATGAAGAAACAGCATTAAGAGAGTATGAGCCTTTACGTCGTCTGGTCGTAGGCATCATGGATAACGTCAAGAAAAAAGAAGAAGAAATCAAAAACAACGCCGAACTCAAAAAGGCATTGGATTCAATAGGTTTTAGCAATGGGGGTGAGCAGAATGAGCAAACTGAATGAATTGATACATAAGCTTTGCCCTGATGGTGTCGAATATAAGAAAATTAAGGATGTATTTCAGAGACTACGTGGTACGCCGATCACCGCTGGAAAGATGAAAGAAATCGAGTCTTCAGATGGTGATATCCGAGTATTTGCTGGTGGGAAAACTGTCATAAACGCCAAGGAAGAAGACATCCCAAACGCCAACATAATAAGAGTACCTGCTGTTTTAGTTCAATCCAGAGGGGTTATCGACGTAGTGTATTATGAAAAACCGTTTACATTCAAGAATGAAATGTGGGCATATACTTCGGATAACAAGATTGCAGTTAAATTCCTTTATTATGTTCTGAAGAATAATATTCAGAAGTTTAGAGATGCTGCCGCTGGCATGGGTTCTTTGCCACAGATTTCTTTGCCGGTAACAGAAGAATTTGAAGTACCGGTTCCCCCTCTGCCTGTGCAGAGCGAAATTGTCCGTATACTGGACAATTTCACGGAGCTTACAGCGGAGCTTACAGCGGAGCTTACAGCGGAGCTTACAGCGAGAAAGAAACAATACGGATATTACAGAGATTTCATTTATACGGCTGACGATGCAGACGTTGAGTGGACCACACTGGATCGAATTTCAGAAAATTGTGACCGCCAAAGAAAGCCTGTAACAAAAGGAAATAGAGTTTCGGGAAAATATCCGTACTATGGTGCATCTGGAATTGTAGACTATGTTGAAGACTATATTTTCGATGGTGATTTCCTTTTAGTATCGGAGGACGGAGCCAATTTGTTGGCCAGAAGTACACCAATTGCATTTTCTATCTCCGGCAAGAATTGGGTTAATAATCACGCCCATGTCCTGAAATTTGATACTTACGAACTGAGAAGATACGTTGAAATCTACCTGAACTCAATTGATCTAAGCAAATATATTTCAGGCGGTGCGCAGCCTAAGCTTAATCAGGAGAACTTAAACAAAATCCCTATTCCTGTACCGAGTCCGGAAAGAGTGAAATATATGGTCAGTATTCTGGATCGCTTTGATACTCTTTGCCACGATATTTCAGAGGGACTTCCAGCGGAAATCGAAGCACGACAGAAGCAGTACGAGTTTTATTGTGATAAACTTCTAACTTTCAAGAAACTTCCTTGAGAAAGGAAAACAAATGGACAAAACACTTACTGCAAAATTGCTTCCGGCAGCACTGATCTGCAAAGGCTTCATAACGGGAATGGCGGATTGCGATTACGAAATTTATCTTCGTGAAGTAGTGAATGCATCCATATATTTCAAGAGCAAGTCCGACGGACAGGTATATACAGCGCCGCCGGACGAGTCTCACGGCGAATGGGATTGCATTTCTGAAAACTATTCCCTCGATTTCAAGTTGATTGCCAGCGAAACTGCACTGAGAGCAAGGAACTTGTTTTCTGATGGGATTTATCAAATGGCAGAAGGTGTTACTGCTTATTGCGGTCCTAAAGTAGACGCCGATAATCCCAAGTACAAGCCTATTCAAGCAACACGTATTTTTGCTGCGTTGAGATCAGTGGATCTTGCTGAATTGAAGTCAATCCGAAAAAGCAAGGAAAAACAGCAAGGAATCGAAACTGATATCAAAGCCTTATTGGATACACTTGAAACACAGAAGCACATTTTGATGTTCTTCCCGTACGAGTTCTTTACAGAAACCGATAATGACTTTTCTGTCGTGGTATCAGATATTATCGAGGCTTTGACACAAGATTTCTCCGAAGTATTCAAATATCGCAAGGAGGTTGCCGCACAATTCGATGTGTACTTCACTTTCCTGTATGAAGGACACTTCATACTTGCGGAACTCTGCGAAAACGAACTAAAGCTTGTAGAAGCCATAGAGGAAACATCCAGCCCGACTTACATGAAGATCAAATCCTATACAGAATGGGGGTAAGGAAGTAATACGATGAGTACATATAACATAGTGCTTTCAACCAACGAAAGTACCGTTGTAACCGAATATGAACCACAGGCCAAGCGCTCAGACGCATATCAGAGCGAAGCAGCTTTGGAATCAGCCTTTATCAAAATGCTTGGTGAACAAGGCTATGAATACGTGTCCATTCACAACGAAGCCGATCTTGTACTTAACCTTCGCAAGCAACTTGAGCGCCTTAACCAGTACAGCTTCACCGACAAAGAATGGGAAACCTTCTTCAAAACCAAGATTGCCAACGCAAACGAAGGCATCGTGGAAAAGACTCGCAAGATTCAGGAAGACTATGTACAGAACCTTACTTGCGAAGATGGCAGGACCCAAAACATCTATCTGATTGACAAAAAGAATATCCATAACAACCGTCTGCAGGTCATCAATCAGTATGAAGAAGGGGCTGGAAATCACGATACCCGATATGACGTGACCGTTCTTGTGAACGGTCTCCCGTTGGTTCATGTGGAGTTGAAGCGCCGTGGAGTTGCGATCAAGGAAGCTTTCAACCAGATCAATCGCTATCAGAGAGACAGCTTCTGGGCAGGTTCTGGACTTTATGAGTATGTGCAGATTTTTGTCATCTCCAATGGCACATTCACGAAATATTATTCCAATACCACCAGAGCGAGCCATATCAAGGAGAATGACGGCACCAGCAAAAAGCACAGTAAGAAAACTTCCAATAGCTTTGAGTTCACTTCCTATTGGGCAGATGGTAACAACAGAGTTATTGCAGACCTTGTTGACTTCACAAAGACATTCTTTGCCAAGCATACCCTGCTGAATATTCTGACAAAGTACTGCGTGTTTACATCTGAGGAATTGTTGCTTGTCATGCGTCCTTATCAGATTGTTGCAACAGAACGCATCTTGAACAGAATTGAGACATCTTCCAACAGCAAGAAAACCGGAAAGATCGAAGCAGGCGGCTATATCTGGCACACCACTGGCAGCGGCAAAACCCTTACCTCGTTCAAGACGGCGCAGCTTGCTACAAACTTACCATACATTGACAAGGTGCTGTTTGTTGTTGACCGTAAGGACTTGGACTATCAGACCATCAAAGAGTATGACAGATTTGAAAAGGGCGCTGCTAACAGCAACAAGAGCACGGCTATCCTTCAGAAGCAGCTTGAGGATTCTACTTCTCGAATTATCGTAACTACGATTCAGAAACTGGATGTCTTTATTCAGAAGAACCCCATGCACCCCATCAGGGATAAGCATATTGTTCTGGTATTCGATGAATGCCATAGAAGCCAGTTCGGTGATATGCATACGAGAATTGTCGGCGGTCAGATCAAAAAGGGTGAAAAGGTTGTTAAAGTACACAGATACTTTAGAAACTATCATATCTTTGGTTTTACGGGCACTCCGATTTTCTCGGTCAATGCAGGTACTGGCGGAAATCCGAATCTCAAAACCACCGAGCAGGCATTTGGCGATAAACTCCACACATACACCATCGTTGACGCTATCAATGACGGAAATGTTTTGCCGTTCCGCATTGACTATATCAACACGGTAAAGCAAAAGGACGGAAAGCAGGACAAGCAAGTTACTGCCATTGATACCGAGGAAGCACTTGCTTCTCAGGAGCGTATCTCCGAAGTTGTGAAGTACATTCTGGAACACTTCGACCAAAAGACTATGCGAAATTCCTATTACAGTTTGAAGGGTCAGCGTGTGAATGGTTTCAACTCCATGTTTGCTGTCAGCTCCATCCCTGCTTGCAAAAAATACTATCTGGAACTGAAAAAACAGATTGCAGAACAGCACCGTGATTTGACGATTGCCACCATCTTCTCGTTTGCTCCTAACGAAGCAGACAGTGCAGACGGCATATTGGACGATGAAAGCTTCGATACTGATGGTCTTGACCAGAACTCCCGTGATTTTCTGGATATGGCGATTGACGAGTACAACAAGACTTTCAAGACCAACTTTGACACATCCAGCAAGGGCTTCCAGGACTATTACAAAGACCTCTCTGACAAAGTGAAAAAGCGTGAAGTTGATTTGCTTATCGTGGTCAACATGTTCCTGACGGGCTTTGATGCAACGACGCTCAACACCCTTTGGGTAGACAAGAATTTGAAAATGCATGGTCTGATTCAGGCGTTTTCAAGAACAAATCGTATCCTTAACTCTGTTAAAACCTTTGGCAATATTGTTTGTTTCCGTGATCTTGAAAAAGAGACAAACGACGCCATTGCCTTATTCGGTGACAAAGAAGCCAATGGCATTGTTCTTCTGAAATCCTACGAAGACTATTACTATGGTTGTGTTGATGACAAGGGACGTGAGCAGAAAGGCTATGAAGAACGTATCGCCGAGCTATTGCAGAAATACCCCTTGGGACAGCCGATCATCGGCGAACAGAACAAGAAAGATTTTATCGTTCTGTTTGGCAACATTCTGCGCCTGAGAAATATCCTGTCTGCATTTGACCGCTTTGCCGGAAACGAAATTCTGTCTCCTATCGATTTCCAAGACTACACAGGTACTTACCATGACGTGTACGATGAAATCAAGCCAAAGCCGGGCAGCAAAGATAGCATCATGGATGATGTTGTCTTTGAAATGGAACTCGTCAAACAGGTCGAAGTGAATATCGATTACATCTTGATGTTAGTTGCGAAGTACCATGACGGAAACTGCGAAGACAAGGAAATTCTTGTTGCGATTGATAAGGCAATCAAGTCCAGTTTGCAACTCAGATCGAAAAAAGAACTGATCGAGAACTTTATTGCCACTGTCAATACTAAAACCGATGTCAACGCAGATTGGCAACGCTTTGTAAAAGAACAGCGTGAAACAGATATTCAGACTTTGATTGCAGAAGAAAAGTTAAAGCCTGAAGAAACCAGAAAGTTTGTTGAAAATGCTTTCCGTGATGGTGTACTCAAAACAACTGGTACAGATGTTGATCGTCTGATGCCGCCAGTATCTCGTTTTGGTGGCGGTGGCTCCCGTGACAAGAAGAAGCAGACCGTTATTGAAAAACTGAAAGCATTCTTTGAAAAGTATTTCGGGTTGGTCAACGCTGGGGAATCTTTTGCGGAAGGCAGTAACAAGTAATCATAATTCACAAAGGCACTAACTGTTACGGTTAGTGCCTTTCTTCTTTTTTGGGGGGTGATTTAACTTCTACACAACCTGTGTCGAAGTTGCATTTTTAACTTCGACGCAACTTGCGGCGAAGTGATTTTTAACTTCTGCCCAACTTGGGCAGAAGTTGGATTTGGGACTTCCGACCAACTTGGTTGGAGGTTGCTTTTTTGTTCCCGACAACTTGTCGGGAAGTTGATTTTAGAAATTCTGTCCAACTTAGGCAGAATTATTTTTTGCCCATTGATATTTCTCTTGAAAACGTCCTAACAGGTAAAGAGAACTTTTCTGCTACCGTTGATTTTCGTTCTCTGTAGTTCCGAATATAGTGAGAGGGCTTGCAACCTTGACGGCATAGCACATTATCTGTATAATAATGGCACAGCGGTACGCCGCTACATAACAACTGAATAAAAATGTTCGACCCATAGTAAAGAAGTCGGTTTCATCCGACACAGCATCGGTACGCTACGAAAATACCGAACTGCTCCACCACGCCTTTGGTTCTGTTGGCGGGAGTTGTAGAAAGTAGAACCCGACTTTGAATTTTCAGAGCCGATTACATAGAACATCACTTTGAAGCGAGAGCTATGCTCCCGCCGATTCTTGGTGCTCTGTGTAATCGGCTCTTTTTGTTTGTCCAAATTGAGCCACAACGATAGTACATCCTCAAAATTGAATGACCGTCTGAATGAGATATGACTTTGCGATGATGACATGAGCGAAGCAACGCCGGAGTGAGATTCACGGGCAGGAACGACATTCGGGTAAAACTGCAAAATCAAAAGTACGGCAAAGTACCAATTTGACACTTTGGCAAAAATGCAAAAAACGAAAAGGCTGGGTAGCGTAGAGCAAGATTCTACCATGGGTCCAAATTTCGCCATCTGCTCATTTTTCCCTCATGGAATCTTGTTGGGGAGTGCCTTCCCCAAACCCTGCTCTGTTCCGCAATGCGGAAGCGATACGGCTAACGCCGATTTTCAATTTTTCAAAAAACAAAGGAGGAACCGAATGACCAAAACCTACAACACACCGAAACGAACCCACATCGTAAAAACCCGTCTGGACGATGAAGAACACGCCGAGTTTATGCGTCGCATGGAGCTTTACGAAATGAGCCAAGCGGAGTTTATTCGTGAAGCCATCTCCGGTGCAACCATCAAACCGACCATCGTGGCAACATTGGTTAGCGACGATCTGCTCGCTGCTATCGGCAAGCTGACCGCTGAGTACGGCAGGATCGGAAACAATCTCAATCAGATTGCCCGACACCTCAACGAATGGCACAGTCCCTATCCTGCCATGGCAAAGGAACTGCAGGATGCCGCCGCTGATCTCGCCACTCTGAAATTTGAAGTTATGCAAAAGGTAGGTGATGCTGTTGGCAACGTTCAAGCATATAAGCTCTAAAAATGCCGATTACTCTGCCGCCGAAGCCTACCTCACCTTTGAGCATGATGAGTTTACCATGAAGCCCACCCTGGACGAAAACGGCAGGCTTATTCCAAGACAGGATTACCGCATTTCCACTCTGAACTGCGGTGACGAAGATTTTGCGATTGCCTGTCTGAGAGCCAACCTCCGCTATGGCAAAAATCAAAAACGGGAAGATGTCAAAAGCCACCACTATATCATCAGCTTCGATCCCAAGGATGTTCCCAATCATGGATTGAACGTAGATCTGGCACAGAGTATGGGTGAGAAATTCTGCAAGGAACACTTTCCCGGTCATCAAGCAATTGTCTGTACTCACCCAGACGGTCACAACGGCAGCGGCAATGTTCATGTACACATCGTAATCAATTCTCTGCGAATTGAAGAAGTCCCCTTCATGCCTTATATGGACAGACCATGCGATACCCAACCGGGCATGAAACACCGATGCACCAACGCAGCTATGGAATATTTTCGTGCCGAGGTCATGGAGATGTGCCACGATGCGGGTCTGTATCAGATTGATCTGCTGAACGGCAGTAAGACCCGTGTGACCGAGCGTGAGTATTGGGCAAAGAAGAAAGGACAGCTTGCGCTGGATGAAGAAAACGCTGTTCTTGCCGAACAGGGCTTGCCCGTCAAGCAGACCAAGTTTGAAACTGACAAAGACAAGCTCCGTGAAGAAATCCGAAAGGCACTCTCCGATGCAATCAGCTTCGAGGACTTTGCAGAAAAACTTCTTCGCCGTGGTATCACCGTCAAGGAGAGCCGAGGAAGATTGTCCTATCTCACATCCGACCGCACCAAAGCAATCACGGCACGAAAGTTGGGTGACGATTTTGATAAAACGGCTGTGTTCGCCGCCTTTGTCAGAAACGCAAAACAGGTCAGAGCGAAAAAACCTCTTGTTCATTCCGCACCGACCATGCAGGACTTCATCAAACAGCAAAACTCTGTCAGCCGTGTGGTGGATATGGAAGCGGCGAAAGCCAAGGGTAAAGGATATGAGCATTGGGCAAAGATACACAACCTCAAAAATACAAGCCAAGCCTACGTGCTGTATCAAGAAATGGGCTTTGACTCTCCCGAAGCATTGGCTGCCGCTTGTGATGCCGCTCACGCCAAGGTGGATGATATTCGTACCAAGATGAAATCTGTAGAAGCATCAATCAAGGAGACGAAAGAGTTCCGTGATTATGTACTGAACTACCACAAGACCAGATATGTGATCGACGAACTGAAAGCCTGTAAGAGTGAAAAAGCCCGTCAGAAATATCGTGACGAGCATGACAGCGACTTCATTATTCTAAACGCCTCCAAACGCTATTTCGACTCCAAGGGACTCAAGAAGCTGCCGAGTCATAAGGCATTGCAGGCGGAAGTGGAACAGCTCATCAAAGAGAAAAATGAACTTTACAATCAGTACCAGACCGCCAGAGAAGAAGTACAGCGTCTTGATACCATCCGCCATAATCTGGAGCAGCACCTTGGAAGAAAGATCGAACACAAACAAGAACAGGAGCGTTAATCATTCCCTTCGATTCGTTTCCGTTCCTATCCATTCCAAACCAAGAAAGGACAATTATATGAAAGAAAAGGAAAACAAGAATTACACCATCAACGAAAACGGCAGCATTGTTGTTCACAACTACTGTGCGGCAGAGCTGCCGAAGATCACCGTGACCATCCGTTCCGGTCAGACTACTTACAGATTTGGCGGCAGCTACGACGGCACACGAAGTCTTTCCGGTAAATTACTCGACCACATGGCAAAGGAGGTTGACGAAGAATGACAAAGGAGACAAGTTTGCAGGGGTATGATATAATGACTACAAGCAATCCTGTATTGGCAGACTGCCCGCCGATTAAGGAGGAACAAGACGTGAATAGGCAGTCTGACAAAATTACTGCTATCTACTGTAGACTCAGTCGTGATGACGAACTCACAGGAGAGAGCAACAGCATTGTCAATCAAAAGGCGATTCTCAAAAAATACGCACAAGAACAAGGTTTCCGAAACATCCAATTTTTCGTCGACGATGGTTACTCTGGTGCAAACTTCAACAGACCTGATTGGAACCGCATGATCGAACTGGTAAAGGACGACAAAATTGGTGTCATCATCGCCAAGGATATGAGCCGTATCGGCAGAAACTATCTGGAAGTCGGTCTCTACACGGAAATGCTTTTTCCCGAACACGATATCCGTTTCATCGCCGTGAACAGCGGCGTGGACAGCGCCAATCAGCAGGACAACGATTTTACTCCGTTCTTGAATATCATCAATGAGTTCTATGTCAAGGATAGCAGTAAAAAGGTCAAAGCAGTTATGAAGCAGAAAGGCGAATCCGGTGAGTATCTGACCACCAACCCGCCCTACGGCTACATGAAAGATCCCGACAATCCAAAGAGACATTGGATTGTGGATGATGAAGCCGCAGCCGTTGTCCGTCAGATCTTCGCATGGTGTATGGAGGGCTTCGGCCCCTCTCAGATTTCAAAGAAGCTGAAGGAAGCAAAGGTGGATTGCCCCACCGTTCATTGGATGAAGATGGGACGAAATGCTCCTGCAAAGACCCCCGATAATCCTTACGATTGGGCACCACGCACCATCACCGGCATACTGGAAAAGCAGGAATATCTTGGTCACATGGTCAACTTCAAAACCCGCAAGCAATCGTACAGAAGCAAAAAGAAACTTGAAAACCCTCCAGACCAATGGAAGATTTTCGAGAACACTCATGAAGCCATTATTGACGAAGAAACCTTTGCCCGTGTGCAGGAACTTCGCAAGAACAAACGCAGACCTGCCAGAACAGGCAAGACCAATATGTTCTCCGGTCTCGTCCGCTGTGCCGATTGCGGTGAGAAATTGTACTACTGCACCAGCAACAGTTTTGAAACCAGACAAGACCACTTTGTATGCTCCACTTCCCGTAAAAAGGGCAAGGAGGTCTGCGACACCCATTTCATCCGTGCCGTCGTTTTGGAAGAAGGTACACTCCAACACATGAGGTTGGTAATCCAATGTGTTGCTGATTATGAGGATGCGTTCCGCAGAGCATTGGGCGCAAAGCGAAGTGAGGAAGCGAGAAAAGAGCTTTCTGCCAAGAAGCGAACCTTGCAGAAATCCGAAAACCGTCTGGCTGAACTGGACAGATTGTTCAAGCGTATTTATGAGGATATGGTCAATGGAAAGCTGTCCGAAGCTCGTTTTCAGATGTTATCTGATGATTATGAGCAAGAGCAGGCAGACTTGAGAGCCAAGATTGAAATGCTTGAAAACGAAATACAGAATCAAGAAGATCAAGCGGAGAATGTTGATAGGTTTATCCGACAGGCGAAGAAATACCTGTATCTGGAGAAGCTGACACCTACGATTTTGAACGATATGGTCAATACCGTATATGTTCATGCACCGGACAAGTCCAGCGGACACCGAGTGCAGGATGTGACGATCAGCTACAACTATATCGGCATACTTCCCGCCAATTTACTCTATGACGTTATGAACGGAAAAGCGGCATGATTACTCATGCCGCCTTCCCGAGAACATTATTATACTGTTTTATTGGACCGCTCCTCAAAGCGGTGCTCTTATTTTTTGCTCAGCCCGTCCGCCTGCTCCGGCTGGAAATTTAAGCGGTGCGGGCATCTCCATCCCATCCTTGCGCGGGAGGGGGAGCTGTGGTACACTGGCAGAAACGGTTTGAATGGGGGATGCGGATGTATCGGATCTTTGTGGTGGAGGATGACGGGGTCATTGCCGGGGCGGTGAAGCGGCATCTGGAGAGCTGGGGTTATCAGGTGGCCTGCGCGGAGCGGTTCGATGATGTGCTGGCGGAGTTTGCCGCCTTCGACCCCCAGCTGGTGCTGCTGGACATCTCACTGCCCTTCTTCAACGGCTACCACTGGTGCCGGGTGATCCGGGCGGTGTCGCAGGTGCCCATCCTGTTTCTTACCTCCGCCGCCGACGACATGGATCAGGTGATGGCCATGGAGATGGGCGGGGACGACCTGCTGGCCAAACCCTTCCATTTGCAGGTGCTCTCCGCTAAGGTGGGGGCCATGCTGCGGCGGGCCTATGATTTTGCCGGCACCGCCCACCTGATCGCCTGCGGCGGCGGGATGCTGAACACCTCGGACGGCACGCTGACCGTCCGGGACCAGCGGGTGGAGCTGACCCGGAACGAGCTGCGCATCCTCCAGCTGCTGCTGGAGCACCGGGGAGAGATCGTCAGCCGGGAGGCCATCATGACCCGCCTGTGGGAGTCGGACAGCTTTGTGGATGAGAACACCCTGACGGTGAACGTGACCCGGCTGCGGAAGAAGCTGGATGCCGCCGGCCTGCCCGACCTGATCCGCACCCGGAAGGGCGCGGGCTATCTGGTGGAGGGATGAGGATGCTGCGGGCCTATCTGAAGCGGCAGTACAAACTGCTGTTGCTGCTGGCGGGGGAGGTGTGTATTTTCACAGCGGTGTTCCTCCTCTACGACGTCCCGCCGGAGGCGCCCCTTTACGCCGGGGCCCTGTGTCTGGCGCTGGGACTGGTGCTGTTTGCGGTGGGCTACCGCCGGTTCCTCCTGCGCCACCGGGAACTGGAATACCTCCTGCGCCGGGCAGGAGAAAAGGAGCTCCCCCTGCCGCCGGCCCAGGGGCTGCTGGAGGAGGACTACCAGGCGCTGCTGCGGGCGGTCTGTCGGGACCGGGCCAGGCTGGCGGCGGAGAAGGAGGCCCGTCTCAAGGAGCTGACGGACTACTACTCCCTCTGGGTCCACCAGATCAAGACGCCTATCGCCGCCATGGACCTGCTGCTGCAGGAGGGCGGCGGCCCCCGCCGGGATGAGCTGGAGGTGGAGCTGCTGAAGATCCGGCAGTATGTGGAGATGGTGCTGTCCTATCTGCGGCTGGACAGCGACTACACCGACTACATCCTGCAGGAGTACGAGCTGGACGGCATCGTGCGGCAGGCGGTGCGGAAGCTCTCCCGGATATTCATTCTGAAAAGGATCACCCTGGACTTTCAGGAGACCGGACGGCGGATATTGACGGACGAGAAGTGGCTGCTGTTCGTGATCGAGCAGGTGCTGTCCAACGCGCTGAAGTACACCCCCGCCGGTGGGATCATCCGCATTTACGGCGACGGCGGCGCGCTGATCATCGCCGACAGCGGCATCGGCATCCGAGAGGAGGATCAGGCCCGGGTGTTCGAGCAGGGCTACACCGGCTACAACGGCCGGGCGGACAAGAAGTCCACCGGCATCGGCCTGTACCTCTGCAAAGAGGTGATGGACCGGCTGGAGCACGGCATCTCCCTCACCTCCCGCCCCGGGGAGGGCACCGCCGTGCGGCTGGAGCTGGGCCGTACCCGCCGGATGCTGGAGTGACCTTGCAAAACTGTAAGCTGCGGAGCCGGACTGTAAGCCAAATGAATGGCAGACAGTCCGGCTTTCCGGTAAAATGGGGCTACGTCAAACAAGGAGTGACCTTTATGCCATTATTGGAAGTGCAGCATTTACAGAAGACCTATTCCAGCCGCTTCGGCGGCAGTCAGGTGGAGGCCCTGCGGAACGTGACCTTCTCCGTGGAGCCGGGAGAGTACGTGGCCATCATGGGGGAGTCGGGCTCCGGCAAGACCACCCTGCTGAACATTCTGGCGGCGCTGGACCGTCCCACCGCCGGGGAGGTCCTGCTGAACGGTCGGGCCCTGTCCGACATCCGGGAGAAGGACATGGCGGCCTTCCGCCGCTCCCATCTGGGCTTTGTCTTTCAGGATTTCAACCTGCTGGACACCTTTACCCTGCGGGACAACATCTTCCTCCCGCTGGTGCTGGCAGGCCGGCCCTACTCGGAGATGGAAGCCAAGCTGAAGCCGCTGGCGGACCAGCTGGGCATCGCCGAGCTGCTGGATAAATACCCTTATGAGGTCTCCGGCGGCCAGAAGCAGCGGGCGGCGGTGGCCCGGGCGCTCATTACGGGCCCCCAGCTGGTGTTGGCGGACGAGCCCACCGGCGCGCTGGACTCCCGGGCGGCGGACCACCTGCTGGAGCTCTTCGGCCGGATCAACGAGGCCGGGCAGACCATCCTGATGGTCACCCACTCCGTCAAGGCGGCCAGCCATGCGGAGCGGGTACTCTTCCTGCGGGACGGCCGGGTGTACCACCAGCTCTACCGCGGCGGCGCCAGCTATGAGGCCCAGTTCCGCCGCATCTCCGACACGCTGACCGTACTGACACAGGGCGGTGAAGCCCATGCGTAAGGCCGCTTTCTTTCCCCGACTGGCACTGACGAACATGGTGCGGAACCGGCAGTTCTATCTACCCTATCTGCTGACGCTGGCCGGCACTGCCGCCGCGTTCTACATCATCGGGTCGCTGGCCAGCGCGCGGGATCTGCCGGTGATGACCCGGTATGCCTATCTCTCCATGTTCATGAGCATCGGCGTCATTGTGGTGGCCATATTCGCCGCCATCTTCCTGACCTACACCGGCAGCTTCCTCATGAAGCGCCGTCGGCGGGAGCTGGCGCTCTATAACATGCTGGGCCTCGGCAAGCGGCATATTGCCCGGATGCTCCTGCTGGAGACACTTTACGCCGCCCTTGCCGGCATCGGCGGAGGGCTGGTGATCGGGATCTGGCTGCAAAAGCTGGTGACCCTCCTGCTCTGCCGCATCATGGGCGCGGGCCCGTGGTTCGGCTTCTATGTCTCCTGGGAGAGCATCCGCTATACCGTGCTCCTGTTCTCTGCTATCCTGCTGTTCGACCTTGTGGTAGAGCTGCTGCGGCTGGGCCGGCAGAGCCCTGCCGAGCTGCTGCGGGAGGGCTCTGCCGGCGAGCGTGAGCCCAGGACCCGGGTGGCGGCGGCGGTGTTCGGCGTGCTGTGCCTCGGCGGCGGGTACGCCATCGCCATTTTTGCCAAGAGCGCCGGCATGGCCTTCGTCCTGTACTTCCCGGCGGTGATCCTGGTCATTCTGGGCACTTACGCCCTCTTTTCCGCCGTCAGCATCGTGGTGCTGAAGGCCCTGCGGCGGAACAAGCGGTACTACTACCGGACGAAACATTTTATCGGCGTGTCCGGTATGCTATACCGGATGCGGCGCAATGCCGTGGGCTTGGCCAACCTGTGTATCCTGTCCACGATGGTGCTGGTGATGGTGTCGGGCACGCTGTCCCTGTACCTCAGCTCCCGGCGGACGCTGGAAAAGCAGTTCCCCGGGCAGATAGAGGTCTCCATCCGCTACCACCCGGAGGAGGAGCACCCCTTTGACGGCGCTGCGATGGACCCCGTCCTGCGCGCGGCGCTGCAGGAGCAGGGCGTCCCGGCGGAGCCGGTGTACGCCTACCGGGCGCTGTCCCTGACCATGCGGGCGGAGGAGGGCGGCTACACGCTGGGGAGCTATGCGGGCACTTACGCGGACCCGCTGCAGATCTACTTCCTCACCGCGGCCGACACCGGAACCTTCACGGATGCCGTACCCACGGAGTTTGAGCCGGTCACCCTGCGCTTCCCCATGGACGCGGCGGCTGCGGCCGGCCAGTCGGACGGGCGCTTTGAAGTGCTTACCGTAAACGCCGCCCGCCTCACCGGAGAGGAGCCGGCCGTCGGCTCCGACTTTGTCTCGGCGGCCACGCCCATGTGGCTGGTGCTGGAGGATGGCTCGGCCCTCCAGGATATCTACGAAGCACAGGCGGCCTGCGCCGCAGCAGGAAACGTCAACGCCGGCTTCATGGTCTGGCGGGCCTTCTACCGGACCAACGCCGACGAGGACACCCTGCTGGAGCTGCCCTCCGCAGTGGAGCTGCATCCGGACCTTGATCCAGCCGTCACCGGCAGCTGGGAGAGACTCTCCGTAGACACCAGAGAGGAATTCTCCCGGGATTACTTCTCCATCAACGGCGGCTTCTTCTTCCTCGGTCTGTTTCTGGGGCTGCTGTTCATCATGGCGGCGGTGCTCATTCTCTACTACAAGCAGATCTCCGAGGGGTATGAGGACTGCGCCCGCTTCCGCATCATGCAGGAGGTGGGGCTGGAGCCGAAGATGGTCCGTCAGTCCGTCCACAGTCAGGTTCTGGCGGTGTTCTTCGCGCCGCTGCTGGTGGCGGCGGTCCACGTGGCCTTCGACTTCGGCCTGATGCTCCGCCTGCTGAGCATGTTCGGCCTGCACGAACCCGGCTCCACGCTGCTGTGTACCGTGGGGACCTTTCTGGCCTTCGCCGCGCTGTACGCCGCGGCCTTCGTCCTCACCGCCCGCACCTACGAGCGGATCGTCGGCGGCAGGACCTGATCGGAACGGAATCTTAAAGCCCCGGCGCCTGCATCAGCAGGCGCCGGGGCTTTTTAACTGGTCTGTCCATCCATTTTTTGACCTTGCACGGAAGGAAACGCTGTGTTAGCCTATACGAACTGCGCGGTCCGAATGTGCTACCTCTCCTCCCGGGCGGTGAAGAAGGCTCTGCGGGGCGCCATCTATGACAAGCTGCTGCGGCTGGGGGCGTCTTACTCCCAGCAGGTCAGGACCCCGGAGATTGTGCAGGTCACGGTGGAGGGCGTGGACCAGCTGGAGACCTACTTCGGCACGTACCTGCCCCAGTTCTTCTATGCCACGCTGGCGCCGCTGATCCTGTTCATCGTGCCGTGCTTCGTCAACGTCCCTGCGGCGGTGGTGCTGCTGATCTGCGTGCCCATGATCCCCGTGGCCATCGCGGCGGTGCAGACATGGGCCAAAATGGGCGTCACCGGCGCCAGCAGCGAGCCCGTGGCGGAGCACCTGAAGGACCGAAATTTCTGTACCCCGCCCACCTCCACCGTCTATTGCCCCGGCCAGCGGTATGTCAGCAAGGAGGACGAGGTCCGGCAGGTGGATGCCTTTCTGGCCTGGCAGGGAGTGACCCGGCTGGCGCTGGTGGTGGCATCTTCCATCGGGACGGACCTCGCCGTGGCTTTCCTGACCCGGACGCGCCTGCCGGTGGAGCCCGGCCCTCCGGGTTTCCAGCCGAGGGTACATGCTGGGCTACAATGACCTGCGGGACCCGTCAGTCAGCGGCTTTTTCCGCCTGCTGGCCAAGCTGGGAGACGGCGCCATGCGCATGCGCATCGTACAGTTGGGCTTCACGGAGTGAGTTTCTGCCGGATATGGAAAAGCTCCCCAGGCCAGCGGCCCGGGGAGCTTTTGTGCTCCGTTACAGCTCCACCTTGCGGAGATAGCGGTAGTCGTTTTTGAAAATATTGCGCACCACGGGGACGATGAGCACAAGGTCCGCCGCCACCCACGCCATTGGATCTGCAAAGCAGAGGGCCAGCAGGGCGGAGTCCGGGGCGAGAGCGTTCACCTCGCCGCCGGCCAGCGCCGCCGGCAGCAGCAAGCATACCGCCACCCGGGCCACCAGCTCCGCGGCCCCGGCACCCAGTACGAACTGAGGCTTGCGGATGCCCTGCACGCAGTTGCGCCACACGAAGATGCCGCCGAGGAACAGGTACATGGACAGGTCCACATAGAGGTAGGTGTTGCCGAAGCGGATGGTCTCCTCCGTGATCTTGTCGGCGGAGAGGAACAGGTGGAGGTAGGCCCCATTGATGGTCAGCAGCAAGCCGATACCGATGGACAGCCCGGCGGTAACGGCCATCAGGAGCATGCCCTGAAGGGTCCCCTTGCGGATGCGGAGACCGTCCCCGGCGCCGAGGTTCTGGGCGGTGAAGCTGGTCATGGCAGCGCCCAGGCCATTCAGGGGAGTCATCAGCAGGTTGTTCAGCTTGTTGGCCGCGCCGAAGCCGTTCTGCGCCGCGTTGGACACCATAATGCCGTCCAGCATGTCGAACTTGACGATGACGCTCTGCATCACGATGATGCCGATGGCCAGCACGGAGAACTGCAGCCCCAGCGGCACCCCCTGCACCACGTGGCGGCGGATGTCGCTGCTGGTGATGCGCCAGTCCTCCCTGTGCAGTCGGAGCTCCGGATACTTGGAGAAGGCGTAGATAAAGCAGCCGATGGTGCTCAGCAGCTGGGCGGTAACGGTGGCGATGGCCGCGCCAGCCACGCCCCAGCGGAACACCACGATGAACAGCAGGTCCAGCCCCACGTTCAGCACCGTGGAGAACAGCAGGAAAAGCAGCGGCGTCACCGAATCCCCCAGGGAGCGGAGGAAGGAGCAGATGAAGTTGTAGAACAGCTGGGTGCCGATGCCGGCAAAGATGAGGGCGCAATAGGTGTACGCCGCGCGGTAGACCTCCGGGCTGTCCGGGGTGACGTTGATCCACGCCAGCATGGGCTTCAGCAGCAGGAGGGCTGCGGCGGTGAGCAGCACCGTCAGTACCGCGGACAGAACGATCTGGGTGGCCAGCGAGCGGCGGACCCCTTCCTGCTTGCGGGCGCCCACGCTGCACGCCGTCACCACGCAGAAGCCGGCGCTGACGCCGAAGGCGAACTGGAGGAAGATGAACACCAGTGGTGTTGTGTCGTTGACGCCGGCCACCTCGCTGGCGGTGAGCGTCTGGCCCACGATGGCCGCGTCGCTGATGGAGTACACCTGCTGCAGCAGGTAGGAGATGATGATAGGCAGGGAGAAGGCCAGAATGGTCTTCCAGCAGGGGCCCTGAGTCAGGTTAATGGGCCTGAACAGGTCCCGGAGAGAAAAGCCGCGCTGTTTCATACAACGATAACCTCGGTCCAATGAGATCGCGGGCCGCGCCCGCATTGAGATAGTGATTATAATTGTATGCCCCGCCGCCGTCAAGCGGCATTTTCACCGGGAATCGGGCCCGCGCCCCCGGGCTCTTTCGGCAAAATGGAAAGAGCCCGGAAAGCGAAAAACAGGGCTGCCCCAGAGGGACAGCCCCGCTGTATTTACTGCGCGCCCTGCAGCCGTGCCCGGCCCCCCAGAACGTGGTCCTGCAGCAGCTGGTCGGCAAAGGCGATGAGTTCCTCCGGCGTGCGGTCCAGCTCCCCGAGGAGCCAGCTCTCCATCATGCCCGCCAGCGCCATCACGTAGAAGTGGGTGACGAGGTCTACGTCCACCTGCGGGTGCTCGGGGTCCAGCCCCAGCTCCGTGCCGATCTGCTCCACCGTGCGGTGGATAACGGCGTAGATGTCCGTCTCGAAAAAACGCCGCAGATGGTCGTGTCCCACGGAGCGCAGGGCGCACACGCACACGGCCTTGTTTTCCTCCAGATACTGGAACAGCTGCACGATGCCCTCCTGCCAGAGGAGGGTGCCCTCGTGCTGGGCCAGCAGGGAGACCGCCTCCTCCTGAAACATCCAGCGCATCAGGTCGTACACGTCGGCGAAGTGGTAATAGAAGTTCTGCCGCCGGATGCCGCAGTGGTCCGTGAGGTCCCGGATGGTGATCTTGTCCACCGGCTTCTGGGCCATCAGCTCTTTCAGGGCCGCGGCCAGAGCCTGCTTGGTCTGGCCTGAGGCGGCGTAGGTCCGTTTTTCCATCGGCGGCTTCCCTCCTTTTGAGGGTATTATAGCATACCCGCCCGGGGATTTCCAGCAGGACATTCCCGTCCATCTGTCAGAATTGTGACAGCGGCGGGGAAATTGACCTTTGCATTTTCCCGGCTCTGGCGGTATCCTGACGCCATCCTGTTTTGGAGGCGCCTGATATGACGGCACGATACCATATTGTTGTGGACAGCCCCCTCGGCGAGCGCCGGGGGGAGCTGACCCTGAACGAGACCGCAGAAGGGATTGCCGGGGCCCTGTCCCTGCTGGGCTGGGAGAACCCGCTTACCGGGACCCGGAAGGGGGACGGCCTGCGGCTGGAGCACCGGCTGCACACCCTCGTCAGCGACCTGAGCTGCACCACTACGCTCCGCCCCGACCCCGGCGGCCTGACCGGCACCGTACAGGCCGGGCGGGTACGCATGGCCCTGCGGGCCACGGAGATCACCACAGAAACGGAGGAATCCGACCATCATGGAAGAGGCTGAGACCAAGCAGAATAATTTTATGATGAAGCTGGCCACCTTCATTGTGGACAAACGGAACCTGTTCTTCCTCATCGCGGTCATTGCGCTGATCTTCTCCGCCTTTTCCCGGAACTGGGTGGAGGTGGAAAACGAGCTGACCGCCTTCCTGCCCGACGACGCGGAGACCAAGATCGCGCTGGATGTGATGGAGGAGCAGTTCACCACCTATGGCACCGCCCGGGTCATGGTGGCCAGCATCACCTGCGACGAGGCGTCCCGCCTGGCCGACGAGCTGGCGGAGATCGACGGCGTGCAGAGCGTCTCCTTCGACGAGACCGCCGACCACTACAACGACGCCTCCGCCCTGTTCGACGTCACCTTTGACTATGACGAGACGGACGACGCCTGCCTCGATTCGCTGGACGCGGTGAAGGAGGCCCTGTCGGGCTACGACCTGTTCATCTCCACTGAGCTGGGCAACACCCTTCAGGAGACCATCGCCAAGGAGATCAGCGTCATCATGGTCTATGTGGCCGTTATCGTGGTGGTGGTGCTGACCCTCACCAGTCAGACCTACGGCGAGGTCCCCGTGCTGCTCATCACCTTTGTGGCGGCCATGATCCTCAATCAGGGCAGCAACTTCCTGCTGGGGAAGATCTCCTTCGTGTCCAACTCCGTCACCAGCATCCTGCAGCTGGCCCTCAGTCTGGACTATGCCGTCATCCTCTGCAACCGGTTCAAGGAAGAGCACCAGACCCTCCCCATCCGGGAGGCGGCCATCGTGGCCCTCAGCAAAGCCATCCCGGAGATCGGAGCCAGCTCCCTCACCACCGTGGGCGGCCTGGCGGCCATGCTGTTCATGCAGTTCAAGATCGGCCCGGACATGGGCATCTGCCTCATCAAGGCCATCGCCTACGCCCTGCTGTCGGTGTTCATCATCATGCCCGGCCTGCTGGTGCTGTTCGGGCCCCTCATCGAGAAGACCAGACACCGCAATTTCGTGCCCAAGATCCCCTTCGTGGGCAAGCTCGACTACGCCACCCGCCATGTGGTTCCCATCGTCTTTGTGGCGCTGGCGGTGCTGGGGTATCACTTCTCCTCCCTGTGCCCCTATGCCTACGGGTACAGCAGCCTCACCACCCCCAAGCTGAACGAGAGCCAGATCGCCGAGAACCTCATTGACGACACCTTCGGCTCCCCCAACATGACGGCGCTGGTGGTCCCCGCCGGGGACTACGAGAAGGAGGCTGCCCTCCTGAAGGAGCTGGAGGCCATGGACGGCGTAGACTACACCATGGGTCTTGCCAACGTGGAGGCGATGGACGGCTACATGCTGGCCGACCAGCTCACTCCCCGGCAGTTCGCCGAGCTGGCCGGGCTGGATTACGAAACGGCCACGGCCATCTATGCCGCCTACGCTGCCGATCAGGAGGACTACGCCAAGCTGATGGGCAATATCGCTACTTATAAGGTGCCTCTCATCGACATGTTCCTCTTCGTCTGCGAGCAGGTGGACAGCGGCGTGGTTACGCTGGACGACGATGTCCGGGCCGACCTGAAGGATGCCGAGAGCCAGATGAAGTCCGCCAAGGCCCAGCTGTCTGGCACGGAGTACGACCGGATGCTGGTCTATCTGACCCTGCCCGTCAGCGGGGACGAGACCTACGCCTTTACCGATACCCTGCGGGAGACCGCCCAGAAGTACTATCCCGGCCAGCAGGTCCTTGTGGCGGGCAACTCTACCAACGAGTACGACTTTGAGAAATCTTTCTCCCGGGACAACATGGTGGTCAGCATCGTGTCCATCCTCATCGTGCTGGTGGTGCTGCTGTTCACCTTCAAGTCCGCGGGCATGCCCATCCTGCTGATCCTGGTCATTCAGGGCAGTATCTGGATCAACTTCGCGATACCGGCCATCACCGACTCGCCCCTGTTTTTCATGAGCTATCTGGTGGTGAGCTCCATTCAGATGGGTGCCAATATCGACTACGCCATCGTCATCGCCAGCCGCTATCAGGAGCTGAAGGAGAGCATGCCCCACCGGGACGCCATGATCGAGACCCTGAACTTCGCCTTTCCCACGGTGCTCACCTCGGGATGCATCCTGTCGGTGTCCGGTATCCTCATCGGCCGCATGACCTCCGAGCCCACCATCTGCGGCATCGGCCAGTGCCTTGGCCGCGGCACCATCCTCTCCATGTTTCTGGTCATGTTCGTGCTGCCACAGATCCTGCTGGTGGGCGGCAAGATCGTGGATAAGACGTCCTTCTCCGTGCCCCGGCCGAAGGTGGTTCGGAAGCGGGCGGCCAGCGGCCGCGTGTTCGTGGATGGCATGGTCAGCGGTGAGGTCCACGGCACGGTCAGCGGCGTGATGCGCGCCAGTATCGACGGCAGCGTGGACCTGAACATCGTGTCCGGCAGCGTGGCGGAGCAGCAGGCCCTGCCGCCGGACGGTACAGAAGCAGAATCAGAAGCTGAGACCACCAGAGAGGAGGGGACCGAACATGAAGCGGAATAACAGACTGCTGAGCCGGTGCGCGGCCGGGCTGCTATCGCTCACGCTGGCCCTCTCCCTGATTCCGGCGGCCGCGGCTGCGGAACGCACTGTCACCCTTTCCACCCGGGAGGAGCTGCTGGACTTTGCCGCCCGCTGCGCCTCCGACACCTATTCCAAGGGCCTGACGGTCTATCTGGCCGATGACATTGATCTGGGCGGGACCGCGGTGTCCGTGCCCATCTTTCTGGGAACCTTTGAGGGCGGCGGCCATCGCATCCGCGGCCTTGCGCTGAAGGGCAGTGCCTCCAGCTACGGCCTGTTCAGTCAGGTGGAGGCCGGGGCTGTGGTCCGGGACCTCCGGGTGGAGGGCGAGGTGGACCCTGACGGCAGCCAGAGCTGCGTGGGCGGTATCGCCGGAGAGAACCGCGGCACCATTGAGAACTGCACCTTCTCCGGCCTTGTCTCCGCCAACGACCGGGTGGGCGGAATCGCCGGGCGCAACGCCGCCGGCGGCACCATCAGCCGCTGCACGGCCTCCGGCATTGTCCGGGGCTCCAACTATACCGGCGGCGTGGTCGGCCAGAACGCGGGCACCGTCCTCCGCTGCACCAACTCCGCGGGGGTCAACACCAATATCAGCGAGGAGACCATCGGCGCGGCCGAGCTGGCCGGGCTGGAGAGCACCCTCTACGCTTTGCTGAAGAACGACAGCGTGACCGAGACCGCCGTCACCTCCGACACCGGCGGCATCGCCGGCTATTCCTCCGGTGTGATCCAGACCTGCTCCAATCTGGGCCACGTGGGCTATCCCCACGTGGGCTACAACGTGGGCGGCGTAGTGGGCCGGCAGGACGGCTACATCGCCAACTGCACCAACCGCGGCGCCGTCGAGGGCCGCAAGGATGTGGGCGGCATCGTAGGCCAGATGGCCCCGGATGTGACCCTCCAGCTGTCCTCCGACAAGCTGGAGGACCTGCGGACCGAGCTGGACGCCCTCCAGAGCCTCATCGACCGCACGCTGGACGACGCCCAGTCCACCTCTGACACGGTGTCCGCCCGCATCACCCGCATCTCCGGGCAGGCGGACAGCGCCCGGGAGAGCGCCCACGACCTGAACCGGCAGCTCAGCAACTTTGCCGACGCCAACATCGACGCCGTCAACGCCCTGTCCCTGATGATCGACCGGTATGTGGACAAGGCCGTGCCCATCACCGAGGCGGTAAGCGATGGGGCCGACGAGCTGGTGACCCTGCTGGACCGCACCCGGGACATGCTGGACACACTGGACGGCATTGAGGAGTACAACGACACCGTTCTTCGGGAGCTGAGGGACTTCTGTACCGAGCTGGAGGCCGCGGGCCGCGATCTGGAGGCTGCCGCAGACGAGATGGAGAAGGCCTTTGACCTGCTGGAGAACGACATCGAGCTCCCCGACACCACCCAGCTGCGGGCCGACCTGAAGGACCTGCTGGCCGCGTTGGTGGACCTGAACGAGGTCATCGACAAGGCCATGAACGAGTATGAGGACACCGGCTCCGTCAGCGCCGAGACCCGGGACGAGCTGGAGGACAACCTGCGCACGACTTTCGACTGCCTCTCCAAGGTGGTGAAGGACCTGAACGACATCGCGCAGGACCCTGATCTGGACGGGATGCTGGACCATGACCTTGAGGTCCTGCGGGAGGTGGCCAAGCACTTCAAGAACGCCATGAACCTCTGCTCCGATGCGGCGGACCACATGACCGACGGCATCGCCCACATGCGCAAGGCGCTGGACGCCCTGCGGGAGATCAACCGCCTGCTGGGGGACGCCGCGGACCAGCTGGACGGCGTGCTGGAGTCGGCGGAGAACGCCGCCAAGTACTTCAGCGACGCACTGGACAAGGCGGAGCAGTGGGCCAAGGACCTCTCCGAGGAGGAGCCCATCACCTTCACCCAGCTGGGGGAGGAGTACGACGCCAGCTCCAACGCGCTGAACGCCGCCCTCACCGGCATGAGCGATGAGCTGAAGGGCCTGAACGAAGACCTGTCCGGGGCCAACACTACCCTGCTGGCCGATGCCCGGGCGGTGAACAGCCAGTTCATGACGGTCATGGACCTCTTCCTCGACATGCTGGAGGAGATGGGCAACACCCAGCTGGAGGACCTGTACGAGGATGTGTCCGAGGAGAGCCTGAAGAGCGCCGTCCGGGGCAAGGTGCTGGAGTGCGACAACTACGGCGAGGTCAACGCCGACCGCAATGCCGGCGGCGTGGCCGGGGCCATGGCCATCGAGTACGATCTGGACCCCGAGGACGACCTGAAGCAGAGTGACCGGACCTCCCAGTACGTCTACCAGACCCGGGCCATCCTGATGGACTGCCGGAACTACGGCGCCGTCACCGCCAAGAAGAGCTGCGGCGGCGGCATCGCCGGACGGATGGATCTGGGCGTGATCTTCGGCTGCGGCGGCTACGGCGCTGTGGGCTGGGAGGGCAGCGACTATGTGGGCGGCGTGTGCGGACTGTCTCTGTCCTCCATCCGCAGCAGCTACGCCAAGTGCTCCCTCACCGGCAGCCGCTATGTGGGCGGCATCGCCGGCTCGGGCAGCCGGGTGTCCGGCTGCATCTCCATGGTGGAGATCGCAGACGAGCCCCAGCAGCGGGGCGCCATCGCCGGCGAGGTCACTGATGAGTACACCGGCAACCGCTTCGTGTCCAACGTGTTGGCCGGCGTGGACCGGGTGAGCCTCGCCGGCAAGGCCGAGCAGGTGGACTACGACGCGCTCTGTGCAGAGGAGACCACCCCCAGCGACTTCCGCTGGCTGACCCTGAGCTTCTGGGCGGATGGGCAGCTGCTGAAGCGGCTGACTTTCCGCTACGGCGAGTCCTTCGGCCCGGAGGTCTATCCCGCCGCCCCGGAGCAGGAGGACTGCTACCTTCGCTGGGACCGGGAGGACCTGACCAATATGCGGTTTGACGCCGTGGTCACCGCCGTGTATGAGCCCTATGTCACCGCCCTCGCTTCCCAGCAGACTCGGGCGGACGGCCGGGCGCTGCTGCTGGTACAGGGCCAGTTCCGGGCGGAGGACAGCCTGACCGTCGCCGAGGAGGCGGGCGGCCCGGACCTGCCCGGGGGGGTGGACCTGCTGGAGTGCTGGCGGCTGACCCTCCCGGAGGGCGGTTCGGAGAGCCACACTGTCCGCTGGCATATCCCCGAGGACGCGGAGGGCTCCCTTACGGTCTACGTCAACGAAGGGGACGGCTGGAAGGAGACCTCCGCCGAGCAGATCGGCGCCAGTCTCTGCTTCACCGTGATGGGCAGCGCCGCCTTCGCCGTGGCCTCCGCCGCCCGGGGGCAGGTGCGGCTCAGGATCGCTGTAGCCGCCGGGGCTGCTGTCGTGCTGGCGGTGGTGCTAATCCTTGCGGTCCGGAAGCGCAAAAAGGCCAGATCCAAGCGCCAGCCCGCCGCGCAGAAGAGCGGGAAGTGACCGTGCGCGGGCTCCGGGAGTGTGCTCTCCGGGGCCCGCGGCGTTTGATTTGACTTCTGCGGCGCTTTGTGTTATCATCGCAGCTTGTAAGCTCGACAAGATTCGCGTGTGCCCGGCCGGAAAGCGGCCGGGCATGATTTACCGCAAAACAGAGAGAAACGGGGCAGAGCTATGTCAATGGTTTGGGTCTATATCCTCTTCATCGTGGGGGTCGTGCTGATCGTAAAGGGCGGCGACTGGTTTGTGGATGGGGCCGTCTGGGTGGCGGAGGTCACGGGCATTCCCAAGTTCATCATCGGGGCCACCATCATCAGCGTGGCCACCACCCTGCCGGAGATCATCGTCTCCACCATTGCCGCGGTGGAGGGACACAGCATCCTTGTCTCCGGTGCGGCGGGCTGCATCGCCGCCTCGCAGGACAAGGTGGGCATGGCCATCGGCAACGGCATCGGCTCTGTCATCTGCAACACCGCCATGATCCTCGCCATCAGCATTATCTTCATGCCGCTGAAGGTCAAGCGGAAGGATTTCGCCCCCAAGGCGTTCCTGTTGCTGGCGGCGATGATGGCTCTGTTCCTCTTCTCCCTCAACGGGTCCTTCTCCATCGCGGGGGCGCTGGTGCTGCTGCTCATCTTCGCCCTGTACATCGCGGAGAATGTCCGTTCCGCCCGGAATAACGTCTCCGCCGGCGAGGAGGAGCGCCCCGAGGTGAACAAAAAGTCTGTGCTGACCAACGTTCTGCGGGTCGTGGTGGGCGCGGGGGCCACAGTAGCGGGCTCCCAACTGCTGGTGAACAGCGGCAGCCGCATCGCCTCCTCCTGGGGTGTGTCCGAGGCCATCATCGGCGTGACCATCGTGGCCGTGGGTACTTCTCTGCCCGAGCTGGTCACGGCCATTGTCGCCGTGGTGAAAAAGCAGACCGCCATGTCCGTGGGCAACGTCATCGGCGCCAACGTCATCGACACCACCCTGATCCTCGCCGTCTGTTCCTTTGTCTACGGCGGCAAGCTGCCGGTGTCGGCCCAGAACATCTATCTGGACTTCCCCGCGGCCATTCTGGTCATCCTCATTGCCGCTGTGCCCACCATCGTGAAGAAAAAATTCAGCCGCTGGCAGGGCGTGCTGATGCTGGCCCTCTACATTGCCTATCTGGTGGTGGTCACCGCCGGGCTGGACTGGTATCTGGCCCTCTTCGGTGTGGCTCTGGGCTGAAAAAGAACAGGAGAAAGGAGGCATCTGCAAACGCGGATGCCTCCCTTTTTGCCATGCCGCGCCAGACAGAACGATGCCGCAGCCATGCCTGCGGGACGCAGTGCCTGTTTCAATGCGATTTTAACATTTCTCAAACAATTCTAAAACATCAGGACAACATTATGATGCCGGACATCGACGGCTTTGAATTTGCAGAGAATGTGCGCCGGGTCAACAGGCACATTCCCATCCTGTTCATGTCCGCCCGGGACGACCTGCCCTCCAAGCAGAAGGGTTTCCAGCTGGGCATCGACGACTACATGGTCAAGCCCTTGCAGCTGGACGAGCTGCTGCTCCGGGTCCGCGTGCTGCTGCGGCGCTCCAACATCGAAATGGAACGCAAGCTGGTCGTCGGTAATCTGGAACTGGACGCCAATGGCATGGCCGCCATTGACGGCGGGGAGGTGCCGGTGACGACTCGGGAGTTCAACATCCTCAAAATGGTGGAGGAGCTGGGCAGCATCACGCTGACCGAGACCTCGGATGAGCGCAATGTCTATGTGTCGGTGCATGACACCGGCTGCGGCATGAGCGAGGAGACGAAAAAGCACATCTTTGAGAAATCCTATCCGGGCGATACCGCCCACGCGGTGGCGGGCAACGGCCTCGCCCTTGCTCTGGCCCTGCGGAAGAGCCGGTGATCTGGCTGACCGTGCTGCTTGGCACTCCGGGGCTTGCCCTCTGGGGTGCGGCCTGCTTCGCCTACCGCGCAGTCAAGCGCCGCAGAGCGGCCAAGGTCCTGCCGCTGATCGACGCCAAGTACGATGAGGCTTATGCTGTCTGCGAAAAGGCCCAGCAGCTTTTGTGAATAACCTGTATCTGTTTGCGAACCCGCCGTGTGCATTCTGCACACGGCGGGTTTTTTCTTTTCAATATTTCGCAAACAGAACTCACGAAATCCATATGAGCGTCCCCCAATGCGCCTAAATGTTCTACAGAAGCGATAAAGGAGGTACTATGTGAACGCAGAAAAAGCGAATATTCAAAACAGCATGGATGCAGCCGAAATCCCGGAATACGTCTTCGAATCGCTGGCACGGAGTTTTCTCCCGGTAATTCAGAAGTACTACGAAAGCGAAGATGGCAAAAAAGCATTTGTCGAATGGAACGCAAAGAAAGAGAATACGGACTTTGTATCTGCATAAAGAATCCGGGAGGATTGCCATGATCGGCAGTCCTCCCGGATTTTCTATTACCAGTCTTCAACTTCTTCTATAAAAACAATAAATCCGAACCCATGACCAATCGGCAAAAGGTTCGGATTATATTGTTTTGGTGGACCCGAAGGGATTCGAACCCTCGACCTCTCGGATGCGAACCGAACGCTCTCCCAACTGAGCTACGGGCCCATACAAATGTGCAGTTTTAAACAGCTTTTTTATTATACCAGAAAAAAATAATTTGTAAAGGGGGTATCTGAAGAAATTACGGTTGATAATTCTCTCCGGACATGCTAAAATAATAGCTGGCTTTTCCGCGCCCGGCGCGGGATAAGGCCGCGCTAATCGGGGAGATAGCGGTGCCCTGTACCTGCAATCCGCTACAGCAGGGATGAATCCCGGCCCCCGGAGGCAGACTGTGTCGTCTGCCCCATATAAGCAGCGATGATGGATCGGTCCCGCGCAACCCGGCCCCGTGAACCGTGTCAGGCGGGGAACCGAGCAGCACTAAGCGGACCGTCGGGTGTGCCGCGGGGCTGCCGATCCTGAGCCGGCTGTATGGGTAACGGATGGAGCCTGTCCTTCAAAGGCCGGTGCGCGGTCTTATCCCGCGTCGGGATATTTTATGCGGTGAAGGCCTGAGAACGGTTTTGACTTTTCACTTGGGAGGAGAAGAACATGTACCAGGCGCTGTACCGCAAGTGGCGGCCCCGCACCTTTGACGACGTGGTGGGGCAGGAGCACATCACCGGCACGCTGAAGCGTCAGGTGCAGACCGGCCGCCTGTCCCACGCCTATCTGTTCACCGGCACCAGAGGTACGGGCAAGACCACCTGCGCCAAAATTCTGGCCCGGGCGGTGAATTGTCAGAGCCCGGTGGACGGCAACCCCTGCAATCAGTGCCCCGCCTGTCTGGGCATCGAGAACGGCTCCGTGCTGGACGTGATGGAACTGGACGCCGCCTCCAACAACCGGGTGGACGACATCCGGGCCATTCTGGACGAGGCGGTGTATACCCCCGCCACAGTGAAAAAGCGGGTCTACATCGTGGACGAGGTCCACATGCTCTCCACCCAGGCGTTCAATGCCCTCCTTCAGATCCTGGAGGAGCCCCCGGCCCACCTGATGTTCATTCTGGCTACCACCGAGATCCACAAGGTGCCTGCCACCATCAAGAGCCGCTGCCAGCAGTTCTCCTTCCGCCGCATCCATTCTGACCAGATCACCGGCCGGCTGCTGTACGTGGCAGGGCAGGAGGGACTGGAGCTCACCACCGAAGGTGCCGAGCTCATTGCCCGGCTGGCCGACGGCGGCATGCGGGACGCCCTGTCCCTGCTGGACCAGTGCGTGGGCGGCGGCGGGACCATCGACCAGCAGCGGGTGTTCGACACGCTGGGACTGGCCGGCGGAATGGAGACCGCGGCCCTGCTGGAGCGCGCTGCCGACGGTGACTCCGCCGGGACGCTGGAGCAGCTGGAACGGCTGTACGCCGGCGGCAAGGAGATGTCCGCCCTCATCGGCGAGCTGTCCGCACTGGTGCGGGACCTGCTGGTGCGCAAGACTGCGCCCAACGCCGGCGCGGCCCTGATGACCGGCGGCTTTGACGACGCCACCCTCCGCCGGCTGGCGGGCCGCTTCGATGTGCCCCGGCTGGTGCAGATGCTTACCTTATTACAGAAGACCGGGGCCGAGCTGGTCCGCTCCGCCAACCGGCGCACCGATGCAGAGCTCTGCCTGCTGACCCTGTGCGACCCCACGCTGGACGGCTCCATCGCGGGGCTCAACGCCCGCATTGCCCGGCTGGAGCAGGAGGGAGTCCCTGCCCCACCGGCCCCCAAGGCGGAGCGCCCGGCCCCCGCGCCCCAGACTGCCTGCCCCGCCCCGGCCCAGTCCCGGCGGGAGGAGCCGGAGGAGCGCCCGCCATGGGAGGAGGCTGCCCCCGCCTGCAGGGAGGCCGCTCGTCCGGCCCCCGCGCCCGCCCAGCCGCCCAAGCCCGCCGCCCCGGCGGCGGAGTCTGCGGCCAGCCCTGCCGCTGCAGGGGGCTGGCCCGGCTGGAATGCGTTCAAGGAGGCATTGCGGCCCTCGCTGCCGGTCAGCGATTTCAGCTTCATCGGCAATGCTGCCATGTGCGGCGGCAGCTTTGACGGCCACACCGTGACCCTCTGGACGGCCAACGATTTTCTCCGGGATATGCTCAGCAAGCCCGCCATCACCGGCCCCGTGGCCAAGACGGCGGAGCGCCTGCTGGGCGGGCCTGTGCGGGTGAACGTGGTCACCGGTACCGCTCCGGCGGAGACCGTGCCTGCCGCCCCGGCGGCCCAGCCCCCGGAGGGGGAGGAGGATGCGCTGGAGGCTTTTCTGGCCAGTGGCCTCGGCAATATCATTGTAGAGGATTGACGAATCTCAAAGGAGGTCTAACACATATGGCAAAGGGATTTAACAGCCGCGGTATGGGCGGCATGGGCATGGGCGGCGGCAACATGCAGAACATGATCCGTCAGGCCCAGAAGATGCAGCAGGACATGATGAAGGCTCAGGAGGAGCTGGAGAGCAAGACCTACGAAGCCGCAGCGGGCGGCGGCGTGGTGACGGCCACCGTCTCCGGCAAGAAGGAGCTCACCGCCGTGACCATCGACCCCGAGGCCGTGGACCCCGACGATGTGGAGATGCTTCAGGACCTGATCGTGGCCGCCGTGAACGAGGCCCTGCGCAAGGCGGGGGACGACGCGGCCAGCCAGATGTCCAAGCTCACCGGCGGTATGGGCCTGCCCTTCTGAGGGCCCGCCCCGGAGGATCATACGAGCCTTGAAAGCGGCAGCCGAAACGGCTGCCGCTTTTTTGTCCGCCGCACAAAAATTTCTGTTTCAGTGGAAAAGACTTGCGGCGGACGGCAATTCCCTTTATAATAAATAGTCAACAGCGTGAAAAGGGGAGTGGGTCCATGCTCAACAGCACTCTGTGCTATCTGGAGAACGGCCGCGGGGAGTACCTGATGCTCCACCGGGTGAAGAAGGAGCACGACGTGAATCACGACAAGTGGATCGGCGTGGGCGGCAAGTTTGAGGGGGACGAGAGCCCCGACGAATGCCTGCTCCGTGAGGTCCGGGAAGAGACCGGCCTGACCCTGACCCGCTGGCGTTTCCGGGGCGTGGTGACCTTTCTCACCGACGGCGGCTGGGAGGGGGAGTTCATGTACCTCTTTACCGCCGACGGCTGGACAGGGGAGCTGGCCCGGGACTGCGCCGAGGGCGAGTTGGAATGGGTCCCCAGAGACCGGGTAGGGGAGCTGCCCCTGTGGGAGGGGGACCACATCTTCCTGCGCCTGCTGGCGGAGGAGGCTCCGCCCTTCCTGCTGACCTTGGAATACCGGGGGGACGCCCTGATCCGGGCGGTGCTCAACGGCCAACGACTGAAGTAATCTTTAAGGAGGAATCACCATGAAATTCAAGGATATGCCCTATCAGCGCCCGGACCTCGAGAGCGCCAAGCAGAAGGTGGCCCAGCTGACCGAACAGTTGAAGACCGCCGCCAGCTATGAGGAGGCCAAGGCCGCCTTCCTGGAGATGGAGACCGAGATGAAGCACTGCTCCACCATGGCCAATCTGGCCAGCATCCGCCACTCCATCGACACCCGGGACGAGTTCTACGACGGGGAGGTCAAGTTCTTCAACGCCGCCGGGCCCGAGCTGCAGGAGTACCAGCAGCAGTGGACCATGGCCATGCTGGAGAGCCCTTTCCGCAAGGATTTCACCGCCGAGTACGGCGACCTGATGTTCATCAACGCCGAGATCCAGCTGAAGTCCTTCGACCCCTCCATCATCCCCGAGCTGCAGGCCGAGGGCGACCTGACTCAGGAGTATGAGAAGCTGCTGGCCTCCGCCCAGATCCCCTTCGAGGGCAAGACCTACACCCTGTCCCAGTTGACCCCCTTCAAGTCCGACCCCGACGATGCCCGCCGGCTGGCCGCGTGGAAGGCCGAGGGCCAGTGGTACAAGGACAATCAGGCCGAGCTGGACCGCCTCTATGATGAGCTGGTCCACCTGCGGGACACCATGGGCAAGAAGCTGGGCTACGAGGGCTACACCACCCTCGGCTACTACCGCATGGGCCGCAACTGCTATGGCAAGGACGATGTGGAGCAGTTCCGCGCCGCCGTGCGCAAGCATCTGGTGCCCGTGGCGGACAGCATCTACCGCGAGCAGGCCAAGCGCCTGGGCAAGGAGTACCCCATGTCCTTCGCCGACAACGCGCTGGAGTTCCGCTCCGGCAACCCCCGGCCCGTGGGTACTCCGGACGACATCCTCGCCCAGGGCATGAAGTTCTACGGCGAGCTCTCTCCCGAGACCAGGGAGTTCTTCCGCACCATGCTGGACGACGAGCTGCTGGACGTCCTCTCCACCGAGGGCAAGGCCGGCGGCGGCTACTGCACCGAGCTGGCCGACTATGAGGTCCCCTTCATTTTTGCCAACTTCAACGGCACCCAGGGCGACGTGGAGGTGGTCACCCACGAGGCCGGCCACGCCTTTGCCTCCTGGATGAACCGCAAGCGTGTGCCCGCGGAATACATGTGGCCCTCCATGGAGGCCTGCGAGGTCCACTCCATGTCCATGGAATTTCTGGCCTGGCCGTGGGCGGAGGGCTTCTTCGGTCCCGACGCGCGCAAGTTCCGGTACAGCCATCTTGCGGCGGCCTTGACCTTCATCCCCTACGGCACCATGGTGGACCACTTCCAGCACGAGGTGTACGCCAACCCCGACATGACCCCCGCCCAGCGCCATCAGGTGTGGAAGGAGCTGCTGGGCGTGTACATGCCGTGGATGCGGCTGGACGGCGGCATTCCCTTCTATGCCGACGGCGAGGGTTGGCAGCGCCAGCACCACATCTATTCCAGCCCCTTCTACTACATTGACTACTGCCTGGCCCAGACGGTGTCCCTCCAGTTCTGGGCCATGAGCCAGAAGGACTTTGGCAATGCATGGAAGCACTACATGGCCTATACGGTTCAGGGCGGTAGCCATACCTTCACCGACCTGCTGAAGAACGCCGGGCTTGACAGTCCCTTTGAGGAGGCAACACTGGCCGGCGTGTGCGCAGATGCCCGGAAATGGCTGGAAAACTACGACCTGACCGGCATCTGCTGAGCAGATAGACGGCGAACGGGCCGTGAGACATTTGTCAAACTGTGAGGATTGACAGAAATGAAAGGTTGACAACAGGCGGTTGAGCAACTATAATGTTTTCATCGGATTTTTGTGGCAATTCAGCACTTTATTCGCCAAAAACGCTAAAGTAAAAGAGCATTTGCAGGAGCTTCAGACAAAAGCTGCAAAATCCGGAAAGGGGAGCTCCCCTTTCCCGGCCGTATCCCGATACGGCCGATCCGCCCCTTGCCCGCCGCGGCCCGGGCGCTATGATGTGAACGCAGGGAGAGAAACCCTTTAAGTTCAAATTTTATTAGGAGGATAAGCAACATGAAAAACGCCAAGAAGCTGCTCGCTCTGCTGCTGGCTCTGGCTCTGTGTGTTGGGATGCTGTCCGCTTGCGGCAACAAAGATCCCAAGCCCACCGAGACTGGCGCTCAGCCCAGCGGGTCGGTTGCACCGACGGACGCGACCTATACCTATAAGGATTCCGTGTCCACCATGTGCACCAACTGGAACCCCCACACCTATCAGACCAACGATGACGCCTACCTCGCCGATTACATCCGCGTGGGCCTGTACGGCTTCGTCTTCAACGACGAGCTGCACCCCGTGGAGGGCAAGGAGGCCTTCTCCGGCTACAAGATCATCCCCGAGATGGCCGCTTCCGAGCCCGTGGATGTCACCGAGAAGGTCAAGGCTGAGCACCCCGAGTTCAACATCCCTGCTGACGCCACTGCCGGCTATGCCTACACCATCGACCTGAACCCCAACGCTTGCTGGGAGGACGGCACCCCCATCAATGCCGACACCTATGTGTACTCCATGCAGAAGCTGCTGGATCCGAAGCTGCTGAACTACCGCGCTTCTGACTACTATTCTCAGAACTTCTGCATCGCCGGCGCTGAGGCTTATGCCAACGGCGGCCACGAGGCTCTGACCGACAACGGTGTGGGCGCTGGCTACACCATGGCTGACCTGACCAAGGGTGAGGACGGCCAGTATGTCGGCCCCAACGGCGAGAAGATGTACATCGGTCTGGACTACGCTCTGGACTGGACCAGCGGCGACACCCTGAAGGACCTCGTTGACAATTACGGCGAGAACTACTTCGACGTCACCAACTGGGAGACTCTGGTCGGCATGGTCGATGACCGCGGCCTGATCCCCCTGACCGACGAGAATCTGGCCCTGTTCGTCACCGTCATTGCTGGCAACCCCGCTTGGGGCGAGACCGAGGAGAATGCTCCCGGCTACTTCGTCTACGGCGTTGACATGCCCGAGGTCCCCTATGAGGGCACCGTGGGCCTGTACAAGACCGGCGATTACCAGATTACTCTGGTCCTGGCCAAGTCTCTGGCCGGCTTCAACCTGCTGTACAGCCTGTCCTCCAACTGGATCGTCAAGGAGGACCTGTACGAGGCCAACCTGAAGGAGACCAACGGCGTTTGGTCCTCCACCTACAACACCAGCGTTGACACCACCTCCAGCTACGGCCCCTACAAGCTGGTGACCTATCAGACCGATAAGTTCCTCCGTGTGGAGAAGAACGAGAAATGGTACGGCTGGACCGACGGTCAGCACAACTATGTTGATCCCGCCGACGGCCAGACCTATCAGATGTACCAGACCACCGCTATCGAGTGCTCCGTGGTCGCCGAGGCTTCCACCAATAAGCTGATGTTCCTGAAGGGTGAGCTGATGACCTACGGCCTGCAGGCTGAGGACTTCGACTCCTACCGCAACAGCGAGTACGTCCACTTCACCCCCGGCACCACCATCTTCTTCCTGATCCTGAACGGCCACAAGGACGCCATCAAGAACCGCGAGGCCGCTGCTGACTTCGATCAGACCACCACCGACCTCGAGACCATGACCCTGCTGTCCTTCCGCAAGGCTATGGGCGTGTCCTTCGATAAGGAGCTCTTCGCCGCTACGATCTCTCCCGCCCGTTCCGGCGCTTACGGCATCATCGGCACCGCTTACGTCTATGACCCCGACACCGGCGCCCGTTACCGTGACACCGATCAGGCCAAGAAGGCTCTGTGCGACTTCTACTCCGTGGATGTCTCCAAGTACGACTCTCTGGACGACGCCGTTGATTCCATCACCGGCTACGATCCCGAGGCCGCCAAGGAGCTGTTCACCGAGGCCTTCCAGGAGGCTCTCGAGGCTGGCTACATCACCGATAACAACGGCGATGGCGTCTCCGATCAGACCGTCACCATCGAGTACTGCCTGTCCTCCGACTCCGACTTCATGACCAAGACCATCAACTACCTGAACGAGAAGATCAACGAGGCCACCGCGGGCACTCCCTTCGCCGGCAAGATTCAGTTCATCAAGTCCGCCCCCTACGGCAACGACTGGTCCAACAAGATCAAAGCTGGCCTTGCTGACACCGTTCTGGGCGGCTGGACCGGCTCCGCGCTGGATCCCTTCTCCCTGTCCGACCTGTACGTCAACCCCAGCTACGCCTATGACGCTCAGTGGTTCGACGCTACCACCGTCACCATGACCCGCACCATCAACGGCGAGGAGATCACTCTGAACCTGAAGCAGTGGTCCGATGCTCTGAACGGCACCACCGTTGAGGTCAACGGCAAGAGCTACAACTGGGGCAACGGCATCGCCGACGTGGATACCCGTCTGGACATCCTCGCCGGTATCGAGACCACCGTCCTCGGTACTTACGACTACCTGCCCATGCTGCAGGACGCCTCCGCTGCTCTGCTGACTCAGCAGGCCTACTACGTCATCGACGAGTACAACCCCGTCATGAGCCGCGGCGGCATCCAGTACCTGAAGTACAACTACAACGACGCCGACTGGGCTGCTTACGTCAAGGGGCAGGGCGGCGAGCTGAAGTACTAAGAGGTACTCCGCACCGATTTGAAAGGCTGACCGCATAATTCCCGCGGTCTCCACGGACAATTAAAGTGCTTCGCGCTGTTGCAGGGGTGGAGTTATCCACCCCTGCAACATGCCGTATTTATCGACTGTGCAGTGATGCTGTGAAGCAGCACCGTGACAGCGCAGTAAAGAGCCCGGCCCCAGCGGGGAACCCGTCGTTTTTTCGCAAGGGGCGTCGCCCGCCAGTTCTGGCGCCTGCGCCCCATGCTTTGCTCCGCCCCCTGCGAAAAGTCAGACGACTTCTCTGTCCCGCCGGGAAGCCCTCATTCATTGGGAGGTCTGTGTAATGGTCAAATATGTCATCAAACGTATCCTGCTCATGCTGATGACGCTGCTTATCATCACCTGCATGTGCTTCGTTCTGGTGCGGATGCTGCCCCCGGCAGAGTTGCCCCTGAACGACATCCACACCAAGGTCATCGAGGCCCGCCGGGAGGCACAGGGCTATAACAAGCCCTATCTGGTGCAGTTCGGCATCTATCTCCGCGACATTTTCACGAAGTTCGACTGGGGCGTCAGCGATAAGCTGTATTTTGGTCAGGATGTGGCCTCCATCTTCCTGAACAAACTGCCCGCCACCGTGGTGGTCAACCTGTACTCCATCCTGCTCAGTATCCCCATCGGCATTGCGCTGGGCATCTGGGCGGCCCTGAAGAAGAACACCTGGCTGGACTACACCATCTCCACCCTGACGATGGTGGTCATCTCGGTGCCCAGCTTCGTGTTCGCCTTCCTGATCCAGTACTTCTTATCGTATAAGCTGGGCTGGTTCCCATTCCTGATGAAGGAGGGCACGGACTGGTTCTCGTGGAGCATGTTCGTGAGTATGCTGCCGGCCGTTCTGGCCAGCTCCTTCGGTACGATCGCCGGGTTTACCCGTACCACCCGTGCCGAGCTGACCGAGGTGCTGACCAGCGAGTTCATGCTGCTGGCCCGCACCAAAGGCCTGACCCGGGCGCAGGCCACCATTCGCCACGCCATGAAGAACTGTATGGTGGTCATCCTGCCCGCCATTTTCGGCAGCTTCATCAGCATCATGTCCGGTTCGCTGATCATCGAGAAGATCTTCGCCATCCCGGGCGTGGGCAACCTGTACCTGAACGCCATCAATGCCCGTGACTACAACATCTTCATGCTGGACTCCGTGTTCTACACGGCGGTCAGTCTGCTGGCAGGCATCGTGATCGATATCAGCTACGGCTTTATCGATCCTCGGATCAGAATGGGGTCGAAGAAATGAGTATGCAGAACATGAATTACGAGCACATCCCTGCGGAGAAGTTTACCTTCACCCAGATGGATGCCAGTCTCCACGACAAGAAGCTGGAGACCAAGTCCCGCAGCTACATGGCCGACGCCTTCCTGCGGTTCAAAAAGAACAAATCCTCTGTGGTGGGCGCCATCATCATTGCAGTGCTGCTGCTGTTCTCCGTCGTGTCCCCCATCATCTCCCCCTATACGGTGAAGGATCAGGACAAGCTGTACCAGAGCTTCCCCGCCTACGCGGAGTCCGTCGCCAAGCTGAATATCGGTATTCTGGACGGCGGCTACACCATCGCCAGCCAGAATGAGAAGTCCATGCAGTTCTGGGCGGGCATCGCGCAGGAGACCGGCATGGACCCGGTGAACAAGATCGTGGACACCACCACGACCTACGTCATGCACAAAGGCCAGCAGAAGGCCAACGTCAGCTATAAGATCAACATCAACCGCTATTACAGCATCGGCGTGGTCTACCGCGTGCTCTCCTATGCCGAGTTTGAGAAGATCCAGCGCTGGCAGGACGAGACCGGGATCCAGGTCATCTATCCCTATGTGGATCCCGCTGACATCGAGGGTATTTCCGACAACGCCAACATCTGGTACAAGGTGTCCGACTCCAAGGGCACTCCCGAGCTGGACGCCGACGGCAACTTCATCCCCGTCTACTCCACCAACGCCAGCAAGGCCGGCGCGGAGTATACCAGCATCCGGATCCCCGGTGACGACGGCAGCTATGTCTACTCCACCGCCAAGTCCGGCTCCGTCCAGTGCCGTGTGTGCTACTACAACTACTATCAGTATGTGAACGGCCGCACACCCTTCTATCTCTTCGGCACCAACTCCATGGGCATGGACCTGTTCTCCGCCATCGGCGTGGGCGCCCGGTTCTCCATCGTCTTCGCCATTCTGGTGTCCGCCATCAACCTGTTCATCGGTGCCATTTACGGCGCTATCGAGGGCTACTACGGCGGCGCCGTGGATATGACCATGGAGCGTATCTCTGACATTCTGTCCGGTGTGCCCTTTGTGGTTTGTACCACTCTGTTCCAGCTGCATCTGGCCCAGAAGGTGGGCGTGGTGCCCTCCTTCCTGTTTGCCTTCGTGCTGACAGGCTGGATCAGCATGGCCTCCCTCACCCGTAAGCAGTTCTACCGCTTTAAGGGTCAGGAGTTCGTTCTGGCCGCCCGCACGCTGGGCGCTTCCGACTGGCGGCTGATGTTCAAGCACATCTTCCCCAACTCTCTGGGTACGATCATCACCAGCTGCGCGCTGGTCATCCCCAGCGTCATCAACAGCGAAACGTCCATGACCTATCTGGGCATCATCAACCTGTCCGACTTTGCCGGTACCACCATCGGCACCCTGATCAGCCAGGGCAACGCCGCCATGACCGCCGCCCCCCACGGGGTGTTCTGGCCGTCCCTGTACCTGTCCCTGCTGCTGATCTCCTTCAACCTGTTCGGCAATGGCCTGCGGGACGCCTTTAACCCGTCTACGAGAGGAGCTGAGGATTGACCATGGAGAAGAAACTGCAAGTGCGAAATCTCCGGATCTCGTTCCGCACCTCCAACGGTAAGGTGCAGGCCGTCCGGGACATCAGCTTCGATCTGGACAAGGGCGAGACTCTCGCCATCGTGGGTGAGTCCGGTTCCGGCAAGTCCGTGACCTCCAAGGCCATTCTGGGCATTCAGGCCGGCAACTCCATTACCGAGTCCGGCGAGATCATCTACGACGGCAAGGACCTGCTGAAGATCTCCGAGGAGGAGTTCCACAAGATCCGGGGCGATAAGATCTCCATGATCTTTCAGGACCCCATGTCCAGCCTGAATCCCATCGTCAAGATCGGCCGCCAGCTGACCGAGGCCATGATCCTCAAAGGCAAGGCCCGCCAGCGGGAGAGCCGCAACAACTTCAACGGTTACCTGAAGGCTCTGGGCGAGAGCATGGTGGCCGCCGCCAAGGCCGCCGGCCGCGCCGACAGCGACGCCCTGCTGGAGAAGTGCAAGAAGTTCGATAAGTTCGAGTTCAAGCATGTGGAGCTGGAGAGCGCCTATAACAAGGCTCAGGAGGCCGCCGTGGAGGCCGTGGCCGACGTGGAAGTGCTGGCCTTCGAGCTGGAGAAAAACGCCGCCAAGGACGCCACCTACCGCATCAACAGTGCCGCCAAGCTGGCGGAGACCGCCATTCACGAGCACGTGATCTGCGAGAAGGCCGACCGGGTGAAGGAGCTGTCCGCCGCCCTGAAGAAGGCCGCCGGCCCCGCCGGCAAGAAAGACGCGGATACCACCGAGGTCCAGAGCCAGCTGCGGGAGCTGCAGGCCATCCTTCAGGAGGGCGTGGACCGTCCCGCCCCCAACTTCTTCCGCGTGGGCTACTACACCGAGTTCAGCGGCCAGCCCCTGCCCGATATGCCTGTGGAGGAGCTCAATGCCTTCCTGCTGGACTATCTGGACAAGGAGTTTATGCTGGACTTCATTGCCGACGCCAAGGAGGGCCTGAAGTACGCGGCCGATGCCGCCTACGCCAACATGGCCCCCGCGGTGGAAGCCCTGCGGGCCGCCGTGCCTATCTTCCAGAAGGACCAGCTGGACCACAAGGAGTGCTCCGCACTGGCCAAGGAGCTCACCGCCAAGGTGGAGGCCGCTATTGATCATCTGGCCATCACCAAGGACAGCCTGAGTTATACCTTCGGCTCCAGCCTCTCCGGTGAGATCGACCGATATTTCGCCTCCATCGGAAAGAACGCCAAGGCCGTCAAGGCCCATGACAAGGCGCAGGCCAAGTACGACAAGCTGGTGGCCCGCGGCAAGACACCCGATTACGAGGTCGCCGCCGCCGCCATCACCGATCTGGAGCTGGTGAAGGCTAACATCGTGCGCATCGTTGAGCGCATGGCCGACCACTATGAGGAGCTGCTGGCTGTCCGGGAGAGCCGCGATTTCGACGCCGAGACCGTGGCTGCCATCGACTACCTGATGACCAACGCCACCGGCGTGGCCGCCAAGGTCACCAAGCGCATTGCCAAGGACCGCGCCATCAAGCTGATGGACGAGGTGGGCATCGCCGAGCCCCGCAAGCGCTACAACCAGTATCCCTTCGAGTTCTCCGGCGGTATGCGCCAGCGTATCGTCATCGCCATTGCGCTGGCTGCCAACCCCGATATTCTGATCTGCGATGAGCCCACCACCGCTCTGGACGTGACCATTCAGGCCCAGATCCTGGAGCTCATCAATAAGCTGAAGGAGGAGCGCCAGCTCTCCGTCATCTTCATTACCCACGATCTGGGCGTGGTGGCCAACATGGCCGACCGCGTGGCCGTCATGTACGCCGGCAAGATCGTGGAGTACGGCACCGTCAACGAGATCTTCTACGATCCCCGCCACCCCTACACGTGGGCTCTGCTGTCCTCCATGCCCGATCTGGATACCAATGAGAAGCTGGAGGCCATCCCCGGCACGCCGCCCAACATGATCTATCCCCCCGTGGGCGACGCCTTTGCCGCCCGGAACAAGTACGCCATGCAGATCGACTTCGAGCGGCAGCCCCCCATGTTCAAGGTCACCGACACCCACTATGCCGCCACGTGGCTCCTCCATCCCGATGCGCCCAAGGTGGAGCCCCCCAAGGCGATCCGCGACCGTATTGCCCGGATGAACCTGAAAGGAGGCGCCGCAGATGCAGAATGATCATGAGACCCTGTTGAAGGTGGAGCACCTCTGCCAGTACTTCCGTATGGAGGGCGGCGAGCTCAAGGCTGTGGACAACGTGAGCTTTGAGATCAAGAAGGGCGAGGTCTTCGGTCTGGTGGGTGAGTCCGGCTGCGGCAAGACCACTACCGGCCGGTCCATCATCAAGCTCTACAACATCACCAGCGGCAACGTCTGGTTCAAAGGCGTGCGCATCGCCGCCGGCATCCGCTCCTACCAGAACGCCATCAAGCAGGCCAAGGCCGACTACGCCGCCTCCGGCAAGACCGCCGAGGACAAGGCAAAGCTGGACGCCATCGTGACCGAAAATAAGGCCGAGATCAAGAAGGCCAAGCACGATCAGGCCCACTGTGACAAGGAGTATATGGAGGCCCGGGTGAAGGAGCTGGAGGAGGAGTACAGCCAGAAGCTGGCTGCCGCCTCCGGCGAGGAGAAGACCCGACTGGAGCAGGAGCTCAAAAAGGAGCTCTACAAGGCCAAGCACACTCGGCTGGTCACCCGAATCCAGATGATCTTCCAGGACCCCATTGCCTCCCTGAATCCCCGTATGACCGTCCGCGAGATCATCGCCGAGGGCCTCATCATTCAGGGCGAGAAGGACCAGAAGCTCATTGACGAAAAGGTCTATGAGATGCTGGAGCTGGTTGGTCTGGTGCGCGAGCACGCCAGCCGCTACCCCCACGAGTTCTCCGGCGGCCAGCGCCAGCGTATCGGCGTGGCCCGGGCCATCATCATGAACCCCGACCTCATCATCGCTGACGAGCCGGTGTCCGCACTGGACGTGTCCGTGCAGGCGCAGGTCATCAACCTGCTGAACGACCTGCGGGAGAAGTTCGGCCTGACCCTCCTCTTCATCGCCCATGACCTGTCCGTGGTCAAGTATTTCTCTGACCGCATCGGCGTCATGTACTACGGCAAGATGGTAGAGATGGCCTCCTCCGACGAGCTGTTTCTCAACCCCCTGCACCCCTACACCCGCTCCCTGCTCTCTGCCATCCCCCTGCCCGATCCCGTGTACGAGAAGCAGCGCCAGCGTATCGTGTACAACCCGCTGGCGGAGCATGACTATTCCCAGCAGCAGCCCACCTTCCGGGAGATCAAGCCCGGCCACTTCGTCATGTGCAATGACGAGGAGTTCGAGCGCTATAAGGCCATTCTGAAGTGATGAAGCAGCAGTTCAAAAGCAAGCCCTTCCGCATCATGGCGCTCATTGGCTTTGCCATATTTCTGGTGGTGCTGATCATGGAGCTCACCCGGGAGAGCTCGGTCCTGCGGGCCCTGTGCGACGGCTTTTTCGTGGCCGGCGCACTGGTCATGGGCATGAGCGGCCTGATGTTCGCCGGCAATGAGGGCGTGTTCGACATCTTTGGCTTCGGCATTTCCCACGTCTTCACCACCCGCTGGCCGGGACTGAGCACCATGCCGGATGAGCACCGGAAGGAGAAATATGTGGAGTACAAGGAGCGCAAGCGGAAGAACCCGTCCAAGCCCCTGCCCATCCTGCTGGCCGGCTCCATCTACATGGTGCTGGCGCTGATCACGCTGGCCATCTACCTCATTGTGGAATAACGGCAAATAGGGACGCCCTCGTCTGAGGGCGTCCTTTTCTATTCCCGGCCTGCTTGCAAACAGCGGCCCGCTGTGTTACAGTAAAGAAAACAGCGCAGGGAGGGATCATGCATGACAGCGCAGGAACAGCTTCAGCAGTGGATCGACAGCAGCGGCAGCATTGTCTTTTTCGGCGGGGCAGGGGTGTCCACCGAGAGCGGCATCCCGGACTTCCGCAGTACTGACGGCCTCTACAACCAGCAGTACGCGTGGCGGCCGGAGACCATCCTCAGCCACACCTTTTTTGAGCGCAGCCCGGAGGAATTTTACCGCTTCTACCGGGACAAGATGCTCTGCCCCGACGCAAAGCCCAACGCCGCCCACAAAAAGCTGGCAGAACTGGAGGCGGCGGGCAAACTGACCGCGGTGGTCACCCAGAACATCGACGGCCTTCACCAGCAGGCCGGCAGCCGGACGGTGTATGAGCTCCATGGCTCTGTCCACCGCAATTACTGCACGAAGTGCCGGCGTTTTTTTGACTTTGACTTCATGCTCCACTCCGCCGGCGTGCCCAAGTGCCCGGCCTGCGGCGGCATTGTCAAGCCCGATGTGGTGCTCTACGAGGAGGGGCTGGATCAGGAGACGCTGGAGGCGGCGGTGCTGTCTATCAGCCGGGCGGATATGCTCATTGTGGGCGGCACGTCGCTGGTGGTCTACCCGGCGGCGGGGCTCATCGACTATTACCGGGGAAATCGCCTCGTCCTCATCAACCGGGACCCCACGCCCTATGACGGCCGGGCCGATCTGGTGATCCACTACCCCATCGGGCAGGTGCTGGGTGCCCTCCGGGGGTGACGCGGGCCGCAGAGGCGGCAGGATCTGCCCGCGGGCCGTTGGGGACAGCGGCCCATATAGACATATTTTCGATTTTGACAGGGGCGGCCGACGGGCCGCCTCTTCTTAATGCCTGAAATTTATCGAAAAACAATAAAAAATACTTGACAAACAATATGCGGTCTGCTATCTTGTCCCCAAGAGGTGATGCGCAATGAAGAAAACTTCCGTACAGAGGCTGGCGGCCGTCCTGCGGGTGCTGGTGCTGATCGCCTTTGTGTGCAGCCTGCTGGCGCTGGCGCTGGTGCCCGGCCTGGTGCTGCTGCGGGACATGGGCGACACCGCCCCCGGTCTCCTGGCGGCTTACTACTTCACCTGCCTGCGGCCCTCCGTCTGGGCGACCCAGGGGCCGGCCTGCACCGTGCTGACGGTCTTTCTCTGGCTGTGCGGGACCTGCACCGCCGTCATCCTGTGGCAGGCTAAGCGGGTGCTGGACACCATCCTGGCAGGGGAGACATTTACCTTCGGCAACGCCGCCAACATGGGGCGGGCGGCGGTGTGCTCCTTCGTGATCTCCGCCGCGGCTCTGGTCCGGACGGTGTGGGGCCTGTTCTACTACCGCACCGCCGCGCCCCTGCTGACCTACAACGCCCTGTTCTGCCCGCTGTTCCTGCTGGCAGGACTGCTTTTTCTGGTGATGTCTGCCCTGTTCCGTCAGGCCGCCGAGCTCAAGGCGGAGAACGACCTGACTATCTGAGGGGGGCGGAGCTATGCCGATCGTCGTGAATCTGGACGTGATGATGGCCAAACGGAAGATGACGCTGGGGGAGCTGGCCCAGCGGGTGGACATCACCATGGCCAACTTGTCCATTCTGAAAAACAACAAGGCCCGGGCGGTGCGCTTCTCCACGCTGGAGGCCATCTGCGCCGCGCTGGACTGCCAGCCCGGGGACATCCTGGAGTTCGTGCCGGAGGAAGGAGAAGAACAATGATCTGGTTGGTTTTGCGGCGGCTGGGCCCGCTGGCCCTGCTGCTTGGCCTGCTGGGCGGGTGCGCCCGGGGCGACCGGGTGGAGCCCACGCTGGTCTTTGTCAACGATTGCAGCCGACCCATCGCCATGGTTGGGGTGGAGACGGAACACAGCAGCGGCGGTGGCCGGAACGCCGACGGCTCTCTCCTGGCCCGGGGCGATGCACTGCCCTTGGACTGCGCCGACTGGCCTGCGGTGGTGACGGTGTTCGACGACCTCAACGGCGCAGAGCCTCTGGCCTCTGTGACCGTCCCGGAGGAGCCTCACGCCGACAACACGGAGGACGGCCTTGGCACATGGTACGTTATCGCACAGGACGGCCCTGACGGCCTGACGCTGACCCTCTCCCTGAACCGGGATCTCAAGGGCCTGAAGCAGCAGGTCCAGACCGTGGGCCGGGAACTGGGGCTGGCGCTCACTCCGGAGACGGCGGTGTTTTGTTACAGCCCCGGCCATGGTGTTCAGGGGGACGGCAGTGACCTGCTGGTCCTCCGGGTCTCCCAGGCGGAGGCCGAGGAGCTGGCGGCGGCCATGGCGGGCACCGACGGCTGGCACACCGGCCCGCTGACAGAGGACATCGCGGCGGCGTGCCGCAGTCTTGTGGAGTGGGGCGGCTTCGAATTTGACTGGGAGAGCCTCCCGGCGGGGAGCCGCTGGTACTTCCGGGACGAGCACCGGGAGGCGGCCGACCCCTATGACCCCTCCGGGCTGTTTGGCCGGCCCTCCTATGATTTCTTGCTGGCCCTGTGGGACCCGGACGGCCGCACACTGGTGTCCTACGAGCTGCATACCTGAAGGAAGGGGGGGCGCAGCACGAAAAAGACGACTGTCCTGATCCTCTGCGGCACCCTTGCCGCTGCCCTTGCGGCGTGATGCCGCCTGAAAAGCGGACCATGCGCTGTTAACATCGTCCCAAGCCCTAAAAACACCGGAGAGGTTGACCTCTCCGGTGTTTTGCGCTATAATAATTTTTCTCCCGCAGTCTGCGGTGAATTTTTGAAAGGGTGATGACTGTGATCGCAAATGAGCGCCAGTTCCATATCAACCTGCTGCCCGGTGATGTGGGCGGCTATTGCCTGCTGCCCGGCGACCCCGGCCGGTGCGAGAAGATCGCAAAATATTTTGACGACCCCGCCTTTGTCATGAGCAACCGGGAATTCACCACATGGACCGGCACCCTTCTCGGGGAGAAGGTCAGCGTGGTGTCCACCGGCGTCGGCGGGCCTTCCGCCTCCATCGCCATGGAGGAGTTGGCCAATCTGGGCGTTCACACCTTCATCCGGGTGGGCACCTGCGGCGGCATCGAGCTGGATGTGAAGAGCGGCGACGTGGTGATCGCCACCGGCGCCATCCGCATGGAGGGAACCAGCCGGGAATACGCCCCCATCGAGTTTCCTGCCGTGGCCGACCTGACCGTGACCAACGCACTGGTGGAGGCCGCCAAGCGGCAGGGCCGCTGCTGGCACGCCGGCGTGGTCCAGTGCAAGGATTCCTTCTACGGTCAGCATATGCCCGCCAAGATGCCCGTGTCCTACGAGCTCCAGAACAAGTGGGAGGCGTGGAAGCGGCTGGGCGTTCTGGCCTCCGAGATGGAGTCCGCCGCCCTGTTCACCGTGGCCGCCTACCGCCGCGTCCGCTGCGGCTCCGCCTTCCACGTGGTGTGGAATCAGGAACGCAACGCCGCCGGGATGGACCAGACCCGGGACGAGGACACCGACTCCGCTATCCGCGTGGGCATCGAGGCGGTGAAGATCCTCATCGAGCAGGACCGGGCGAAGTAAACCCGTTTCCCCGCTGACCCTCCCCGCAGCTGGGGGCCTGAAGGGCCAGCAGAGCCAGATCGTCCCCCAGAATCGTGAAAAAAGCGGCCAACACATTGAGTTCTTCCGCGGTCCGGCCCTGCGCCAGACCCGCAGACAGGGCGGCGGCCGCCGCTACCAGCCCCTCGCCCGGCGTCCGTCCGCAGGCCATGGCACATCCCCTCCCGGCCATTCTATGGCGGACGGCCCCGGACCGGGCACAGTCTATGACATATTAGGAGAATCACCGTATCATGCAGCAGATCAAAATCATTTCCGACAGCACGTGCGACCTGCCGCCCCAGCTTCTGGCGCGGCACGACGTGACCATTACCCCCCTCTACGTCTGCAAGGACGGCGTAGATTACAAGGACGGCGTGGAGATCGTCCCCGCGGACGTCTTTGCCCATGTGGACGCCGGCGGCGAGCTGTGCTCCACCTCGGCGGTCAGCGTCCACGACTATACCGCCGTTTACTCTGAGTTTTCCCCCAGGTACGACGCCGTGATCCAGATCACCATCGGCTCCGGCTTCTCCGCCTGCTTCCAGAACGCCACCATCGCCGCGGCAGAATTCCCCAATGTGTATGTGGTGGATTCGGAGAACCTCAGCGTGGGGCAGGGCCTGCTGGTGCTGGCCGCGGCGGAGCTGGCTGAGCAGGGCACACCCGCCGAGGAAATCGTGGCCCGGCTGGAGGAGCTGCGGGGCAAGGTGGAAACCAGCTTCCTGATCGACCGGCTGGACTACATGGCCAAGGGCGGCCGGTGCTCCATGGTCACCGCTCTCGGGGCAAACCTGCTCCACCTGAAGCCCTGCGTCGAGGTGCGGGACGGCAAGATGACCGTGGTGAAAAAATACCGCGGAACCTTCGAAAAGTGCATGCGCAAGTATGTGCAGGAGCGGCTGGCGGGCCGGGAGGACATCGATACCCGTATGGCCTTCATCGCCCACGCGGCGGCGGAGGAGGACGCGGTGTCCGCCACATGGGAGGAGGCGGAGCGCTGCGGCGTGTTCCAGACCATCGAGGCGTCCCGGCTGGGCTGCACGGTGTCCTGCCACTGCGGGCCCTACACCATGGGCATAGTCTTCCTGCGGAAATAAGCACCCGGCGGCCGGCCCTATGGGACCGGCCGTTTTCCGTCCGTCAACTTTTGACCGAAATTCCGCCTCCGGCCCTTGCCATCGGGCGGGGAATGTGGTATACTATCACACGAATTTTCGGCTGAACCAGCCTGAGACCTAAGAAAAGGAAGGGAACGATTCCGAATGTCTGGACATTCCAAGTGGCATAACATCCAGAAGACCAAGGGTGCGGCTGACGCCAAGCGCTCCGCGGCCTTCACCAAGATCGCCAAGGAGATGATCGTGGCGGTCAAGCAGGGCGGCTCCGGCGACCCGGCCAACAACTCCCGTCTGGCCACTGTCATTGCCAAGGCCAAGGCGGCCAACATGCCCAATGACAACATCAAGCGCACCATCGAGAAGGCTCTGGGCGCCGGCAACACCGACAACTACGAGGCCGTCACCTATGAGGGCTACGGCCCCGGCGGCGTGGCCGTCATTGTGGAGGCCCTGACTGACAACCGTCAGCGCACCGCCCCCAACGTCCGCCACATCTTCGACAAGTACGGCGGGAATCTGGGCGCCACCGGCTGCGTGTCCTGGTCCTTCGACCAGAAGGGCGTGCTGGTGATCGAGCGTGAGGATCTGGACGAGGACGTGACCATGATGGACGCGCTGGACTGCGGTGCCGCCGACTTCGAGGCGGAGGACGAGGTGTTCACCGTCTATACTGCGCCCGACGATTTCGCCGCCGTGCTCACCGCGCTGGAGGAGAAGGGCTATACCTTCCTGTCCGCCCGGGTGGAGATGGTGCCCCAGAATTACGTGACCCTCACCTCCGAGGAGGACGTGAAGAACATGGAGAAGCTCATCGACTTCATGGAGGAGGACGACGACGTCCAGAACGTCTGGCATAACTGGGACGAGGGCTGAGCCTTAGCGCCCCAACGGGTCAAGCAGCCAGTTAGGCAATACGCCGCCGCTGTTGTGACATACAAAGGACCTCCTGTTGTGATAGACAGGAGGTCCTTTTTTATGGAAATCAAGCCCGCAATCGCTGAATATCTCGTGGAAATTGAGCTCAAGCGTTATACGCAAAAAACCATCAGAAGCTATTCGACAAACCTACATGGATTCGAGCGTTTTTGCGCCAGTTTGAACGTCACAGATTTGGAAGGTATAACACAATCGGTGGTCAAGCGTTATGCCGCCTATTACGTCAGACTGGGCAGAAAAGGGACCTACATCAATGGCCTGCTGAAAACCGTGAAATCCTTCCTCCAGTGGGCGTATACGGAGGGCTACGGCGGCTACTCCACCAAGGGCACCTTCCCATGGGTCAAGGCGGAAAAGCCCCACATTGTCGCCTTTAAGCCGGAGCAGGTCAGACGCATGATGGCCAACTGCGGCGGCAACGATTTTCTGGCCCTGCGGGACAAGGCGATTCTCACGACGCTGTTTGACGCAGGGGTTCGCTGCTGGGAACTCTGCTGTATCAAGCCGGAGGACGTACACGACGATTTTATCCTCATCACCAGCGGCAAGAACCACAAAATGCGGAGCGTGCCTGTCACGCCGGTCATGCGAAAGGCCCTCATGCGGTATGAGCGGAGCCGAGCGGGCAAGTTCGCCTTAAAGAGTACTGACGAATATTATTTCCTGTCCTGCCATGGTCGGCAGTTGACCAACGCCGCTGTGGAGCACATCGTCAAGCGCAGAGCGGAGGGAATTGACCCGGACGGGGTGCGGATAAGCCCCCACACCTGCCGCCACTTCTTCGCCCAGCAGCAGGTGAAAATGGGCACGGACATCTATACCATCTCCCGACTGCTGGGGCATGAGAGTATCCAAATCACGCAGACCTACCTAAACAGCCTCCGTGAGCGGGATATTGTGGAGATGAACAAGAACCGCAGCGTATTGCTGAGCCTGTAATTCTGGTAAAAAGAAATATCTCGCACAATGCCAAGTGAAAAATTCGGCAAAATAGCCAAAAACACTTGACAAGTGATGGTAAATGTGCTACAATACAATTGCATTCATGAGCAGGAGTTAAATTTTAAAATATATCACATAGCGTTGTTCTTGTCAACACGAAGTTTTGACTGAATTTTTGCGGGCTGAATTTTCCATAAATGTTTCTAAAAAGCCCTTATATCTTGTGAAAGCATGCCTAATACACTGTGCATGGTACCTATTCCTCTGAAAAGAGGCAGCTTCTTGTACCCGGAAAGGCAGCCTATTGCGCATGAGAAAATCAAAATCCAGCAAAGCCTTGTGCGCCAACGCATACAGCGGTTTACTCCCGCCCAGATAGACATAGTAATAGACATTAAAATAGACAATCCTAATATACATTTTGGACACAGAACTATGTCGCACTTCGTGCTCCATAGCATTTTTATAACCTAATTGGAGGAAAAATTTAATGAATAATAAAAATAAGATTGCGATTTAGAGCAAAGGGGTAGACCCTCTCGACGTAATCCACTTGAAGAATGTTCCCTATTACAGGTTGCAGTATGAGCCTGTGGCAGGAATAATGAAGAACTATGGTGGTTTCGTAATGCTGTTTGATTCTCTGGTGAACTACCCGGAATTGACGCTGTATGACCGTCTGGTGTACAGTGCGCTGCGTAACTACTCAGAAGGGGACGTGTTTAGGGGACATCAGACGAATGTCAGAAATGAGACCATAGCCCTTAGGCTTGGCGTCAGTATAGGAACGGTCTCAAAGTCCATCAGCCATTTGCAGAGCCTTGGCATTATCTTCATTAAGAAACGTCCGAGAAAACATGAGCGTGTCATCTCAATTGTCCGTGACTTCAAAGAGGTTCAGCCGGAACAGGAACGCTATGAGGAAGCGGTTAAAAAGAAGGTAAGCGACAAAACCTGCGAGGATTCCGACGATGACCTGTGGTATCTCGAAGAAGTTCTTGCTCGTGAGAGGGCTAACGCTGACAATAGCGGAGATAGTACGGATAAAGCCGAAACTGGCACGGAGCCTAATAATGATGAGAGTTATTCTTTCTTGGAAAAGCATTTGCGAGCAGTTAGGCAGGTTCTTGGGAAAATAATCAATTACAGAGATAAGCCCAGCATGAGGAATGTATCTTGGATTGCAAGTAAGCTGTCCATGGAGGAATCTCAATTAGAACAGCTACTGAAAGAAATGGTTAAGGCCAATATGATAACACCAGACCCTCTGTATTCGATTAAGAGAGAGGGATATGAGTGGTTTTATCAATCGCTGGAGAGAGATGCAGCAAACCCTAAGGCTGCGCAGCAGCTATTGCTATGCCTTGAAACCATTGAAGACAGTGAAAACCCTTATTACAGAGGCTAACCAAAAGACTATCGCTGAGTTCAGCGGTACAAGTTCAAACATATTACAGGACCGCTCCCCTTGCCCCGGATGAGATCCGGGGCGGGGGAGCTTTTTGAATGTCAAGCTTCAACAGAAAAAGCGCCTCATCATCTCCAGCGGGAAATGGTGGGGCGCTCTATTTTTCGATTCGGAATTTCAGCAGCAGGTAGGGCTCTATCTCCAGCACGGTGGCGATGTTGAACAGCAGGTCCAGCGATATGCCCCGGTTCATCTTCGGGGCCTCCACCGACGCCAAGTGCTGGCGGCTGATACCCAAAATCTCCGCAAGCTGCTCCTGCGACAGACCTTTCTCCTTGCGGTAGTATCCGATGGCCCGTGACAGATTTTCCATCCGCTCCGTGTTGTCGAACTCGTACTCCATAAAGTGTTCACCACCTTTATGGACAGTTTAGCGGAAAATCGCAGAAAGAAAATACCTCACAATACGTTATTGACGTGTTTTAGATAGCGTTATATAATGAAGACACGCCAAACCCAAAAAATTTAGAAAAGGAGAGGGTATTATGTTTGACGAAGTAGGGGGCAAGCTGAAAGGCTTTGCGGTGCTCAATGCGGTGTGTACGGCAATCGTTGCGCTGCTGGGACTGATTGAGATTTTTATGCTGGCGGATGATTTGCGATTGCCCGGTTGGGCAATCGTGCTGATGGTGGTGGGCTTTGCGCTATTGGTCGTGGCCATGCTGGGCGGCTGCTGGGCTATCTATGCCTTTGGTGAAGTGACCGAGCGGACGACGGGAATCGACAGAAAGCTGGCCGACGCCAACGAAACTTTGAAGGAAACCAAGGAACTGCTCCGCAAGGCGTTTGTGGACCCTGTGGCGGAAACAGAGCGGAAGGAGCAGGCAGAAGCCGAGGCCAAAGCGGCAGCCGAGGCCGAGAGAGTCCGTGCTCAAGAGGAACGGGCTCGCAGAGAGGCAGAAGCCGCACGGGCCAAGGCAGCGGCCGAGCGGGCGGAAAAGCAGCGCCGCTATGATGAGTATTGGGCTGCCCACGCCGAGGAGCGGACAGCACTGGAGGCAAAGCGACACGAGGCATATACTGCGCTGAAGACTTTGGGTAAGGGTGCATTTGACGAGAAGGAGAAGCTAAACCAGTTAATTGCTTCCATCGACACGGAGCTGAACAAGGAGCGGTGACCTATGGACGATAAGGTAAAGAACCTGCTGGACGTAGATGTGTCCGGGCTTGCCGAGGCAGGGAAGAAAAAGGCCACGAAACACACGATAGTGGTAATTGTGGTCGCAGTCCTGTGTGCAGTAGCGATTGCAGCGGGAATCGTAATCCACGGCAGGTGGAAGAAATTCGCAGCTTATCGTGAGGCTGTGAACCTTATGGAGCAAGGAGAATATACAGCGGCAATAGAGGCCTTTGAAGCGATGGATGGTTACAGAGATAGCGCAGAAAAGGTGAAGCAGGCCCGGACTCTGCTCCTGAAAGTTGTAACCGAGTTAAGCAGAACCCCCACAATCGCCACATACACATGGCATGTAGTGGGGCTCAATACAAACGGGACGGTTGTAGCTGTTGGCCTAAATGACGACAGACAATGCAACGTATCTGGCTGGAGAGGTATCTCGGCAATTGCCGCTGGAAGCCACCATACAGTAGGTCTCAAATCGGACAGAACAGTTGTAGCTGTCGGGAACAATGCCGAAGGCCAGTGCGAAGTGTCTGATTGGAAGGATATTGTTGCGGTTGCTGCTAACAGTGTCCATACAGTAGGCCTCAAGTCTGATGGAACGGTTGTAGCAGTTGGGTCCAATGAATACGGCCAATGTAATATCTCAGATTGGAAAGACATTACCGCAATTGCTGCTGGAGGCGGACATACAGTAGGTCTCAAGTCTGATGGGACAGTTATGGCGGTTGGGAACAATCAATATGGTCAATGTGATGTCTCTGACTGGACGGGCATTGTCGCAGTTGCAACTGGCAGTACACATACAGTTGGCCTCAAAGCGGATGGTACTGTTATTGCTGCCGGCAACAACAAAAACAACCAGTGCAGGGTGTTCAGTTGGAAGAATGTTGTTGCAGTTGCCGCTGGCCCTTATATTACTGTAGGCTTGAAGGCAGATGGAACTGTTGTGTTTGCTGGTACCTGTAAGGGTGATGTATCTGATTGGAAGAATATTGTCGCAATTGCCGCTGGTGGCAACCATATAGTGGGGCTTAAATCAGATGGGACTGTTGTGGCCACTGGGAACAACGAATATGGTCAATGCGATGTGTCTAATTGGAAGGGCATTAAAATCCCGGAGTGGAGCAAGAAGTGACCCCGCAGCGGAAGGCTGCTACAAATACAAAGGAGAAACTAAAATGAGTACAAAACCCGGTATCGGCCATATTTATGTAGTACGAAAGATTCAAGAACCTGCACCCAATTACTATGTGTACCGTAATGAAAGCTGTGTTGTTGAGGACGAAGAAACAGGAGAGAAGAAAGACTTCTGGGGGACGCCGGAAATTTGTGAAGGCGGATATAAGGTTACTTACGAAAAGGCAATAGAAGTTCTTCGGGATTGTCCCGTGAAGGGTAAAGTTATGGTCCGGGGAGATGAGGCGTATTATCCGCTGGACTACGGTACTGAGGAAGAATAAGCACTCCAACCAAGTAGGAGGTGCGGCGATCGCCGCACCTCCGTCCCTTTTACCCACGTTCCCCCTTGACCAGCTTATAGAAGCTGCCGCGCTTCAAGCCGGTGCGCTCCATGGCCTCCTTGGCGGTGATATGCCCGGCGCTCCATGCGGCATAGACCTCCGGCCAGTTCTCCGGGATGGTCAGCGCAGGTCTGCCCAAGTGCTTCCCCTTTGAACGTGCGGTTTCAATCCCCTCCCGCTGGCGCTGGCGGATGGTGGTGCGCTCCTGCTCCGCAATGGTCCCCAGCACCTCGATGAGGATGTTGTTCACCATCTCAAACACCCACTCCTGCCCCTCCGGCAGGTCCATCATGGTGGTGGGCAGGTCGATGACCTTCACCCGAATCCCGCTCTCCCGGAAGTAGCGCAGCTCGCTGGTGATGTCCGCCTTGCTGCGGCTCAGACGGTCCAGCGACTTTACCACCAGCGTGTCCCCCGGACGGAGAATGGCGTTTTTCAGTGCTTGGTAGCCGGGACGGTCCAAATCCTTGCCCGATTCCTTGTCGGTGATGATGTCCCGCTCCGAGGCCCCCAGCGCCGTGAACGCCGCAAGCTGGCGGTCCAGATTCTGGCCCTTGGAGCTGACCCGTGCGTAGTAATAAGTCCTGTGTTCCATGTTGATTCCTCCTAAGTGTGCAAAAAAGCCGGTGGATTTCCGGATATGTCCGCAAACCCGATTTTGAGGTTTTTGGACGGGAAATCCACCGGCTTTTGCCGTGTGTGTAAAGGTATACCTTTGTGACGTGTGTGGGGCTTGATAAGCAGGGCGGCGATGTAGTATAATAGCAGAAAATGCGAAGGGGGTCATATCTGTGACCAAGCGGGCGGCAGAAATCGTCAAATACACAGCGGCTACTCATGCGGCGGAGCGGATGGCCCCCAGCAAAGAGGCGCTCCACCTCTGCGCCGAGATTGCGGATGGCCGCATTTCCGGCGATTTGGCTGTGCAGCAGATTCTGAAGCGGTATGGGCTGGAGAGGCGGGGCAGCCATGAGTGACGGCTTTGGCCGCTATGACGTCTATGCCACGGCAGGCTCGCTCTACTGCTATGCCGGAACGGACGTCCTCCGCAACCGGCTCGGTATTCGGGACAGAGAGGCACTTCGCAAAATCGAAGCGGACATCTCAGCCGCAAGGCAGGCAGAGCTGTTGAGCGTCCCGGTCCCCGGACGGTTTACTTCCGCCCATCTCTGCGCCATTCACCGCAGGCTGCTGGGGGACGTTTACCCGTTTGCGGGACGCTTCCGCTATGAAAATATTGGGAAGGGCATGACTCAATTCATCGCCCATGAGCAGATAAGGGTCAAGTTGAGTGAACTGCTCTCACGCTTAAAGGCCGAACGGCTGCTATCCGGCTTGGGTCGGGATGAGTTTCTCGACCGCAGCGCCTACTATATGGCGGAGCTGAACTACATCCATCCCTTTCGGGAAGGGAATGGCCGGACCATCCGGGAGTTCATGCGCTTGCTGTTTCTGCGCAGCGGCTATGCTGTAGACTGGGGTGCGGTCCCTGTGGATGAGCTTCTGCAGGCGATGATTGATTCCATCTACGACACGGCGCACCTTCGTGCTGTTTTGGCACGCTGCCTGTCTGGCCCTGCCCTTTGAAGCTGACCACGCTGACCCTCACGACGCCAGCACCATGCCCCTCCCGCAGTCCAGACAGAGGAGATTGACGGCCTTGGTGGCCCGGACGGAATTGCCGCAGCAGGGGCACTGATACTTCCGGCTGGAACTCCGTTTCGGTGCGGGCGGGACGGGATTGCCGCTGTGGGTGCCTGTACCGGCCACAGAAACGCCATAGAACTCGTTGCGGGTGATGAGGATGTCCGTGAGTCCGTTCTCCAGCACGAAGTCCAGCAAGGCCTCCGAGGGTCTGGTGACGGTCCAGCCGTATTTCTCGCTGTGCTCCACCGTAAGCCCGTGGCCCTCTGCCGTTTCCTTAAAGCGGCGGTTGTGGTAGGTCCCGCCCCGGCTGGTGTCCTTGACGCCGTGGAGGTGGCAGTAGTAGTGGCACATCTCGTGGAGCAGGGTGGCGCAGACGTGCTCGATGGGACGGGCCAGCGTCCCGGCTCCGATGTTTATCTCGTTGGTAGCCCCGGCGGCGGACACCCACGTGTCGTCCCGCAGGGTGAAATGCCCGTAGGCCTTGGGCGTGCTCTGGATGGTGATGGTGGGTCTTGAAAGTTCACCTTCAAAGAAGCGGGCGTTGAGCAGGTCGAACAGCTTGTTCAGATAGCCTGCCGCCCGGTTGTAGCTGGTCAGTTGTTTCATGATGATTCCTCCAGATAAAAGAATTGCCCCTCTGCGTCACACCGGACACAGAGGGGCGTTGCTGTCATCTGCACAGGCAGAAGAGGAAGATGAAGAGCAGGACAAAGCACATGGCGATTCCCTCACCAGACATGGGACACACCTCCTTTCTGTTGAAATTTGGGCTTCAATCATCGTCCCGAAGCATGACGATGAAGAGGATGACGAGCCCCACGATGGGGATGACCACGGCAGCCCACATGAAAAAGGAGCCGATGTCGTGGAAGGGGCTGGTGATACCGTTGGTGATGACACAGAGGAGGATGTAGCCGTAGAGGATGAGCCAGAACATAAAATGACCTTCTTTCGTTTGATTTGGGGATGTGCGTATATGAAAAAAGAGCCAGCCTAACAAGTAGGCTGGCTCTGTATTTTATGGGTGGATTTACATTTCGGGCGGGGCAAAGTTCGGTGCTGGAGAGTGCAAGACGTCGAGGGAGGGGAAGCTGGCTCCTTGTGAATCGAGACGAGATATGCTATACTTTTCCTGCTGGAAAAATGAAACCAGCATGCCGCAGTTGCGGCATACAACAGGATGGAAGCTATGATATATCACAACAGCCGATTTGGGGGACTATCTGGGGCCAGAACGTCTGGCATAACTGGGACGAGGGCTGAGCCTTAGCGCCCCAACGGGTCAAGCAGCCTGTTAGGCAATACGCCGCCGCTGTTGTGACATACAAAGGACCTCCTGTTGTGATAGACAGGAGGTCCTTTTTTATGGAAATCAAGCCCACAATCGCTGAATATCTCGTGGAAATTGAGCTCAAGCGTTACGCCGCCTGTTATGTCTGACTGGGCAGAAAAGGGACCTGCATCAATGGTCTGCTGAAAACCGTGAAAACCTTCCGCCAGTTAGGGAACCTTCAGGAAACGCCGTAGATTTGATAAATTTCCTCCACTGTGATCTCGCGATCCAGAATCCCGCATAGCTCTACTGCTCTTGCGGAAAACAGCTTTGCGATCAAAGCCTGTACGTCCTCTTTCCTGCCGTAGTGGATCTGATTGTGGCAGTTGCTGCAGAGGGAGAAAATATTCTGCTCCCGGTCCAGATCGACGCCGAAATAGCCAGTGAAGGAAATCGGGATCAGGTGGTGGGGCTCCATGTACAGGGACTGGCTGTTTCTGCGGAGGAATGATGCGTGGGAGGGGTCCGCTTCGCACAGGTGTGCCGCGCGGCGAAGGGCACGTTTGGCTACGGCCGGGTCCCGGGGGTAGATGGTCCGCGTTCCGGAAACGCGGGGCGCGGGCTTTCCCCGGGGTTCGTTTGAAAGAAGGACCGGAGCGGGATCGGAGTCAATCTCCTCCGAGGAAACCTGAGCGATGTAGTGGGCTTCTGCATCTGTTTCATCCGTGGCCGGAGCCTCTGAAGACGTGGATGCAGAGGAAAGATTCTGATCAAAAACCGGCGTGAACAGCCGCTGTTCTTCCGGCGGCATGCTCTGAGCCTGGGCCATCAGACGGCGCAGATGTGTTTTTCCCGCCTCGGTGATGAACCAATTCCCATCCCCGCCGGACTTCATATAGCCGGCCGCGACCAGATGCTGCCGCTCGTATGAAAAATTGTTCCGCCACTTCGACTCAGACGGGCGGGTCGCGCCGGTGGTGTCATTGGCGTCGTTTTTGTACCAGTAACGGCTGTCGTTGATGTGCTGCAGCACTTGCTGACGCCTGCCGCCGCCGCCGATCTCATCCATAGCATAAAGGAGAACCATTTTCATTTGTTCTGACTGGGTCATTTCCGGTTACGCTCCTTTTGAAAAGCTGAAATGGGATAGGTGATGAACCGTTCAATAAATGCCTCTGTAAATTGGCCAATGGCAGCATCCAACTCCTTGCTGTTGTGCGTCTGACCGAAGCGGACCACGTCATACAGGATTTTCCCCAGCGCCTGCTGCCAGTCTGCGCTGGGAGCATATAGACGGAGCTGGGAAAGCTGCTGAAGGTTCATGCTTGCCCGCGTTGTGTAGACAGGGGAGACCCGCTGGACCTCCTGACGGTAAACCCTGCTGCGGAAATATGCCGCTGCGTACCAAGGGTCGATCTGGAAAGAGGTATTTGGGCGCAGGCGCTTCAGGTAAGCGCCGTATACGGCGGCGCGGTCTTCCGGCACCACGCAGCAGCAGGCCAGCTCCTCGACGGTCTCGCTGGTCCGGTTCATCAGAATGTCTCCTGCACGGAGAAGATACTGACGGGCCGTATCTTCCGGCAGTTGGACCCGGGCAGGCAGGACTTCCGGCAGAAACATATGATGGATCACGGTTTTTACATCTGCCATGGGCATGCCATGTCCAAAGGCCTCTTTCTTTGCGGCGACGCCTCCGGTGATCGCGTACAGCGTAGTCAGACATGATTCCTCCCAATCCGTGGGAAGGGCTGCTGTCTTCCACTGCTGGATGCTTTTGCAAAGGGAAGAGGAGGAGATCCGGGCGCACAGCGCATCCGCAGATGTGTTAAAGGCATCGGACAGCTGCCGGAGCGAGGGCTGCGGCAGCTTTTTCGGGCGTGTATAGAGATTCGGGCTGAGAATACTTTCCTGCTGCGTGATCTCTGCGATGGGAGGCGTGGCATACCATTCTGAGTCCTTCAGGCGTCCCTCCTTCCGGTACCGGTGGAGAAGCGCAGCGGTCTTCCGCCTGCCCTCCGGTGCGGAAAAGTCTGCCTGCCTCGCGTCAACGAGCAGTACGGTATCCCGGTGGGTGTTCTTGTTTATGACCCATGCGCAGCAGGGGACCCGCGTTCCGTGAAAAAGCCCGGACGGGAGCGCGAGGATCGCCTCCACCCATCCATCGAGAAGGATGCGCTTCCGGATCTCCCGCTCTGCAGGATTCCGGGTCGTCAGAGTCCCGTTGGGGAGGAGAATGACGGCCCGCCCGGCGGGAGACAGGTGGCGGAGGTTGTGCTGGAGCCATGCAAAATTGGCGTTGTTCCGCGGCGGATACCCGTAGGGCCAGGGGGGGTCCCGGTGTGCGGCACTGCCTTCCCGCCAGCCGGAGAGATTGAAGGGCGGATTTGTAAGGATAAAATCAAAGGTGCGGTCTGCGTGCAGGTCCTCCGACAGCGTGTTGGCCGGGCGATTCCCCAGATTTGCAGAAAACCCCTGCAGGAGAAGATTCATCCGGCAGATGAAAAAGGATTTTGGATCAAGCGCCTGCCCGTACAGCTGCAGCTTTTTGCCGGGCAGGGAGAGCGCTGCGCCGTACAGCATTGCACCGCTCCCGCAGCAGGGATCGTACAGGCTCCCTCCGCGTTTGATGTCCAGCAGCTCTGCCATCCACCGGACAATCTGCACCGGGGTGTAGAAATCGCCGGAACAGGAGGCGGGGACGCACACGCTTCGCTGGCCGTCTTCGAAAATGGAGGCGAGAATACCGCTGCGGGCGGGCAGGCGGTCCAACTGCTGGACAAGAACCTTCAGCGTGGCATCTTCCGCGCTGTCAGGGCTGTTCAGACACCCGGACAGATCCGGGGCAAACGGCAGCTCGGGCTTTATCCGGTCAAGGGCATATTTTATGACGGAGAGCATGCGGCCGTCCGGTCTGCAGGCTCCCTCTGCGATCGTGCGCCACAGTGTTCCGCAGTCTTGCGCGCTTAACGCGCCGCCCCAGCGCTGTGCCGCATCCGGTACCGCGGACAGATACCGGATCAGCAGCAGGCTGTTCAGTAGCTCCGGGTCTGTGCCGGAGACTGCTTTCTGAATCTCTGTCCGGTACAGCGGTTCATGGCTCATAAGTGTCCCTCCAAGTGATGGATCGGCGTGAAAAGGTGGGGTCTGTTACCTGATTATACATATTCTGTGATCTGTTTTCAACGCTGTTTCGCGATTTGGGGCCGGCCGGCCCCTTTTTCACCAAACCACTGGAATTTGGACAGGACTTGTGGTAATATAAAATGATCGTGTATACGCAAATTTTCAGTGAGGTGATCTCCTTGACTACATTGATGGCGGCCTTTCTGGGCTTTGTGCAGGGCGTGGCGGAGTTCCTGCCCATCTCCAGCTCCGGCCACCTGTCCCTGCTTCAGCACTTCTTCGGGCTGGAAGAGGTGGACAATCTGTTCAACATCCTGCTCCACTTTGCCACCCTTATCGCGGTGTGCGTGGTCTATTGGAAGGACATCGTGGAGATGATCGTGGAGTTCTTCCGGGGTATCGCCGCCCTGTTTACCCGCCGGGGCGCCCGGGAGGCCAACCGTCCTCCCGAAGGCCGGCGGCTGGTGCTGCTGGTGATCCTCGCCACCCTGCCGCTGGCACTGGTGCTGCCCATTGACAGCGAGGTGGAGGCGCTGGGCAGCAGCCCGGTGTTCGTCTCCGTTGCTCTGATCGTTACGGGCTTCATCCTGTTCTTCTCCGACCGGATGGCCCGGGGCCGCAAGACTGCCCGTACCGCCACGGTGACGGACGCTCTGCTGGTGGGGCTGGCGCAGGCGCTGGCCACCGTCCCCGGCCTGTCCCGCTCCGGCTGCACCATCTCCGCCGGGCTGCTGCGGGGCTTTGACCGCAAATTCGCCGTCCGTTTCTCCTTTCTCATGTCCCTGCCGGCGGTGCTGGGAGCCACCCTGCTGAAGGTGGTCAAGACCGTTAAGAACGGCGGCATTGACACGTCCCTCCTGCCCAAGTACCTGCTGGGCATGGTCATCGCCGGTGTGGTGGGGTACTTCTCCATCCGCCTGGTGCAGCTGTTGGCAGACAAGGGCAAATTCGGGCGCTTCGCTTATTACTGCTGGACCGCCGGCGCGGTGGCGCTGGTGTCCGCGTTGATCTTCGGCTGATCGGAGGCACAGATATATGGCTTCACAGAAGAAAACCAATTCCGATTCCAAAAGCGGCAAGAGCGCGTCCGGTTCCGGGCAGAAGAGCCGCAGCCGCAAATCCACCCCCGCGCCCCAGCCCAAGCCCGTCCGCCGGGAGGTGGGGGGCATCGTCTGTCTGCTGCTGGGCTTTTTCGGCTGCATCACGTATTTTAAGGTGGACGCCCTGTTCATCAACTGGTTCCGGGACTTGCTGCGGGGCCTGGCCGGCTGGGGCGGATATGCGTGGCCGGTGATGCTGCTGGTGGGGGTGTGGATCCTGTTGTTCCACAAGGGCCGACCCGTGCGCCTGCGGCTGACCTGCGCCCTGCTGTTCCCCCTGCCGCTGGGCGCGGCGCTGCACCTGTTCCTGTGCCGCACCGCCTACGACTGGGGCTGGCCCATCGTGGCCCAGCTGTGGAAGGACGGCGTAGCCGGGACCTCCGGCGGTGCGGCCGCCGGCTTGCTGGCGGAAGCCTTCAAGGCCGTGTTCAGCAAGGTGGGCGCGGCAGTGGTGTTCATTGTGCTGGTGCTGCTGATGCTGCTGGGCGCGTTCAACCGCACGGTGGCCGGGGTGATCTCCGCCATGAAGGAGCACTCCGCCAACCGGCCCCAGTACGAGCCTCAGCCCGAGCCGGAGAAGCCCGCCAAGCCTGAAAGGTCTGCCCGCGGAAAGAAAAACGTCAACATCGACATTCCCGTGGACGGCGACCCCACTGCCAAGGAGCCCACCCGCCCGGTGACCACCGTGCGCAAGAAGAAGCTCTTCGACACCGTGCCCGGTGTGGCTGTGCCCGATCAGGTGCTCACCGATCAGGTGAAGCCCAATCTCGAGCCCTCTGCCCCCGAGTACGAGGCCGCCCCCGACATCGCTCCGGTGCAGGACAGCAGCTTTGTGGACCTCATCGACACTACCCCCGTGACCCCCGCCCCGGCCTCTGCGGCGGAGCCGGAGCCCATTGCCCCCCCGGTGATCCGGGAGCCGGCGGTGACGCCCCCCGCGGCCCAAAACCCCGAGCCAGACCCTCAGGAGCAGGTGGCCCGGGAGATCGAGCAGTCCATGGAGCAGGAGATCCCTGCCTACCGCTACCCGCCCCTGTCTCTGCTGAAGGTGGGCTCCGCCTCCGCCGCCGCCGCAGACGACGAGCTGCGGGCCAACCGCCAGCGGCTGCAGGACACGCTGGTGTCCTTCGGCGTGGACGCCCACATCAGCGACGTCACCCGCGGCCCCTCCGTCACCCGCTATGAGCTGGAGCTGGAGCAGGGCGTGAAGCTGAACAAGCTCACCAACCTGTCGGACGACATCGCGCTGGCGCTGGGCGCTCCCGCTGTCCGGGTGGCCCCCATTCCGGACAAGATCTCCACCGTGGGCATCGAGGTCCCCAACCGGCAGGTGAGTCCCGTGGCCATCCGGGACGTGCTGGCCTCCCCCAACTTTCAGAGCAGCGCCTCCAAGGTGTCCTTCGCCGTGGGCAAGGACATCAGCGGCAACTGCGTGGTGGGCAACATCGCCAAACTGCCCCACCTGCTCATCGCCGGCACTACCGGCTCTGGCAAGTCGGTATGTACCAACTCTATCATCATTTCTTTGCTGTACAAGGCCAAGCCGGAGGAGGTCCGCCTCATCATGGTGGACCCGAAAATGGTGGAGCTGGGTGTATACAACGGCATCCCCCACCTGCTCATCCCCGTGGTCACTGACCCGAAGAAGGCCGCCGGCGCCCTCCAGTGGGCGGTGAACGAGATGATGAAGCGCTACCGCATGTTCTCCGAGGTGGGGGCCAAGGATCTGGAATCCTACAATAACCACGCCCGCCGGGAGGAGCGCGAGACCCTGCCTCAGATCGTGGTAGTCATCGACGAGTTGGCCGACCTGATGCTGGTGGCCGCCAAGGAGGTGGAGGAATCCATCTGCCGGGTGGCCCAGATGGGCCGCGCCGCCGGGATGCATCTGATCATCGCCACCCAGCGGCCCTCCGCTGACGTGATCACCGGCCTGATGAAGGCCAACATCCCCAGCCGCATCGCCTTCGCTGTGGCGTCCTCGCTGGAATCCCGAATTATTCTGGACACCACCGGCGCGGAAAAGCTGGTGGGCAAGGGCGACATGCTCTATGCCCCGCTGGGTATGGGCAAGCCCCAGCGTGTTCAGGGCTGCTTCATCTCTGAGGAAGAGGTGGCCGAGGTGGTGTCCTTCGTGAAGGAGAGCTCCGCCCCCCACTACGATGAGGAGGTCATGCACGAGATCGAGCGCCACGCCGAGGAGAAGGACAAGGGCTCCAAGGGTGTGGGCGGCGCCGATCCCGCCGCCGAGGAGGGCGATTACGACGAGCTGCTCCCTGCCGCCATCGACGTGGTGCTGGAGGTGGGCCAGGCGTCGGTGTCCATGCTCCAGCGCCGGCTGAAGCTGGGCTACGGCCGGGCTGCCCGTCTGGTGGACCAGATGGAGGAAAAGGGCATCGTCGGGCCCTTCGAGGGCTCCAAACCCCGGCAGCTGCTCATCACCAAGGAGCAGTGGCAGGAGATGCAGTACCGCCAGAATATGTCCACCGCCGTGCCCGAGGAGATGCCCTACGAGGGGGACGCCATCCCCCAGAGCGAGGACCTGCCCCGATTCGACGAAGAATGAAAAAGTCCCCGCGGCCATCGGCTGCGGGGACTTTTTTGCCGCATTATTTGAACCAGCCCTTTTTCTCCCGCCGCTGGAGCACGTCCAGCATGGAGGAGAGCATCTGGGCCCCCTCGCTGCGGGTGAGCGCGGCGGAGAGGTCCGCCCCGGCGGGGAGGACGGACACCGTCTCCAGATTGGCGGCGGCCTGGGCGCACCACGCCGGGGCCGCCATGGTGGGCTCCGCCTTCACGTCCTCCATGGCCAGCAGGCGGTCGATGATGACGGCGGCCTCGGCGCAGGTGATGGGCTCGGCGGCCATGAACACCGCCTGACCCTGCTCGTTTTTGCTGCCCCGAACGGCGCCGTCCATCAGCGCGGCGGACACATAGCCCCGTGCCCAGACGGAGATGGCGTCGTTGTCAAAGAAGCCCGTGACCGTCACGCCGGAGAGGGGCTCCACCCCCGCGGCCTCCATGGCCATGGCCAGAAATTCCTCCCGGGTGAAGGTCTCGCCGGGGTCGAAGCAGTACAGGCTGCCCACCCTGCGGCCCACGTAGACCCCCTCCTCCGCCAGACGGACGGCGGCGTAGGCCCCGGCCTCGCCGGCCATGTCGGAGTAGGTCACCTTGGTGGTCTGCTTGGAGATGACGATCTTCACCGTGGCGGGCTGGGACACGTTGCCCTTATCGTCCACGGCCACATAGGTGAAGCTGTCCTTGCCCTTCTTGCCCTCGTAGGGGGTGTACCAGAAGGCAGCGGAGTCGTTCTCGTCCAGGGTGAGCCGGCCCCGGGCGGGGGAGTCCACGATCTGGAAGGTGACGGGGTCGCCATCGGGGTCGGTGGCGGCGAAGCGGCTGGTGATGGCGATGTCCTTGTAGGTGTTGAACTCCAGATCCTCGGCGATGGGGGCGGAGTTGCCTGCGGCGCGGGGGGCGGCCAGCGCGGCCCCGGCGGGCAGAGCCAGCGCCGCCGCCAGCAGCAGGGAAAGAATACTGACGCGGTATTTCACAGTTGAGATCCTCCTTCTTGATTTGGCTGAAGATAGCATTTGCGCCAGTTCCGGAAATATACAGAAAAGTCCCGCGGCAGATGCCGCAGGACTTTTGAGATGGGAGGGTTGTTTTTCTGTCACAGCTGGCTGCGGTCCTTCAGCCAGCTGGGCAGAGGCCGCATCTTGATGCCGGAGACGATGCCCATGGCGATGAACAGCGTCAGGGTGGAGGACCCACCGTAGCTGATGAAGGGCAGCGTCAGCCCCACCACGGGGGTCACGTACAGGCACATGCCCACGTTCAGCAGCACCTGCACCATCAGCATCCCGGCAAAGCCCATGGCCATGAAGCAGGACATGTGGCTCTTGGCCCGACGGGACACCCACACACACCGCAGGATGATGGCCAGCAGAAGAAGCAGCAGCACCGCGCAGCCGATGAGCCCGAACTCCTCCCCGCAGACGGAGAAGATGAAGTCCGTGTGCCGGGCGGGGAGACTGCTGGAGTAGGCCGACTGGGTCTGCCGCCCATGGAGGTAGCCCATGCCCGTCAGTTTGCCGGAGCCGATGGCGATGAGGGAGCGGCTCTGCTGCCAGCCCACGCCGGAGGGATCCAGCGTGTGGTCGAACACCACCCGGAAGCGCAGGATGCGGTAGTCCGTCCAGTACTTGGTGTGGGGCAGGACGAAGGACCACAGTCCGGCCGCCGCGGCCAGTCCGCCGCCGCCCACGCCGATGAACCACCACCTGTTCACCCCGCCGACCCACGCCATGATGATGAACAGGAACAGGTACACCAGCACCATGCCGAAGTCACCGGAGAGCACCGCCAGCAGCCCGGCCATCAGCCCCGTCAGGGCCAGATACTTGAGAATGGAGACGAACCGGCTGACGCCCTTTTTCCGCTCCCGGTTCAGCAGCCACGCGAACACCGCCACGTAGGCCAGCTTGGCGATCTCTCCGGGCTGAAAGCCGAAGGGCAGGCCGGGGATGAATACCCAGCTGCGGTTGCCGGTGCCGTCGTCCCGGCCGAAGGGCTTGATGAGCAGGATGACGAACAGCCCCAGCAACAGGATGACCCACCACCACTTCTCCATCAGAAACTCGATGTCGATGAAGGTGACGATGAAATAGAGCACCACGCCCATGCAGGTGAACACCGCCTGCTTCAGGGCAAAGGAGTGGAGAAGGACGTCGTACCGGGTGGCGCTGTAAATCAGCAGCAGCCCGGCCCCGCTGGCCAGCAGACACAGACAGAGCAGCACCACATCGCCCTTTTTGAAGAATTCCCGGACCGCCCGCAGAGGATTCATCGGTTCTCCTCCCTCCTTTGTGAAAGTCGTCAGATACTTTTGCGCGCAAAGCTGTAAATTAGTATAGCACAAAGATGGGAACTGTGCTATACTGATTTGAAAAGTTGAGGTGAGGGAAGATGAAATTGATCTCACACAGCCCGGAGGAGACCCGGGCCATCGGCGCGCGGCTGGCGGACAGGCTTCAGGGCGGCGAGGTGGTCGCCTTCACCGGGGACCTGGGGGCGGGGAAGACCGCCTTTGTCTCCGGCATGGCGGAGGCTCTTGGGGTGGAGGACCGGGTGACCAGCCCGACCTTCACCATCGTCAACGAGTACGAGGGAGGGCGCCTGCCCCTGTTCCACTTTGACATGTACCGCCTGGGCAGCGCCGATGAGCTGTTCCACATCGGCTGGGAGGACTATCTGGCCCGGAACGGCGTGTGCGCCGTGGAGTGGAGCGAGAACGTGGCCGGCGCCATCGAGGGGGACGCTATCCGGGTATCCATCACCCGGGGCGAGGGCGACAACGACCGCATCATCGACATCGAGGGGGTGGACCTGTGAAGATCCTGGCGCTGGAGACCTCGGCGGTGACCGCCTCTGTGGCGGTGGCCGAGGAGGAGAAGCTGCTGGCCCAGTCCTTTCAGAACAGCGGCCTGACCCACTCCGCCACTCTGATGCCCATGGCGGCGGACCTGCTGAGAAACACCGGCCTGACGCTGGATGAGATGGATGTCATCGCTGTGGCGGCGGGGCCGGGATCCTTTACCGGCATCCGCATCGGCGTGGCGGCGGCCAAGGGCCTCGCGTGGAAGGGGGACAAGCCCTGTGCGCCCTGCTCCACGCTGGCCTCTATGGCGTGGAACGTGGCCCACATGGACGGTGAGATCTGCGCCGTCATGGATGCCCGGCGCGATCAGGTGTACAACGCCCGCTTCCGGGCCGAGGGCGGTGTGCTCACCCGGCTGACGCCCGACCGGGCCATCGGCCTTGCCGAGCTGATGGCCGAGCTGCGGGCCGCGGGCAGCCGGCCCGTTCTGGTGGGGGACGGCGCGGCCCTGTGCGCCCGGACCTTTGCCGAAAACGGGCTGGACTATGTCATGGCTCCGCCCCATCTGGTGTACCAGACCGCCTGCGGCGTGGCCCGGGAGGCGCTGGAGCTGGTCCGGACAGGCGGACTGGTGTCCGCCGGGGCGCTGTCGCCCCAGTACCACCGCCTCAGTCAGGCCGAGCGGGAACGGCTGGAGCGGGAAAAGAAGTTGTAAGCTGTTAAAATTTTTTAGATAAAAGGGGAACGGAACCATGTTTGAGAACGACAAGCAGGTCCACATCATGGACCATCCGCTGGTGGCCCATAAGCTGACCATCATGCGGGATAAGCACACCAGCGTCAAGGACTTCCGGGAGCTGGTCAGCGAGATCGGCATGCTCATCACCTATGAGGCCACCCGGGATCTGCCCTTGACCACCAAGCACATCGAGACCCCCATCTGCGAGATGGAGGCCCCCACTCTGGCGGGGCGGAAGTTCGTGGTGGTGCCCATCCTCCGCGCCGGCCTTGGCCTTGTGGACGGCGTGCTGCGCATGGTGCCCTCCGCCCGTGTGGGCCACATCGGCATGTACCGGGATGAGGAGACGCTGGAGCCCCATCCCTACTTCTGCAAGATGCCCAAGGACGTGGCCGAGCGGGACGTGCTCATCGTGGATCCCATGCTGGCTACCGGCGGCTCTGCCTGCGAGGCCATCGGCGAGATGAAGAAGCGCGGCTGCAAGCACATCAAGCTGATGGTGCTGGTGGCGGCCCCCGAGGGCATCCGCTGCGTCCGCGAGAAGTTCCCCGATGTCGACATCTACGCCGGCGCACTGGACGATCATCTGAACGAGAACGGCTATATCGTCCCCGGCCTCGGCGATGCGGGCGACCGTATTTTCGGCACCAAGTAAGGGAGGGCACAGAACATGATCGCACTGGGAAGCGACCACGCCGGCCGTGGTCTGAAGGAAGAGATCAAGAAGCTGCTGGACGAGCGGGGGCTGGAGTACACCGACTTCGGCACCAACACCGACGACAGCTGCGACTACCCTGTCTACGGCTACGCCGCGGCCAGCGCTGTAGCCAGCGGCAAGTGTGACCGGGGCCTGCTGTTCTGCGGCACCGGCGTGGGTATCTCGCTGGCGGCCAACAAGGTGAAGGGCATCCGCTGCGTGGTGTGCTCCGAGCCTTACTCCGCCAAGATGTCCCGCCTGCACAACAACAGCAACATGATGGCGCTGGGCTCCCGCGTGGTGGGCACCGAGCTGGCCCGCATGATCGTGGAGACCTGGCTGGACGCTGACTTTGAGGGCGGCCGCCATCAGCGCCGCGTGGACCTCATCTCTGCCATCGAGGACGGAAAGACCATCGGCTGACTGCGAACCAAATAAAAAGCACCCTGCCGGCAGGCCAATGTCATTAAGTTAAGCAAATCCGCGCACACGAAAAAATGCCCACCTCGATTTTTTGAGGTGGGCATTTTTTATGCTTTCGTTATGTGGTTTGATCGTGCTTACTTCGCGGGCAGGACAATGACCTGTCCCTCGTAAATGGTGTTGGCGTTCACAAGACGGTCGGCGTTGCGCTCAAAGATGGCCTTGTACTTCATCAAACTGGGATTTATCGACAACTCCACTTATTTTACCCCTTGCATATCTCCATATTTATCTTTCAGACTTTCTATTCCGCTAATTACAGAGAGGAAACATGATTGATCTGTATCCATTTCAAAAGAGAGAACATTATTAAAGTCAGGCCTTTCCTGAAATTTACCCTTTACCGTTGCATGTCCAGAAGAACCCATTGTTACGGTAAATATTAAATCGTTTTCTAAGAGCAGTGCATACTTTGCTTCTCCTTCCAATCTTTCATAGCATTCCTTTAATTGATTTGAAAAACTATACAAAGCAGCTGTTGCTGAATAGTATCTATCAAATTTTGCCTTATAACAGCCAACATCAATTTCCAATGAGCAAATTATATCGTAGCCACCTTCATAGCTTGTTGAATCAGGAAATCCTATGACTTCTTTTAATTTCAGTGCTAATTTTTCTCCATCGTAGCCGTTAAAAGTAAATATCTCCATAATTATTTCTCGCTTTCATCCCGTCAAATTCATATTTACCTGTTTCTTTCACCGCTGCCAAATCCATCATATCATGCGTTTCCATACAGAGCAATAAAAAAGATGGACTGCAGAAAATCCGTGATGGAATTTTCAGAGCATTGGCAGGACTTGTTGAGATTTCCTTGGAATGATTTCGCTCTGCTG